>NZ_BAABWT010000006.1:0-338265 GCF_040365955.1 Phaeobacter sp. NW0010-22
TCCCATCCACCGGCGTGCGCACCTCAAGCGGGCCAGAATCCAGCTCAGCGTCGCTGAAACCAGCAGAATGGAGAATTGAGGAGTGGGACATGTCTATGCTGTCGTTTTGCATTGGGAGAACCCTCTTTCGCGCGTATTTGCATATTGATGCGAAGAGTGAACAAAACCCGCGCGCCAATCAGAACGACAGAAATTCTTGCAATTCGAGAAATTTCTGACAAAAAGTCATTCATCAATCACATGAGGGTCGACCATGGATGAGCTGGATCACAAGTTGCTTTTGCGGCTGACCAAAGACGCGCGGGCCACTGTCACCGATCTGGCAAGAGATCTAGGTGTTTCCCGGGGAACCGTTCAAAACCGGATCGACAAGCTACTGCATTTGAAGGTTATTCATCGGTTTACTGTCGAATTGGGGTCGTCAGAAGATGACCACCAAGTCAGCGCGTTCACCCTGATCCGCCTCAAGGCCGACGACGGGCGCGTGACCCAAGCGTCTTTGCGACGGATGGAAGCTGTCATGGATATTCATACGCTGAGTGGGAACTTTGATATTGTTGTCGAAATCCGCACATCATCATTGAAACGGTTGGACGGAATTCTGGATCAGATCAGAGCCCTACCTGATGTTGCGGAAACCCAAAGTCACATCCGATTATCCACGGGTTGAGCGCACAGCCTGTATGGCGTGCACTCAACCGGAAATTACACTGCGGCCTCTTCCTGCTCTGTCAAATGGCATGCAGTAAGGTGGCCTGTTCCAACGTTTTGCATCATGGGCTCTTGCTCTTTGCAGATCGGCATCACGTGTGGGCAGCGGCTGGCGAAACGGCACCCCGCAGGCAGATTGACCGGGTCGGGCGGATCACCCGGAATCAAAATGCGCTGACGCGCTGCCCGATCTTTGCGCGACACAGCAGGCACTGCCGACAGCAATGCCTTGGTGTAGGGGTGGCGCGGGGAATTAAACAGGCTAAGGCGATCCGCAAGTTCAACCACCCGCCCCATATACATCACCGCAATGCGGTCGCTGACATGTTGCACAACGCCCAAATCATGGCTGATGAACAGGAACGTCAGGCCAAATTCGGTTTGCAAACGCCGCAGGAGGTTTAGGATTTGCGCCTGAACAGCCACGTCCAGTGCTGATACCGGTTCATCACAAATAATGACTTCGGGTCGGGTCGCCAAGGCCCGTGCAATACCGATCCGCTGGCGTTGCCCACCAGAAAACTGATGCGGAAACAGGCGTTGCTGCTCTTTGCGCAGTCCCACGGCTGCAAACAGTTCATCAACGATCTGCTGTTTCTCAGCCTTGGTTTTGTCCGTCAAACTGTCAAGCGGTTCCCGCACCAGATCTTCGGCACGGCGGCGTGGGTTTAGGCTGGAATATGGGTCCTGGAAAATGAATTGAACCCGTTCGCGCATGGCTCGTAAAGCATCGCCCTGAACACCCAGAACATCCTCGCCGTCGAGTTTAACCGATCCGCCAGCAGCGTTTACAAGCTGCGCCACGGCCAGAGCCGCCGTTGTCTTGCCTGATCCGCTTTCGCCAACGATCGCAAGAGTTTCCCCTCGCCCCACGCTAAACGACACATCATCGACAGCTTTCAACACTGACTTTGCGCCAAACATGCCTTTGCGTTTGAGGGCAAAGTGAACGGACAAGTTATCAACCTGCAAAAATGGATCAGCCATCAAATTGCCTCCGCATGCCAGCAATCGGCAATCTGCCCGCCTTCAAAGGAAACCGGCTTAGGTCGTGCCTTGGTACAGTCGGGAGTTCGCCAAGCGCATCTAGACGCAAATAGGCATGAATCGGCGCCAAAATCGTTGAGCGATGGAACAATGCCCGGAATTTCCGTCAACTCCTCGCGCTCTTCGGTCAAGGGGGTGTGGATATGCGGGACGCAAGAAATCAACCCCTTGGTATAGGGATGGCGTGGGTGTTCGATGATTTGTTCGACAGGTCCGATTTCAGCCTTTCGACCGGCGTACATCACGATGACCCTGTCCGCCATTTCCGCGACCGCCCCCATATCGTGCGTTATGAGGATAATCGCTGTCCCGGTATCCCGTCGCAGATCCCGCAGCAGATCAAAAATCTGCGCTTGGACCGTGACATCCAATGCTGTTGTCGGTTCATCCGCGATCAGGATCTTTGGTTTACACGCCAAAGCCATGGCAATCATCACACGCTGACGCTGCCCACCCGACATCTGAAACGGATAAGACGAGACACGACTTTTCGCATTTGGAATACGCACGGCATCTAGCAGCTCAATAGCCATGTTCCAGGCGGCCCTGCGCGACAAACCCTGATGGGCCCGCAGAACTTCTGCGATTTGTTCCCCAACTGTGTAAACCGGATTGAGCGAGGTCATCGGTTCCTGGAAAATCATCGAAATATCGTTACCGCGTAGATCCCGCAACCTCGGCCGGCTCGCGGTTGTCAGTTCTTCCCCCGCAAATTGAATTGACCCGCTGGCAACACGGCCGATCCCCTCGGGCAACAACCCCATGATGCTGAGTGCAGTCATAGACTTGCCACACCCTGATTCCCCGACGAAGCTGATCGCTTCGCCTGCTGCCAGCTCAAAGGACAAATCGTCGATAACCGGTGCGACCCCTGCGCGGGTCTGCAATTCGATCCGCAAATTTTCGATTTTCAGTAGCGGATCCATTAGCGCTGCCTCAACTTGGGGTTTAGGGCATCGTTCAATCCGTCACCGACCAGCGAGATCGCCAGCACAGTCACAAATATCGCTAACCCCGGAATAGTTACGGTGTACCCAGCATCCAGAATGTATTGCCGGTTCGATCCGATGATCTGCCCCCAGCTAACGACGTTGGGATCTGTCAGCCCTAGAAAAGACAGGCCCGCCTCGAACAAGATCGCAGATCCGACCATTAGCGCAGACTGCACAATGATTGGCGGCATAGCGTTTGGCAGAATGACCCCAAACATCAGGTTCATCGGGCTGGCCCCTGCGGCGCGCGAGGCCGTGACATATTCCAGCTCGCGGATGCGGAGGAATTCCGAACGTGTAATGCGCGCCACTGCTGTCCAGCTTACAATACCGATGGCAAAGGTAATCATCGTGAGAGATGCCCCAAACAAGGCAACAATCACCATCGAGAAAAGCAATGTAGGGAGCACCTGAAAGAACTCTGTGATGCGCATCAACACCTCTTCGACCCAGCCGCGATAAAACCCGGCGAGCGCGCCAACCGTGACACCAATCACAACCGAGACCACAGCCGCGGCGAGGCCAATCAGCAAGGACACCCGCGCGCCGTTGATGATCATCGCCAACAAATCCCGACCCAAATAATCAGTGCCCAACAAGAATCCCTCTTCACCCGGTGGGGAAAACGGGGCCCAAACCATTTCGAACGGATCGATTGGGTAGAGGTAAGGTCCAATGATCGCACCCAACACGATCAGAAACAGCACACCTAACGCAGCCACAGCCGCATGATTGCGCAGGAACATGCTCCAAGCCTCTGCAAACGGTGAACGGGCTTGTTCAACGGGGGCCTCGGTTGGAGTGTTCACGGGGTCATTGTTCATGGTCATGCTCTCTCCCTCATGCGGGGATCAACCAGCCGCAGGGCCAGATCAGTCAACAGGTTGCCAACGATCACAACCAAAGCGGAAAAGAACAGGATTCCCAGAATAGTTGGCGTATCCCGTGCGATGATCGACTGGAACGCCAGCGTCCCCAAACCGGGCCAGCTAAAGACGGTCTCAACCAAGACGGCCCCGGACACCACAGCAGAGAGCTGCAAGCCAGCCAGTGTAATCACTGGAGAAAGCGAGTTTTTGAGCGCGTGTTTGTAAACCACCTGACGCTCTGTCAGCCCTTTTGCTTTGGCTGTGCGTACATAGTCAGAGCCCAGAACTTCCATCATCGTTGCGCGTGACAGACGGGAATACAGCGCTAAGAAGATCGAAGAAAGCGTGATTGTAGGCAGTACAAGGTGTCGGGTTACATCCCAGAAATGAACCCAAAATCCCCCGCTGATCGTCACATCCCGCATTCCCGCAACTGGGAACCACTGGAACTGGAGTGAAAAGCCGATTAGCAATAGGATCCCAGTCCAGAAGACCGGCGCGGAATACCCAAACAGAGCCAAAAATGTAACAAGGTGGCTGCTGATCCCGTTGGGTTTACGTGCCGAAATGACCCCCAACAAGACCCCCAGGAACAAGGCCAAGACCTGCGACGTGATCACCAACAACAACGTGGCTGGCAACCGTTCAAGAATAAGCTTGGTTACAGGCTGATTGTAAAAGAAGGAAAACCCTAAATCGGCTTGCAGAACGCCACCAATATAGCGGCCCAATTGAACGATAAATGGTTGGTCCAATCCATAGTCCGCTCGAATTTGGTCAAGCACTTCTTGATCTGCACCGCCCATCGATTGGCTAATCGTATCAGCCACATCCCCCGGCGCGAGGTGCATTAACGAGAAATTCAACACCAACACCGCCAACAAAAGCAGTACAGCATACATCACCCGGATCATCGTAGTCTGGAGAAATTTCACACGCGTGGCCCTTTGCAAGACAAAGCCGTGGCGACATCTGCCGCCACGGCTGTTCAGATCACTTTTTCAAGTAGGTCATGTCGATTGGCGTCGACGTGCCCCAAATGCCCAAAGGTGGGTTGCCGACTTTGTCGGAATACACCGTGTGATATGGGAGGGTGTTCGTGTGATATACAGGCAGTTCATCCGCGATGATCTGCTGGAACTCACCATACATCGCTTTGCGCTTTTCCGGATCATTTTCGCGCGCGGCCATATCAAGCAGTTCATCAACACGTGCGTTGGAATAACCCTGCGTATTCGACCAAACACCTTTGCCAATGTTATCTGACACATATGTCCGGTGCACACCGATAACAGGATCACCCCAGTTAAAGACGGTATCCCAGCTCATGTCGAAATCCATCTGGCCCATGCGTTTGGCCCATGTGGGGAAATCGGCACTTGCGCGTACTGAAACATCAATGCCAACTTTTTTCAGCGCTGCTTTGACGTATTCAACCTGCGGCTTCACACCCGGCCATCCAAAGTCGATGGTCAACGAAAACCGTTTGTCCCCGTCCATTGGGAACCCGGCCTCGTCCAGCAGGGCGTTGGCCTTGTCCAGATCGACATCATAGGCTTCGACATCGGTACTATAAAACGGGCTATCAGGGTGAATGCCTGTCCGGCTATCTTCGGACGTACCCAGCATCAGGGCTTTTTGGATGAAATTCTTGTCAATCGCGTAAGCTATCGCTTTGCGGACACGAACATCCTTGAGCGGACCCGATTGCGTGTTCATCGCCAGCCAATCAAGCGGTCCAATCGCGCCGTACCCTTCTGGAGTCACGCTCAGACCATCCACCTTTTTCAGCCGGTTGATGATACGCGGCAAGGACTCGAACGCCCCCATGTGCAATTCGCCATTTTCATAGGCGATCGCTCTGGCTGCAGGGTCCGTAATGATGCGCATCACAACCTTGTCCAGATACGGGCGCCCCTCAATGAAGAAGTCATCGAAACGTTCGAGGATAATGTGTTCACCGGATTTGTATTCCACCAGCTTGAACGGACCTGATCCCACAGGGTTCTCGTTATTTCGCGGATGTGTTTTTACTTCTTTGATGGGGACGTCGCCATACACGTGCTGTGGAATGATCGACATCAGCTGACCAGACATCGCCAGCATTAAAGCAGGGTGCGGTTTAGACAAGTTCAAGACCGCGGTATGGTCGTCTGGCGTATCAACCGAGGACACGGGAGCGAACATCGATTTGAACGGATGGTTCTCTTTGATCACTTCGACTGAAAACGCCACATCTTTGGATGTGATCGGGACACCATCGTGAAACTTGGCATTTTTAACCAAATTCAGGGTCACAGTCAGGCCATCTTCGCTGACTTCCCAGCTTTCGGCCAAGTAAGGCTGAGGTGTCCAATCTTCGTCATAACGCAGAGGCGACGCAAACAGTTGTGACCCGGGATATCCTGTTGCGATCCCCGACTGTACGGAAGAATTCAAATTTCGTACATTGGTCCCGATTACCGTAACCAAGGTGCCTCCCCGCACCGGTTCTTCGGCCGCGGCCTGACCTCCAATAACAACCGCGCTCAGCGCAGCAGAGGCTACCAGCCCCTTAATAAAGTGCTTCATGGATCATCCTCCCAGATGTTCTTTTGGTTATTGCCATGAAGCGTAGCCCAGCATTGTTACACCAGAAAACAGATTTAATATGTCACCTTGTTTGGTTTTTTAGGGTTACTGGTTTTCAGTGTCCCAGACAGTCAACGTGTCAAAGGCCCCTTCTCGCTGCAACCTTTGGCAATTCGCAATAAAAGCTCGCACAATCTTAGGTTCTCTCGCACCTGCCAGCGTAGCGATGCCAAAACTCTGCGCCGTTGGGGCTCCTTGGATTGGCAATGCGCGATATCCGACCTTTTCTTCATAGTAATCTGGCGGTCGAATATTCAGAATTGAATATCCAAATCCGCCTGCCACCAAAGCCCGTGCAATCTCGGCAGATCGCGTTGTATGTGCGATATTTGGGCGTAGGCCTCGGCGCTCAAAAAGCCCCGTAAAATAATCGCGTGTGCGAGGCAGGTCCAGCAACACCATTGGTCGATCAACCAATTCATAAAATGTCACTGATGGTTGCTTTGCAAGTGGATCATCCAACCCCACCAAGGCATAGGGCGGAGCCTCGAACAGAGGTTGAAAAGTGTGGTTTTTTGTAAGCCCCTCTGTGTAGGTGAACACCAGATCGGCTTTACCTTCGTTGAGAAACTCCAGAATAGTTTCGAGGTTCCCCTCCAGCACCTGCACCGACATTCCCGGAAATGAATCCGATATATTCTTAAGAATCGGTGGCAAGAATGCCGGAGCCGCAGTCGCATAACATGCGATCCGCACGTGTCCGGATGTGTCTCCACCAACCGACGTCAGCTCAGTTTCGAAATGGCGCGATTGATGGATAAAGGCCCGGATCAAATGCAGGGCTTCGTCCCCCGCAGGAGTCGCCCTGATTCCCTTGGCAGGTGTGCGCACAAACAAGTCATAGGTCAGCGACGTTTCAAGCGCATCAATCGCCGCGGTAATGGAAGATTGGGAAATAGACATTTCGCCCGCAGCTTGTGCAATCGACCCCAGTCGCCCTGCCGCTTCTACGTACCGAAGTTGCTTTAACGTGAAATTCATCGCCAATCGCCTTTCACTATTTTTCCGACCTTATAGCGCAATAAAAACCATTTTCCCAATCTTGCAAAGCCCCCTACCGTTTGTTGAGCACGCCCAAATCAGGTTCAACGCACGAGGTTTTCCATGGCAGACATCACGATTTTTCAAGCAAGAACCATTGTCACGATGAACCCCAGCGCACCCAAAGCGACCCACGTCGCAGTCCGGGATGGCCGCATTCTGGGCGTCGGGGCTTTATCAGACCTGCAAGGCTGGGGTGACTACGAACTTAACACCCAATTTGCCGACATGACCCTGATGCCCGGCTTTGTCGAAGGCCATGCCCATGCAATGGAAGGAACACTCTGGCGCCACGTTTATTGTGGCTTCTTTGACCGGATGGACCCGAATGGCAAAGTCTGGGATGGGTTGAAAACTCTGGATGATGTGCTTGATCGCCTGAAACAGGCCGAGGCGGAGTTGACCGATCCTGATGCACCATTGACCGGGTTTCAGCTCGATCCGATTTATATGGATAACATTACGGTCACACGCCACGATTTGGATCAGGTTTCAGCCACGCGCCCCATCGGCATATTGCACGCCTCGGGGCATATTTTGAACGTGAATACCAAGGCTTTGGAACTGGCGGGAATGATGCGCACCGGCCTAAACCACCCGGGCATCGAACTGGGCGCAGATGGAATGTCGATTGGTGTCCTCAAATCACCCGAAGTTTATATGCCGGTTGGACCGATAATTGGCTTAGATCGTGCCGCGACAGATGCAGATGAACCCGGCTTGCGTGATTTTGCCAAGCTTTGCGTTCGCACCGGTACGACGACTGTGACGGATCTGGCATCACGATTGGATGACAATGCCGTTGAAATGATGCTGCGAGTCACAGGGGAACCGACGTTTCCTGCTCGGGTTGTACCGTTGAAGTTTTTTATGGGACACACACCAGAAGAGCTGATTTCCATAACTCTGGAGCACAAGAAAAAATCAACGGATCAGCTGCGATTGGGGCGGATCAAAGTTATTGCTGATGGGTCGATCCAGGGCTTCTCGGCCCGCCTGCGCTGGCCCGGATATCACAACGGCGCACCGAACGGTCTTTGGTATATCGCTCCTGAGCAACTGTCTGAGATCTACCATCGAGCGTTAGAGGCAGACATTTGCGTTCATACACATACAAATGGGGATCAAGCCACCGACCTTGCGCTCGATATGCTGAGCCCTGCCCTAACTGCCCACCCGCGCCCCGATCATCGCTTCACGCTTCAGCACTGCCAATTGGCTGATCCGGCTCAGTTCCGCCGTATGAAGTCACTGGGCATGTGCGTCAATCTGTTTGCCAACCATCATTTCTATTGGGGGGACGAGCATTACCGCCTGACCGTTGGACCTGAACGCGCGGAACGCATGAATGCGTGCCGAACGGCTTTGGATAATGATGTGCCGATGACAATTCACTCGGATGCACCTGTAACACCGCTCGCACCGCTGTTTACAGCATGGTGTGCGGTGAACCGCATTACCGCCAGTGGACGTGTTCAAGGGGAGGCTGAAAAAATCAGCGTGGAAGAGGCGTTGCAGGCCGTCACCTTGGGCGCGGCCTATACATTGCATCTGGATGGGGAAATCGGGTCTATCGAGGTCGGCAAACACGCGGATTTTGCTGTTTTGGATGCTGATCCGACGACATGCGATCCCACGACCCTAAAGGATATCGGCGTCTGGGGCACTGTCCAAGGTGGGCGCATTTTTGCTGCGGCTGACCTGTGATACCGGTTACGACAATTGGCGGGTATCTTGGTGCTGGCAAAACCACTTTGATCAATCATCTTCTGCGCCACCCTGACGGACAGAAACTGGCCATTTTGGTCAATGAGTTTGGTGCCCTATCAATTGATGAGGACTTGATAGAAGCTCAGGATGACGACCTGATTTCTATCGCTGGTGGCTGCATTTGTTGCTCTTTCGGGGACAACCTTGTTGGCGCATTGATGGACTTGATGCAACGCCAACCACGCCCTGATCATATCGTGATCGAAGCGTCTGGTGTGGCCATTCCCGGAGCAATCGCCGCCAGCCTATCGTTAATACAAGGGCTAAAACCAAACGGTGTTGTGGTTCTTGCCGATAGCGAAACCGTGCGCGACCTCTCAAACGACACATACCTTGGCGACACAATCCTGCGCCAATTGAAGGACGCAGACCTTGTTATTGCCACCAAAACAGATCTGGTGGCAGAGTCTTGGTCTCATGACCTTGGGAATTGGCTGGCGACCGTGTCGCCGCGAGCAGCGCTTGTTCACGCCATTCAAGGGCGTGTTTCTTCAGACATAATCCTTGGCCCCAGGTCCCCCGAGATGCCTCCGGAACAAAGCCGTCATTCTGATTCATTGTTCAAAAGCAAGGTTTTTCCCATCTCTCGCCCTCTTGACCTAAAAGCGCTTGTGACGGGTCTGACCTCTCCTGAACTCGGCATAACGCGGGCCAAAGGGTTTGTTCTGACCCCAACAGGTGAAACCGTTTTGGTCCAAGTCATTGGGCGGCGCGCAGAAACCTCAACGTCCCCGAACAGATCACAGCACGCAGTCGTGTGCATTGGCCCAGCACACACAATAAACACCCAAGAATTAGACCGATTGTTTAACTCTGTCCGACAGGGGGCTCCGTCTATTTGAAGATGGAAGCGTGCAAGTTTTCCTGATCCTCACGTTTGCCCTTACCCCCTCGTCTTGAAAAAATATTCGAATTTCCCAAAAATCTTGAAATCAGCACTTGCTCCGGCAAGTTCGAAACCCTAAAAGCGCCACACAGCAAGAGTGGCCCGTTCGTCTATCGGTTAGGACGCCAGGTTTTCAACCTGGAAAGAGGGGTTCGATTCCCCTACGGGCTGCCACTTCTCCCCACAAGTCATTGTAATTGGTTGCAATTCTGCGAGCCACTACCAAGCTGTACCATCCATTGTACCAACACATGAATTCAACCCAACACGACTGGCAGCCCCCTTCCAGTCCAAGGCACAAGCCAGTCACAGCAGGCGCTCTAGGCATGTTGGACCGCCAACGCACAAGTCGCCCCCTCTATCAGGCTTCAACACAGTTAACTCCTACATTCAGCACGCTTGGTCACTATCAGCCCATTGCGGACATGATGTCTGAAACACAGGGGAAAGTTTCCGAGCCTAGAAGGCCTGGTAGCAAATGGTGATATGAAACTTATTCCACTTGGCGGAAGTCCCATCACTCATTGGCGCGACACAATCAGAGTTCAATTTGGGTTAGGGCTTCAACGGCTGGTAGGGCTGATTTGGAGACAGCGGCAACGCAACATCCCTTGCCTCTTTCAGAGGCTGCGAAAAGTCGTTCGCAAGGCTTTTCCAAGGTAGCTAAACCGCACACTCTTCGATCCCATTGCATTGTTCACTTAAGCCAAGCCCCCTCCCGGCATCAGACGCCACAAACTTGCCGCGTCAGATCCTGGTGGTTGGGGCAAATTCAAAGATGTCTCGGCAGTCTATTAAGTATCAGCAAGCAATAGTGCTTATGACACATTTGAACAGACACTTTTCCAAACTTCTGCAAGACAAGCCTCATAGTTCATAGCCGAATAAAAGTGCGCAGATGGGTAACCCTTGGGAAAGGCAAAGACCCAATTGCTGCGTAAGCTGCGATAGAAGCGCTCTGTGTCGCGAAAAACAGCAGGAGATGATGGGTTACGCTCCAACATTAATTTGATCTAGGGCACCATCCACGCGCATCAGGATCCATCGACCCGATGGAACCCTGGCCAGTCATGCACTAACTATTCACACTGCAGCACTCTAGTGGAGCTGTTCAACGATCCCTATCTATGGCCAACCTCTAATCCTTCCTCAGAGACAGGACCCAAATATGACCGAACAAATCACCCGCCCCAAGGTTCAAATCGACATCGTGTCTGACGTGGTTTGCCCGTGGTGCATTGTCGGCTTCAAACAACTAGACCAAGCGCTCTCAGATATTGGCGCGCAGGCAAATCTACTTTGGCACCCATTTGAGTTGAATCCAAACATGCCCGCTGAAGGACAAAATCTCGGTGAACACATCAGAGAGAAATATGGATCCTCTCCGGAGCAAAGCCAGCAAGCTCGGGCGCAACTCACGCAATTGGGATCTGATTTGGGATTTGCTTTCAACTTTTCAGACGACAGTCGTATAGTTAATACGTTTCAAGCACACCAACTGCTGGATTGGGCCGCTCTTCAAGGACGTCAGCACGTCTTAAAACTGGCACTATTCAGCGCTTACTTTACGCAGGAGCAGGACGTATCTGACAGCGACGTCCTTATCCGCTGCGCCGTTAGCGCGGGACTGGATGGCGACGCTGCGCAACAGGTCTTAAGCTCAGGCAGCCATGCCGCGTCTGTAAGAGAGAAACAACAATTCTGGACCGAGCGTGGCATTTCGGGTGTCCCCTCCATGGTGTTCGAAGGCAAATTCTTGATTACCGGTGCGCAAGGGGTCGAAACCTACACACAAGTTTTGCAACGCGTACTAGAAGAGAGCGTCTGAGCCCCCTTCCCCCTTTTCCTCCAACCAGATAAGCAGCCGCAATGGAATGGATTACTTCAGACGGTTTGACCGATTACGACACGGCTGTTGCCTTTATGGAATCACGGGCTGCGTATATCGCCGCAGGCGACGCAGACGAATGTATCTGGTTGGTCGAACATCCCCCACTTTACACAGCAGGCACATCCGCCAAGATCGAAGATCTAACGGATCCGGATCGCTTTCCGGTTTATCCCAGCAAACGCGGTGGGCAATACACCTATCACGGTCCCGGACAACGTGTGGTGTATGTCATGCTGGATGTGGGCAAACGCGGGCATGACGTGCGCCGTTTTGTGAAACAGCTCGAGACTTGGGTCATCGCAGCGCTAGCCGAGTTCAACGTGGTTGGGGAAATCCGAGACGGGCGTGTCGGTGTGTGGGTTCAGCGCGATGACAAACCCTTGACTGCCACAGGGGCCAAAGCCGAAGACAAAGTCGCGGCCATCGGTATCCGGCTGCGCAAATGGGTAAGTTTTCACGGCATTTCAATTAATGTCGAACCAAACTTAGATCACTTCACAGGCATAATCCCCTGTGGCATCACCGAACATGGGGTGACTAGCCTTGTCGATCTGGGGCTCCCAGTGACAATGGACGATGTTGATGTTGCTTTGAAACGCAGCTTTGAACGCGTGTTCGAACAAAACAACGGTTAGCGGCTTAAGACATGCAAGGCTCAAGGCCGGCACATGCACGCTGAGGCTCTTGCCTCCTAGCGGGTGATCAAGTCACGTATCGCCCCTAGAACAACGTCGGGCTGTTCATAGATGAGAAATTGCCCAGCTTCAGGGAATAACCGAAATTCCATATTTTCGTGGTCAGCCGTAAACCGCTCTGTTGCACAAGCTGGAATGACGGGATCCCGGCCTCCATGCAGATGCAGGACCGTCGTCTTTGACCCGTCCACTTCAGGTACCCAATTTCGTACCATCATGTGACCGTCTGATACAAACCCTGTTGACCCGGATTGCACGGCAAAACGATATCCAGCATGCATCAACTCCGCGACACCCAAATGGTCGACAACTATCCGTTCATGCGATCCAGGTCTATAAAGAGAGTCCATAAACTGGCCGATTTCATCACTGTCAACCAACGCCACACCCGCCCGCACAAAGAATGGCAACAATGCCGGTGCAAAGCGTGCGGTATAGGTCATAACACGCTGACGCGGCGCCATTTTTGAGATCTGTTTCATGCGCAGGACGGGCCCCCCTGCGGCAACGGCCACCATGCCTGCAACACGGTTGGCCAACCTTTTGCAGACGAAATGCCCATGCAAGGCCCCGGCCATATGGCCAAGCACAACTGGGCGTTCGAGTTTCATCCGCGATATAAGCTCATTAACGTGGCGAACGATCATTTCGACTGCGTCTTCCGGGGTTCCGACCCCGTCCGATAGCCCATATCCCGGCCGCACAGGGGCGATCACGCGCAGTCCCTGCTCTTGGAACTGCTTTTGCAGATACTCAAGTGGCGCCATACCGTCCAACATGCCGTGGAGGTAAACCACTGGATAGCCTTTAGGGTCGCCACATTCGAAAACCTGCATTTTCAACCCGGTTTCCATCTCGAGCATTGTGCTTTGCAGAGAGACCACGCCAGGGTGTCCGGTGTTAGGGCGATCTTCGTTGTCGATCAAAAAGGCGACCAGCCTTATTAGATCTGCCTGTCCCGGGGCCCCGGTCTTGGCCAGAACGGATTTTGTTTGATTTCGGATGGTATGCTCGGACCGCTGAGAAATCTCAGCGATGCGGCGCAAAGTGTACCCCGCCATTAGATTACGAACCACATCAACTTCGGCGCGTGATAAACCAAATGACGTAATCAGCATTTGTTCAGCTTCCGCCGTCCACTGATAATCCAAGCCTTCAATAAGCACCTGCACGGGCGCACCTTCGTCAAAAGCGATCCGCGCAATCAAGTGACGTGGTTGAATATCTGTCGTTAAAACAATCGGCGAATGGACCTTGTCGTGTTCGCATCGTGCTTTCTCGCACAGATCTTCTAGCATGCGAACGCCATTGACTGTCAGGTGTTCGGTTAAGTCCGATAAGGAATGTGTCTCATTCACGATGTCACGCGCTGCGAGCCCGGCTGCCACGATCTGGCCATCAGGGTTCGATAGAATTGTGAAACCGGCACTGTCGATGACTCTCTGTTTCAACTCAGATCTGGGAACTTTGCGCCCAAGCTGTTCCAAAATATCATAGGCTCGGGAAAAATGCGCCTGGAGTTCTGGGTCGATCTCCATCCCGCCCTGCAAATCGCAGCGATCCAACCGCATCGCTAGGTCCGGTTCGCTCAGGATATTGGAAATGTGGTCTTCCCATGCGGACATGAAGAGCTCGTAGAGCTCAGGACGCAGCACTGTCTCATAAATCGCAGTGATGACTTGGTCCCGTGAAACCTGCCCCTTATTTTCCACATCGTCTCGAATGAGTATTACCCTGCCTTCGTTTCGCGCCCGCGCCTGCCTCTGGGGGTCTATTGCCTTACGACCCACTCTGAGAAAGTCAGGAAACATAACAATATCGTAACCCATGATCCATATGGGTCATGCCGCGATGCCCGAAACGTGATTTAATTCCCATACCGTTCTGTGAGTGAGTGGTGTTTTCAAAAAAGTCCCTCAGTCCATGACTTCATGTACTATGGGTTTTAAAATTTTCTGCCGCCCTGTCCCGAACAGGGCGGCAATTTTTTAAGCCTGATCGCATCTCAGCAGCGAATCCACAGAAAACATTCGAAACCAGCTAAAGCTCAATAAGATCAAAATCTTACAACGCGGAGCGGATTTTCTCGGCCTGACTCGCTATCAAATCGAAATCCCCCATGGTGCCCGGTGCGCGCATTTTGACACCTTCGTGGCGCGGTAAAACGTGGAAATGAAGATGAAAAACTTCTTGGCCACCCGCAGCTTCGTTAAACTGTTGAATGGTGACCCCGTCGGCCGCAAAAGCCGCCATCACAGCATTTCCCATCTTTTGAACCGTCTTCATCACAGCTGACAACTGTTCGGGCGTTGCATCCAAAACGTTTCGGCATGGTGTTTTGGGAATCACCAACAAATGCCCATCTGCGCGCGGCATGATATCCATGAAAGCGAGCGTTTCATCATCTTCGTATACCCGCGTTGCGGGGATCTCTCCACGCAGGATTTTGGCGAATATGTTGTCAGTATCATAAGCGATCATCGGTTTAGCCTTTTGAAAGGGGTGAATATCTTGGCTTGCGTGTTTTGGGTGTACAGCGCGCCTGCGTCAAGGAATGGGCCGATCATAAGGCCAACGGCAACTCCAAAGCTTCGGCGTAGATGCGATCCCGATGAGAGATAAGCGCCGGATCAAGCGCTGCGCGCGTTGCCTCATCCAACGTCTCAAAGGCACTGCGCGTGGCCGGCTTCATCGCACATTGGTCTTCTGGCAGGGGTTTGAACAATCCCAAGAACGTCGCAGCATAGATATCAGCCGCTGTCAATCTATCCCCAAAGTAGTAGGTTCGCCCATCTGCAAGGGTCGCCGACATTTCCCCGAGTATCGCCTGCACCATAGCACCGGCCCCTTCCCCACGCTCAGGTGAATATCCATATTTTGAAGCGAGATATTGAGACACTTTGGGGTGAAAGCCCTCGGCCCCCATCATACCGCCATGCACCAGCTGCAAACGGCGCTGCCACCCCAAACCACCCGGAGCAGCCATTCGCGCAACTAACGCACGAATATCTGTTGCATCGGCTTCTGGCACCAGATCGACATCAGGGGCGATCCGTTGGGTCAGGTCCAAAATTTGCAAAGCCTCTATCAGAGGCGGTTCATCCTGCCAGAAAACCACAGGAGCGGATTGCACCCCAGCCCATTTTGCTTGCGCCGGTTCGTCATAAGCCAAACGAGTTGCGTACCAAGACAGGTTTTTGACATGAAACAGCCCTTTGGCGGCCTCTCCCCAAGGGCTTGGCACACCTCCCACCACGATCATTCTGAGTCCCGAATCCTGTTGCGCTTGGGCAGTGCTGACATAGGAGAACGACATCATGGGTCCTTTTTTGTTGCAAATCATCTTGAAAATGCACCCTGCACGACCCCATATCAGTGCTCAAGCGTGCCCCCGCGACAATTATTCTTGATCCAGATCAAACTCCGCCATTGAAGGCGGCCCCCCTGCATTCTAAAACCAGCATTAATCCACGCGCGTCGGGAATCCCGTCTACGCGTTCATTTGCAACAGGAGGCACCAAATGGCAGACGCAGCCATTCATGGTCACGAGCATGAGGACAACCGGAGTTTCTTTACCCGGTGGTTCATGTCGACAAACCACAAAGATATCGGGATTCTGTACCTGGTCGTTTCGGCTCTGGTCGGTCTGATCTCGGTAACGCTGACCGTTTTCATGCGACTGGAGCTCATGGAGCCCGGCGTTCAATACATGTGCCTCGAAGGCTTCCGCCTATTCTCGAGCGGTGATGTCTGTACCCCGAACGGCCACCTTTGGAACGTGATGATCACTTATCACGGCGTTCTGATGATGTTCTTCGTGGTCATTCCCGCGCTGTTCGGCGGCTTTGGCAACTACTTCATGCCGCTGCAGATCGGTGCACCGGACATGGCGTTCCCACGCATGAACAACCTGTCGTTCTGGCTATATGTCGCTGGTACGTCCTTGGGTGTGGCTTCGATGCTGGCCCCGGGCGGCAACGATCAGCTCGGTTCAGGCGTTGGTTGGGTTCTGTACCCGCCGCTGTCCACCACCGAAGGCGGCATGTCGATGGATCTGGCGATCTTCGCCGTTCACGTCTCGGGTGCCTCGTCCATTCTGGGTGCGATCAACATGATCACAACCTTCCTGAACATGCGTGCCCCTGGCATGACCCTGTTCAAGGTGCCGTTGTTCTCATGGTCGATCTTTGTCACCTCGTGGCTGATCCTGCTGTCTTTGCCAGTTCTGGCGGGCGCGATCACCATGTTGCTGATGGATCGTAACTTTGGCTTCACCTTCTTTGATCCTGCCGGTGGTGGCGATCCAATTCTGTATCAGCACATCCTTTGGTTCTTTGGTCACCCTGAAGTGTACATCGTGATCCTGCCCGGTTTTGGTATCATTAGCCACGTCATCGCGACCTTTGCCCGCAAACCAGTCTTCGGTTACCTGCCGATGGTTTGGGCGATCATCGCGATTGGTGTTCTGGGTTTCGTCGTTTGGGCGCACCACATGTACACCGTCGGGATGTCGCTGAACCAACAGTCTTATTTCATGTTGGCCACCATGGTCATTGCGGTACCAACTGGGGTTAAAGTGTTCTCGTGGATCGCAACTATGTGGGGCGGTTCGATCGAGTTCAAAACGCCTATGATGTTTGCTTTTGGCTTCCTCTTCCTGTTCACCGTTGGTGGTGTAACCGGTGTGGTTCTGTCACAGGCCGGCGTTGACCGTGCGTATCACGACACGTACTACGTTGTGGCCCACTTCCACTACGTGATGTCTTTGGGTGCGGTATTCGCAATCTTTGCTGGCGTGTACTTCTACTTTGGTAAAATGACTGGTCGTCAGTATTCCGAATTCTGGGGTCACATCCACTTCTGGATGTTCTTCATCGGTGCGAACCTGACATTCTTCCCACAGCACTTCTTGGGTCGTCAGGGTATGCCACGTCGTTACATCGACTACCCAGAAGCGTTTGCATACTGGAACTACATCTCCTCATGGGGTGCGTTCATCTCGTTTGCGTCGTTCCTGCTGTTCTTTGGTATCATCATTTACGCTCTGCTCCGCGGTGCTAAAGTGACCGAAAATAATTACTGGAATGAATATGCAGATACGCTGGAGTGGACACTTTCGTCGCCTCCACCAGAGCATACCTTTGAAATCCTGCCCAAGCAGGAAGAATGGGACAAAGGCCACGCGCACTAAGCGCTGAGCTACTAAAAAATGGATATCCAGACTGGTTTCTGGATATCTGCAAAAAGACAAAACACCTGTCGTAGATCTCTATGGCAGGTGTTTTTTTGTCTTTTAACTGTGTGGGCAAACCACGCACGACATTGTGAGTTCGTGAAGGTGTATCATTCTGGTTGCTTGCAGAGGGTAACGCTAGGGTTTTCAAATGGCGTTGGATGCTGGACCAGGGAAAATGGGTGCCCCATTTCTTGATCTGCCTTGCCAATCTGACTTGATACCGGACGGACCTATGAAAAAGACATCACCCCAAGCGGAATGGGCCGCACGTGCCAAGGAGGTTTTACCAGCCGGAGGGTTGGGGAATTTTGATCCTTCAATCTTTATCAGCCACGGCAAAGCTGCCCGAGTCTGGGACGAAGATGGCAACGAATTCGTCGATTACCTGATTGGTTCGGGTCCCATGTTGCTTGGTCACGGCAACGAAGAAGTTCAAGAAGCCATCTTTGAGCAGATCCCCAAAGGCATGACATTCTTTGCCAATAACAGTGCAGGTGTCGAACTGGCTGAAGAGATTTGCAATGCTATGCCGTGCGGCGAGAAACTGCGTTTTGTCGCTTCGGGAGGCGAGGCAAACATGTACGCGCTACGGTTGGCACGCGCCTTTACCGGGCGTTCCAAAATCCTGAAGTTTGAAGGCGGCTATCACGGCATGAGCGCCGAAGCTCAGATGAGCCTTGCGCCAACGCAACAAGCCAATTTCCCACAACCAATTCCAGACAGCGCCGGTATTCCCGACAGCGTCGCATCTGAAATGGTAATCGCGCCTTTCAATGACTTTGACTACGTCAAATCCATTCTTGCAGAATATGGGGCCGATATTGCAGCCATTATCGTAGAACCGTTGCAACGTATCGTTCCGCCCCTGCCCGGTTTTCTGCAATTGTTGCGGGATGAAGCGGACAAACACGGAATTATCCTGATCTTTGACGAAGTGGTGACTGGCTTTCGCTTTGCCTATGGTGGGGCTCAGGCCCATTACGGTGTCACGCCTGATCTATGCGCCTTGGGAAAGGTGATTGGCGGCGGCTTTCCTTTGGGGGCTGTCGTCGGGCGTGCCGACATTATGGCCCATTTCGATGCCCAGATCGTCGGTCGCGACAAATGGCTGATGCAAATGGGCACCCTTGCGGGCAATCCGGTTGCCGCTGTCGCAGGATTGAAAACCCTCGAAATCCTGCGGCGCCCCGGAACCTATGAAAAACTAAATCTATTCGGGAACAGTATTATGGATATGACGCGGACGGCACTGGACGCCGTTGGCCTTCCCTATCAAATCGTTGGCGAACCCAGCCTGTTCGAAGTTGTGTTTACCCCACACCCAGTGCGCAATTACCGAGATGTGCTGAATGCCGACACCACAGCGACAAACCGGTATCACGCCGCTTTGCACCAACTCGGTATCTTCAAATCAGCAGCCAAGACCTATCCGTGTCTCGCATTGACGGACGAAGATCTCGCAATCACAGAGGCCGCAATTACAAGGGCATCAAAATACCTCATCAATTAACGCATTTCCTCCTGTTTAGTGAACAGGGCAAAAGTATGGTGCCCTGTTCACTAAAATGCGGATCCAGAAAAGCGATCTAGAGTTCCCCAATTCAGACAATTTCCGAATATTGAAAAAATGCGTTACAGTCTCGCAAACACAATGGATCTCGGAGTGTTCGTATGCCTGAAATCGACTTCTGGTACTCGATCGGTAGCACCTACAGCTACCTTACCGTTATGCGATTGCCGGATTGGGCGCGCGCTAATGATGTGACGGTGCGCTGGCGACCTTTCAACGTGCGAAGCGTCATGATCGATCAAAAGAATATTCCGTTTGCAGGCAAACCTGAAAAATCCGCCTATATGTGGCGCGACATTGAACGTCGGTCTGCGAAATACGGAATAACAGCCCGCGTTCCTGCGCCATACCCCATTCCCGATCTCCAGCTTGTAAATCAAGTTGCGCTTCTAGGGCTGAAAGAAGATTGGGGCATTCCCTTTACGCGAGAAAGCTATCGTATCTGGTTCATTGACGGATTACCTGCGGGGAGCGAACCCAATCTGTCCGAGGCCCTGCATCGATCTGGTCAGGACCCGGCTGAGGCGCTGATCCGGTCCCGATCAGACGCGATTGTGAAAGAACTGGCTGATGAAACCGATCGGGCCGTTAGATCCGGCGTATTTGGCGCCCCCAGTTTTGTCGTGCGCGACGAGGTGTTTTGGGGTGATGATCGTTTGGATGACGCGTTGTCTTGGGCACGACTGGGTCATGTAACTTAGGCCTGTTTTCCTCTCGACAGTTTCCGCCATCGTGTTAGGTCTTGGCTGCTGCAACATGCCTTATACTTGGTCCATATCCCCTACAGCGCATTCCGAGCGCGCACCTGACGCCACAGACGTGCAGGAATTGAAACTGTGGCCCCATAATTCGCTGCCCCCGCGCGGCGCAGCTGCATTGATCCTATCCTTGTTCACCCTCGCCATTATCCCAATGTTGGGTTTGCTGGGGTCCGCTGTTTTGTGGGGCCTACTGCCTTTTGTTCTCTTAATGGTAGCTGGCACCTGGTATGCACTGGAGCATAACTACCGGCAGCGCAGAATACTTGAGGTGCTCACTCTTTCCCGCGACAACGCTCATTTGGTGCGGACCAACCCAAATGGGCAAACCCAGGAATGGGAATGCAACCAATATTGGGCACGCGCTGAAATGTATGAAAAAAGTGGCCCCGTCCCATTCTACATCACCCTCAGTGGGGGTGGGCGCGAAGTAGAGATTGGGGCGTTCCTTGCAGAAGATGAACGAAAAGCGCTCTATCCCGAACTCGTTCGCAAACTGCGTCGCTGATCCGTAATACGCTCTAAGCGCAAAACGCAGATTTTTCCAAAAACAAAGGCTCCGCAATCGCGAAGCCTTTGGTCACAATTTGCTGATTTTTATCTGGATCAATCTAACATTGCCCCGGTGAGGCCGCGCAGAGCTGATCCTTGACCATGGGCCCTACCTTGCCAAAATCCATCTGGCCGGTGAATCGCCCTTTGAGCTCTCCCATGACCTTGCCCATGTCGCGGATCGACTCAGCACTGGTCGACGTAATCGCAGCAAGAATCGCTTCTGAGACCTCTTTGTCACTCAGTTGCTTTGGCAGAAATTCTTCGATGACATTGATTTCCTGCAGCTCACGTTCTGCCAGATCCAATCGCCCACCCTCTTCATAGGTGCGGGCACTTTCCTGCCGTTGCTTGGTCATTTTTCCAAGTATCGCAAGGACTTCTGCATCGCCACAGCATTGGGCCTCTTCACTGCTAGCCCCGCGTGCCGCGATATCTTTGTCTTTGATAGCTGCATTTATCAGCCGCAAAGTTGACAAGCGATCAACCGCTTTGTCTTTCATCGCTTGTTTCAGGGCGTTACCGACCCGAGTGCGCATATCCATCCTAATTGTCCATCCCCATGGAAACACAAGACCCCGAACATACCCAAAGAAAAACCGCGACACAACAGCATACGAATATGGCTAAGTTATTGAAATTATTGAACCCGGGCATTTTTCTACGCCCTTGACCCAACGGCCTAAGCCCCTTAGGTATCCCTCGATTTACCCTACAGGAGAGTCGCGTCATGGCCCTATCTGCCTCGCCCAAACCCACTGCCTGTCTGGCGCTGGCTGACGGAACAGTTTTCTACGGAACCGGTTTTGGTGCGACAGGCCAGACGGTTGCAGAACTCTGTTTCAACACCGCCATGACTGGCTATCAAGAAATCATGACAGACCCCTCGTATGCGGGTCAAGTTGTGACATTCACCTTCCCTCATATCGGCAACGTCGGCGTAACACCTGAAGATGACGAAACTGGTGATCCGGTAGCAGCCGGCATGGTTGTTAAGTGGGATCCGACAACGCCATCGAACTGGCGCTCGACCCAAGATCTTCAGAGTTGGCTAGCCGCCCGTGGGCGCATCGCCATCGGCGGGATCGACACACGTCGCCTGACCCGGGCCATTCGTCAGCAAGGTGCCCCGCACGTGGCATTGGTTCACGACCCCGAAGGCAACTTTGATGTTGAAGCATTGGTTGCTGCCGCACGTGAATTCGCAGGTCTAGAAGGCATGGATCTGGCCAAAGACGTCACTTGCGCCCAAAGCTATCGTTGGGACGAAATGCGGTGGGCTTGGCCCGACGGCTATACCCGGCAAGAAGCTCCAAAGCACAAAGTCGTTGCTCTCGACTATGGTGCCAAGCGCAATATCCTGCGGTGCCTGGCCTCGGCCGGCTGCGATGTGACGGTTTTACCCGCGACCTCGACCGCTGCCGAAGTGCTGGCGCATGATCCCGATGGTGTTTTCCTGTCCAATGGCCCCGGCGATCCGGCAGCTACTGGCGAATATGCTGTTCCTATGATCAAAGAGATCCTGGATACGACCCAACTGCCTGTTTTTGGGATCTGCTTGGGGCACCAAATGCTCGCTTTGGCGCTGGGTGCTAAGACAGTCAAAATGAACCACGGCCATCACGGCGCCAACCACCCAGTCAAAGATATGGACACTGGAAAGGTTGAGATCACGTCGATGAATCACGGCTTTGCTGTTGATGCGCAATCTCTGCCCGATGGCGTTCTAGAAACGCACCGATCTCTGTTTGACGGATCAAACTGCGGCATCCGCATGGCCGACCGGCCCGTTTATTCAGTGCAGCACCACCCCGAGGCCAGCCCTGGTCCGCAAGACAGTTTTTACCTGTTCGAACGGTTTGCTGAAGCAATGGATGTGCAAAAGGCAACGGCTTGAACTGCAGTTCCCAACGCACGTTAACCCTGTGTTAACATAACTCGCGCAACCCTAACGGAAACTTTCTTCCGTTAGGGTTTTTTTATGAGCGAACAGCATCTCAGGCTTGTTTCTTCTACACCTGCGCTGGCGCTTGACCAAACCCACAAACGCCTTGGGCGGCATCTTGTTGGCAATGGCATCATCACCCAGCAGCAGCTCGTCAAGGCGCTTCATTTACAGTTGCGGCTCAAGGCTCCGATTGGTGAGATTATCGTGGCTGAAGGGTGGGCCAGCAAACATGACATCCTTGAAATGTTATCGCTTCAATTTGGCGTTCAATTGGCCGATCTAGAGGAAACACCACCCACAAGAGAATTATGCGATGTCATGCCTGCTGAATTTTGGCTCGAACACCGCGTTGTTCCCTGGATGCGTCTTGGGCCGATCCTTTTGATTGCTACGTCCAGACCTGACCATTTTCATCTCTCAAAAAACACACTGCAAACCGCTGGGGTGATTGCACTTCCTGTTTTAGCTGACGAAGAACAGATCGTTGCGGCCCTTGCCGCTCAATATAAAAAGTCACTCGCCGCTGCCGCTGAAGAGCGTGTCGACCGAGTTTATAGTTGCCGAACCTGGCAATCAGAAACCCGCATACCAGCCATTGTCGCAAGTATATGCTTGGCTGCTGCGACCTATTTGATGCCCACCTTAGTTCTGACGACGCTCTTCCTTGTGGCTGTTGCTACACTGCTTCTATTTTCGACCCTCAAACTTATCTCTTTTGTGGTTTACCTGCAGTCCAAATTTCGCGCATCCAGCCAACCGGATACTGGCCTCTCTTCCAAAGGCATTGGATTTCGCCTGCCAAAAGTATCGGTCATGGTTCCACTCTACAAAGAACGAGAAATCGCTTCGGCATTGATCACCCGCTTGGGTCGCCTCACCTACCCTAAGGCATTGCTGGATGTTGTGCTGGTGTTAGAGGAAAAAGACCACATCACAAGTGAAACAGTGGCGCGCACCGAGCTACCCAGTTGGATTCGCGTAATTCGGGTGCCTGAACATACGGGCTTAACAACCAAACCAAGGGCGATGAACTACGCGCTGGATTTCTGCAAAGGTGACATTATCGGTGTTTGGGATGCCGAAGATGCCCCAATGCCTGACCAGATACAGCATGTCGTCGAACGATTTAATAACGCACCCGACGATGTTGTCTGTTTGCAAGGTATTTTGGACTATTACAACCCGCGCAGCAGTTGGCGTGCCAGGTGCTTTACAATCGAATATTCCAGCTGGTTCCGCGTTATTCTACCGGGTATTGCACGGATGAAACTTGTGGTCCCTCTTGGCGGTACAACCTTGTTTTTCAAACGCAAAGTTCTTGAGGAACTCGGTGGATGGGATGCACACAATGTAACTGAAGATGCGGATCTTGGGGTTCGGTTGTGCCGGGCTGGATATCGGACGGAACTGATCGATACCGTCACATTCGAAGAAGCCAATTTCCGCACTTGGCCTTGGGTAAAGCAACGGTCACGTTGGTTGAAAGGGTTCATGGTCACCTATCTGGTGCACATGCGGTCCCCGTCCAAGCTCTGGGTCGATCTAGGGGCCCGTCGTTTTTTCGGGCTGCAGGCATTCTTTCTTGGCACACTAGGTCAGTTCCTGCTGGCTCCGGTCCTTTGGTCTTTTTGGTTGATCTTGTTTGGCTTGCCCCATCCCGTACAGGCTGCGTTGCCCGCATCCTTTATGACATTTTCAGTTGGGGTATTCGTCGCAACCGAGTTACTGGCGCTTGCGGTCGGGATTGCCGCAGTCACTTCGTCCAAGCGACACTTCCTCGTGGGGTGGGTGCCCTCAATGGTATTCTATTTCCCATTAGGTGTGCTCGCGGCTTACAAGGCTCTTTACGAATTGGTGAGTGATCCGTTCTTTTGGGATAAAACCCAACATGGTCAGGCCGTCGAAGAGGTCACCGACCCTATTTAGCCGCGAGCGGCGCTATTTTCGTTCGCGTTCGCCAGCATCCAGTTTAAGCCGCGTCATAAAGGCAATCGATATGTGTTCTTGCAACGCCGCCTCTGCGCCTTCTTCATCCCGCGCTTCGATCGCCTGCACGATGCCTTTGTGTTCACTCTGTGCGATTTCGCCACGCCCTTCGGCAGCCAAAGAGGTCGTCGCCATCAACGCCATGGTTCGATGAACAAGATCCAATTGTTGTACAAGATATCGGTTGTGTGATGCCAAATGGATCTGTTCATGAAACCGACGATTTGCACGACTCAAAGCTTTGGGATCATCGATCAAGGCATCATCTCTTTCGACCATATCGTACAGAACCTTGATCTCTTCTTCGGTAGCATGGCGCGCAGCAAGGCGCGCTGCCAACCCTTCGAGCGCCCGTCGTACCGCATACAACTCGGACATCTGGTTATGCGTAAGCGACGCCACGATAAGGGATCGCCCGTCTCGTTCCAACAACGACTGTGTTTCAAGACGTTGTAGCGCTTCACGGATCGGAGTTCGAGACACACCAAAGCGCTCGGCCAGATCACTTTCAACAAGCCGATCCCCCGGTTTATAGACCCCAACGTCAATCGCATCGAGGATCAGGTGATAAGCATCTTTCTGCGGATGTCGGCTCTGGCTCATTTGATCTGCGCTCCCTATTCGAACCTGTCTATCCCTGTGCGATGACTTCAATCAAGCCTTGCCATTGATCCAAACACAGCTTTGGCCTAGATCACGGGGATGGTCAAAGATGCTTTCTCTCATGTTTCTCACTGGGTATTCGATTTGGACAATACCCTGTATCCGCCGCACATGCGCCTGTTCGATCAGATCGAGGTCAAGATGACGGCTTATGTGATGACCACCTTGGGTGTGTCACAAGTAGAGGCCGATCACCTAAGATCGCACTACTGGCGTGAATACGGGACAACCCTGGCCGGCCTGATGCGTGAACATGATCTCGATCCGGTTCCTTACCTCGATGCTGTGCATGCAGTTGACATGAGCCACATGGAGCCCGACGCTGCATTGGCAGCGCACATCCGCGCCCTGCCCGGCCAACGCATCGTTTATACCAACGGCTCTGCACCCTATGCCGAACGTGTTCTCTCTGCCCGTGGTTTGAGCGGTTTGTTTGATGCGGTCTATGGCGTCGAACATGCCGACTATCATCCCAAGCCCGAGAAAAGGGCCTTTGAAATGGTTTTCGCCAAGGCAGACGTCACCCCGACAACAGCTGCTATGTTCGAAGACGACCCCCGCAATCTGGCGGCCCCCCACGATATGGGAATGCGGACCGTTCACGTCGCTCCAGATCCACACGAGGCCGACCATATCGAACATCACACAGATGATTTAACCCGGTTTCTGGCGCAGCTGTCCTGATCACGACCTGCGACGAAAATACACCTGATCAATGCATCTTTTTACACCTACCTGCAGCTTATACTTCTCAACCAAGAGGCTCCAATGGCTGCCACAGATTTCCCCACCCGCCCACCGCTACTGAACCGTTTGGTCTTTGCTATTCCACTGTTTGGCTGGATGGCCAAAGAAATGGCCGAAGGTGGCGCGGATATCTGGTTTTTCGCAATTGCCGCAGTTGTTTGCATGTGGGGATGTTCCACTTTGCTGTTCGGGTTACCCGGATTTTATTTGCCGGCGGTCCTGTTTGTCCCCGTCATGTTCTTGATCCTCATTCTGATTTCACGCGGAAAATAAAGCAGGACAGGATGCCGCTTGGCCTTGGTGTCCGTATCGGCCTAGATTGCAGCCCAGAATGAAGGGAAAGCTCATGACCGAGTCTTGCGACATCCTGATCTCCGGCGGAGGTATCGCCGGATTGACTGCGGCAGCTGCGTTTGGTGCAGCTGGGTTTGACGTGATTTGTGTTGATCCGACGCCGCCCGTGACTGAACGGGACGTCGAAGGGTCGGACATGCGCACCACTGCATTTCTGCAACCGGCACAAATGCTGTTGGAACAGTGCGGCTTGTGGGCGCGACTGAGTGATCATGCCGCGCCGTTGCAGATCATGCGCATTGTGGACGCGGGGGGCGAATTGCCAGAACCGCGGATCGTGCGTGATTTCAACGCGGCTGATCTGTCAGATCTACCCTTTGGATGGAACTTGCCAAACTGGCTGCTAAGGCGTGAAATAGTAGCGTGCTTGGCTGACCTTCCCAACGTCGATTTTCGACCCGGAACCGGCACAAGCACACTCTTTACACGTCAGGCCGAGGCGCGTGTCGGGTTAAGCGATGGCACACGTGTTCGGTGCAAACTGGTACTTGCAGCCGACGGGCGAAGCTCCCCAATGCGCGATGCGGCCGGGATCAACGTCCACACCACCCGGTATGGTCAAAAGGCATTGGCTTTTGCAGTCACCCATCCCATCGCCCATCAAAACGTATCGACCGAAATCCACCGATCCGGTGGCCCCTTTACGCTGGTCCCCCTGCCCGATTGGCAAGGGTCGCCGTCATCCGCCATTGTCTGGATGGAACGCGGTCCCAAAGCGGTTGAGCTGTCCAAGCTTGATCCGGCTGAATTTGAGGCTGCAATGACCGAAAGATCTTGCGGATTGTTCGGCCCGCTAAAGCTCGCGTCGCGCCGCACCATCTGGCCCATCATCAGCCAATCCGCGGATCGTTTGTCAGGGGAACGTATCGCCTTAATGGCTGAAGCCGCGCATGTGGTCCCCCCGATCGGTGCCCAAGGGTTAAACATGTCGCTTGGTGATTTGCGCTGCTTACTGGATCTGGCCACCGCTCGCGCCGAGGGTCTGGGCGATCAAGAGATGCTGGATACCTATCACAAAGCCCGCATCCGTGACATCGAACTGCGCGTCAAAGGGATCGACCTATTGAACCGAGCTTCGATGGTTGAGGCGCGTCCACTGCGCGATATGCGTGCCGCAGGTTTGAATGCGCTCTATTCGATGGCTCCTGTTCGCAAGACATTGATGCAAATGGGATTGGGCGTGCGCTGAGCATGCATGGCCTTATCCGCGGACACTGGCAACTACTTGCGCTGACTGCGCTGTTGTTCGCGCTATGGCAAACCCCAGTGGTTTTGCCGTTAAAAATATTGATCGTTTTTTTACATGAGCTCTCACACGCTGCCGCCCTATTGTTTACGGGTGGCACTGTGGAACGCCTGACCATTGTGCCACAGGAAGGTGGCGCAGTCATTGGGCGTGGCGGTAGTCGGTTTATTACTTTGAGTGCAGGGTATTTAGGTTCGCTGCTGATTGGGGCCACCTTGCTGATCGTCGCGGTTCGAACTCATTTGGACCGGGTGGTTTTCGCCGGACTGGGCGCGCTCATTCTCGCGGCGACTGGCTTGTATGTCCGCGACGGGTTTGCACTTGGGTTCGGGTTGATAACTGGAGCAGGCATGGTGGCGTCGGCAAAGTATCTACCGCGTGATCTCAACGACTTGTTCCTACGTGTGATCGGCCTCGCCAGTATGATCTATGTACCATACGATATTTTCGACGACACCATCCGACGGTCATTTCTGCAATCTGATGCACGCATGCTCGCCGAGGAATTTGGCGGTTCAACTCTGCTTTGGGGCGGCAGCTGGTTAGCGCTTAGCCTCATCGTTATTGGCCTAAGTTTACGGTATGGCCTTGGGGCGGACAGTAATTTCCGCCCCGACCAAAAGCATGATCAGAGAACCTGATCCAAGACACGACGCAAACGCGCGATTGTGCCATCTACATCATACAGCTTGTCGAGACCAAACAGGCCCAGCCGGAAGGTGCTGAATCCCACAGGCTCATCACACTGTAACGGCACACCCGCCGCGATCTGCATTCCCAGAGCCGCAAACTTCTTACCATTTTGAACCTCCGGGTCCGATGTATAGCTCACCACGACACCCGGTGCGCCAAATCCGTCTGCTGCAACCGATGTGATCCCCTTTTCAGCCAGCATAACACGCACGCCATTGCCCAAAGCCCACTGTGCCTCGCGCAGCTTGTCAAAACCGTAGTCTTTTGTTTCCAACATGGTATCGCGGAAATCGCGCAGCGCGTCAGTCGGCATGGTGGCATGATAGGCATGCCCGCCACCTTCGAAGGCTTGCATGATTTGGCGCCATTTTTTCAGGTCGATGGCAAAACTGTCTGAGGTCGTTTCTTCCAAACGCGCCTCAGCACGTTCGGACATCATCACCAGACCGGCACAGGGTGAGGCACTCCAGCCTTTTTGCGGGGCCGAAATCAACACGTCAACGCCCGTCGCCTGCATATCAACCCAAGCACAACCCGATGCGATGCAATCCAAAACCATCAGCGCGCCAACTTCGTGCGCGGCTGCAGCCATGGCGGTCACATAGTCATCTGGCAAAATCACCCCTGCAGCCGTTTCCACATGAGGGGCAAAGACTACATCAGGTTTGTTTTCGCGGATCGCCGCAACAACTTCGTCAATTGGCGCGGGTGCAAAAGGGGATGCATCCACATTGCCAGACTGACGCGCCTTCATCACGGTTGAGGACGCCGCCAATCCGCCAACTTCAAAGATTTGGCTCCAACGATAGGAAAACCACCCGTTGCGCACCACTAATACGTCTGCACCACGCGCGAACTGCCGGGCGACCGCCTCCATCCCGTAGGTGCCACCGCCCGGGATCACAGCAACAGCATGGGCGTTATACACCTCACGCAACATCCCCGAAATATCGCGCATCACCTGCTGAAACGCAGCGGACATATGGTTCAGTGAGCGGTCGGTGAACACCACCGAGAATTCTTCTAGACCTTCAGGGTCAACGGTATCGAGCAAAGCGGCCATCACGTTCTCTCCAAAAATTTCCCTCTTGATCTAACGAGGGATCAGGGTTCACGCAAAGCCTACTCGGATCGTTCTGAGACTTGCACTGCTCATTTGCGACACACATCGGAAACTTTAGTCCCCCAGTGAGACGCCCAAAGGTCCGGGCAGACGCTCTTCGCTGAGCAAAACGTTCGCTTCGACATCGCCGGCCCCCGGTAAGGTCATGATGCGACGGCGCAAAACGCGTTCAAAGTCAGGCAAATCCCGTGCCACCACCCGGAGCCGGTAATCATACAGACCCAAAACATGCTCCACCGTCTGCACCTCTGGGATCGCACTCACCGCTCGTTCGAAATCATCAAGGCTAATATGCCCTTTGCGAGCCAATTTAACGCCCAGAAAAACAGTCACGCCAAAGCCCAGAGCCTCGGCATTCAGCCGCAGACGGTGCCCCTTGATGATCCCTGCATCCTGTAAACGTTTGATCCGTCTCCACGTTGCAGGCTGCGAAAGCCCAAACCGCCGCCCTAATGCTCCGGCGCTTTGTGTGGCGTCTTTCGCCAAAGCGAACAGCAACTTCCGGTCTAGATCATCCAAATCGATCATACGGGCAATCCCTCGCTGCTTTTGACGCGCGCTATGTGCATCAAGGCTTCGATGTCTGCGATGTGAGGCAAAGTCAGAATACGGTCGCGATAAATTTCCTGATAATGGCGCATATCCCGTGCGATCACGGAAAGGCGCACATCGACACGACCCAGAAATGTTTGGATTTCGATCACTTCGGGTACAAGCCGCGCAGCAGCCGTAAATTCATCAAAGGCACGCGCCTGTGTCTTGTCTAACGTCACCCTCAAGGACACCTCGACCGCATAACCCATCGCCCCCCAGTCTATCACCGCCTCTTGTGCAAGGATCACCCCAGTGGACTGCATCTTTTCTATCCGACGCCAGCAAACCCCAGACGTGATCCGACAGCGTTCCGCCAGTTCGGACGTGCTCAGGCTGGGATCGGCCTGATAGTGCCGTAGAATGCGTCGATCAATGTCATCAAGCATGAAATTTACACGAACCTAAGTTTAGGCGAATTATTCTTCTCACCAACGACAAATAATCAAGCCGCATGCCCTCGTCAATCAACGATGGCAGGGGTACAACCTCTGCAATTCAATTCGAAAAAGGACGGCTGACATGCGCGTTTATTATGATCGCGATTGCGATATTAACCTGATCAAAGACAAAAAAGTGGCCATCCTGGGCTACGGTTCGCAAGGTCACGCGCACGCGTTGAACCTGCGTGACTCAGGCGCTAAGAACCTTGTCGTCGCTCTGCGCGAAGGATCTGCGTCTGCCAAGAAAGCCGAAGGCGAAGGCCTGCAGGTAATGGGCATCGCCGAAGCCGCAGCTTGGTGTGACGTCATCATGTTCACCATGCCCGACGAATTGCAGGCAGAAACGTACAAGAAATACGTACACGACAACATCAAGCCCGGTGCAGCCATCGCATTTGCCCACGGCCTGAACGTACACTTTGGCCTGATCGAGCCCAAAGAAGGCGTTGACGTGATCATGATGGCGCCTAAGGGCCCCGGTCACACCGTACGCGGCGAATACACCAAAGGCGGCGGCGTGCCATGCCTTGTTGCAGTAGACAACGATGCAACCGGCAAAGCACTGGAAATCGGCCTGTCCTACTGTTCCGCAATCGGCGGCGGTCGTTCCGGCATCATTGAAACCAACTTCCGTGAAGAGTGCGAAACCGACTTGTTCGGCGAACAAGCTGTTCTGTGTGGTGGTTTGGTTGAACTGATCCGTTGTGGTTTCGAAACTCTGGTCGAAGCTGGTTACGCACCAGAAATGGCCTATTTCGAATGCCTGCACGAAGTGAAACTCATCGTTGACCTGATCTATGAAGGCGGCATCGCCAACATGGACTACTCCATCTCGAACACCGCTGAGTTTGGTCAGTACGTAACCGGCCCACGCATCCTGCCTTACGAGCAGACCAAGAAAGCGATGAAAGAAGTTCTGAACGACATTCAGCAGGGTAAATTCGTTCGTGACTTCATGCTGGAAAATGCGGTTGGTCAGCCAACCATCAAAGCGTCTCGTCGTGCCAACGATGAGCACATGATCGAAGAAACAGGTGCCAAACTGCGCGGCATGATGCCTTGGATCTCGGCCGGTAAGATGGTCGACAAAGAAAAGAACTAAGCACTCACAAGTTGACAGCTTTTGGCCCTCGGTTTCGACCGGGGGCCTTTTTTTGTCGTATCCCCTTATTATCTTAAATTCCCAGCCATCCTTTAATTTGTCACATTTGATCGTTAATTGAAGGCCAAGCTAGGAAAGGATACCCATGCCAGCGCAAATTTTGCCCAAAGAGGCATATTATTCGGCCGAATGGTTCCAACGTGAACAGGAAACCCTCTTCGCTAACACGTGGCAACTTGTGGCTTTTGACAGCGATTTTGGCCAGGCAGGGGATTTTGTCACCGCACGTATCGGCGTGCAGCCCATTGCGGTTGTTCAAGACGTTGACGGCAATCTAAGCGCCTTCAAAAATATCTGCCGCCACAGGGGTACTGAGCTGCTCGAAGGCAAAGGCAACGCTGGTAAAACGCTAGTTTGCCCGTATCACCGCTGGACCTTCGGCCTAGACGGTCGCCTGCGTGGAGTGCCTGACCGGTCTGAATGCTTCCCTGATCTGGACCGCAAGTCTCTGAATCTGCACAACGCGGCTATTGGCCGTTGGAAGGGTATGGTCTTTGCCAACCCAAACCCAAACGCCAATTTTGATGAGTGGATCTCTCCGCTTGATGCTGCACCCTTTCCTCACGACATCACCTCAGAGAAATTGGAGCGCAGCGAAGAGTTCGTCTATCGGATCAAATGCAACTGGAAAGTCTTTTTTGAGAACGCGATTGATGGGTATCACCTGGCCTACCTGCACGAGAACACGCTGGGCGGACCCAAAACGGGGCTGAATGTCTGGGACCAGCACGGCGAACATATGGTCTGGTATTCGACAGAACGCGACGGCATCAAAAACCGCATCCCGGTGTTTGTTGAGAAACAGGCAAAAGGAGGTGGAATGCCCACGTTTAAGGGGGCCAAAGATCCTGGTTATGGGGGTGTTTACATGATGTTTCCAACCACGTTGATCGTGCCGTCGCCTTGGTCGCTGACTGTCTCAATAATCGAACCAATAGATGGTGACACGATGATCATGCGTTCGCGCACATGGTCCCCCAAAAGTTGGTGGAGCTACAAAGAGCCGCTCAAAGGGACACCGGGATACGATCCCGAAAGCGGTCTGATCGAATCCAAGAACTGGACGCAGCCCGCCCTCGAAACAGGGGATTTCCAGACCGAAGATGTTTGGGTGTGCGAAAAGATGCAGCGTTCTCTGCGGTCCCCGGATTATTCAGTCGCCGCCTTGGCCGAAGGGTTGGGCGGAGAGGTCATGTTGGCTGAATTCCAAAAGATGGTCCGCGACGCCTGCACTTAATGCCTAAGATAGACCAGTCATAGGTTTCCGCGCTTGACCCCGGCTTTGGTCCGGGGTCAAGTCGCGCTATGATACAACCCCCCGAAATTTCCCGCCGAGATTGGATTATGGTCGTTGCCCTTGGGGTGATCTGGGGGGCGACGTTTCTGGTCATTGAAATCGCCCTTGAAGGGATCACACCTTTTTGGCTGGCGACAGCGCGCGTTGTATTTGCGACTGCATTGGTTGGGCTGATCTGGCAAGTTCGTGGTGGGGCCCTGTTTGCAGAACGCCCCACCCCTGCAACCGTAGGCCTGACGCTTGTTATCGGCGTGCTCAGCACTGCCCTCCCCTTTTTGTTGATCAGTTGGGGTCAGCAATTCGTCACCAGTGGCTTCACTGGGGTGTCCATGGCGTCTGTTGCCCTGATGGTGCTGCCGCTTGCCCATTTCATGGTTCCCGGCGAGCAGCTCAGTTGGCGCAAGGTTGCAGGATTTGTCATTGGGTTCGCCGGAGTCGTCATTCTGATCGGCGGGCAGGCATTTGAAAGCTCTGCTTCAGCAAATGAAACCTTTGGCCGCTTGGCTGTTCTGGGGGCTGCAGGGTGTTATGCCATATCCAGCGTTTTGTTACGCAAGCTCCCTACCGTGGACTCAACCGGCTTGACCGCAATCACTTTGGCGATTGGAACGCCCATCGCCTTGATCTGTGCCCTTCTTGTCGAAGGCCCGCCCCCCGCCGTGGATTCGCGTACATTTCTAGCACTCGCCCTGCTAGGGCTGGTGCCGACGGCAGGCGCATTTTTGCTGCGTGTCATGGTGGTGCGCAGTGCCGGCCCAACATTCATGAGCTTGACCAATTATCAGGTACCACTGTGGTCTGTCCTCTTTGGGTGGTTGGTTCTGAACGAACCCCTGCCCCCGTCATTGCTTTGGGCTCTGGTCCTGATTTTGCTCGGTGTCGCGCTCAGTCAATATGGCGCGTTCAAGCGGCTTTTTACCCAATCAGACACCTAGCGTTTTACGATCAGCGTACGGCCTGCCACAATCGAATAGCCTGCATCGTCTCTGCCACATCATGAACCCGCAGAACCTGCACGCCTTGGCTCAGCCCGGCAAGCCCAACTGCAATCGACCCCGGTGCGCGTTGGTCAGCGCGAGGTTCTTGACCAAGCTTTCCTATGAAACCCTTGCGTGAGACACCCAGCAATATCGGAGCGCCTAGCCCGTGAAACAAGCTCAGGTTTTGCAGCAAGGTTAAATTGTGGGTCAGCGTCTTCCCAAACCCGATGCCCGGATCCACCAGTATGTGAGAGCGTGACATGCCGCGTCGTTCAAGTACCTGAATCTGCCCTTCAAGAAAATCGTACACATCGAGCAGGACATTGTCATAAGCAGGTTCATCCTGCATCGTAGCCGGATCCCCTTGGGCATGCATTACACACACAGGAACGTTCGCTGCTGCACAAACAGGAGCCAGCTCTGAATCAAAGGTAAACCCGGAGACATCATTCACCAGCGACGCCCCCGCTTCCAAAGCAGCCTGCGCCACCGATGCCTTACGCGTATCCACTGAGATCACAACATCAGAGTTGGCGCGAATGGCCTTGATAATTGGGGCAGTGCGCGCGATCTCTTCCTCGGCGGGCACAAACGCAGCACCCGGGCGGGTCGATTCCCCGCCAATATCCAGAATACTTGCGCCTGACCGCGTCATATCAGCAGCCCCAGTACAGGCGGCCTCAACACTGTTGTGCAGGCCACCATCTGAGAAACTGTCAGGGGTCGTATTTAGTATCCCCATGATCTGAGGCTGTGCCAGATCTAATCCTGCAAGTGGAGCGCGGGCAGAACAAAGACGCGCCAGTTGATCTGCAGGCACCTCACGAACAGGCACAACGCAAGCGGGCGTATTTCGAGTAAGCACCTCGACGTCGCGAAACCAAAGTTTGGTCCCCACCAAAGGAACTGCAGAATCCGGTCGCGCTGTCCCCTGTTGCACCAACGGACGGTAATATTCGATCACAACTGAGCCTGATCCAGTGGAACCCGACGCAGAGGAACACCCGGGTTTTCAGGCAGCTCCGCATCAATCACCAACATCTCGTCGGCTTCAAATGTGGCCGCAAACCATGCCGCCAACGGCACAGCCTCCGAGGGCGCCGCAGAAGGGCCATCGACCGCATCCAAAACGATTTTGGACGGAGCCCAAACGCAAATCTGACCGTTCTTCATCGCCCAGTCCAATTCGGTCCGTGTTGAGACGACAACGCATCGAGGGTCGCGCGATGCCAGTTTCCATGCATTTTGCTCAATCGCCAGAAGGTCAATCCGGCGTTGGGTCATCGTGTGCCCTGTCTGAGGGGCCGTCAAATCCGCAGCCCCGACACACAAGATCAACGGACGTTCTCGCGCTTGCAACTGATCGATCCAGCCACCGAGATTTTCATGCGCAATCGCATCATTGGACAAATAAACAAGGCGCGGATGGGGACCTTCATCTTCGGTGATCTCATGTGCAACTTCGCCTGAACGCACGATTTCCACACCCAAAGCACCAGATCCACGATCCAGCTTTTCAATCCGAACAAAGGCTCTTACGGCCTGAGGCTCAAGCAAAATCCGCTCCGCCACGCGTTCGGCCAGAGTTTCCAGCAGGTTCAGCCGTTCTTCGGAAAGCTCGTGCGCAATCGCTTCGGTGACGCGGTCATAGGACAGGATTCGATCCACATCATCATCAATCGGACCGGTTAGCGGTGTGACCTCGACCACGACATTAAAGCAGATCCGCTGTGTTGTTCCACGTTCTGCTTGGAACGCGCCAATCTCAACCTCGACAATGTAGTCGCGTAGGGAAATCCGATCGAGAGGCCCGCGCGGAGCGGTAGCCTCGGATCGTTCGGATGGATGCGCAAAAGCGAGACGGATCTCTGAGCTCATGGTGATGCCCTCCGGGGCTCGGGAAACAATGTGCGCAAACTACGCAGTGCGCGGGCCTATAGCAGCCTCACATGCGCCACACCAGAGGTCGAATGCGTCGTTCTTCCGGTCCCCGCAGATCTGAATCGGCTGACCTACGTTAGCACCGCCCGCTTAGTTGCTCGCGGTGCGATAGTTATGACGGTAGAACAGGTGAACACCAATTTTTGCGGTGCGTTTATACACTTTAGCCCAACTGGGACGAACTGCGGTTGTGTGATAATGCGTAGCACCGTTTGTCAAAGATTGCGTCACCCCATCCATCGTGGCGCGGGCGACCTTTGAGACACGTTCAAACGCGCGTTTTTCAGCAATCACTTCTTTGCGGCCATCACAGGTATAAGTGAATTGGCATTGGTATTTGCGCCCCGTTCCCTGACGGATCACCCCACAAACAGAATCAGGGAACCGGCTGCTTTTGACACGGTTCATGATGACTTCTGCAACGGCGAATTGGCCTTTGACGGTTTCACCGCGAGCTTCAAAATACAAAGCTTCGGACAGGCATTGCCAATCTGCATTCCCATCAGGGGCTGCACGTTGGTCTATCCAGGCCCGGGTATAAGTCACGTCAACCGGTTTTAGCACAGTGTTTGATGCGGGCGCTTTGGGTCGGATCGCTTTGAGATACTCGCGAAACCGCGCACCCGGTAAAGTATTCAAAGAAGACTGTTCGTTCTCCAGAAGAGTCACCAGACCTTTGTCCGCAACAGAAACCTGAGGAACCATCATCGCTGCCGAAAGCACAGCAATTTTAAGCAACCATTTCATTTCAATACTTCCCACAACACTCGTTCCGCAAAGGCAAAATTAAGCCAACGCTCGAAGCGCATTACATCAGAGCGCCGCGAAGGTCCAGTTTTGTCGAAAAAGCAAGGTAGTAGTTGGGGAAATCTCTCGTCGGTCAAACGCCAGAAAAAGTCTAAAAACTACTATATATTGCGGTTATTTAGGGATCGCCCCCCAATTTATGAGCTATGGCCAACTGGGCTGCGGCCAAACGCGCAACAGGGACTCGGAAGGGCGAACAGGACACATAATCAAACCCAGCATCGCGGCAAAACGCGATTGATTCGGGGTTGCCACCGTGTTCGCCACAAATCGAAAGAGTCACATCGGGCTGTGCTGCACGACCGCGTTCTGCGCCCAGTTTCAGCAATTCCCCCACACCTTCGGTATCCAATACATGGAACGGGTCTTCGGTGAAAACGCCTTGTTGCACATACGCCGACATGAACCGGCCTGCATCATCACGCGACAGGCCATAGGTCATCTGCGTTAGGTCATTTGTTCCAAAGCTTAGAAACGCTGTATTGGGAGAAATCTCGTCAGCCCGCAAACATGCGCGCGGCGTCTCCATCATGACACCTAAGCGGTAGTCAAAGTCTGTTCCCATTTCGGATGCAACCGCCGCAGCAACAGTGTCGATACGCGCCTTCACAAGCTCGACCTCACGCTTGGCGCTGACCAGCGGGATCATCACCTCGGGCACGACCGCCGCGCCATGTTTGCTGGCCTCTAGCGTTGCCTCAAAAATTGCACGCGCCTGCATGTCATAAATTTCGGGCACCGTGACACCCAAACGTACGCCGCGCAGACCCAACATCGGGTTGTATTCTGACATCGCCTCGACACGTCGCGTCACATCACTAACTTGCAGATCCAACGCTTCGGCCAATTCGCGTTGTCCGGTGCGGGTTGCGGGCAGGAATTCATGCAAAGGCGGATCAAACAAACGTATGCAGACTGGCTTGCCCTGCATGATCCGGAAAAGCTGTGTGAAATCATCCCGTTGCATCGGCAACAATCGTTCCAGTGCCGCCGCACGCCCCGACGACGTTTCAGCAAAGATCATCTCGCGCATTACCGTCAAGCGCCCAGGCTCAAAGAACATGTGCTCAGTCCGGCACAGGCCAATCCCCTGAGCATCAAAGTTACGCGCGGTCTGTGCATCGGCAGGGGTGTCCGCATTTGCGCGAATGCCGATGTCACGTTCCTTGTCCGCCCATCCCATGAGTGTTTGAAAACTATCATCCAGAGCGGCTTCCAGCATGGCGGGCTCGCCTACAAGAACCTGCCCTGATGTGCCGTCGATGGTGAGAACATCACCGGTTTTGAAAATGCGCCCATCCGGGGCCATCAGTGCTTTTTTCTTGGTTTGGAACCGCAAACCAGACGCTCCAACAATACACGGCAACCCCATCCCACGGCCAATCACAGCCGCATGGCTCGTGATGCCGCCCTTTTCGGTCAAGACGGCGACAGCGGCATGCATGCCACGGATATCTTCGGGCGAGGTTTCTCGACGGATCAAGATACAGGGTTCAGACCGCGCCGCACTTGCCTGAGCTTCTGCGGATGTGAACACGATCTTCCCGGTAGCCGCGCCCGGGCTTGCGGCGATCCCAGTCGTCAGAACATCACGTTCTGCTTCTGGATCAACTTGCCTGTGCAGCAATTCGTTTAATGTATGCGGATCAACCCGCATCACCGCTTCCTGTTCTGGAATAATGCCATCCTGCGCCAGACGCACGGCGATACGCACAGCGGCACGCGACGATCTCTGCACCCGAACGCCGTCCAGAATATGGACACTTCCGTTTTCGATAACAAATTCCACTTGCATCTCTTCGCGCAATTTCTCGCGCATCAGAGCTGCATGCGTTTTCAAATCATCAAACGCACCGGGTGCTTTTTCTTCAAGGGATGGGCCACGTGGATCACACCCCAGATATAAGGACGGAGCCCCTGCCCCCAATGCATCACGGCCCTGCGACTGGCTAAGGTACCGACCCGTAATTTGCGGAAGTCCCGTTGTCGAATTCGCCAGTTGCAATACGCCAGATCCGCTTTCGCCCAGCCCAAGGCCGGGGATCATTTCCTGAACGACCAGACCCAGCCCCGCATCTGCGGGTGCGCCTTTTGCCTGACGCAACAGGCGGGCCGATGTCCCCTCCCACGCGCGCGCCATCGTGCGCAAAACCGCGCCCAATTGTTCGCCCGGTTCTTGCGGGAACACTTCGTCGGTTTCGGTTTCATAGGCGTGCAACATCTCAGACAGGCCCTGCGGGCCTTCTTCGACAACATCGTCAAAGACATCCGGGTCCAAACGCGCAACATGCACCGCGTAGGTTTGGACAAATCGCAGATACAACGCAGCTGCAGCCGTTGGCCCCAACGTATCGCAGAGATCTACATACCGGGCATCGTTCATGCCGATGTTCAGAACAGCCCCCGGTCCGCCCCAATCGGGGTCTTCGGAACTGGGCCTTACACACAGCAAGGATGTCGGGTTAAATTCGCCCAAAATGGCGTCAATATCAGGCAGCTGCCCTTCGGCGATCTGATGCACCGCATCAAAAGACAAGGCCACGGTACGTGGCACCGGAAGATCCAATCGCACCAGTCGTTGCAGGCATTTGGCCCGGCCACCATGGGTGGTTGCTGCCACCGGAGCGTCAGGCGTGATGAGGGTGGTATCTGGATTATTCTGCACTGCGGCACCTTTTGAGTTCCCCGCAGCATAAGAGGGATTCAGCGTGGCGCAAGGGTGTTGTAAGGCACGTTTTTTAACGCAGCCTTACGTTGGCGGAAAGATGCGAGGCAACGCCGGGTAAGCGCGCTACGCTGGCTTAGCCTTCGATACGGGTCAAATCAGCCACGCTGGAACAAATGGTTCTGATCTGACTCAGCAGGTTCAGACGATTGCGGCGCAGCACCTGATTGTCGCTGTTCACCTGCACATCATCGAAAAACGCATCAATCGGACCGCGCAAACCCGCCATCGCGGTCATAGCAGCGGGGAAGTCCTCGGCCTTAAGCGCAGGTGCGATCTGTGTCTCGGCCTCAGCCAATGCGGCAAACAGAGCCTTTTCGCTGTCGGTTTCAGCAAATTTCAGGTCCGCGCCATAGGAGTATTCGACACCATCCTTGTCTTCGGCTTGGGTCAGGATGTTATTGGCGCGCTTGAAGCCTTGAACGAGGTTTTGACCATCTTCGGTGCTGAGCACAGCATTGAGTGCCCGAGCACGTTTAGCCAATAGGTTCAGGTCGTCATTGCCGTCCATTGCAATACAGGCGTCGATAATGTCATGACGGACGCCTTCATCACGGAGGAAAACCTTGAGACGGTCATGGATAAACGACAATAGGTTATGAACATCTTCAATCGGTGTCAGTCCCAAATCGATATTTGACCGCACTCTGTTTGAATGCGCCAAAGAGACTACTTCACCGTTCAGGCGCAGGTCATTTTGCAGAATCAAACGAATAACACCAAGCGCAGCACGGCGCAGGGCAAATGGGTCTTTCGAACCGGTGGGCTTTTCGTCAATCGCCCAAAACCCAGTCAGTGTATCCAGCTTGTCGGCCAATGCCACAGCAACTGACAGGGGCGCAGTAGGAACATCGTCCGATGGGCCAAGAGGGGAATAGTGATCTTGCGCGACGGCAGCGACGGCAGCGTTTTCGCCCGCTGCCTCAATGTAATAGCGGCCCATCAGACCCTGCAGTTCGGGGAATTCATAGACCATTTCCGAGCTCAGGTCGGCCTTGGCCAGACGCGCGGCTTTTTCGGCCTGATCCGCATTTGCACCGGTCACTGGGGCCAGTTCACGGGCCAGCGCAGCGATACGCTCAATCCGCTCGGCCTGCGTGCCCAGCTTGTTGTGGAATGTGACGTTGCCCAAGGCATCGGTCCAAGCACTCATGCCGGATTTGGCCGTGCGCAGATCGTTTTCCCAGAAGAACTTGGCATCCGCCAGACGTGCCGACAGAACCTTTTGGTTACCTGCCAGAATGGTCGCGCCGTTGTCAGCGGTTTCGCGGTTGGCCACGGTGATGAACTTTTCGATGCGACCCGTTTTGGGGTTCTTCACCGAAAAGAACTTCTGATGCTCTTTCATCGAGGTTTGCAGTACCTCGGCCGGCAGTTCGAGGAAATCGTCGTCAATGGATCCGATCAACACAACCGGCCATTCAACCAAACCGGCAACCTCGGCCAACAGGCCCTTATCCTCAACCACTTCCAACCCGGCGGCAAAGGCCTGATTTGTGGCGTCGTTCCAGATATGCTCAGCTCGCTCAGAGGGCGACAAGACCACAAAGGCGCGTTTAAGTTTGGTTTCGTAATCCTCGAACGAGGTCACGTTAAACCGCCCCGGGGCCATGAATCGGTGGCCTTCGGTCGTGTCGCCCGAGGCAATGCCATCTACGTCCAGCGGCACGATTTCCGCACCGGCCTCGTCATTTAGAACGCAAAGAATCGAGTGCAACGGGCGCACCCAGCGCAAACTGCCACTGCCCCAGCGCATGGATTTGGGCCATGGGAAATTCCGGATTGTGTCTTCCAACACTTCGGCGATGATCTCAGCAGCGGGGCGTCCGGCTTTTTCGATCATCGCGAAATAGACCGCGCCTTTGGGGGTCTCACGCTCTTCCAACTGATCGCGGGTCAGACCCGCACCGCGCAAGAAGCCTTCGATCGCTTTGTCAGGCGCGCCGACCTTGGGGCCTTTGCGCTCTTCGCGAATGGTGGGGGATTCAGCCAATAAACTTTGGATGGTCAGGGTCAAACGACGAGGCGTGGTCAGCGCCGCAGCGCCAGAATATGTCAGACCCGCGTTGACCAGACCATCAGTCACCCGCTTCTTCAAATCCTCACCAGCACGGGTTTGCATCCGCGCGGGGATTTCTTCGGAAAACAGTTCGATCAGCAGGTCGGGCATGGTCGGTCCTTAGAAGTTCACGATCGCCTGAATGACGATGGCATTAGCGATATCCACGAAGAAAGCGGATACAAGGGGGAGCACAATAAAGGCAATAGGCGACGGGCCATATCGCTTGGTTACCGCGGTCATATTCGCGATTGCGGTTGGGGTCGCCCCCAACGCAAAGCCGCCAAAGCCAGCGGCCAGAACAGCAGCACGGTATCCGCCCCCCATGATGGGAAACAGAACAAACAACACAAACGCCACGGTAAAGGTGGTCTGTGCCAGCATGATCACCGCAATCACCGCGCCCAGCTCGGCGATGGTCCACAATTGCAGGCTCATCAATGACATCGCCAGAAACGCCCCCAGCGCGAATTCCGAGATCATCGCAAGCGCGGGCGTGCGGGATACGGGGTGTGCCTCTGGCCAAATGGCAGACCGCAGGTTGGCAATCACGATGCCCATGATCAGACAGGGCACGAACAGGGGCAATTTGAGCCCTGCGGCCGCAATTGCTTCGGATAAGAAATATCCGGAAATGATGGCGAGGTTCAAATGGAGGAGCACGCGCATCACCGTTAGGTGATCAATGTGTCTACTGTCAGCAGGTCCTGTATCGGGCAAGCCAACGGTGTGATCTTCGCCGGGTCTGCTGGGGCTGAGATTGTGCTTTTCAACAAGGAATTTTGCCACTGGCCCACCGACAAGAGCGGCGAGAACCAAACCCAAGGTCGCAACAGCAACGCCCAGCTCTGTCGCGCCGGTCAACCCTGTCGCGGTTGCCACATCCGGAGCCCACGCGATTGCTGTGCCATGCCCACCAATCAGGGACGCAGAGCCGAACAGGACCCCTGATTGCCATGGATAGCCAAACATAAAGGCACCAGCCGCCCCAATCACATTTTGCGCAAGAATAGTTACAAGGGTTAAGACAAGAAGCAGTAGCAAGGGCTTACCGCCTGATATCAAGTCGGACAGGCGCGCATTCAAACCGATGCCTGCAAAAAACAGAACCAGTAGAAAATCGCGGGTCTCCATCGCAAAGGCGAGTTCAATATTGGCAACCAGATACAGGATCAATACAACAATCGAGGCCAGCAATCCCCCAGTGACAGGTTCGGGTATGTTGAACCGACGCAACACCGGAACGCGCGCGTTTATCTCTGCCCCTACTAGATAGACGGCAAATCCCAACGTCGCAGTCAGGAAGTCAGGAATGATCACAGCGCCGGTCATTGGTTTCTCTCAACTCCGATCAGTTTTCAGGCCGTTGCGGGCATTCTTCTCCCACCACGGTCCCGTCATACGCTTTTTCGCCACAGTCATTGAATTCATGCCAGATGTATCCATCCCCTTGATCGGTGATCGCAACCACCCGATCGACGCCAAACCCAACATTCTTAGCACTCAAAAAGGCTATAGCGCGCCCCTCTTCCAGCGCTGCGCCGATCTTTTGCGCATCGAAACAGGTGAACCAATCCGGCGCCGTGCGGGGCTCCACCTTGGCAGATGCCGAATATTCCTGCTTGAGGTCCTCAAGGTTCAGATTTGTTTTAAAACAACCCCGATACCGGATGGGGGAGCTATCGGCGTCGATTGCTTCAAAATCAGTGTACGCAATGGCAACAGGTGCGGTGCCATCTTTAGGCATCAGCTTGACGTCTTTGCCCGGGGTCGCGACCACCTCGAAGTAGTAGCCATAGATTTGCAAGTAATAGATCGTGCCCCCTGCGACCGCTGTGCTGAGCACAAGCAAGATGACTAGGAATTTTCCCATTGTACCCTCAAGCCTTTTGTTTGTATTGCCTCTTTCGCTAGTGCCGAAATTCGGTCACCGTGCGGGGCAGTATATATCTGATTATCAGGATGCCCGCCGTGGACACCACATTTGCTGTAACCTTTTTCGGTGCTTTGTTTGCGATCATGAACCCGGTCACGAACCTGCCCATTTTCCTGAGTGTAACCGAGGGTGCCAGCGTCGCGGAACAACGCAAAATTGCCCTGAAGACCGCGCTGTATTGCTTGATCCTTGGCAGCGCGTTTGCGGTTGCAGGAACTCAGGTTTTGAACATGTTTGGCATCAGCGTCGATGATTTCCGCCTTGCTGGAGGTTTGGTTGTTCTGCTCATTGCGCTGAATATGCTGAATGGCGCTGAAAGCAGTTCGCATCACGGGACTGACGGGGAAAAAGACAGCTATCCCGCGCCGGAAACCGTCGCCTTTTATCCACTGACATTCCCCATCATCGTGGGACCGGGCACAATCACGACCCTGATCATCTACGCACATCAAGTGAAAGACACCGCCCATCTGATTGGTTTTGCTGGTGTTTTTCTGTTTTTGATCGCTTTGCTTGCTTTCACGTTTTATAACGCCCCAACCTTGGCCAAGCACCTTTCGGGCACCGCGCGCGTCATCATGAGCCGCCTCATGGGCATGATTCTTGCAGCCATTGCTGTCGGAATGATCACTGATGGGATCAAAACACTGCTGCCCGGTCTCGCCTGATCCGGTGGGTATGTCTGCGTGACGACCCATTCGGCCGGTGCTCCTGTGCCTTCAAATCCAGTCGAGGTTGACCTTACTGGTCGAGAATTCTTGCGCGATCTGGGTTTTCAACGTGCGAAAACGCGGACGTAGCTCCGGAAACTTACGTTCGTGGGTTTCGACGAGGGTAATCCGGATTGGATCGAACAGACGACGGGATTGCATAACTTCTAGGATATCTAGCTCCGCTCCCTCAATATCCATCTTGAGCATCGCGATATCACCCGACGTCGCGATCAAGCTCGTCAGGAACGCCGGAAAATCAATCATTTCCACATCGATAACATCAGATCCATCCGTGCTGATGCCTCGCCCGCCGGGCAGAGTCGTGCTCATCACCGTGTTTTTCTTGGGATCGTCATCAAAGGTGGCTGAACGCATCAACCCGATGCTGCCGGCCTCGATACCGACGGCCTTGTTGTGCAGGTGGACATTTTCAGCCTTACCAAAACGATCACGCAACAACCCATAGGCATAGGGATCGGGCTCAAAACAATGCACCGTTGCCCCGGTCGCACAAAGCACGGCAGTCACATTCCCCACGTTGGCACCGCAATCCACCACCACATCGCCCGGGCGCAGCATCGCAGCGGCCCCCATCATAAAGCCTTCGCTTTGAGCGGTGCGCATCAGTCGTTTTGTTCTACGCCGTTGTTTGCGCAGTTTCTCTTCGTACTGTTCGCGGGTTGCGTCATCCATGCTGGGCCTGCCTTTTACACTGCCTCAGCACGATAACCGCCCGCAGTGGTTTGCACAAAGGCATCCGCACATTGTTTGGCAAGAGCACGAACGCGCCCGATATAGGCTTGGCGTTCGGTGACCGAAATCACGCCGCGCGCATCCAATAGATTAAATATGTGCGAGGCCTTGATGCATTGATCATAGGCCGGATGTGCCATGATGATGCGCTTTCCGGTTTTCGGGTCGTCATGATCCTGCGCTAAAATGTTAGCACATTCGGCTTCGGCCTCTTCAAAGTGGCGCAACAGAACCTCTGTGTTGGCGGTGTCAAAGTTCCAACGCGCGTATTCTTCTTCGGTCTGCTTGAATACATCACCATAAGTCAGCGCCGTGGGCGATTGGGGATCATTGTATGGCATGTCCATCACGTGATCGACGCCGAGCACATACATAGCCAAACGCTCAAGACCGTAGGTCAGTTCGCCCGAAACAGGTTGGCAATCATGGCCGCCAACTTGTTGGAAATAGGTAAACTGGCTGACTTCCATGCCATCGCACCAGACTTCCCAGCCCAAACCCCAAGCCCCCAAAGTTGGACTTTCCCAGTCGTCTTCAACGAAACGGATATCGTGCAGATCCATGTCCACACCAATCGCTTGCAAGGAGCCCAGGTACAGCTCTTGCAGGTTGGGCGGGCTGGGTTTGATCAGCACCTGGTATTGGTAATAGTGCTGCAAGCGGTTGGGGTTTTCGCCGTACCGCCCATCGGTCGGGCGGCGCGAGGGCTGCACGTAAGCTGCGGCCCACGGCTGGCTTCCGAGGGAGCGCAAAGTTGTTGCCGGGTGAAAGGTCCCTGCCCCAACCTCCATATCATAGGGTTGCAACATCGCGCAGCCTTTGGAGGCCCAATAGGATTGAAGCCGCAGGATAATTTCCTGAAAAGAGCGCGGTGCGCTGGTCTGATCGGTCATGGCATTCCCTCTGGGCCCGAGGATGGGCGCGCTATCGACAAAGTCGCGCCTTTCCTATGCAAGCTACTCAAAGGCGTCAACGGCACATCTTTTACTCTTGTCGCAATTGGTCTTCCAGATCTTCAAAGTATGTTTTTGCTGTGTTGATTTCGACGCGAGCCCAAACTGGGCAGTGATCAGACAGCTGATAGGTTTTCCAATCCCTGTAGTAGCTACAAAGCGCCGGGTCCGATTTTCGAGCCCCGTTCGGTGTTTCCGCCGCATCAGGCATGTAAGCCTCGGCGTCGGCCTCGGTCAGGATCATTTCAAACAGCTTGACCACCCCCGCATTCGGCTCTTTGCCCTCCTCACGATAGGCAATGACCGCAGGGTCTGTTTTAAACGCGATCTGATCGTAGAATTTGTTCTGCCTATAATTGGAACGGGTCTTGAGCACTTCTGGAACAACAAATCCTTCGTCTTCCAGCAATTGAATGACTTGGTGACCAGGATAGACAATATTGAAATCCCCCAACAAGATCATTGCAGATTTCTCTTTTAATGCACGATCCGCGCGTTGTGAAAAATATCCAATGACCTGCTTCATCTCTTGCATGCGCTGGCGCAACTTATCACCGATTTCGGCTCCATAATTGAAATGCGCAGTACAGGTCGAAAACCTGAGCCCTTGTGTGAAAAAATGGGCCGCATAGGGTGGACGCGAAAATTGTTTTCCCTTGGAAAGCAGATCACGTGCACCGTGCTCTGCGGCCTCTGACAGCCCCAGAGTGTTCGGGAGTGCGATTTCCCCGGCACTGTTCACAAACTGCACTTTGCGTCGGTCGAACAGGAACATCATTCGTTGCCCGCTTCCACCCAGAATCTCATCCTCGGATTCTGAACAGATGTAACCGTAATCCGAGCCCAAGATTTCCATAATCTCTAGCCATTCATTCAGCTGATGAACCTCTTGCACCGCAACAAAATCAAATTTTGACAAGACTTCTGCAATGTAAAACAGCATTTCGTCCAGACGTGGCCCATATCCACGGCGATCCGCCCGGTCGAAATCCCGTAAATTCCATGTCGCGAACAAAAGTGTATTTTGCGCCTCTTTTGATGGGATCACCGCCTCTAAACGGGCCCGCAACCCTTTCAGTGTCCTAACCGCGCGCAATCGGTGCTGCTCAGAGCGAATCTTTGTCTTTAAATGGAGATAGGATGACACGCAGCGCCCTCAAAAATATTAGTGTAAAAATAATAGGTCTAGAAATCACGGCCATCGTACACGCGTCATCTGATTTGGGAACTGAATTTTTCTCTTTGTCAGCCGGAAGTTACGGATCCTGCTCTTTCTTGGCGCGTTTACAGCAATGTTCGTCGTGTCGTGATATCGACACACATGATTTTCCCCGTCGCCGGAGGAGTGGTGCATATTGCAGGATCACGAGTAAGCTGCGCTTATGTTAAGAATTTCCCAAGCTAGAGACCCCAGATGATAAGAGTTTTCGCTACCTTTTTTCTAACGCTTATGATTTCCGTGAGTGCCGTGAGCGCCCAACAGAGCTCCGAAGACGTCGTCTGGATTCAAATCGAAGCCCACCCAAATCTGCGCGTTGCCCAAGAGCGCGCCAAAATCTACTCAGACGCGTTGGCGGACGTGAACGGTTTTTCGCTAGGGGGCAGCTGGTACGGGATTGTTCTGGGCCCCTATGCACGCCAGGATGCCGAACGCGTGTTACGCGTCTATCGCAGGGAACGGCAGATCCCCAGAGATAGCTTTGTCGCCCGTTCCTCAGCGTTAGATCAGCAATTCTGGCCCATTGGCGCCAATGTCCTGAACCGCGGGGTTGTGGTGGCATCCCCGATTTTGCCCGCTGAAACGCCCGAACCCGCTGAGACCATTGTAGCAGCCCCTAAACCTGCTGCAGACGAAACGCCCAGTGAAGCCCGCCGGAGCGAACGTGCGCTTAACAGCGAAGAAAAGAAAGCTCTGCAAATTGCATTGCAGGCATCTGGATTTTACAATGCCCGGATCGATGGTGCCTTTGGACCCGGCACACGACGCTCCATGGCCGAATGGCAGACATTCAACGGGTATGAACCCTCAGGTATTTTGACCACTGTTCAGCGCCGAGTCCTGATGGATGCATACAATGCTCCGCTGATCAGTGTTGGCATGGCCCGTCGGTATGACAACCAAGCCGGGATCGAACTGGACATGCCCTTGGGTGCCGTTCGGTTTTCAACTTATGAACCGCCATTTGCCCATTACGACAGCCAAAGTGACCTTGGCGCCCGAGTGCTGCTCATCAGTCAGCCGGGAACCAAAGCCACCTTGTTTGGCCTCTATGAAATCATGCAAACGCTCGAGATTGTGCCGCTAAACGGTCCTCGCGCCCGAGGAAAAGATAGCTTTACTATCGAAGGCCGTGGCAATGGGATCGTATCCTACACACAGGCCGCGTTGAAAAATGGCGAAATCAAAGGGTTTACCCTTATTTGGCCCGAAGGTGACGAGGATCGCCGCACACGCGTTCTAACCGAAATGAAGGCCAGTTTCACCCGCACCAACGGCGTTTTGGATCCCGCAACAGGGTCCAATATAGAACAACAGGTTGATCTCATTTCCGGACTTCAGGTCCGCAAGCCACGCCAGTCCCGATCCGGATTCTACGTCGACGAAAGAGGCACAGTCGTAACCGTCAGCGAAGCCGTCAAAGGATGCGCGCGCGTGACCTTGGATCATGATTATCAAGCCGAAGTCGTAAGTTCAGATGATGCTCTGGGTGTTGCGGTTCTACGCCCTAAGGTGGCACTTGCCCCAATGGCAGTAGCCAACTTTCGTGATGGAGCGCCGCGCCTGAACTCAGGCGTGACTGTCTCCGGCTTCTCCTACGAAGGCTTGCTGGGTGCTTCAACTCTGACCCGAGGGACCTTGGCTGACCTACGTGGCTTGCGTGGCGAAACCGAACTGATCCGCCTGGCAATGACCCCACAAGACGGTGATGCAGGCGGGCCAGTGATGGATGCAGGCGGAACAGTCATTGGAATGTTGTTACCAGATCTCCCAACTGGGCAAAAACTCCCCAAGGACGTGAGCTTTGCCGCCGATGCACGCGCCTTGCTGGATGTGTTGGACGCAGCAGGACTACGCACACCCACCGTCTCAGAAGGAGCAAATGTTTCTCCTGATGAACTTGGGCGCCGCGCGAATGGTATGACGGTTCTGGTAAGCTGCTGGGACTGATCGTTCCCAAAAAATTTAAAACGAACAAAGGCGCGTGACTTTCACGCGCCTTTACTTTTCGCAAAACTGATCCTCAAAAATCTAACGCGGCCGCTCCCACTCGTCGTCGATACCCAGGCTCGGCTATGTTCTTTCGCCGGGCTATGGAGGCATTCCTTTCAAGGCACGCTGTAGACTTCTGAAACACGCCCTCAGGCGAGAACTTCAGGCGTCAGGTAAATCAGAGTGGGCCTATTGGCAGAAAACGCGGCCTGAACCGCACTCACCATTTCATCCAATGACGCAGGTGCCACGGAATTCGCGCCAAAGGCTTCGGCGAGTTTGCAAAAATCGGGATTTTGGGCAATCACCGCATTCGGAGCAATTTGCGCGCGAGTCATACTGTCTTCGATCTCTTTCAATTTGCCATTGTCCCAAAGGATAATCGGTAACGGCAAACCTAGCTCAACAGCCACCCCCAATTCCGGCATGGTATAATGGAACCCATAGTCCCCTATGATAACAGCCGTGGGTTTACCTTGGCGGGCCACCGCCCCCCCAATTCCGGCAGGCAGCGCATAGCCCAAAGTCCCAAACCCAAACGGATGATGCCAATGATAGGGACGATGCATGTCCCACACCTCTTTGGCGACATAGGCAAATTGGGTCATATCCGAGAAGATCATAGTATCTTCGGGCATCGCTTCGCGGAGAGCATTGGCAATAGGAACAATACCGGGGCGCTCCATATCCGTTTCCGCATGCCACCCCGCACGCGCCTTTGCCACTTCCTCTTCACTCCAACCCGTCGCTGGCTTGAACCCTTCGGTTGCTGCCCAAAGCGATTTGGCAAAGCTTTCGCCATCTGCCTGCAATTTGACCGATGCCCGCTGCCCGTCTGACAAAACCGTTGGATCAATGTCGACGCGCACCAGTGTCGCGGTATGCCCAAGATCCTCACGCCAGATATCGACTTCGGCCAACTCAGTGCCAACAGCGATGACCAGATCCGCCGAAGCCACGATTTCAGCACTCCCCGGTCGTGCCAGAGCGGCTCCAAAATCCAGTTTATACCCAGCCCCGACCATACCACGGCCTGCATATGTGGTCAGGCTTGCGGCCCCCAATTGCGTCACAATCTGGCGCCACAAATTAGACCGAGCTCCGCCGCCCAGAACAAACAAGGGGCGCTGTGCGATATTCAACAGGGACAAAACGGGGGTGATATCAGGCTCCAACGCTTTGGTGCGCAAAGCAGGGACATTCGGAAAAGGGGCCGGATCGGCATCAGCCTCGAGCTGAGCGATCGGCACCTGAATGTGTTTTGGACGCGGACGCTGTGTTTCAAACTCTTCAAACGCACGCTCAATCAGCCCATATGCTGCGGCGGGCGAATGCGCTGTGTGCGACCAATCACAAACCGTTGCAGCCGCGGCTTCTTGATCTTTCATTTGATGCAACTGCCCCTTACGCGCAGCTGTTTCATCAAGGCACGAAGAAATCACCAACATCGAAACGGAATCCGAATAGCCCTGCCCCATCGGCGTCATGATGTTGCACACGCCCGGTCCGGTAATCACATAAGCGACCCCTGGCTTACCCGACGCGCGTGCATAGCCATCGGCCATGAAACCGGCCCCTTGTTCGTGGCGCGCCAGAACATGTGTAATGCCTGCCTCTTCGATCCCACGGTACATTTCCTGGTTATGAACACCGGGGATGCCAAAGATAACATCCACTCCACGATCTTTAAGTGCATGAGAAATCTGTGCACCTAGGGGTCTTTTCATCGGGCTTACTCCTCAAGCTCTCCAGAATTGTACGGTCAGGATGGCATAGACAGCCATCAGCTCTAGTCGGCCAATCAGCATGGCAACGGTCAGCATCCATTTCGCGGTATCATTTAAACCTGCGAAATTTCCAGCCGGCCCAATTTCACTGCCCAACCCCGGCCCCACGTTGGCAACAGCAGTTGCCGCGCCTGAAACCGACGTGATCATATCCAAGCCGGTTAATGCCAATCCCACAGCCACAACACCGATAGTGACGATGAAGAAGACAAAGAATGACATGACCGAACTCAGCACCTCGTTGTCAACACGTCGTCCCTGAAACCGTGGAACAAACACGCCATTGGGCGAGCGGATACGCTGGATTTGCACCCAGACCGATGAAAACAGCAATTGATACCGAAAGATTTTGATCGAACAGGCCGTTGATCCCGCGCAACCGCCGATAAGACCAATGAAAAAGAACAACATCACCAAAAAGCCGCCCCATTGCATATAGTCGACGCTGGCGTAGCCCGTGCCCGAGGTGATCGAAACGATGTTAAACAAAGCCTCTCGTAAGGCCTGCTCCCAATCGTGAGGAAAAACATTGGTTAGGATCGCAACAGTCAGGGCCACAAGCGCCGCAATTACCATCAGGAACACATGGATCTGGCTGTCTTTAAACAAAGGTTGCGATTGCCCATTGATCAACTGAACATACCGCACAAACGGCAAAGCCGCGAGGATCATGAAGAAAGAGGCCGCATATTCAGCAGGTCCAGAAAAAGTCCCGAACGACGCATCATAGTTGGAAAACCCACCCGTCGCGATTGTGGTCATGGCATGGACTATCGCATCAAAGGGCAGCATCCCCATACCCAGATAGGTCATGCCGCACGCCACAGTCAGCCCAAGATAGATCATCGAAATCTGGCCTGAAATCGCCTGCGCTCGTGGTAGGATTTTCCCGAATGTATCAAACCCCTCCGAGCGAAAGATCTGCATCCCACCGACCCGCAATTCAGGCAGGAACACCATAGCGACAACAATAATACCAATGCCACCAAGCCATTGCAGCAATCCACGCCACAACAACAGACCGCGCGGCAGGTTATCCAACCCCGAGATCACCGTAGACCCGGTTGTGGTCAGGCCCGACATGGCTTCAAACATTGCATCCACGAAACGGAGCTCAGTCTCGCCCAGCATAAAAGGGATTGCGCCAAACATAGGCAGCGCAACCCACACACCAGTTGTGAGCAAAAAGGTCTGTTGAATGGTCAGCCCTTCGCGAACACCATTGGCACAGCTAAGCGCGATAAGCCCGCCGGTCAGCACCGTAACTACGGCACTTTCCAAGAATACATGCCATTCACCGCGCCCTTCAATCAGGTCGGCAAACAAAGGCAGCAACATGGTTCCGCCAAGAATGGCGACCAATAGGCCAATCACATATCCAACAGGGCGAAAATCCAACATGGTTCGCAGCGTTGGCGTGGTCGGGCAGAAGTGTCAAGCCGTCCTGCGACGCCTTAGCTTTTCGTGGGCGAATTGCCTTTGACTGGGCGGCCTCGATTTGCTGTAGCACGGGCGCGGCGCGGGGCTGGTTTGGTACGTTTCGCAGCAGCTTGTGCCGGTTTGGTCGGGGCCGGCTTTGTCGACACCACAGCAGGTTTTGCAGTTTCGGCCTTAGCCGGAGCAACCGGGGATTCTGACCGCGTTGGTGCCGCCGCTGGCTTAACCGGTTGTTTGGCTGGCGCCGCAACAGCAGGTGCTGGCTGACTGACCGCACGAGTTGCCTGGGCGGTCTTAGTCCCTTTTGGCGCTGTGGTATGCACCGGCTTTTTGGTTTCAGCTGTTTTGCGTGTACCAACAGGCGCTGCGGCAACAGCAGACTTTACCGGGACAGGCTTTGTTTCAACAGCTTTTGTAGTCGCAGGCTTGGCAGCAACTGCTTTACGCGGCGCCTTTGTCACAGACTTAGACGCCCGAGCTTTCGAAGCAGGTTTTTCAGTAGTCTTGACCGGAATTGCCTCAGCAGCAACTGGCGCAGCATAGGCGCGCCAAGCTTGGGTCGAGTAAATCGGAGATTGCAATGCGGTCTCTGTCACGATTTGCATTATCTTTAGGTGTGACGACATCGCGTAACCAGCAAAGCGAAAGGCTGCGGCCTGCATTTCAAACGGATTAGAGAGTGCGGTCATCGGGGAAGCTCCTAGAAAAACTGAATTCGTGAAAACGCGGTCAGGGGAACCTTATACAGCCCGCCAAGGCAGGATCTTGTGGCTGGTTGTTCAATATGGGTGCGCATTGCACTCCCCTTCCGTTCCATCCTGTTGTCATGGTTTGAACAACACGATTCTTACGTCACGAGATATGCTACAAGATCAAACTTGCAAGTGCAGCATAATTTTGCTGCGGTGCAGCGTCACACATTCGGATGAGTACTAAACGAACAAAACACATAGCGCCTGCCAAAACATAAGGCAGCCGATGCGGTCTAACTCTGTGATTGATCTTAACCGACGTGGAACAAGGTGTTGAACAATTTAGGATCAAGACTCTGCGCCGCAAAGGTTGGACCTTCGGTTAGGATGCTCACCGCATCATGGCTATGCAGGCTTTCCTGGTGACTTGCCACAACCCGAAAATCACCGATATGATGATCCGCCAACAGTGCCTCGCAAAACAGACGAGCTGCGTCTTCGACAAAAATTGGATTCGCCGCATTTAATTCGGCAAAAGCCTGTTCGTCTTCCCGTTTCACCATCACTTGTGTTTCCGTCGGCACAGCTTGACGACACAGATCAATCAAGTCCTCGAACCACAAACAATCTGTGTTGCAATCCACCTCGACCGATATGCGCGCCACAGAACGTTGCGAATGTGGTGTGGCCAACTGTCCTCGTGTAACACGCGCATGTTCGCTCAGCTCCAATGAACACGGACAGGTTGACGAATAGACATAATCGAGGTGCATAACCTTTTGACGCACACCATTGGTTTCCACCAATTCCAACGCGATATCATAATACTGATACCCCGACAGACCCGAACGCAGGCTATCGACGCGCGCGGGATAGCTAAACCGCATCTGGATCCGGGCATCAAAACTATCCAGATCCGTAATGTAATCATCCAGTGCTGCTTCGATCACTTCAAAACTAAAGGTCCGTTCAGCGTGTTTATAGAACGACCGCATGATCCGGGACATGTTGATGCCCTTCTTCTCGGCCTCAAGACTGACCGTACCCGTAACGGATGTTTCGAGCGTGAGGTCCGCGCCTTCTTTGCTATGAAAGCGGATCGGCAGTCTAAAATTCGAAATCCCGACATGTTGGATCTGCTGCTTCGCCCCACGGATTAGACTGGACGGGCCATTCTGCAAATCAGGCAGCGTGGCTTTGTAAGCCTCATCAACAGCAAAATTTTCGGGGTATTCCCGCGACAACGAAGGATAGTTCACTGGCAGCAACCCGGGAACCAATCGCGCCACTGCTGGATCCAATTGCGTGATTTCTGCTTCGCTAGCCGTTTTGGCCCAGGCCCGCAGCGTTTCCAACGCGGCGGCTGCCTCGTCACGATCAGGTGTCTCGTTCACGTCACGGGTGTGAAAGTTCATCAACGCGTTTCCTTCGAGTGGTCACCCTTTATATAAGGGCGGACAAGACGGCTGCCAATCCAATCGTCTGCTTGCAAGTAACACTCAACCTCGAACCGTAAGGTCGGGAATTCGTCATAATTCATCAAAAAACGTCAAATTGGGTTTATGTATCAGGTTATTGCGACCAAATGGCAGCAAACCGCCGCTTACAACTAACGTAGCGAAAGCGCCCTTTATACGCCTTCTAAGAGGGTATTTTGCAAGGCGATCAACCGCCGAGACCGCGCTTGATGATGGGCCGAGATCATCACATAAGGACGCGGCATTGGCAAAAAGGCATCTGAGCAACGCACCACTTGGCCTGTACTTATAGCCGCCCAGATCACCTGTTCAGGCAACAGTGCAACACCTACTCCGGCCTTCACCAGCGCCAAGGCTGACGGCACCGAGGGCGCTGAAATTTCCGCCACTGATGCCATTGCTCTCCCAGTAAGCGCACTCCAGTGCCGCCATCCGGGCACCGAGGTGATCGCTTGCCCCCAGTCGATAGCAATCCGTCGGGTTTGGCAGGGATCACACCTAACCGCCGCGACGGCGACCAGCTGATCCTGAAACATCGGCTGTGTCCGGTAATCTGGCAGCTCTCCACCATAGCTAAGGCGCAGGTCTATGCCCTGTTGTTCCAGATCCTTATCTTCGGCTTCGATCCTAAGCGTTATGGGGACATCTGGATGCTGTACATCAAACCGCGCAATCCGGTCGGGCAACCATAATTCCGCCAATGCCGGGGGTGCACTGATCACCAATGGACGCCGACTGGCGCTTTCCGTCAAGGCGTCAGTAAAGCGCGCGATTTCTCCAAGAGCAGCGGCGGCATTTTGGTAGTAATCGCGCCCCGCGTCGGTCAGGCGAACCTGATTAGCTCGTCGTGTAAACAGCTGGCGCCCCAACCAAGATTCCAAATTCTTGACCTGCAAACTGACAGCGGCAGGTGTCACAGACAACTCTTCCCCAGCGGCGGCAAAACTGCCGGTTCGTGCGGCACATTCAAAGGCGCGCAAAGCATTTAGCGGAGGGAGTTTCATTAGCACCCTTAGTTAATCTAATGCTGACCAAGATATTTTATAGTGGTTGTTTCGACAAGTGCCACGCACACTGGTCCGTAAAACAGCCCAAAGGGACACCCATGCACGATATACTGGATCTTGATCGCTTCCCCCTGCATCGCCCGAACAGCCCAGAATGGCGCACTTTGGTGAAACAGTGCCGTGCCGACCTACGGGCCGAAGGAATGTTTAATCTTGATGGGTTAATGCGCCCAGCCATCGCGGCACAAGCTGTAAAGGAAATGGAGAACCCGTTTCAATCAGACGCATTTTTGCACGAACGGATGCACAACATTTACTTCAAGCCAGTGGAGGATTTGCCGCCAGACCACGCTGCTTTGACCACATTCCAAACGTCGAACAAAACACTCTGTGCGGACCAGATTCCTGGGTCAGTTTTGTTGCGTCTCTATGAATGGCCCGAGTTCGCTCAATTTCTCGCGGCAACTATGGAGATGCCACAGCTCCATGTAATGGCCGACCCGTTGGCCCGAGTAAATGTTATGTCCTATCAAAAAGGACAAGCCTTGAACTGGCACTTTGATCGGTCTGAATTTACCACCACACTGCTGTTGCAAGCCCCGGACCACGGTGGTGGGTTTGAATACAGAACGGACCTACGCAGCGATACGGATCCCAACTATGACGGTGTCGCGAAACTGTTGCGCGGTGAGGATCCGACCTCCAATATCATTACCCTCACCCCCGGCACCTTAAACGTTTTCAAAGGTAAAAACACCGCCCACCGCGTAACGCCAGTGCAAGGCGATACAAATCGGGTGATCGCCGTGTTTTCTTTTTTCGAACAACCAGATGTACAGTTTTCTGAAAGCGAACGTCTGGGCTTTTATGGGCGCGCGTCATGACTGATAGCGCCCCCTTCAAAGACGACCGAAAACTCGCATATCTCAACGCAGAAGGCGCCAATCGCCCCCTAAAAAGCCCGTTGCCACAAACGGTTCTGGATCGCGCCCGCGCTTATCGTCTGTCTCGATTGCGCGAGGTGATGGACCAACACGAGGTTGCGGGTCTATTGCTCTATGACCCGGTCAACATTCGGTATGCCTTTGACAGTTCGAACATGAGTGTTTGGACCAGCCATAACCCCATTCGCTACGCAATGTTGCTGAACGGAGGCCCCGGAATCATGTTCGAATTCAAGGGGTGCGAACACCTGAACGATGGTCTGCCCGGGATTGATGAGCGGCGCAATTCGATTGGGTGGATGTTTATGGCCGCAGGCGATCGGGCCGGTGAACGCCTGAATCTTTGGGCTGACGAAATCGCCGCGGAACTGCGCACCCACGGCGGTGGAAACATGCGCCTCGCAGTGGACCGATTGGAGCCCGAAGGCGTGGCTACTTTGAACGCACGCGGAATTAAAATCATCGAAGGCGGTCAGATAACCGAAATTGCGCGTTCCATAAAATCAGTCGACGAAATCGAACTGATGCGCTGGACCATTCGGGTTTGCGAGGCTGGGATGGCCCGCATATATCAACATTCTGTTCCCGGCGTTACAGAGCGCGAACTCTGGGCGCACCTGCATTTTGAAAACGCCCGGTCTGGTGGGGAGTGGTTGGAAACCAAATTGCTGACCTGCGGGCCGAACACCAACCCATGGTATCGCGAATGTTCAGATCGGGAATGTCAGCCCGGCGAGATGATCTCTTTTGATACTGATATGATTGGTCCCTACGGGTACTGCGCAGATCTAAGCCGATCATGGACTTGTGGTGGTGCCCCTATGACGAGCCAGCAAACCCGGCTGTATTCTGCCGCTCGGGCTCAGATTGATCACAATCTTGCCCTGCTCCAACCAGGGCTCAGCTTTGCAGAATTCAATGCCAAAAGCTGGCAAATTCCCGAAGCCTATCAACCCTTCCGTTATTCATTGGCCGCACATGGGGTTGGAATGGCAGATGAATGGCCCGTTGTGTCCCTGCACCCGGATTTTGAGGGTAACCATGGTGGTCGGTTCGAAGTCGGTCAGGTGATTTGTGTGGAAAGTCTGATCGCAGAACGCGGATCAGAAAGTATAAAGCTAGAAACGCAGGTGCTGATCACCGAAGACGGACCCGAGCGTTTGGACACATTTCCTTGGGAGTTTTAACAACACCTTAAAGTTAAAGTTCGGACGCAACTAAGCATCCGAACTATCTGTAATCAAACAGACAATGCTACATCTAAAGCTTGTTGAAAGTCAGCGATCAGATCATCTGTATCTTCGATTCCTAACGATACACGCACCAAGCCGGGGGTAATGCCCAGCTCACTGCGCTGATCTTCGCTGAGGCGTTGATGCGTAGTCGTGGCCGGGTGCGTCACAATCGTTTTCGCATCACCCAAGTTGTTGGAGATTTTGCCGATTTGCAGCGCGTTCAAAAACGCAAAAGCCGCTGGTTGCCCCCCCTTTAGGTCCAGTGAAATGACAGTTCCACCTTTGCCCATTTGTTCCAGACACAAATCGTACTGGGCGTGGCTTGGATGACCGGGATAGATCGCGCGTACAAGTGCCGCGTGTTCGCGAACTGCGCTGACAACGGACAGCGCATTTTCGGCCTGCGCATTGACCCGCAGCCCCATCGTTTCCAACCCCTTCAGCATGACCCACGCCGTGAACGGGCTCATCGAGCCGCCGGTGTGTTTCATGTAGGGTTCAACAGTTTTGCGGATATATTCGCGCGACCCTAGGATCACCCCGCCCAGGGTGCGCCCCTGCCCGTCGATGTGCTTGGTCGCAGAATAAATCACCACATCTACGCCCAGCTCAACCGCTTTGGAAAAATGCGGCGTCGCAAAAACGTTGTCCACCAGAACCAATGCCCCAGCTTCATGGGCGATCTCACAAACAGATTTGACGTCGATCACTTCCAGTGTTGGGTTTGAGACAGACTCAAAGAAAACCGCCTTGGTGTCAGGGCGCATTGCCGCGCGCCATGCGTCCAGATCAGTGCCATCTACAAAGGTTACTTCGACCCCGAACCGGCCCAGAACATCCTCCAGCACATACAGGCAAGAGCCAAACAGCGCCTTGGCCGACACCACGTGGTCTCCGGCTTTGAGCATAGAGGTCAACGCGCCGGAAACCGCAGCCATGCCTGATGCCGTCGCAAAAGCATCCTCGGTCCCTTCGAGGCTTGCAATGCGGTCTTCGAACATTTTGACAGTAGGGTTGCCGTAGCGCGCATAGATGAATTCATCATCGCCCGAGTTGATAAAACGAGCTTCGGCAGCCTCTGCGCTGTCGTACACAAAACCTTGCGTTAGAAAAATAGCCTCGGAAACCTCACCATATTGGCTGCGGCGGGTCCCGCCGTGAACGGCACGGGTTCGCTTGTTCCAGGTCTCGCTCATCTTTTTCTTCCTTTCCTACGCCCTGTGTTGGCGCAAATAAAAAACCCCAGACGCGGTCAAGCGAAAGGGGTCTTTCATCCTGACCTTTTAGCGGGAATGTTTAACGTGGCCCGCAATCCGGTAACAAATCACCACGAGAGAATGTTTTTCTTATTAAATCCAGGCGCTTAAAGAACATGTTCGTTCTCAAAGTCCTATATTCACCTTAGACATTCACCTTTATATTTTTGCGTTTCCGATAGTTCCCGTTTGACGCTAAGCCCCGAAGGCATATCAATCCAACTAGGGTATACCGGGGATCTCTTATCAAACGAACACTTTCAGATGGTCGCAACGCGTATAACGCTCAGATCACCATGAAACGCAAGGGATAAGTTTCCCGCCAAGCCAGAGAGTTTCTGAGGTGAACTACAGCGAAAGTTTGGATACAGACCCGCGAAAAAGAACGACAAAACACGGTCGAATAGAGCTTCGGCGCAGCTTACCACATACTCTTACGACGGTGATTGATAAATACATTCAATAACATAGAGACTCCTACGGCTTTTCAAAATCAACTGTTTTGGTCACCTCGTTGGCCGGAAACGCTCGCTGAAACCAAAGCATATCTGGTCTAACAGGATCAGGCAGGATCCTGCCGAAAACCATCGTGATTTTGCCTTCTCTAATTTGGCGATTGATAGCAAACTTCGCGGCTGTGATCTCTGTCAGATGAAAGCCGTCGACGTTATGGCATCTGGCCAGATCAAGGACCGGGCGTCGGTGCTTCAAAACAAACCTCAAAAACCCGTACGGTTCGAAACGGGCAAAATCGCAGTGCTCTTGTTCTCTGGGTGGAGACACATTGAGGGTGGACGCGTGTTTCGTGATATACTTATGTGAAGTCATGACAAACACCGCTTCTACCACTTCATCCACGGATCAGGTCCTTACCGGTGTCGCTCTGATGCTGGGGTTTTGCCTGACTGCTCCCTTGCTTGATGTAGCTGCCAAACTCGCGTCAGACAGCATACCAGTCGGACAGATTACGGCCGCACGCTTTTTTGTACAGTGCGCTTTGATGGCACCGTTTGCCTGGATCATGGGGCTGTCGTTGCGCGTAGCGCGTGAGCAATGGTTGGCGTTGGTGTTGCGCGCAGTGTTTTTGTTTGTGGCGACGTTTTGTTTCATCGCCGCGATCCGCGTGATGCCCCTTGCAGACGCGCTGGCAATTGTATTCGTGGCCCCGTTCATTGTGTTGCTGGTGGGCAAATTCTATCTGGGCGAAGATGTCGGCCCGCGTCGCGTCGGAGCGGCGATTGTGGGATTTGTCGGTGTCTTGTTTGTCATTCAACCCAGCTTTGCCGCGTTTGGCACCTTGGCACTATTTCCGCTTGGGACCGCAGTCGCGTTCGCACTCTATATCCTTGTGACCCGCGGACTATCGCGCAAAATGCATCCGGTGAACTTGCAATTATACACGGGCCTGATCGCCAGTCTGTTTTGCATTCCCGTGATGATATTGGCCCAAGGTTCCGGGTCTGAGCTGCTTGATCCGGTTTGGCCAGTGGGCGTTGTGTGGCTGTGGCTCTTCGGAGTTGGTTTTTTTGCCACGCTGAGCCATATGATGATGACCTATGCGCTATCGCTGGCGCCTTCGGCCACGCTGGCTCCATTACAGTATTTGGAGTTACCAGTAGCGACGCTATTCGGGTATCTTGTCTTCCGCGATTTCCCGAACACACTAAGCCTGACAGGCATCGCCATCATTATCGGCGCGGGCCTGTACATGATACACCGTGAAAGGGTCACTTCTAGAAAGTCGATCACTGAGCGCGCAGCCCCACCGATCTGAGGCAGATTTCACTCACGGCTAGGAATTCGACAATGATCTCTGATCAAAGAACCAACTTCTTCGGCTTGGATTCCGGGGGGTTGCAGGGGGGCTGACCACCAAAAATCCGTTCCATTATGGCTTCATCAAGGGCCGACACCCACCGGGTCGACATCATCTCAATCTCTCCGATTTAACCAAGCGCCACGCTGAGCAGGACAACATTGATCTGCAAGGGTTTCATGTGATCGAGCGTCACAACAAGGATGGTTCTGTCCCCACCACGAGCCTTCGTCAACAACGTTTTCGGCACGTCATGGTCAGGGTAAATCGATTCCCCGACAAACAGATAGATTTTGCCAGGTCGCGAGGCATATCGATAGCAGACGTTCTTGTCTGTATGCTCAGCGGTGTGCATCGTTTCCAGCTCATCGAGGCGGCTGAGTGTACCGGTCAAGTCATCGTTCGGTCCAATGGCGTGCCGTCGGCAAAGAACGATTGCATATTCCCACTGCCCCGCCAACGGCACACCAAAGGCCTTTCGACTGTTGCCCAATCCATCCGTGATTTCATGGTTGTGATTGACATACGGGTTGTCAATCCGGCTCATCGCTTGGATTTCCTTAGGCCCTGCCGGGGGGCTTGGCGACATAGATCATCTCGCGTCGGGCTTGTGTTCAAGGATGTGGGCACGGGACTGAAAGGCCCCGAAACTGGTTTCCTGAGGTTTCTATCAGAGGTCATGAACCAGCTGATTCATGGTGTTTTGCTTTTAGGTCCGCCACCAGTTTGCGACTGGCGACAACCGCCAAAGCCGCGGCAAAACCAAATAGACAGAACAACCAGATGGCAGAGTTTGCAATATGGGCCAGGTTGCTCGTGTCATTGATACCGGTCAGGTTGCCGACCAGCCCGGCAAGCGCAGTGCCAAACGCCACCGCATACATTTGTGCGGTCGACAGCGCTGACGCCGCCAGATCCCGTTCACCGACATCCGTCAGTTGCAAAATGAACGTGTTGAGATGTGGCCAAACGATCCCTATGCCCGCCCCCAAGAACGATAGGGGCAAACGAAATCGCCAGCGTCAGGAGGTCGCCCGAGCTGGCAAACATTGGGGTCGCGCCGCCTAACAATACACAGGAGACCATCATCACCACCGGCCCAGCCAAACAGCATGGTTATACCCCAGGTCCCCGATAACAACGCCATCGCGCGTGACCAAAGCCGCTCCGGATAGACCACGATAATCATCGAGTAGCACAAGGTGAACAACATGCCCCCGCCAGCCCCCTGCATAATCCGGCCAAGGATCAAGACCGGCATGGTCATCGCCGTCGCAGCGACCAGGCTGCCTAGTGCGAAGATCAAACCGGACAATCCGAGCCCCAACCGCATGCCCGTGCGCCTAAGCAAATTGCCCGTCGACGCCGCGCTCAGTATCGCCGCCAACGTTGCCAACGTCGCGTTCCAAGCATAGAGATTCTGCCAGCCGATTTCGGCAACGATTGATGGCAACATCGTTGCTGATAGGGTGATGTTGACCGCATGCAGAGCTATCCCTGCAGCCAGAACGGCCGAAGCTGGAGCAAGCGGTCCCAACAAGATCGCGCGCCAGCCGGCTTCGGTCATCTATTCAAATTATGCTGTCACGACGAACTCCGCTGTGATGAGGGATCAATGATCTTGATTGTAAGCATGGTCGGGATTGGGCACCGCCTATTCCTCGGGATCGAAGGCTTCGACGGCAAAAGTGAAATTCGGAAGGATCACATCGGTGCGCAGGTGTTTGACAGCCTGATACTCGTCCGAGTACCGAAATCCCTGCAGTGCCTCCATTGGCGGGACCCCGAACAGCGCGAAGCGAGGATCATCTTTCCACTTGCCCTCGAAGTGATCCATGATTTGCGCAGTCTCGCCAACAACGATTGACGAGCCGCCCCTTTTTTCCAAAACCGGGTGCACCGCCATTCCATAGGGATCAAGCGAGCCATGAACTTCGGGCATGAAGGAGCTGGCCACAAGAAACACAGGTTTCGGATTCGACATGAGATTTCTCCTTTGGTTTGCCCGTGTCGTCTGGGTGTTGATTCAAGCCTTCCCTAGTATTGCTACCTCCTCAACTTAAGTTCAGGTCAAGCGGCGAAACGAAAGGCAGTTCATGATGCAACGAAAAGGTGGACTGACAGTGGGAGAAGCAGCAGATTGAAGCGGCACTGCCGTCTCTGCTATACAATTCTATGAGCGCAAAGGGCTGTTTGCGTCTGTATGAAACGATGCCAATCACAGGTGGTATTCACCCACAGTCCTTCGCAAGATCGCAGTCATTCAAGTGGCACAGCGGGCCGGGATTCCACTGCGCGAGGTTTCCGCCGCCATGAATTTTCTTCCTCCAGGGGAGACAGTAACAGTCAAGAATTGGGAAAAACTCTCGACCCAATGGACAAATAAACTGGACGATCGCATCGCACGACTGCAGCGGCTACGGGATGGGATAGCGGGGTGTGTCGGATGTGGCTGCCTGTCGATTGACGTGTGCAAATTGGTGAACCCCGACGACGAAATCGGTGCCAATGGACCAGGGCCACGATACTTAGAGGAAGACGCGCCCTTGATTGAGGAAATCGTTTCTGTTTGACGTCAGCGCTTTGGGACCAAACAGCGTTATTTGAAAAGAGAGTGTTTCTGGCTCATCGAAACCACTGAGGGTTGGACGATGAGAAAGACCACAAAAAGCCCAATCGAGAAGATCGTCAAAGATATCAAACGAACAACTCGCAAGCGGTATTCTTCTGAAGAGAAGGTCAGGATCGTCTTGGAAGGTCTACGTGGCGCGGACAATGAGCGCATGCTAAACCGTGGTGCCATGGGGGGATTTTCCAGAGCGTTTAGTGCAGATGGTCGAAGGACTTCATGGAAGCCGGAAAGAAGCGTCTGGCGTGTGACAGCGCACGTGCTGCGACGACCGATGATAGCGTTTATTGCACGGAGCATAACGGGCAAACGCTATCCGTACTTAAATTGCCTGACCCTCGCTTGCTCCGAATATCGCAAGAGTTTCCGTGCCGAAAAAATCGACGCTGGGTTTGAAGAAATCCAGCGCTCTCTCGAAACAAGTAAACAAATTATCGACATTGCAATGTCGATGCTGAAAGACGCTTGGGATCAACGCTGCGACCAGGCCAAGCAGGCGAAGGCCAAAATTAAACACCAGCACAAAGAGTTGGATAAGCAAAAAGATGCCCTTGTTAAACGTTTGGTTGAAACTCCGAAGCCGAAGGTCATCGCAGCGCTTTAAAACAAGATGGCGAAGCTGGATGATTAGTAACTTTTGCTGACTGATAAGCGGTCACAAAAAACTAAATCAAAGAGCACCCTAGGCGAAATTTTCGAACTATTGCGAGCATATCTCGCAAGCCTTGGAGTATCATTGAAAATGAAACACTCGAAGTGCGTAAAACCATCCTAAAAACAGCCTTCGCAAGCCCATTAGCATACGATCGCCAAAAGGAATATCGGACTCCGCAAGCGTCTGTAAAATTTGAGTTTTTGAGAATATCACATCAATATGTGAAATGGTGCCCCCACACGGACTCGAACCGCGGACCTACTGATTACAAAACAACCACTGAAATTTATACAGTTGGTGTATGTTGGTGCAGTTCATTTTTAAAACAATAGGTTATCCTATTTTTGCAACATTTATCAGTCGGTTGACACTGCGCCGAAATGCGTCTTAGTGAACATGTCTGTTGCAAAAAACGTTGCAAAAACGGAGATGGATGGATGACCGACGCAATCGACTTCACGAAGAACGCAAAGCTCATGAAAGCGCCCACGGGCATGTATCGTCATGATGGCGACCGCTTTCCCGGCCTCTACTTGAACGTCGGAAAAAGGCGTTCGACGTGGTACCTAAAGAAGCGTGTGGGCGGCAAAGTGAAGTCGATCAAAATTGGCACCTTCCCCGATATGGACGCCATGCAGGCGAGCAAACAAGGCGACACTAAAAGCCAGCAAGCCCGCACCAGCCCAAACATCACAACCGTGCGTGACGGCTGGGAGAAGCACTGCGACACGTCGCAGGCAATGGGATCAATGTCTGACAAACACCGTGCCGACATGACTTCAAAGCTGGAACGCCACGCGCCGGAAATTCTAAAGATGCACGTTGCCGACGTGACCTCAGCTAGTGTGCAAGATGTGGTGAATTCCCTCGCGAAGGAGGGCATGAAGGCAACTGCGCGCCATATACGAACAGCACTTGGCTCTGCTTTCAATTATGCAAATGTCCCAAACCCCGTATCGGGCAAGAAAGTGCGCGCCCCTAGTTCCGGCGAAACCGAAACAAAATGGATGCTGGCTTGCACCGCCCACGACTTAGACGAAGACGATTGGTCGCCTATGTGGGAAGCGATCATGGGCATGGACAATGCCTTACGGCGGACAGCGTGGGTTGTGATGCTGTTCACAGGCATACGTGCTGGAAATGTTCGCTCGCTTCGTTGGGATCAAGTCGACCTACAGATGCGGACGATCCATCTGCCGAAAATGAAAAACAAACTCGCACGCACCCTGCCCATCTGCGATACGGTGGTCAGCGCGTTGACAGCAATTCGGGCGGGCGGCTTAGACTTCGTGTTCCCTGCAAATTCAAAGACAGGGCATATCGACCAACTCGACGTTTTGAATGCGACCGTTCACGGCGAGCGCGTCCCAATTTTGAGCCAGCACGATACTAGACGCCACTTTATGCAAGCAGGCGCTGAGGCATTCTTGCCCGACTACGTGATCCACTACCTGCGCGGCGATGTGTCCGGCGGCAAAGGCAACGACATGTTGATGAAGTACATGAAGCGTATGGGCAATCACCGCGCGCCAGCCGAAATCGAAAAAGTGATCCTGCAACGAATTAAGGTAGAACCTTGTTTCGTTATTGAAGGATTAACTTAATCGCACTACGTTTTCACTGCTGGCGGTAACGTCTCGCGGTAGTAAATGCCGCGCCCATTTGGGGGCAACAGTGATGCTTGATAGCGCCGCGTTGGATAGCGGATCAAGTGAAGACCCGCACCAGCGCATATCAACGGAGGGTCGTCTGTCTGGATTAGGACACGACGAAAGGACTCCGTTATCATGTCCCATGAAGCAGTACGCGCCCTTGAACAGCGCATCGAAGAGTTGGAATTCCGGCTCACCTTCCCCAAACTTATGACCCCTCGTCAGGTTTGCGACTTCCTGCAAATTTCCGAACGCCAATTCTATGAATGGAAGCGCGCAGGCGACTCGCCCCCAGCGATCTATTGGAGCGTGCGCACGGTTCGCTATGATCTCGAAGCTGTGATGGCATGGGTGAAACAAAAAGAAGTGGGGCAGGTTTAAAGGCCCGCCCCACCGGTTCACGATTGGACAACACAGAAAGAAAGCGACATGCGCTATAACTTGTTTATAGACGGTTGCCGTTCGACCATGAACCATTGAAGCGGGTCCAACCTGAATTGGTATGGACAATAAACTAAACGAACCCGCCGAACTCATGCTTCGTCTTTTCGAAGGCTATGACAAACGGCACATTCAAATGCGCGGCAACATGGCCGCTGACGACAAAGGCAAAGTCAACGGCAAGCCACAGACGGTGGCAGGACCACTGACACTCGAACTCGTCGGCCAGCACATCGCAGGCGGACGACCCGTTGGTATCGCCCCCGTGCGCGCCGACAGCACGTGCCTGTGGGGCGTGCTCGACGTTGACTGGTATGACATGCCCGAAGACGACGTGATGGCGTTGCGCGCCCGCTTGCCGACGCGCTGCGCCGCCTTTCGCACAAAGTCACGCGGCTTGCATGTCATCGTCTTTGTCGATGAACCGATCCCAGCGAAACTGATGCACCAATACCTGGTCACGCTGCGCAAGCGGCTTCCAAAGGCGGTGCAGAGCAAAACCGAAGTGTTCCCGAAGGCGACGCAGACGGTGGTGACACCCAACGATGAACCGACAGCGGTTTGGCTGCCGATCAATGGAAAAAAGCGTGAACCCGCATGGGTGATCGACGACGAGGGTGGCAAGTTGCCGCTGGACGAGGCAAGTGTCAGCGACTTGCTAAGTCACCTTGTTGACCATTGCCGTGTCTCCGCAAAGGTGATCAGCGATATTGTCAACGCCACACCAACGCTCGACACGTCTGACATCGGTTACAAAGTGCCTGACAATCCTGCTGGTCGGAATGACCTGCTGATGCGCGTCGCCATGTCCATGCAGGCGCGCGGTTGGCCGGACACTGAGATGGACGCCGAAGTCAGACGCCTCAATGGCGACGCCAATTTCCATCACCTCTTTGCCGACGGCGCGCTGCCCGAGACCGAGATCGTCAACCTGCTCAAGAGCGCGAAGCGGCGCGAGAAAGGCACACCGACGCCTCTGCACTATCGTCAGGTGGAAAAGTTCAACCGTCGATGGTCGAAAATCACGATCAACGGCACGGTGGAATATATCGACAAAGACGCGGCCGAGTTCACAACGTTCACTAAGCAGATGCTCTTCGATGAAACATCAGACCAAGTTGTGCGGATGGGCAAGTCACTAATGCCAACTGCGCAACTGTGGTTGCGCGACCCTGATCACGCGCGCTTCAAAGGAGTGGTGGCCGAACCTATCGACTATGATCGGCCTGCATACAACGTCTGGCGTGGTTTTGCCGTCGCGCCGAAAGATGGCGACGCTTCGGTGTTCGAGTCGTATGTCCGTGACGTCCTCTGTGGCGGCGACGATGGTCTCGCGCACTGGGTGACGATGTGGCTTGCCGACGCCGTGCAACGCCCAACCGATCCGTCACCGCCAACAGCAATCGCATTGCGCGGGCGTCAAGGCGGCGGCAAATCGTTTCTGCAAGAACGCGTCCTGACGCCGATCTTTGGTGAGCGATATGTCCAGAAAGTTCAGGAGTCAGAACGCCTGTTTTCTCGCTTCAACCGTTCGATCTTCGGCGCGACCTTCATTGCTGCCGAGGAGTCCATTTTCCACGGTTCGCACGCGACGGCAGCAAAACTCAAGTCGTTCATATCGTCGCCATCATGGACGTATGAGGAGAAATTCAAGGCGACGGTGCAGGCAAAGAACGTCCATCGCTTGATTGCGTCGACTAACGAAACTCAAGCCGTGCATATCGACTTTGACGATAGACGGTGGACGGTTGTCGAGGTCGCACAGCCATTCGATTTGACGACGACTGAGGGTCAAATGGCGGCGTATGCGTTCTGGGATCCATACTACGCCTTCATGCAGTCAGACGACGGCCCAAGCATCGTGTTGCGCTACTTGCTCGACTATCCCGTTGACCGACAGGCATTGACCTACGGTTATGGGACGGAGGCGAAGGCGCGTGACAAGGTGGCGTCTGATCCCCTGATCGCTGTGCTGCATGAAATCGCAGAGCGCGGTGTATGCCCACACGATCTCAAAGCAGCGGGCGTTATATCGAACAAGACCTTGACCCAGCAGGTGCATCAAGTGGGCGGGCGCAACATGTCGCCGGAGGAGATCGCCAATAAATTTCTCGACTTGATCCCCAATGCAAAGAAATCAAGAAAGGCGATGTTCTGCGAACGGGTTCACACTTACACGGACATGAACGGCGATGCGTCAGCAACCCCAATGATGGAAACGCGGCAGCGCGGGCATTGCCTTGGCACGCTCGATGAGTTTCGGGACGCGGTGTCGCGGATCACAATGCAAACCTATGGTGATGGCGACGAAGAAATCGACTTCGGCGGCGTTGACCCAGCGGAGTTTGGCGTTGGGAGCCAGACCGGGTGGCGCGCGTGGGAGGTCGCGCAGACCGATAAGTTGAACGGCGATCCGCCTTTCTGAGTTAGAGCGTGTCAGTGGTGGGAAAGGCGTGTCAGGGGGTGACACGCCTTTTCTGTTTGTATGTTAAGCGGTTAGACGATTTGTGTCAGTTGTGTCGCCTGTGACGGGGGTAAATTGTAGATCTGTGAAATGCGTCTGTTGCCAGCGGCTGCGCGTACAGCGATGCTGTTGCTGCTACTATTATTTTATTGTCACAACTGACACACTGACACACGACTTTGAAAACAAAGCGTTTCTGGCGTGTCAGTTGTTTCTTGGGTGACACAGGCTGACACACCTTGGGTCGAGCGTTGCTTGGGGTCTGCTGATCACGCCTAGAAATCTCCGCCCACTTGATGCGACTTGGTCGCAACTAGAGTGAAAACACCAGCCCTTGTGATAACTAATCAGTGGTTCTGATGTAAAAGATCAAGCGGTTAGTCAGTTTTTGCAACGCGCTTTGCAACATGGGCAAATAAGCGACGGTAAAGGTCACTGGAATATAGACATATCGAGCGCGTCGCCGCGCTTACCATCGACGCATACTCCCGACACCGCGCCAGAGACGTGATCTGCTGAGGATCACGCGGGTGTCTTGGTCAACTCGGGGACTGTCCAATGTCTGTGCACAAATCGCAGCTATATGGCCACTACGGCAACGAACAAACGTTTTTCATCCCCATCAGACTAGCTGGACCGATCCGCGTCCCCTCCCATCTTGGAAGCCGTTGCGGGTCGGCACTATAACCTTCAACCAGTTTATCGAGATCTTCTTTTGTGGCATTTCCCAGCACAGGCCTGATCCGTTCGAAATATCGTTTGGATCGAGAACGCTCGAAAATTTCAAACGTCCTATGACCATACCCCAAATACAACAATGTGTCCGGGTACCAACGCTCATAGTCCCCCAAATCCGTAAGCTCGGCACGTAAAAATAGAAGAAAGTCGACTTCCATTATCTTTGAAAAATCAGTCCCAGACGCACCCGCGCGATCATGCAGGAAATCCGCCACTAACGACAACCTGTTCAGTTTTAGCCTTTGGTTGCGAATTTCTACGGATTTAAGATAGTGCCGAAACTCCGTGAAGTTGCCCATAGGTTCCTGCCCACGATCAGCTCGATTTGCTAAATAGTATGGCGTCTCCACCATATGGTTAAATGCAGCATACCTTCCCTCGGAGATTAGGGTTGCGCCTGTATGCAAGAATAATTCATGAGCAAAAAACTTATAGTTATCGAAATCGGTCTCACGGTAGCTGTTCACGTTTTTCGGTGGATGAAAGTACCCCTGAAATCGCTCAAAAAATGCGTGAATGAGTTCGACGTATTTTTCGTCTTCAGTGTAGTTCGAAATCGCCCTTACGATGTCTAAAAATTCATCCCGATAGGGAGCGAACGATTGAAAGTTCTCTACAAACTCGTCACTCTCCGGTGAGATATCTGGTGCTAACCGAAACTTTTCAAGCTCTCGACTGAGAAGCTCAAAATACTCCTTGGTGGCTGGGTAAGCGAAAGCCTTTGAGTTTGTCAGGCCATCCACAGCGCGACGTTTGGCTGCGCTAGTGGCTAAAACAACAACATCCTCGGGTTCGGATATATATTTTGGAAGGTTCCCAAGCTCAGGTTTCTTATGGATGGGTTTGTCTGCGATCCACCTAAGAAGCTGCTCAAAGCTGCCCGCGAACTTACTTTCATCAGTGAAATCTATGAAAATGCGCGATGTATAGTACGTCGGCACGTACGGTTTGCCTTTGTCGTCCAGTTCAGTGGCGGCAACTACAAATTTCGTTTGATCCTCTTTTGCGAAAATCTCAGACGAAATGATCTGGGCTTCTGTTCCGGCCCCACCGGTTCGTTTGTTCGACTTTTCAGAATAAATGCGATCCGAAACGATCACGACTTTGGAAATATCTGGATCAGAAACCATCTTTTCCATAAATGCGTTGGCTTCATGCCCTTCCTTAAGGTCCCATTTGTCTAAGATCGCATCGACGCCTGACTCCCTAAGGTCCGTAGCAAGGCGAAGCACCCAATCTTCATGTTCTGGGGAAGACCAACTGTAAGAAATAAAAACTTTAATCGCTGTCAAAACAGTCGCTCCTGCTCAAGTCTAATTTTCCTTCACCTTACCGCTTAGGTTGAAATGGTGCCAGCAGATTGGCACCTAAAATTTAAATACCGCCACCTGCTTTTGTCCACATCCGCCGCGCGGCTGGGTGATACGCATCATTTGTCGAACCGCTGTGACGAAACGCGCGCCCAAGGCAGGTTCGACTGGCTTGGCACTTGGGCGCGCATCAACACGAAAAGGGGCACCCCATGACGTTCTCAGCATCAACTGACGGGTCAACGGCGACCATCACGGTCACGGTTTTGAATAGCACGGCAAACCTCAAGGTCGAGGACGCCTCGGATCTTGGTGATCAACTCGAAAAACTGGTCAACGATCAAACGGCGCATCCCATCGACAACTCGCCCGCTTACATGACCTACCCAACTGACACAGGCGTGCGCATCACGAACCGCCTCGGTCAGATCGACATTCCGTGGCGCTGGATCATGCCAGTGGCAAACCAGTTGCGCCAATGACTGAGTGGCGACCCCTTCCACTGACCCAGCGTTCGCTTGCGGACTCCGACCTGCCCACGCGCGGCGTGTTCAAACTAGGCGACGACCTGACCCCGCGCGTCGTCTATGTCGTCTGGTTTCGTGAACCTGAGAAATGGCAGAAGTTGGCCGCAGAGCAGATCGTCTACGCTGCCCATGTCCGCCACGTCCCGCCCGGTACGACCTATCCCGGTTGCCCTTGGGCATGATCACGATAGACACGCCTCAGACGCCCGAAGCGACTTTCGTGACCGCGATCATCATGCAGGCCTACCGCGATCTGTTCATCACGATCAAGTCGGACGGATCATCATCCTTTACGACCCAAGCTGACCAAGACGCCGCCATGAGCTTTCTAACGGATAGCTCTGGCACATTGGCCAGACATCGAAATGACCTCTGCTCCCTGATCGGCTGGGACGGCAATGTGCTTGCCGCGCGCATACGGGACATGATGGATGGCGCAGAATTTCCGCCGCCTGTCCCCGATCCTAGTCCGGCAACCATCGCGCGCCATGCCGACGCCGTGGAGCGCATCCGCGCCCGTTGGAAAGACCTTAATCTCCCACGCAACAGCCCTAAAAGACCTGTTTCTTCGGTCGGACATCTCCTTGCTGCCGAATAAATTCAACTCATGAGCAAAGCGGCGCAACGCTCCTATCTGTCCAATCCAGATTGAGCGCGGTGTCCCGATAACATCGCGCTCAGTTGGACCCATAGGAGTAGATCATGCCAGATGATACAACCGCCGCCCTGCAAGCCTTGATGCAGCAGGTGCAAACCCTCACCACCACCGTCACAGATCAGGCGAAACGACTTGATGAACTGCATTCTTTCAACAGCCGTGTGCTGGATGAAAAGAAGGACATGCAGCGTAAGTTGGAGGCGCAACAACCGCCCAAGAAAACCCTCGTGGACATCATCAACGACGAAACCCACGAGCGCAAAATGCACGCGGCAGGCCTCGAACAGGACGCCGATGGTAACTGGTATCCCAAAGGCGTGCGACCACCCCATAGCCTTAGCCGCGAGGATGCGCGCGATCCGGCCAAATATCGTGCGGCGAAAGAAGCGGCAGAGAAAGCAGGCGCGACCTTGACTGTGATCGACACGAGCGACGGTGACGTAACGACCCGCAACACCAGCCGCCCCACTGTTACCCCGACCAAGACGTTCACTTTCGACGACACCCACGAACGCATCCGGTATTTGCGCGCTGACATGCAAACGGGCAACGGCATTGTGGGCCGCCGGATGCAGGCGGAGAAAGAGGGTTACACGATTAAAACCTTCCACTCGCCTGACGAATTGCCTGCGCACGCCCGCACGAAATTCGATTTGATGGAGCGCGCGGCCAATGCTGAATCCTGAGAACCGCGCCTGCCTCGAATGGGCCTGCCGTGTGGTTTACGGCATCGACGCCTCCACCGAGATTTATACGCGCCGCGACGGTACATTGGTCTGGGACGACATGTTTAAAATCGACCCAGCCAACAGCCCTAGTGACGCGTCAATCGCTGCCCTTGCTCAGATGATGAAACTGCACCTCGGCGGTGCCAGCTTTGATAAGTTGCGCGACGACCTGATCCGGTCTGGCGTCGGGGAACAATTCGCAAATCGCATTTATGATCATTTGGTGGACGTCCTTGCTTCTGAATGGGCGGCACTGCGTGGCCGCGTCCGTTGGTATGCCGACGATATGACCTGCACCGCCTCTGGTGAAACCGCAGTTCAAGGAGAAACCTGATTATGGCCCAAGGGGGAAACAAAAACTCTGGCCGCAAAGCCATCATCGACATGCGCCCAGACAAGAATGAGATCATCAAGGACATAGTGCTTGAACGGCGCTCCATGACTGAAATCGCCCGTCGTCTTGGCGTCGAATATTCTACTGTGCAGCGTTATCGAGATGAGAAAATCTCCGAAGAAATGCGCCGCGAGATCATGGCTGGAAACCGTATCGCTGCTATTGAAGCGGACACCGAGATCATCAACCAAGATCGCATGGACGTCGCAATGACCTATGAGAGTTTGGCAAAGCGCGTGGAAAGGCTGATTACCAAAGCCGAGCAAAATGAAGACGATCACTTTGCATTGGCCGCGATGGAGGGGCTTCGTCGCACCCTCCGAGACATTGCCCAACTTCAAGGCAAGCTGGCCCAGAACCTTACCGTCAATGTGTCTCTGGCTGAAAGCAAAGAGTGGGTCACGCTTCGAACCATTTTGCAGGAAGTATGTGATGAAATTCCTGCCGCCCGCGAACCGCTCCTGCGCCGGATGCGCCACCACGTCCTGTCTGTCACGAAGGAGGACACAATCCTATGATACATCGTGAATTTGAAGGTTGGGGCGCCCACGCACAGCGCGTCTCTGCGGCGACAAAGGCAGGCAACCCTGAGTGGGCGCGATTGCCCCACGCCAAACGCATCATGGTCGCGGAAGGCGGCAAACTGTTCTTCACGGGCAACGCGTGTAAACGGGGTCACATCTCGCCGCGCAACCAGCATGGCGATTGCACCCAATGCCATTTGATGCGCCTTGCGGAGCGCCGCGATGCCATTTGATGCGCTCCACGACTTTTGCTCTTTGATCGAACGCGACCTCGATCCCGGCGCAGAAATGCTCCACTTCCTGCAACAGGAGGTGCCAACTGCCACACAAGTTGACCCTTGGCAGGTGGAGGCAATCACGTCTGACGCGCAAACGGTTGCACTGCTCGTGTGCCGTCAGGCGGGTAAATCCTGCGTCCTCGCGACACGCGGCGTCCGCGAGTTGAAACGAGGTGGCACGATCATTTGTGTCGCCCCCGCAGAACGTCAGACGCGCGAGATCACCCGCAAGGTTCAAGCATACCTGCGCGCAACCGATCTCGTCGTCGAGCGGGCGACACAGACGGAAATCGAATGCTCGAACGGCGGTCGGTTCATCGCTGTGCCTGCGTCGGGGGCAACAATTCGGGGTTATACCGCCGACCTGCTTCTCGTGGACGAGATGGCATATTTACCCGGAACGAATGGCGGCGAGGATGTCGTCGTTTCTATCCTGCCCATGCTCAAAGACAACGGGCAGACGTTCTATGCGAGCACCCCCGCTGGCAAAGCGAATCTTTTCGCAAGCCTGTTCCTCGAACCGAAAGACAGCGTGCATCGGATCAAGGTTCCCGGCACGTCGATCCCTCGCCTTGCATCCCGCGTCGAACGCCTTCGGTCGCAATTATCGGCAACCCGTTTCCGCCAAGAAGTCATGTGCGAATTTCTATCGGACGGGCTGTCTTACTTTGATCTGTCCGCGATTGAGAACGCCACCAGTATGGAGAACGCAATATGTCCTCGCTTTTGAACCTCAACTACATGCCTGACGGTCGCGTGATCAACGAGACTGGACATGACCCCGCAATCGAGAGAGTGACCGGATTTGTCAGATACTTCGTCGGTGCTGACTTGGGGCAAGCAAATGACTTCTCGTCTGCGGTGGTGATCAAAGATCAGCAATTGCCCGTCCATGACGGAACTCGCGTCAAACTCGGTACGCGCGAACGCACAGTCGTCTTTGCCGACAAGTTTCGCGGCGTGTCATATGTCGATGTGGTTGACTACCTGATCCGCCTGCGCAACGCGCCGCCCTTCGGGGGCAAATCGCAACTCGTTATCGACGGAACGTCTATCGGGCGCGTCGTGTCGGACATGATGCAGGAGCAGTCAGTGGATCACACGGCTGTGCAAATGACGGGCGGTCAAGAGTGGCGTCGGTCGGGGCGATACGTCAACGCGAGCAAAACTTTGATGATCGAAAACCTTGCGGTGCTATTCGCGTCAGGCGATCTCAAATTTGCCCATGATCTGCCTTTGCGCTCCGAGATCGAAGAAGACCTAGCATCGTTCACCACACAGACGACGGCTGCTGGCAATCAGATCATCACGCAATCGCGCAATGCCTCCGGTCACGGTGATACAGGAATTGCCTTGATCGTCGCAGCCTTCGCCTCGCAATACCTCACGCCGCAAAGCATCCGCGTCAGCAAACTGGTCGGGATGTATTAAAAGCAAGGCGAGTTACTCGCTTGCCATCAGTTGTTCCATAAAGGGGGCGATTTCTAGATGAGCTTGGTCATAAGTGGTTTTCGAAAGCAACCGGGCCTTTTGCTGCGATACTACTGTCGCACCTGAGTATTGATAATCGTGTAAGCCAACCGTCCCAAATACAAACTGGGTTCCTTTTGGCCGCTTCTCGAAAGCGAACTTGATCATCGCATTGATGTTCGTATCGTCCTGATCTTGGTGCTGCGCCGTGTCAAAAACTATTGGAGCAATGACCGAAGTGGAAAACTTCGAGATCGTGTGCAGTATCGCATAGTGGTAGGCGAGTATTAGACGAGGAAGGTCACTTCCAGTGCTATCAATCACTGGGCGCAGCTTCAAAAATGTCTTTTCTGGTGGCGATGGTAAGTTCAGGTCAGAGCAAAATGAGCGCAGCTTACCTTGATAGAACTCTAGTATCTCAGCCTTTCGCTCTGCATTGTTATGCTCACGCATTTTTTTCGCCGCGGCGAGGATACTTTCTTCGATGCCGCCCAAGACAACGTCAATTTTTTTCTTCTCTTTGTCGAGGTTTACACCCGCAATCCTGCGACTTTCATGCTCCAACATTTTGCGCAGGGTGAGCTTCCCGCGCTTTTCCCCAAGTATTGCATTGATCTCGGAAGCAGCTTTCTCATGCGCGCCCATCTCTTTAGATTTCTTATCGATTTTCTTTGATACTTTTCGTAGTTCTTCTTTTGTTGCAGCCAAATATGAGCGGCACGTCTCCGCATCGCCCGTCAATCGTAAGGTGTTTGCAAAACTTGTTTCGTGGACAGCATTGCAAGTTGGGCAGGTGATTTCTGAGGTATCGATTTTCTTTAAGTACGCCACATCAGCGTCCAGCTCTTTGAGAGTCGACGCTGCCAGCTTACTCTCTTGTATCAGACGGCTACGGACCCCTTGTAGCTCCCTGATCTCCAGCCTAACTTTTTCCCTCAATTCATTGAATTGATTTTGCTTCTCCAAGAACTTTGAGATTTCCGCCTCGAATGCCTTAGGGTCAAAAGTCAAATCACTGTCAAGAGTAAGAGCTTTGAGCTTATTTTGGGCAAACACCAAGTGTTCGCGCTCCTTCTTCGGCTCAGCGAGCTTGCTGTTCGCAACATCCTTCTCGGCCTTGGCCAAATAGTACTCCTTAGGAAGCGAACCTGAGTGGAAATCGATCAAAGTATCTTTGTGATCTTTGTATGCATTCAACCCATCAAATGATGCCCATGTGTCATTCAACCCAGTGTCCTGATCTATGTAAAAAGGCATAAACCATGCTGCTGGCATAGGTGTAACGAGTCCACCGCGCACACCGGGGAACTGAATATTCGCATCAAATATTTCCGCCCAAAACTCCGAAGTTTTGGTGATCCCGTAGTACGCCGAAATCATCCTCCCGCGCGCATCGAAAAGCGCAATACTTCTCCCAACCCTGAGAGAGAAATATGAAATTTCGTCCACTGTGAACTCCAAAAGGATTTTGGCTTCCAGTTCCTCCCAGTCACTATTTTTCTTTTTTGGGTCTGCGCCCAGAGCAGCATATAAGGATTTAATAAAGCTGGATTTTCCGGTGCGATTGACCCCATGACTAGTGACTACAACTTCTGAACTATCAAGGCTTTCGATCCTCGCGCTCTTTTCCCGATCCGATACGATCCATAGTTTTTTGAAGTTCAGTTTTTTCATTGGTTTTCTTCCGCATGCTGCGTATCAGTTTTTTGAACTGTTCCTGCTTGCTGAGATCTGAAAATTTCATAAATCACCATTGCTTTGAGTTGAGCGCCCGAATAGCCAAATTCTCCAGCAGCACTTGCCAAATCAGCCATTGCGATCAAACCATCGACAAATGCACCGATAGGCTCAGTGACGCTATTGGCATCCAGTGCCTGTCGAACCTTTGCGACCAGTGCATTTTGAGCATCGTTGCCACTGTCCAGCGCCTCAACTTTGTAGTTTTCATAGGCTAGACGAATATTGTTTGCTTCAAGGAACCCCCAGTGCCCTCCTAAATGCGTCTGAATAAAACTCCATTCGGGTGCATTTTTGTTTGAGGCAATGTCAGTCAACCACAGTTCAACATCTGTTTTTGATATGCCTTTTTGCTTAACAATTTCGGTAACGGCATCGGGAACGTCTGTCGCGAGTTTCTTGTTCTTGAGGCGGCATTGACCAACAATGGCGTTCGTACATGCTTCTAACTGAAATGCATCACCACCGATTTTCGATTGCAGAAAGCTATGCACGCGCCCCTTCACCAACTCATGGCAAGCCGTTTTATCAAGTTCTGTTCGCCTAAACCCCAAGACATCCAAACAGCTCGAAGTTGCGCCGGGATATACGGCCTGAATATGCTGTAAGAGTTTTGCCTTCTCATCATCCGACATTGCGTTGAATTTCGCATTTTCCGATTGCCCGAACTCGGCACAGTAAGCGTTAGACACTACATGCCCGTTTTTGGAATAGCCCGAAAACTCGTCGACGTTCCCATACAGCTTTTGAAGGATTGATTGGGCTTTCTCACCCGATTTCAACTTTTTGGAATTGTTAGTTAGCTTGGCTAGAGTCCAATTCCCCTTGGTAGAGTGTTTGAGCTGAAAAAATTCAATTTCGGAAGGGCTGTCAGCTCCTGTCAGAAGCACGATATCGTCATGAAATTCAAACAAAACGGCAAAATCGTCGAGTTTGTCGAATTGCTCGAACAGCAATTCGACACCAAACATTAGTTGAAATTCGAATGCAGCGTAGGCATCCGACCCGGCAACCTCCCGCTGAGGAATTTTTTCTAGTTTGTCAGCTAAACTCAATATATAGGTCCAAAATTTTTTCTTTACCCTACAACCATGGGCGGAACATACAAGAAAAAATCCTCCAGCTTTCCAGAGCAACCTCTGCAAGAGAAGCCACACTTTCGCTCTTCTTGAAAATCGTTGACTGATCGAAGACATCAAGTTAGTGGATAGTGCGTTGCTCGTTACCTGTTCCGAGATCGCGCCCCAATCCGCACATTGCTGGTTGCCTCATAGGAAGCACACTTTAACTGGTGTTGGTTTTCCGCGTGACTTCTGACACCTTCAGCTCGGAGCAATCAAGGTGATTGAAGCATTTTTCGCGTCTCTTGACGCTTCTGACTTTGCAGAGCAATTACAGTCTCAGCTAAGCATCGAAGTCGCACAACGACAACGAATGACGGAGTGGAAGGCGAACCTCGCCTCCATGGATCGAAAGGCGCGATATAGAGCAAAGAACCGTGCGCTGCTTCGTCACAAACAAGGAATGCGGCGAGCAGCGAAGCTCAACGCAATCCCACCTTGGCTTACCAGAAACCAAGAACGTCAAATCCTGCGCCTACATGAAAAGGCTGTTGAGCTAGAATTTTGGTCGCTGATACCGCACGATCTGCATCACTCCTCGCCACTCTGTGGAAAGAGTCGTGCCTCCGGTGACATTGCAGCTTGCGGCCTTCACGTCCCTTGGAACCTAGAAGTGCTGACACGTGAAGAAAATCTCAACCTAGGTGCGCGACTCGAAGGAGACAGCTCCATACCGTTCTAGAAATTCGAAATGACGCTATGTTGCAAAAATGTTGCAAAAATGGGAGCGCGGCGATCCGTCGATGCGCTTTTTACCGTTCATTTTCAATGAGTTAAATGGTGCCCCCACACGGACTCGAACCGCGGACCTACTGATTACAAATCAGTTGCTCTACCAGCTGAGCTATAGGGGCCGTTGGCGTTTCAATAGTATCAAAGGTCCTCCACTGCAAGATGGAAAAACGCATGAAATGCGTAAATTTCCATTTCTTTTTCACGGGCCTCTTCAGAGGTGGTCTGACTGTGGATTACAGCAACAAAATTGCTGCTGAAACATGCGACCGCGTTCAGGAACAGAGCGTGCTTGGGTCCCAAGTAAAGGGTTGAAGGAATTGGGGGTTCGAAGCGAGGCGCATTTCAGGAAGTGGTTGTTTTTGAATTATTATACGGCCGACGTAGAGTCGCATGTGAAGATGACATAGCAGGCGCTTAAACTCCTTTGGTAGCCATCGTCTGTGTTTCTGACTGTCTCGCCTTGAAGACGATACAGACGTCTCTAACAACCTTGTCTATCGGTGCAATCACCGCGCTTGGCACACCTACGGGCGAGGTCATCGGATACATCTGTCCGGGAGAAAAGGAAGCGTGTTCCGATCACGATTTGTGCGGCAAAGCACCCCTTAGGATATCAGACCCAAAGATCGCACAGGCAAGTTTCGGGGTCTCAACCTCTAAAGTGACCATAAGCCTCTAAACAGGGCCATCGAATGTGTGTTTTGCGCGGAGGGCCTATAAGCCGGATTTTGTTCCGGGGTTGCCCCCTTTGATGACCATTCCTCTGGTGGACCTGTTACCAGGCCCCTCTAGCTGCCAACCCGATCCCTCTCGGTCATGTCGTGCCTAGCGGAGGTATCGGCCTAAACCGACGCTGCCCGCGCGGGGATCCTATTTGGCATTGCTCCAGGTGGGGCTTGCCGTGCCACCCCTGTTGCCAGGGGCGCGGTGGGCTCTTACCCCACCGTTTCATCCTTACCTGCCCCTTGGTCCCTGCGGGCGAACCCATGGGGGGACAGGCGGTTTCATTTCTGTGGCGCTCTCCGTCAGGTTGCCCTGCCCGGGCGTTACCCGGCACCTTTGTCATGTGGAGTCCGGACTTTCCTCGCGAGGGTTGCCCCTCACGCGGCCATCCGGCCCTCCGCGCGCCGTTGACCTAGGCCGGGACAGCATGGGCGTCAAGCCTTTGACAGTGCAAAAACCCGTTCCCGGGTCAGGTTCTGGTAAGTGCCGTCAGATCAGCTGCCTCTAGCGGCCCACGGGCCTGTGGGCGAAATCGTAGACGCACTGCCGCGAGCAAGGTGGCGTCGTCCACATCTGCGGTAAATCCAGCGCGTTGGGCCAAAGCTCGGAACTCATCAGATGCCACCGAGGGACCGACAGGCCCGCCCCCTACTCCGCACGCCAACCCTTGCCGCGCCAAGCGGGTCCAATCAAACCGGCTTCCGGGATCAAACTTGCGATCAGGGGCCATATCAGAATGTCCAATGATCCCATCCGCAGGAATATCCCACCGGGTCATGATTTGTGGCAAAAGGCTTTCCAACGCCGCCATCTGCCGCTCAGCAAAGGGATGATCGCCCCTATTGTCCAACTCGATCCCGACCGAGCGGGAATTCACATCCCCCTGCCCGGCCCATTCGCCCGCGCCCGCATGCCACGCGCGCTGCGCTTCATCAACCATCTGCCACACCGTGCCATCAGAGCCGATCAGATAATGTGCAGACACTTCAACACTTGGATCGCAGAGCCGCGCCAAAGCCGCCTCAGCGCTTTTCATAGCGGTATAATGAATGACCACCAGTGACGGCAGCAAACCTTCCCGGCGTGGGCCGAAATTGGGAGACGGGTGCCAAATCACCCGCTCTAACTCATTGTTTGATGGCACTGCGGAAGGCCGCTGGATTCCAGTCGCAGGCATAGCCATCCCCGTCGGGATCCAAAGCCTTGCGATCCTTGCGCGGTCCACCGCTATCCAAAAACGCCTGCTGCGCCTGATCGGCCGAGGCATAGGCCCGGCAGTTACGCTCGGACTTGGCCCGCAAGTTAAAACCGGTGCGGGTGTAAACACTGGTTCCAACAGGATGTGTTGTTTCCAGAGCATAAGACACGATGTTTGGCTGGGCCGTTCCGCTGCGCTCTGGAACAGCGGTTGGTGTAACCACCTGATACTGTTCCTTGTTACGCGCAATCCGCTCAGCATCACTCTCGATCGACTGACGGCTCGATACCGCAGCAAAATCGTTTTCGTCCGAAATACCGGGATTATTGATCAAGGACGGTGCAGGGTTAGACGGACTCGCCTCCAGAGGGGCGACACCCGAGTTCTGATTGGACGCCGCCAAAGCAGCCGCCGCTTCCAATGCGATATCGTCAGACGACCCGGCTGTTGCCGCCGGGCTTGCAGCAGACACAAGCGGCGCAGAGGTGGTCGTCGACCCGCCAAACAACGTGGTGCTTTCTACCGCAGCGGTTTGCGTTCCGGTCGCGGTCAGAGGCTGCGAATCCGGCAAGGTCTCTGACGCAACAGCCGACGGCGGGATCAACGGATCCCCCGCTACGGTCTCTCCCGCCAACGCGGCCTCGCGCGCGGCTTGTTCCTGCGGAGAGTTGAACCCAACCCCCGCAGCCGAATCCGGAATTGCCGGGCTACAAGCTGTCAAAACCCCGACGACCGGGATCAGATAATATGCGCGCATGGCTGCCGTCCTGCCGTTTGTTGCTCTTGCTTTGGGTTGAGAGTTACCACCATTTTCCGGGTTTGGCTACAAACCCGGCAGCACCCTCAAGCGCATAGGCGGTGTTCAGCAAATCGCCCTCTTCCCATGGGCGCCCGATCAGCTGCAAACCCAAGGGCAAGCCCTGTGCATTCACACCTGTTGGCACTGCAATACCCGGCAAACCTGCAAGATTCACAGTCACGGTGAACACGTCGTTCAGGTACATTTGCACCGGATCCGCATCCGTCATTTCACCCAGACCAAAGGCCGCCGAAGGTGTTGCAGGGGTCAGGATCGCATCCACACCCGCCGCAAAGACATCTTCGAAATCTTTCTTGATCAGCGTGCGCACTTTCCGGGCGCGGTTGTAATAGGCATCATAGAAACCGGCCGACAAGACGTATGTCCCAACCATCACACGGCGCTGCACCTCGGTGCCAAAACCTTGGGCCCGGGTCTTTTCATACATTTCGGTGATGCCATCGCCCGCTTCCAACGTAGCGCGGTGGCCATAGCGCACACCGTCATAGCGCGCCAGGTTCGACGACGCCTCAGCCGGTGCGATCACGTAATAGGCAGGCAAAGCGTATTTGGTGTGTGGCAGGCTGATATCAACGATCTCGGCCCCTGCCGCCTTGAGCATCTCTGCGCCCTCAGCCCACAGTTTTTCGATCTCACCGGGCATGCCGTCCATACGGTATTCTTTGGGGATACCAATTTTCTTGCCCTTGATGTCACCGGTCAGCATCGCCTCAAAATTCGGCACGGCCAGGTCGGCGCTGGTCGAATCTTTAGGGTCGTGGCTGCACATGGCTTCCAGCATGATCGCCGCGTCACGCACATTCTTGGTCATCGGACCGGCCTGATCCAGCGAGCTGGCAAAAGCGACAACGCCCCAACGCGAACAGCGGCCATAGGTTGGCTTGATGCCGGTGATGCCTGTAAAGGCCGCAGGCTGACGGATAGATCCACCAGTGTCCGTCCCAGTCGCGGCCAGACACAGATCCGCAGAAACAGCAGACGCCGACCCACCAGACGATCCGCCGGGCGTGATATCAGCGGTATCGCCGTCACGTCGCCATGGGCTGATCGCGTTGCCATACGCACTGGTTTCGTTCGACGAGCCCATCGCGAACTCATCCATATTTAACTTACCCAGCATCACCGCACCCGCATCGGCCAGGTTCTGGCTGACAGTCGATTCATACTCGGGCTTGAACCCTTCCAAAATCCGGCTGGCCGCCTGAGACGGCACACCTTTGGTACAGAACAGATCCTTGATGCCGATCGGCAAACCGCACATTGCAGGCGCATCGCCCTCGGCAATGCGCGCATCCGCAGCCTTGGCGCGTTCCAGAGCAATTTCAGGTGTCTTGTGCACAAACGCGTTCAACGCATCCGCCGCATCAATTGCAGACAGACAAGATTCGGTCAGCTCAACGCTGGTGGTTTCGCCCTTACGCAGCAGATCGCGTGCTTCGGCCAAGCCCAGTTTGTTCAGATCGCTCATGTCTTATTCCACCACTTTCGGGACCGCGAAAAAGCCTTCGCGGGCGTCGGGTGCGTTTTTCAGCACCTTCTCTTGCTGATTTCCGTCATTCACCACATCAACACGGCGCTTCAAACGCTGCGGTGTGACCGAAGTCATCGGTTCGACCCCTTCAACATCCACTTCGTTCAACTGCTCGATGAACCCCAGGATCGTATTAAATTCCGAGGCCAGCGCCGGAAGCGCGTCATCCTCGACCTTGATCCGGGCCAGTTTGGCCACCTTGGCGGCGGTGCTTTGGTCAATCGACATGGGAACCCTCATCTGCGTCAGGCCCGCATTTACCCCGCACGCTCGCGACCCGCAAGCCTGCATGGGCCTTCCAGCGGCCCACCCTTGCAGTTTGACGCACCTTAAAGCGTCTGCAAAACGATCTGCGTGTTGGATCGCGCAATCAAACGATGCCCTCCGATGGTGTCATTCAGCCGTGCCAGTTCCTCGGTCGAGGCCACCGCAACCTGCACCACCGCATCATACTCACCCGCCAGTGACACCACCGATTGCACCCCCCGCAAGCCTGCCAACCAGCTTAACGCCGGGCCGCACGGACGCTCGGCAATATGTACAAAAACCACCGCCCGCACTGACTGGTCCGCTTCGCGATTGATCACAGCCCGATATCCAGCAATCACATTGTCGCGTTCCATTTTAGCGATCCGGTCTTGCACAGCTGTGCGCGACAGCCCGATTTCCCGCCCGATAGCAGCGCTGCTCAGGCGCGCGTTGCGCTCCAACAAAGCCAGAATATGCAAATTCGTGCGATCCAACGTCATGCAGTCCAGATCCTTTCAAACGCAGGTACCTTCCGACGAATCGCAAATACCGGCGGCCAGCCAAGGGTGCTATTTCACCTCAAAACCAAGAGGTACCCCATGCGCATCATCAACCCAACATCCTTTACTGGCACAACAGCGTGGGACGCGCTGGATATCGAACAGATCGACACCGCCACTATTCGACTGCATTGGACCGACCAACCTTACAAATGGCATATCAACGATGGCCCAGAGGTATTTGTGGTTCTGGATGGCCATGTCATCATGCATTGTCGTCAAGAGAGACAGATCACGCAACATTCTCTGTCCCCGGGCGATATTTTCCACGCAAAGGACGGCGATGAACACGTCGCTCATCCCCAAGGCCCCGCACGGGTGCTCGTGATCGAACGCGCAGGCAGCATTTAGCGCATCCCTTGAAATCTCAATGTGAAACCCCAACTCTTTTGCGTAACTTACCGGCGCTCAGTAATCCCCCTTCAAACCATGCCTTTTGACGTTCCCTGCGCGCAATAGTCCCAAGCTTAAGGCAACTGGATGTTCAATTTTAGCTTGCTATGTTGGGCTGATCGTTTATCCGATCCATTGATAACGAGATGAAGCAGGCGCATGAATCAGCACTCCGAGTTTCCCCGGATCAAACCGGGCACCATGTCTCCTCGCGACTGGGTCAAGGTTCTTGCCCAGTACCGGGAACCCAACCAGCTGCGCAGCCTGTTTGAACTGGCTGTTACCTTTGGGCCGTTTTTACTGCTCTGGGGGCTCGCTTGGTGGTCGATGTCCGTCAGCTACTGGCTGACTTTTGGCATCTCCGTTCTGAACGCGCTGTTCTTGCTGCGCCTGTTCACTATCCAACATGACTGCGGTCACGGCGCCTTTTTCAAAAGCCGCGTGCTCAGCGATTGGGTCGGGCGGGTCTTGGGCGTTCTGACGCTGACCCCTTACGCGGTCTGGCGCCACACACATTCGGTGCACCACAGTGCTGCGGGTAACCTCGACAAACGCGGCATGGGCGATATCCACACCGCCACCGTCGAAGAGTACAATGAAATGTCCCGCTGGGACCGCATCATGTACCGTCTCTACCGTCACCCCATTATTCTGTTCGGTTTCGGCCCCAGCTATCTGTTTTTGTTGCAGAACCGCATCCCCTTTGGAGTAACAGACAAGGCCAAATACTGGATCAGTGCCATGGGCACCAACCTGACGCTGGTCGTGGCTCTGGTCACCATCTGGTACTTTGGCGGCTTGGCCCCAATCTTTCTGATCTTCCTGCCTTCAACCATTCTCGCCGCCACTGCTGGCATGTGGTTGTTCTACGTTCAGCACCAGTTCGAGCACACCAACTGGGACCACGAAGAAGACTGGCAGCTGCACGATTCGGCGCTGCACGGCAGCTCGCACTACGTAATGCCCGCAGTTCTGCAATGGTTCAGTGCCAACATCGGCATCCACCATGTGCACCATCTCTACAGCCGTATCCCGTTCTATCGCCTTACCGAAGTCCTACGCGATCAACCCGAACTGGACGATGCGAGCAACCACATGACCATTCGCGAAAGCATCATCAACGCACGCCTGCATCTGTGGGACGAAAAGACCAAGCGATTGTTGTCATTCGCCCAAGCCAGAACGCTCTACGGTTAAACCAACCCCAACGCCGCCCCACACAGGGCGGCGTTTTTGGTTTTGGAGATGCCATCAACCTCTCCCCCTTCCAAATTTGCACAAGCAGTCCATAGATTTCCTCTCGTCCGGTGCTAGGCTCCTGTCAAACGGAATAGGAGAATCTTTATGGACATCATCTGGCTTGGTCACGGCAGCTTTCGCATCGAAACCGCAGGACAGGTTCTGCTCATCGACCCCTGGCTGACCGGAAACCCGGCCCTGCCCGAAGATCAACATGATGCCGCCCTGTCCGGCGCGACACACATCTTGCTGACCCACGCCCACTTTGATCACGTGATTGATGTGCTCGCGCTGTCCAAGCGTCTCAACATTCCTCTGGTCGGGCAATACGATCTGATGGGCCATTGGGGCGAGACCGAAGGTGTCGATACTGTTGGCTTCAACAAGGGTGGCACAGTTGATCTGAACGGGGTCAAAGTGTCGATGGTCGCGGCGTCGCATTCTTCAACCTTCAACACCCCAGAGGGCATTCGCACCGGCGGAACCGAGGTCGGCTTCATGATCCAGTCCGAGGGCAAAACGCTCTATATTTCTGGCGATACAGACATCATGGCCGACATGGACTGGATGGGCGATTACTACAAACCCGACATCGGCATTCTGTCCGCCGGGGGTCATTTCACTATGGATATGAAAGGCGCAGCCTACGCGGCGAAACGCTATTTCAACTTCAAGACCGTGATCCCCTGCCACTACAAAACGTTCCCCATTCTGGAACAATCCGCACAGGTGCTGATTGATGGTCTACCCGGAGTTGACGTAATCGAACCCGAGGTGATGAAGGCCATCACACTCTGAGGCTAAATCGCCCATACTCCCGAGCCCGGAGCCAACGCCTACCGTTGGCTCTGTTTCGACTATATGACAGATTAGAGTGCCTTGGAAGTGCGGCTAGATGTGGGCGAATTTTTCAGACGGCAGAGCGTATAAGATACGCAAAGCGTTCGAATCCCGCGCGATAAAAGGGAAGCGAAGAGCGCCGCAATTCAATGACCGGTTTGAGCCCGAACTGCTGATGTCGTCGTCGACTCCAAGGGCTGCTATCTGAACTTCGCACAAGCCCGTTTTGGAGCTAGAATGAAACCTGTCGCCCTCGGCCAAAGAACAGTTAATCGATCCCTTTCAAAGTTAATCGGACTTTTAGGTATAGGAGGTATTTTCCTGGCGACGGGAGTTTGGCTCATCCAAGGAGGGGCTGTCGATACTCGCGGCGAGATCTCTGTATTGCATGGTTGGCTATCAGTGCTGGTTTTTGGTTCGATCTCCACTAAGCTTTTTGTGAGGTTGATTCTTGGTGAGAAAACTCCTGTCAGACTCTCCCCAAACGGGCTCGTCGATAAACGCTCCTTTAAAGAAGAAATTCCGTGGTCGGCGTTTTCCCGTGTTTCTGTGTGGTCTCACAGACGAAACTCGGCGATACGATTGCAACTAGCCTCTGAAGGCACTCATCAGTTCGGGTTTACGTGGTCAGCAACCATAACGCGTTGGTTCAACAAATCAGTTGGCTTGGATGGGCTATATATGACTTCAAATGACCTTGATATGTCGTTTTCTGAACTTAGGAACCTGATGTTTACGTACGTCAAAGAATTCCAGCCTTCTGCTCTTGAGGACGGACATACTCTTTCTAAAAGCAGGCATTGATGCCGCTACAGCTAATTCACCCTTTGTCCGCTCTGCCGCCCTTGACCTCAGGCATGAGTGCCTATCTGGTGAGCTGACGCGGCGAACGGCGGCTGTGAGCCCGAAGTGTCGATTGCTGCACTACGTGTGAATGACTTATCTGCGTTAGAAGCGCTGCTAACTGAACTTAGTTTGGTATCAGAGATTAAGCTCGGAAAGACTAAAAAGATCAATTGAATGTACGAGCCCACGTACCTCGTGCGACCCGCACATTGCAAACAATTCTGGGGATGTCTCGGCAATAGCACGGGTTACGAGCACGCGGTGCCCGAGGGATTTGGTCAAGCCTTCGATTCTGCTGGCAACGTTGACTGCCCCGCCAAGCACCGTAAAGTCCAGCCTGCCAGGGCTGCCGATGTTACCGTAACTGACCTGTCCCACATTGATGCCGATGCCAATGTCCAAAGGTGGCCTGCTTGCGTCTGCGCGCTTTTCATTGAGCGCAGCCAATCCGGCGAGCACTCCCCTTGCTGCGGTCACCGCATTTTGGCACTGGTGTGGCCGATCAGCTGTCGACCGAATTGGGAAGATAGACAGAATGCCGTCACCCATGAACTTTAACACGTCGCCGTCATTTTCCTCGACCGACTGCACTACAACGTCGAAATAGGCATCTAAAGCATCAAAGACTTCGCTCTCGCTGGAGCTGTCGGAGAGTGCCGTGAAACCACGTAGATCAGAGAACATTACCACAGCGTCAAGAGTTGTCCGTTCGCCGCGTTGAATAGTGCCATTCCAAACCGCTTCGCTGGGACCGTCCCCAAGGTAGGTGCGCAGAAGGCTTTTTGAAGATTTGCGCATCGTCACCGGCTCCATCGCCGATGCAAGTCCGGGTTTGGCGGCTTCGATCATGTTCAATTGTTTGGGTGAAAAGCCAAGCGTTGATTGGGTTGCAAATGTGCAGCCGTGTTGGGACCCATCCCCATAGTTCAGAAGGGTGGCATAGTAATCTGTGCCTCCCGCTGCGGCAAATTCAAGATAGGAAGAGTGATCCTTTTCTGGGTCAAGGTCGCGCAGGTTTTTGTGAAGGGCGCGCTGGTTTGTCAAAATGTAATCAAAAGCGCTACCCAAATAGCCGTCGGTGACCATGCGCGCGTGTGTGACATCGTAGCTTTCCGTGCCTTCGGGAGTCCAGACCACACCCCAAGCAATCAGCAGCGGGTTTGCGAAGCGCTGGCCGATGTTCACACGCCAGAGCGGGACGCCCGCGTCTATCAATGTCGCGCAGAAATGCGAAACCACTTTGACAGGGTCATTTGAACAACGACCCTCGGTCATCATCCAGTGATTAAGATCATCAATCGCATCCATCAAGCAAGACTAGTCACCTACTTGGAAAGTACAAACCCCAAAAAGAGCCGCGCGCTAAATGATGGATTGTTGTAAGCTGATCAGTGCTTGATTTCTTTAAGCGGCCGTTCAAAGGTTTCCGGAAAACGGCAGCTTTGTCCGCAAAACCGCCATTAAATCATCCACTCCAAACAGTCCGGCTGATCCTGATCATCTCTCTTTAGACCACCTCTTTCCCTTGCAAAACACCACCACCGACCCGATGGTTTCGCTTTCAGACTAGACAAAGCTTCTGTTTACACATTGCCTGACCCCAGACTGCGGGTTGCTCCCGCCAGATGGAGAGAAAGGGGCAAAAGTGCCTGCATCCGATTTTACGCCCCAAGAATACGCCCAGCGCCTGACCAAAACCCGCGCGGCTATGGCCTCGCAGGGAATCGAAACCCTGATCGTCGCCGATCCCTCCAACATGGCCTGGCTCACCGGCTATGACGGCTGGAGCTTTTATGTCCCCCAAGTGGTCATCCTCCCGTCTGAGGGCACGCCGCTCTGGTGGGGTCGCACACAGGACAAGGCAGGCGCCGCACAAACCACATGGATCGGCACAGAAAACCTGTTCGACTGGCCCGAAGAGCACGTCCAACACCCCAATCACCACCCTTATGACGCTCTCGTCACCCTGTTGCAGGACCGCGGCTGGACCGGCGCGCTGGGGGTTGAGATGGACAACTACTATTACTCTGCCGCCGCCCACCGTATTCTGGAAACCGCCTTTGGGCGCACCGCCATTGCCGACGCCACCAGCCTTGTGAACTTGCAACGCGCTGTCAAAAGCGAAACCGAGCTTGAGATGATGCGCAAAGCCGGGCGCCTGACCGCCCATATGCATGCGGTTTTGCGCGAGGGCTTTCGCGAAGGACGCCGCAAGAACGAACTCGTCGCCGAGGTCCAGGCCGCAGGCATTGCTGGTCTGCCCGGACTGGCGGGCGATTACCCCGCAATTGCCCCCATCGCCCCTTCTGGGCTCGAGGCCTCCGCCTCACATATCACATGGAACGACCGCCCCCTGACACGGGGCGAGGCAACTTATTTCGAGGTTTCCGGCTGCTTCCACCGCTACCACTGCCCCGCCAGCCGCACGCTGTTCTTGGGCGAGGTGCCTGCCGACATCCGCCGCGCCGAAGAGGCGGTGCTGACCGCAATCTCCGACACGCTCGCCACAGCCCGTCCCGGTGTCACCTGTGAAGAGATCGCAACCTGCGTCTACGACAGCTTCTCCCGCGCAGGCTATGTCAAAGCCAACCGCACCGGCTATCCCATCGGCCTCAGCTACCCCCCCGATTGGGGTGAACGAACCATGAGCCTGCGCCCCGGCGACACCACCCGCCTGGAAACCGGCATGACCTTTCATTTGATGCCCGGCCTGTGGACCCCGGATTGGGGCGTCGCCATCACCGAAAGCTTTGTTGTGACCCCAAGAGGTGGTCAGGCTTTGGCTGAAATCCCGCTCAATATCGTCGCGGTCCCCTAACCAACCAAACCATCGACCCCGCTCTATCCGGGGCCGATCCCCCAATCAAAGAGGCCCAGATGCAGAAGATCTCAGAAACCGCCCACGATATGATTTCCGGCATGACCCCAACCTTGATCGCGGGCGATTTTGTCTTTGCAACCACCCAAGACACTGATCTGGCCGCCGCTCTCATCCCTCAAGCACTCGCAACCTTCAAAGAGGCCGAAGGTCTCTCGCTGATCCTGCCCCTCGATGTGGCCCGATCCCGTGCCCTGTCCATTGACGACCCCATGCGGTGTATCACTCTCAACGTCTATTCATCTCTCACCGGGGTTGGACTGACCGCCGCTGTATCAGCCGCACTTGGGGCACAGAACATCCCCTGCAACATGGTCGCGGCCCACCACCACGATCATGTCTTTGTTCCCGCAGGCAACAGCACACAGGCGATGTCAATCCTCACCACCCTGCAAGATCAGGCAACCCGCTCGTAACGCAACGCTCAGCAAGGATCCGCCCCATGCCCCGCAAGACTTTCACAGTCCTGTTCATCGGTTTCGGCCTCATGGCCCTCACCGCCTGCGATCCCTCAAACGTCGACCCCGAGGCGCTGGAATACCACCGCGCCAATCGCGAGGCCTATCTGTACCAAGGTCTCTGACTCAGGCCTCGGGCGAGCCGCCCCACCACTCCTTGGGCTTCAGCCGATCCGCACGTTTACTGCGTTTGTCCCACCACAACGCCCACTCGCGCCAGCGGGACAAGGCCACCTTGAGCCACAGCTTGTTCTGCCACGTATCAAACTCACGGTTGAACGGGCACACCCGCATGCAGATCGCACAATCCGACTGCAGCTTGGCCCAATAGCCAAAACACGCCTTCGCGTCCGAGGTCCACTTGCGCACCCCCTTGATGGCCGACGCCGCATCCCCCTCACTCACCGTCTTTTCCCCAAACGGCAGCGCCTTGGCCGGGCAGGCATCCGCGCATTGCGTGCAGATGTTACAGAACTCCTCAACACCCATCTTGGCAGGCAGATCATGATCCAGCGGCAGGTTGGTGAAAATCTTGGAAAACCGCAGTCGCGGCCCATACTCCGGCGTAATCACCAGCTGGTTGCGAGCATATTCCCCCAACCCCGCCTTGATCGCATAGGGAATGACCAGCCCCGTGTCGTTCATCGACGCCACCGCCTCGTACCCCAGATTGCGGATATAGGCCGCCAACTGCATGATGATCGCCGCCTCATGGGAATACTCGCGCCCCGTTGCCGCCCCGGCCAAGGCCGAGGGGTACGTCGCCACCAGCTCTTTATCCATCTGATGGCCCAACACGATGACACTGGTCATCCCTTCGGGCAGTTCGTTCTCCGCCTCCGAGAAATCCCGCGTATCCACCCGCGACGAATACAGCCACCGCTCATCCATCGCGGTGATCCCCGCCAGATCCGCGCCAAAGAACTTGGCAATGCGCTTCACTTCGGCACTCATCAACGTGGGGTCGTCAATCTCAACCCGCGCCTCGGCCACCGGCGTGTCATTATCAATCGGAGCCTGAAACCCCTCGCGCTTGCCACTGTCCCCGCCCCGGTTGCTGATGATGTCCGAAATCAACCAGCTCGCATTGCGCAGCGCAAAATCCTTTTGCCGGAACCCATCGCCCTTGCGATAGCTCGCCTTCATCCGATAGCTCGAGAAAAACGCATCCGTCTGCTTGCTGCGCACGCTCTCATCCCAGAACGCCCGCGTGAACATGTCATTGCGCTGCTTGAACGGCTCGAATTCCTCAGTGACCTCAATCCCCGCCGCCGCATCGCTCTCAGAGAAACGCTCTTTCCAGTCCTGTCGCTGTTCGTCGGAAACACCAGAATTGGATGGCCATGACATGCTTGCTCTCCCCTGCTCGCACACAGATTACGACTCAAGACATTCTAGAAACCCGACCATCCGTCAAGATGTTTTATACTTGAAGTATTCGAGGCTGTTTTTGCGCGCCCCCAATCCCATTCACCCGGTGACATCGCTCGAGGTTAAGCCCATCTCATGCGCGACATGTCACCTCTCCTCGCAGCAGCAGAGGTTGTCATTACCGAAAAAGTGGGCGGTGAAAACACCACGATTTTTTCTGAGGGCTGCCACCCGCGCAGCCCAGACGCGCGGTATCATCCCTCTCGCGATTGGGTAAAAGCCTTCGCTGCCGGTATATCCCCAATGCTCGCCGCCAATGAGCGCATCGTCGGTGAATATCTCTTTGCGCGTCATTCAATCGGCTATGACAACCTGCCCAGCTATTTTTTTAGGTTTCGCTTGGATCGTCGACGACGTGGTTCAATCTTGGGATGATACCTTGGCCAAATTCAGCGAACTTGGAATAGCCAGCGTTCCAGTCCTCTATCGCGGGCCTTGATCTCTCTACACAAGAGGGGTTTGTGGTTCGCACCTCGAAGGCCTTCACAGTGACGCAAATACCGACCAATCTAGGCAAATATGTTCGCCCCAATCATATGCAAAGTGAAACGCACTGGATGAACGCGGAAATCGCTAAAAACGGACTAGCTTAACCACCAACAACATGCTGCGCCGCGGCGGTGCACGGGGGTTGCACGTAAGGTGCACGCATATCACCCCCCGATGTCAGACCCATTTTCGCCGCGTCGCAGCGCGAAAAATTCTCTCAAAATCTGTTCGCACTCAGCCCCGGAAATGCCATCATAGACTTCGGGTTTGTGGTGCGCTTGGGGGTGGGAAAACACCCGCGCGCCATGGGCCACGCCGCCCGATTTCGGGTCCGACGCACCATAGTAAATCCGCCCCACCCGCGCCGCCGCCAGCGCCGCCGCGCACATCGCGCAAGGCTCTAGCGTTACATACAAATCATACCCCACCAACCGCTCAGACCCCGCCGCCGCACAGGCCGCGCGCAGGGCCACAATTTCGGCGTGGGCGGTGGGGTCACACTGGGCCCGCGTCTGATTGCCCGCAACGGCCACAACCTGCCCGTTTGGGTCGACTAACACCGCGCCTACAGGAACTTCGCCCCGTTCTGCGGCAGCACGTGCTTGGTCAAGCGCTTGATTCATATGGGATTTGAAGGTCATGCCCTACCCTGCCCCTTGTGCCCCCCTTTCGCAATCCCCCGGAATGGTCTAAAGCCCATTGGATGAGCAAAACCCCTCCCTCCGCGACGCCTGCGTCGCCCCCCAAAGGCGACCGGATCGCCAAGGTTCTGGCCCGTGCCGGTGTCGCCTCGCGGCGTGACGCCGAACGCATGATCGAAGCAGGTCTTGTGACCGTCAACGGCGCAACTATCACCAGCCCCGCGCTGAATGTGACCGACAAAGACAAGATCACCGTAGAGGGCAAACCCCTGCGCGATCCGGAACCCGCGCGCCTGTGGCTCTATCACAAGCCCACCGGCCTGGTGACCACGGACCGCGATGAAAAGGGCCGCTCAACCGTCTATGACGACCTGCCCGAAGACATGCCCCGCGTGATGAGCGTCGGCCGTTTGGACATCAACTCCGAAGGCCTCTTGCTGCTCACCAACGACGGTGGAATCAAACGCCAACTCGAGCTGCCCTCGACCGGATGGCTGCGCAAATATCGCGTCCGTATCAATGGCCGCCCGCAAGAGGATGACTTTACCCCGCTACGTCGTGGTCTGCTGATTGATGGTGAAAAATTCCAGCCCATGACAGTGTCACTGGACCGGCAGCAGGGCGCAAATGCGTGGCTGACCATCTCGATCCGCGAGGGGAAAAACCGCGAAATTCGGCGCGCTCTGGAAGACGTCGGTTTCTATGTAAACCGTTTGATGCGCGTATCTTACGGGCCGTTTCAACTGGGCGACCTGAAACCCGGCATGGTCGAAGAAGTCCGCCGCCGCGTGATGCGAGACCAGTTGGGGCTGGAAGCTGAACCACAACCTGACGGCCCGCCCAAACGCCCGGCCCGACCGCAACGTAAACGCCCCTCGACCATGGCCGGACGCCCCGGCCCGGCCCAACCCGCTGCCGCCCCCACAGGCCGCGGCAGCGCCAAACCAACAGGCCGTTCAACCGGAAAACCGGGCGTGAAAACCTTTGATCGGTCAGGCAGTAAGCCTGCCGGAAAATCGTTTGATCGCGCGGGTGCAAAACCAACCGGAAAACCAACGGGCCGGCCAGGTGGCAAACCGGGCAGTAAACCCGGTCAACGCCCCGACTCCAGTCGCGGTGGTCGCCCCCCTCAAACCCGTGGCGGCCCCAAAAAGCCACGGTCCTGAGCCAGTTAGTGCAACCTTCCCCCTAGCAAGCCTGCCTCTCATCCCCTAGATTTCTTGCAAAGCAGAACACTAGGGAATTCGGCATGTCGCAAAACGGCGTACAAAAGACAGCCTACACCGCTCTGATCATATTGCTGTTTGGTGTCTGCACCGGATGGCTCGGAGGGTTATAGGAATGGCGCAACGCTATGGCGGTAAATTCAGCCCCGATGCTGAACCCACATCTGATCAGGATGCGCCGCAACGTGGGCAATTTGATGGGGCCCAAATTGACCCTGCAGGTGGCCGCACCAACCTCTTGTTCGTCCCGGCCATTCCGCTTGTCTTTTCCTCGTTGAACGATGGCGCGGTTGGGCTAACCCTCGGCCTTGGGGCCGCGGGTCTTTTGACCGGCGCTGCCTTGCTGCTGCGCGAAGGTCTGCGCGCTGAGGCGGCATATGCTGCACGCCGCGTGGCCAAGCGCCCTGCTTTTCCACGTAAAGCAGGCGCGTCCATTCTGACTGGCCTTGGTGTGGCACTGGCTGTCTTCAAACATGATTACATGGATGTTGACAGCGTTTCAGCCGCAACCGCCCTGGCCCCTTTGCTTTTCGGCGTTGTCGCGAGCGTACTTCACGTTGTGGCCTTTGGCTTTGATCCGATGAAAGACAAGGGCATGGAAGGCATCGATACCTTTCAGCAAAACCGTGTCGCGCGCGCCGTGGATGAGGCCGAAGCCTATCTAACAGATATGTCAGATGCTATTCTGCGCGCCAAAGACCGCAAGATCGAGGCCCGCGTGGAACGGTTTCAACACACCGCGCGCGACTTGTTTCGCACAGTAGAAGAAGACCCGCGTGACTTGTCAGGGGCACGAAAGTACCTGACTGTCTATTTACGTGGTGCCCGTGATGCGACTGTTAAATTTGCGGATTTCTATGCCCGCAGTCGCGATCCCAAGGCGCTTAGCGACTACACGGATCTACTGGACGATCTGGAACGAAACTTCACCGCGCGTACGCGCAAGATGCTGCTGGATGATCGCAGCGACCTGACTGTTGAAATTGATGTGCTGCGCGAGCGGCTTCAACGCGAAGGCGTCCGGCTGGATTGACCGGCCCATCTGTTACGAGGAACCACTCATGTCTGAAACGATCCGTCAAAAAGCGCAGGAAAACCAAGCCTTGGTCGAAGAAGTGAACGCAATTGTCCTGCCGGAACCCACAGCGGATATCGTCCCGTTGGAAGAGGCAGAGGCTCCCGTCGGCGCCGAAATCCGCAAACGGATGAACGAAGTCGACATGAGCAATACCAACTCAATCGTTTCATTTGGGTCAGGGGCACAGGCCGAACTGCAGGAAATCTCTCAAGCGATGTTGGCCGATGTGCGCAACAAGGATGTTGGTCCCGCAGGCGATTCATTGCGCAACATCGTCACCACCATTCGCGGGTTCTCCGTCAGCGAGCTGGATGTGCGCCGCAAGCCAAGCTGGTGGGAGCGGTTGTTAGGACGTGCAGCCCCCTTTGCACAGTTCACTGCGCGCTACGAAGAGGTTCAGGGCCAAATCGACAAGATCACGGATGATCTGTTGGGTCACGAGCACACCCTGCTCAAGGACATCAAGTCGCTCGACTTACTCTATGAAAAGACACTGAATTTCTATGATGAGCTGGCCCTGTATATTGCGGCTGGCGAAGAGAAACTGACCGAGCTGGACAGTCAAAACATTCCTGAATTGGAAGCAGCCGTAGACGCTGCTCCAGAAGAGCAGCAAGTCATGCGCGCTCAAGAATTGCGGGACCTGCGCGCCGCGCGCGACGATCTTGAGCGCCGTGTGCACGACCTGAAACTTACCCGTCAGGTCACCATGCAATCGCTGCCATCGATCCGCTTGGTTCAGGAAAATGACAAATCCCTTGTCACCAAGATCAACTCGACACTGGTGAATACGGTTCCCCTTTGGGAAACTCAACTTGCACAAGCCGTCACCATCCAACGCAGCGCCGAAGCTGCGGCAGCAGTACGAGATGCAAACGACCTAACGAACGAGCTGTTGACCTCGAACGCGGCAAACCTGCGCCAATCCAACAAGATGATCCGCGAAGAAATGGAACGCGGCGTCTTTGATATCGAAGCCGTTAAGGCGGCCAACGCTGATCTGATTGGCACCATTCAGGAAAGCCTGCAAATCGCTGATCAAGGCAAAGCCAATCGGGCTGCAGCCGAAGAGGAGCTGAAAAAGATGGAGGGCGAATTGCGCGACACACTAGCCGCGGCAAAGGCCCGCAAAGATGGGGTTGGCGACAACGCCAGCACCGCGGTTCCAAGTTGATAAATTGACACTGCGGACTGGCATAAAACTCTGTACCGGGGCGGCGACATGCGCGGCGCTCTTGGTGCTGTCGGCCTGCGATGCAACCCCGCGCCGGACGCCGTTTCCACAGGCAAGGCCTGCGGGCCTGGCGCCTATCGGCGACACCGTTGTGCCAAGGTCCGCAAAGAGCATCGATCTGGAGCGTTATTATGTCAAAGTTCAGAGCGATCTGCTCACGCGCGGTCTGTTGCGCACCGATGGAGGCGGACCAGACACCCCATTTGATACCGAGGATCTGGTGCGCAACTTTGAAAATATCGCGCTCTATGATGAATACACGCGTGGCGCACTTTCGCCCAACGGACGACGCTCCAGTGGCCAGCTGAGCCGCTGGTCAGGCCCCGTCCGGATCAACACCGAATTTGGTGCGAGCGTGCCACTTGATCAGCGAACGTTGGACAAGAAGAATGTCGACGCCTATGCCGCGCGTCTAAAACGGATTACCGGACACTCCATCACCGCAACGCCTAGAAATGCCAATTTTCATGTCTTTGTAGCGGGCGAAGACGATGCCCCCTTTGTGCAGCAGCGTCTGAAACAGCTGATCCCAACGATGAGCACCAGCCAGCTGGATCTGTTTAAAACCCTGCCCAAATCGTTTTATTGCCTTGTGATAGCGGTCTCAGACACGGGAAATCCGTTTAATTATACGCAGGCTGTTGCCTTGATCCGGGCAGAACACCCGGATCTGGTTCGCCTGTCCTGTATCCACGAAGAGATTGCGCAGGGCTTGGGTCTGCCAAATGACTCCCCCGGTGCGCGCCCTTCGATTTTCAACGACGACGACGAGTTTGCGTTGCTCACCAGTCACGACGAAATTCTGCTGCAGATGCTCTATGATCCTCGCTTGAAGCAGGGAATGGGAGCGGATGAAATTCGCCCCCTAACCCAAGCCATTGCAATGGAAAAAACGGGGCAACCTCTCTGAGAGGTACATGAGATTACAAAAGGACCAGACCATGGGTATTTTCGACTTTCTATCCGGCCAATTCATTGATGTAATCCATTGGGTGGATGACACCCGCGACACGATGGTTATGCGGTTCGAACGGGAAGGCCACGAGATCAAATACGGGGCCAAGCTCACAGTTCGCGAAGGTCAGGCGGCCGTGTTTGTGCACGAGGGGCAACTGGCGGATGTGTTCACGCCCGGGCTTTACATGCTCGAAACCAACAACATGCCGATCATGACAACCCTGCAGCACTGGGATCACGGCTTCAAAAGCCCATTCAAATCCGAGATCTATTTCGTCAACACCACCCGTTTCAACGACCTGAAATGGGGCACGAAAAACCCCATCATGCTGCGCGACCCCGAATTCGGCCCCACCCGTATTCGCGCGTTTGGCACCTATACGGTTCGGGTCAAAGACGCGGCCCGGTTCCTGGTCGAGATCGTCGGGACGGATGGTGAGTTCACCATGGATGAAATCTCGTATCAGGTGCGCAACATCATCGTGCAGGAGTTTTCCCGTGTCATCGCAAGCTCAGGCATTCCGGTATTGGACATGGCGGCCAACACGGCGGACTTGGGCAAACTGATCGCGGCCGAGGTCTCTCCCGTTCTGGAGGGTTATGGGCTGGAGATGCCCGAGTTCTATATCGAAAATATCTCGCTCCCACCGGCGGTTGAGGCTGCATTGGACAAACGAACCTCGATGGGCTTGGCCGGCGATCTGGGCAAGTTCACGCAATATTCAGCCGCCGAAGCGATGACCGCCGCCGCCAGCGCCCCCGGTGGCGGTGGTGGTATGGGCGCCGGATTGGGTATGGGAATGGGCATGGCAATGGCCCAGCAGATGGGTTCTATGGCAGCGGGGCAATCGTCCGGCCCGTGGGGCGCGCCTGCCCCCGCTGCCGCAGCCCCCTCAGCACCTGTGGCAGCGCCGCCACCCCCACCGGTAGAGCATGTTTGGCATATCGCGGAAAACGGCCAAACGAGCGGCCCCTTTTCGAAAGCCAAACTCGGACGCATGGCGACCGAAGGTGCCTTAACGCGCGACACCTTTGTGTGGACTGCGGGTCAAGACGGGTGGAAACGGGCCGAGGATGTACGAGAGCTGGCCCAATTGTTCACTATTTTGCCTCCGCCCCCACCGCCCGGGGTCTAAGCTATGACACGCCGCGCCCTTGTGAAGTGGCTGTATTGGTCAACCTTTGGGTTGACCCTGTATTTCTTTGTGGTCGAACCCGAAAACGTGCCATCAGATCCGGCGGCTGGACTAGATCTGCACACCGGGATGGTGCTTGCCGCTGTCGGGATGGTGTGGATTGTGATGTACTTGGCAAAGGGATTGACCGATCACCCCGGACCTAAACTGCCCGGATGGGTGAAGACCTTTGACCCGATTGGACACAAAGCCCTGCAAATCGGGGTGCCAGTGGGTATAGTATCGGGGGCGCTTGCAGGTTTAGCAGCCCCTTTTGTGATCCACGCATTTGGATCTGTTCCAATCAATCAGGGATTCGGGGGCAAGGGATTTCATAACTTCGCTCAAGAGGTTCATGAGCTGCTGTTTGATGGCTTGATCCTTTTGATTGGTCTGCATATTGCGTTTCATCTCTGGCGCCATTTCTGGCTAAAAGATAATGCACTGCGGGTCGTGGCACCCCGCATTCCGCATATATACCTCTAAGGGTTTTGCCGTGACTTCTTCTGAAACCGACCACCGCTTTCCTTGTGATCAATGTGGCGCTGATTACCGCTTCAGTCCCAGCGATGGGTCGCTGACGTGTGACCATTGTGGGCATTCCGAACTGATCTCGGCTGGTCCCTGGAAAGGCGCCAGTCTGCGCGAATTGGATTTCGATGCAGCCGTGGCACAAAAATTGCCCGCCAGCGAAATCGAAGAAACCAAGGTCCTGAGTTGTCCAAACTGTGCCGCGCAGGTTGAATTCGATCCAGATACCCACGCGGCCGAGTGCCCGTTTTGCGCCACCCCGGTTGTCACGGGGACAGGTATTAACCGGCACATTAAACCCCGCGGAGTTCTTCCCTTTGCGTTGGAAGAGCGCGCGGCCCACGCTGCCATGACAGATTGGCTTGGCGGCTTGTGGTTCGCCCCAAGCGGTTTGAAACAATACGCACGCAAGGGACGGAAAATGCAGGGCATATATGTGCCCTATTGGACTTTTGATGCCGATACCAAATCCAGCTACCGCGGCGAACGCGGCACCGTCTATTACGTGACCCGCACTGTCACACGGGATGGCAAGCAAGTGCAGGAACAGGTTGCAAAGGTGCGTTGGCGGTCGGTCGCCGGGCGCGTCGCCCGGTTTTTTGATGACGTGTTGGTTTTGGCGTCGGCCTCATTGCCAAAGAAATACACCGATGCATTGGAGCCTTGGGACCTGCCAGCACTGGAACCCTATCAGCCGCAGTACCTCGCCGGGTTCCGGGCCGAAGCCTATACCGTTGACCTGACAGACGGTTACAAGGAAGCACGAGCCCATATGGCACGGGTCATAGAGCGTGATGTGCGGTTTGACATTGGGGGGGATCGCCAGCGCATCCACGACATTGATACGGCCGTTTCAGATGTCACGTTTAAACATATTCTGCTGCCTGTTTGGCTGGCTGCCTACAAATATCAGGGCAAGACTTATCGCTTTGTTGTCAACGGTCGCACTGGGCGGGTTCAGGGCGAACGTCCATGGTCCGCAATCAAGATTACGATCGCCGTTGTGCTGGGTCTTTTGGTGGCTGCTGGCGTCGGTTACATGATCGCCACAAACCAATAACCCCTGCTCTTGCGCATCCCTGTTCCCGGCGGCAAAGTGCGCGCAAGAGGAGAACCCACAATGACATTGACCGACTTGGAAGCGCTGATGAAGCAGCGCCATTCCTGCCGGGCGTTTTTGCCCGATCTCGTGCCGCAATCCCAGATTTCTGACATCATCACCACAGCTCGACGCGTCCCCAGCTGGTGCAACGCCCAGCCATGGCAGGTAACTGTGACGAGTGGAGCAGAGACAGAGTCGTTTCGCGCAGCATTGCAGGCCGAAGTCTCCAGCGGCGCCCCCAAACCAGATCTTCCCTTTCCAGAAAAATATACCGGGATCTATCAGGATCGACGTCGCACATGCGGCTTTGCCTTGTATGACGCAGTCGGTATCGAAAAAGGTGACCGTGTCGGGTCGGGCAAACAGATGATGCAAAACTTTGCCCTGTTTGGTGCACCACACTGTGCAATCATTACCAGTCCCAAGGAACTGGGCGCTTACGGGGCTATGGACAGCGGTGGTTTTGTGACCGCCTTTACCCTAGCCGCACAAGCTTTGAATGTTGCCTCGATTCCACAGGCTGCCGTGGCCTCCTATGGGCCATTCTTGCACCGCTATTTTGAGATACCTGACGACAGGCTGATCCTTTGCGCAATCTCTTTTGGCTATGCTGATACAACCCACCCTGCCAACGGGTTCAGAACCGACCGCGCCACAGTCGATGACATCGTGGACTGGCGGGGATGACGGACCCCGTGATCCTTTGTTGTGGCGAGGCGGTGATGGATCTTGTCCCCGCTGCCTTGTCCGACGGAGGGCACGGGTTTCGCCCTGTTCCGGGGGGGGGCGCCGTCAATACGGCCATCGCCTTGGCACGCCAAGATGTCCCCTGCGGCTTTGTCGGCGCGCTCTCCAATGACCCAATGGGGATACGGCTGTTTGCGCATATCCAAACGCAGGGGGTGGACCTTTCACATGTGACCCGCAGCCCGGCCCCGACGACTGTCGCGTTGGCACATGTCGTCGATGGTGGCACGCGGTTTGATCTCTATGATCAGGGCAGCGCCGGGCGCAGCTATGCAACGACAGACCTGCCCGATTTACCAAACAGCGCGCAGGCGCTGGTTTTTGGTGGTATCAGCCTCATTCACGCCCCGGCAGCAGATGCGTTTGAAACACTGGCCTCCCAAGCTGCCCATGATCACTTGATCTATCTGGATCTCAACATTCGCCCCGGTTTGGTCAGTGATCAAAGTACGTACCGCGCGCGGTTGTCTCGACTAATCAAACTGGCGGATATCATCAAAGTCTCGGACGAGGATCTGGACTGGTTCGGCCCCCTGCCCGACCTGCAGGCAGACACGCTCTTTCTTCATACAAAGGGTGCTGATGGGGTAACAGCGGTGTCCGGGCAAGACAGCTACACGATATCTGCACCCTTGGTCGAAGTGCAGGACACAGTTGGCGCTGGCGATATCTTCAATGCTGGGTTTCTTGCCGCCTTGTATCGCCAAGATGCACTTGAGAAACCCTTACTCCTCGCTCCAAACATTCTGAAATCCGCTTTACACTCCGGCATCCAAGCCGCCAGCTTCAGCGTATCGCACCCCGGTGCCCACGCCCCCACACGACAGGACCTAACATGCGCGCATTAATTCAACGTGTTACCCAAGCCAGCGTCACCGTCGAAGGGAACATCATTGGTCAGATTGGCCCCGGCCTGCTGATCCTGATCTGCGCCATGCAGGGTGACGGCGAAAAGCAAGCTGACCAACTGGCGGCAAAAATTGCAAAACTGCGCATCTTTACCGATGACGCTGGAAAGATGAACCGCTCTGTCAAAGACATTGGCGGGGCCGTTTTGGTCGTCAGTCAATTCACTCTGGCTGCAGATACGTCACGCGGCAACCGGCCCGGGTTCTCGACCGCCGCCGCGCCTGCGGATGGCGAGCGTTTGTATGAATATTTTGCCAATCAAATGACGGCCCAAGACCTGCCAGTGCAAACCGGTCAATTCGGGGCGGATATGGCCGTTGATCTGACCAACGACGGCCCCGTCACGATATGGATGGACATGTAATGACACCACGCGCAACAGCCCTGAAAATATGGCAGGCCGGGGTTGATGCCGTCGGCGGATATGCGGCCACACAAAGTGCGATTCAAGAGCTCGCCCCTCCTGATCAAATCTTGGCCGTCGGCAAAGCAGCGGCGAGCATGGCACAAGCAGCACTCGATCATTTCGGCCAGAAACCCTGTTTGGTCGTGACTAAAGACGGTCACGGCAACGCCTTGTCTCAGGACGCTGACCTGATCGAAGCCGCGCATCCCGTGCCCGACGAACGTAGCTTGCATGCCGGGGCAGCCTTACGTGAAACCGTGATGTCCCAACCTAAAAGCGCGCGCCTTCTGTTGCTTGTCTCCGGTGGGGCTTCGTCGCTTGCCGAGGATCTAATGCCGGGCGTGTCCCTGACGGATTTAACAACATTGAACGCGCAGTTGCTGGCGTCCGGACAAGACATCACCGAAATGAACGCCCAACGGCGCAAGCTCTCACGCATCAAAAGCGGCGGTCTGTTGGGATTCTTCCCCGGTGCACATGTCGACGTTTTGGCGATCTCTGATGTGCCGGGCGATGATCTGAACGTGATTGGATCCGGGATCGGCATGGTTCCCGAAACCGCTACGTTTTCGACACACACCCAAATTATCGCAAGCAACACCCATGCCCGCGACGCAGCAGCGCAAGCGGCAAAAACATATGGCCTATCTGTTGTGGCAAATTTGGAATCGCTGCATGCCGATTTGCCGACTTTGGCAGTGCACGTTGGTTCTCAATTGCGCTCCATGGACAAAGGTGTCCTGATTTTGGGTGGAGAGCCAACGGTAAAACTCCCCCCTGCGCCCGGCCGGGGAGGCCGCAATCAAGCACTTGCTCTTGCTCTGGCCGAACAAATCGCGGATCACCCTGATCTGGTCGTTGTTGTTGGCGGAACAGATGGATCCGATGGCCCGACCCAAGATGCTGGCGGCATTATCGACGGGTCCACATGGACAGAGAATGGCGCCCAATTTGCAATATCGGCGGACAGCGGCACCTACCTCGAAGCGCATGACGCGTTGCTGACAACGGGTCCAACTGGGACAAATGTGATGGATTTGCTCGTCGCAATCCGGACCTGAATTCGTCGCGATCCCACTTCAAATGGTCGCGAGTCGCCGTTGACTCTCTGCGCGCGGCTTAAGACAGTCGCTGTATGACTTCTAAACTCAACGCCTTGCGCGATATCGAAGAATTGCCCGATCTCGGGATTACCCTATCAGATGGCTGCCGTCTTTCCGCCCGGGTCTGGCGCCCGGACAACGCCAGTGACGACCCTGTGCCAGTGATCCTTGAATATCTACCTTATCGCAAACGGGACGGAACCACCGCCCGCGATGAGCTGACCCACCCCTATATCGCCAAACGGGGCTATGCCTGTGTCCGCGTCGATATGCGCGGCAACGGCGACAGCGAAGGGTTGATGGAGGATGAATACACCCAACAAGAGCTCGACGACGCAGTTGAGGTGATCAATTGGCTCGCAGCGCAAGATTGGTGTACCGGCAAAGTCGGCATGATGGGGATCAGTTGGGGCGGATTCAACAGCCTGCAAGTCGCCGCCATGCAGCCCGAACCGCTCAAGGCGATTATCACACTCTGCTCGACGGTAGATCGCTATGCAGACGATATCCATTACAAGGGCGGCTGCCTGCTGAACGAGAACCTCGGTTGGGGCGCGACCATGTGGTGCTTTTCATCACGCGCGCCTGACCTTGCTTTGGTCGGGGACAAATGGCGTGACATGTGGCTGAACCGCTTGGAAAACGAGCCGTTCCTGACCTCAAAGTGGTTGCGTCACCAAGCCCGGGACACCTATTGGGAACACGGCTCGGTCTGCGAAGATTATTCTTCGATCAAAGCCGCGACCCTTGCCATAAGTGGCTGGGGAGACAGCTATATCAACGCCGTGCCCTCACTGGTCGAAAATATCTCAGCCCCTGTCAAAGGCATCAACGGGCCCTGGATACATAAGTACCCGCATTTCGCGATCCCCGGTCCACGCATCGGGTTTCTGCAAGAGGCGCTGCGGTGGTGGGATCGCTGGCTCAAAGACATCCCTACCGGGGTTGAGGATGATCCCGACTACCGGGCCTACCTGATGGATGGCATCGCGCCCGAACGGATCTATGATCATCGCCCCGGCCGCTGGATCGCAGAAGACAAAGGGGCCACCTCGCATTTACCTGTGCAAACCCATCACCTGACGGACACTGGATTAGGGCCAGATGGCCCACTCACAGCAACGGTCGGCACGCCACAGCATTGCGGCATGGAAGCCGGGGAATATGGTGCGTTCTTTGGCGGACCAGAACTGCCCGGTGATCAAAGGTTTGATGACGCTTTGTCGTGCTGTTTTGAAGGGCCTGTTCTGGATCAGGACCTCGATATAGTTGGCGCCCCGCGCATTCGCCTAACCCTCAGCGCGAATACTCTGCAGGCGCAGATCGCTGTCCGCCTCAATCACATCCTGCCCGATGGCTCATCCTCACGGATCACCTATGGCGTTCTCAATCTGACGCATCGCGACAGCCATTCTGACCCGCAGCCGCTACCTGTGGGAGAGAGTGTCGAAGCCGTGCTCGACCTGGATCACATCGCCTATCGTGTTCCCAAGGGGCACCGTCTTCGCGTGGCCATCTCCACCAGTTATTGGCCCCTGATCTGGCCATCGCCTGAACAGACGACATTGCAGCTGCAAAAGGGCGAGATCGATCTGCCGCTCCGCCCGTCTGGGCAGAACGACGAATGGATCTTTCCACCTGCCGAGTCAGACCCACCTTGGAAGACCACGACCCTGCGTGAAGGAAGCAACATCCGCCGCACAGAAATCGACCAAGCGTCAGGCCACATAAGTCTGATCATCGAAGATGATTTTGGCAAAGTGCAAGACGATATCCATGGTCTGATCAGCGGTGGGATCGCGCGCGAAACATGGGTGATTCACCCAGATGACCCCCTTTCAGCACGTGGCAACTGCCATTGGACCGACGAAATGCAGCGCGGCGAAATAAAATTACGTACAGAAACACGTTGTCAGATGTGGGCCGACCGCGACCATTTCTACCTTGCAGCTCAACTGTTTGCGTATGAAAACGACATTGTTATATACGAACGCGACGTAGAGGATCAAATTCCAAGACATCAAATCTGACTTCGTATGCGAAAAACCTGCGACATTGAGGCTTGCCCGATGCACCGAAATGAGCAAACTTAACTCACCAATCAACAAAAAAGGCACCAAAGTGTCACCACTCAAGACAGGGAGAAATCCATGAACGATAAACTCGAATTTATGTCCAAGACAGTCACAGCAGGCAAAATGACCCGCCGTGAGTTTATGGGCAAAGCCGCAGCACTGGGCGTTTCCGCCGCAGTTGCCAGCACTATGTTCGCAGACGCAGCCCGCGCCGCTGGTCCGGTAAAAGGCGGCACATTGCGCCAAGGTGTTCAGGGTGGCGAAAGCACAAACACTCAGGATCCAGCACTGTGGGCTTCTGATGTTCCAATCGCGGGCGGCCGTCATTGGGCGGAACCTCTGCTCGAAGTTGGCCCCAACGGTGAACTCTCAGGTCTGGTCGCTGAAAGCTATGAAGCCTCCGCAGACGCCAAGGTTTGGCGCTTCAAGGTTCGCAACGGCATTACCTTCTCAAATGGTAAATCCGTCACCTCCGAAGACGTCATGCGCACTATGGAACGCCACTCGAACGAAGATTCGAAATCAGGCGCTTTGGGCATCGTCAAAGGCATTGAATCAATGCGCACCGATGGTGACGTGTTCGAAGTCACCTTGGCGACAGCCAATGCTGACCTTCCCTACCTGATGGCCGACTACCACCTGATGATCCAGCCCGATGGCGGATTTGACAATCCAGCTGCTGCAATCGGCACAGGCGCTTACATCTTGGAAAGCGACGAGCCCGGCGTTCGTCAGGTTTACAAGCGGAACCCGAATTACTGGAACGACGACGTTGCCCATTACGAAAGCTCCGAAGTAATCGTACTGAACGACGCCACAGCACGGACAGCTGCCCTGCAGTCTGGTCAAGTTGACATGATCAACCGCGTTGAGCCCAAGATCGCTCAACTGTTGGATCGCGCGCCAACTCTGAGCGTTCAGAACGTTTCGGGCCGTGGTCACTATGTCTTCATCATGCACGTTGACACAGCACCGTTTGATGCCAACGAACTGCGGTTGGCACTGAAATACGCTGTGAACCGTCAGGAATTGGTCGACAAGATCCTGCGTGGATACGGTGGTGTCGGTAACGACATGCCCATCAACGCGGCTTATCCGTTGTTTGATGACTCGATCCCTCAGCGTGCCTACGACATGAAAAAAGCAGCTGAGCACTACAAAGCGTCTGGTCACGATGGCTCGCCCATCATTCTGCGGACCGCCGATGGTGCCTTCCCTGGTGCTGTGGACGCCGCGGCCTTGTTCCAGCAGTCAGCTCAAGCCGCTGGCATCCCACTGGAAATCAAGCGTGAACCAAACGATGGTTACTGGTCGGAAGTATGGAACAAACAGCCGTTCTGCTGCTCGTACTGGGGTGGTCGTCCGGTTCAGGACCAAATGTACACCACGGCATATCTGTCAACAGCGGACTGGAACGACACTAAGTTCAAGCGCCCTGAGTTTGACGAAATGCTGCTCTCGGCCCGTGCTGAGTTGGACAATGCCAAGCGTAAAGAGATCTATTCCAAAATGGGCTCTCTGGTGCGTGACGAAGGCGGCTTGATCTTGCCAATGTTCAACGACTTCATCGATGCGGTGAGCAACAAGGTTCAGGGCTACGAGGGTGATCCCAACGGTCCAATGATGAACTGGTACGCGCCTCATAAAACCTGGAAAGCCTAAGGGCCAGCATCATGCACCCGATCGTTAAACTTGTAGCTCAGCGCTTAGCGCTGGGCCTACTTCTCCTCATCGCCGCCTCGGCACTGATCTTTGGATTGACCGAAGCTCTCCCAGGGGACGCCGCTCAGGCCATTCTTGGTCAAGCCGCCACTCCTGAATCTCTTGCAAACCTGCGCGCAGAAATGGGGCTCGATCGCCCGCCGTTGACCCGCTATTTCGAATGGCTAGGGGGTATCTTAACCGGTGACATGGGTGTTGCGCTAACAAACAAGCTGGACATCGCAACCAGCATCCAAGGCCGCATGGCCAATACACTCTTTCTCGCCTTCTGGGCGGCTCTGATCTCAGTTCCTCTGGCTATTATTCTGGGATTGATTGCGGTTCGCTACCAGAACCGTTGGCCGGACAAAATGATCTCAGGCATCACGCTTGCGTCTATTTCCCTGCCAGAGTTCATGATCGCCTACATTTTGATCTTCTTCTTTGCGGTCAAATTGTTCTGGGCACCGTCTTTTGCCAATATCTCCTCCTCGATGTCACTGCTTGAGCAGTTGCACGCGATCGCATTGCCTGTTGCAGTGCTCATATTGGTTGTTCTTGCACACATGATGCGTATGACTCGCGCTGCGATCCTGAACGTGATGCAATCGGCCTATATCGAAACGGCTGAGCTTAAAGGTCTCAGTGGCTTTCAAGTCATCGCACGTCACGCGTTCCCTAATGCAATTGCTCCGATCGTGAACGTTGTCATGATCAACATGGCATATCTGGTTGTGGGTGTTGTCGTGGTCGAGGTGGTTTTCGCCTACCCCGGCATGGGACAGTATCTGGTTGATGCTGTTGTGAAACGCGATGTGCCTGTGGTGTTGGCTTGCGGCGTCATCTTTGCCGCCGTTTACATTATCCTGAACATCATCGCTGACGTTGTCTCCATCTTCACCAACCCAAGGCTGAGGCATCCAAAATGATGAAGAATATCCCTATCTCAGCCCTCATCGGACTGGTGATTACCGCCACCTATTTCATCGCCGCTGCTCTGGCTCCGGTTATCTCTCCCTATGGCATGGCCGAAGTTGTTGGTGATGTCTGGGAACCCTCCTCTTCTGCGCATCTGCTGGGCACTGACCAAATCGGTCGGGACCTACTCAGCCGGATGATTTACGGGGGGCGGACGACCATCTGGATCGCGACCCTTGCGACCATCCTCAGCTTTGTAACAGGCTCCTCTCTGGGCTTCTTGGCGGCTGTTTCAGGACGCTGGATTGACATGGTTTTGTCCCGCTTCGTGGACCTGATGATGTCAATCCCTTCGTTGATCTTGGCGTTGGTCATCTTGTCCAGCATCGAGGCAACCGTCCTGACGCTGATCGTTTTGATGGGCTTGCTGGACTCAACACGTGTTTATCGACTTGCGCGTGCTGTTGCGGTGGACATCACAGTCATGGACTATGTCGAAGCAGCGCGCCTGCGCGGTGAAAAGATTGGTTGGGTCATCTTCCGGGAAATCCTGCCAAATGCTTTGTCTCCTCTGGTTGCAGAACTTGGCCTGCGCTTCATCTTTATGGTTCTGTTTATTTCAACGCTATCGTTCCTGGGTGTCGGTGTTCAGCCACCACTCGCTGATTGGGGCGGAATCGTGAAAGAAAACAAAGAGGGCATTAACTTTGGCATCGGTGCAGCCCTGTACCCTGCTGTTGCAATTGCCACTCTGGCGATCTCGGTCAATCTGATTGCTGACTGGGTTCTGAACCGCACCACTTCGCTGAAAGGGGGCCGCGGATGAGCGAACCACTTCTGAAAGTCCGTAACCTGAAAATCGGCGCCACGGTCTACCCCCCGGGGGAAAAACCACATGACATCGAAATCGTGCACGGGGTCAGCTTTGACCTCGAGCCCGGTAAGGTGTTGGGCCTGATCGGTGAATCAGGTGCTGGTAAATCGACCATCGGTCTGGCCTCGATGGCTTATGGCCGGGGCGGTGTGAAAATCACTGGTGGCGAGGTTTGGATCAATGGCCGCGATATCCTGAAATCCAAAATCAAGGATATCCGCAAATTGCGCGGCGGCGAAGTGACATACGTGTCTCAATCCGCAGCAGCCTCGTTCAATCCCGCAAAAAAGATCATGGAACAGGTGATCGAAGCGGCTGTTGAACAGGGCAAATTCAACACCAAGGACGCCGAAGCCCGCGCCCGTGTCTTGTTTGCCAAACTCGGCTTGCCCGACCCTGACAACATCGGCGAGCGTTATCCCCATCAGGTCTCTGGTGGACAGCTCCAACGCTGCATGACAGCTTTGGCCCTGTGCCCAGAACCCGATCTGGTGGTTTTTGATGAACCGACGACGGCGTTGGATGTAACAACCCAAATCGACGTTCTGATGGCGATCAAAGAAGCTATTCATGACACCGGTGTTGCTGCGCTCTACATTACCCACGATCTTGCGGTCGTGGCACAGGTAAGCGACGATATCATGGTGCTCAAGATGGGGGACATGATCGAATACGGAAACACCGATCAGATCATCAACAACCCTCAAGAAGAGTACACACAGGCGCTCGTGTCTGTGCGCTCGATTGAACACGAAGAAAAGGCGCCGACGCCCGAACCTGTTCTCAGTGTCAACAACATCACTGCCCGATACAAAGGGACCAACTTTGATGTGTTGCACAATGTCAGTGTCGATCTGCACCCCGGTCAAACCTTGGCTGTGGTGGGTGAATCCGGCTCAGGCAAGTCGACCCTGGCGCGGGTCATTACCGGCCTCTTGCCGCCACGCGATGGTGATATCAATTTTGCCGGACGGTCGCTGTCCCCCGATCTTGCGGGACGTTCGCGCGAGGATCTGCGCGAATTGCAGATGATCTATCAGATGGCGGACACGGCGATGAACCCGCGTCAAACCGTGGGTACAATCGTCGGTCGTCCGCTCGAGTTCTATTTCGGTCTGCGCGGTGATGAAAAGCGCAAGCGCGTCATCGAACTTATGGATGAGATCGAACTGGGCGAAAAGTTCATGGATCGTTATCCGGCTGAATTGTCGGGGGGCCAAAAACAGCGTGTCTGTATCGCGCGGTCCTTGGCTGCAAAACCCAAGATGATCATCTGTGATGAGGTCACATCGGCCCTCGACCCCTTGGTTGCGGACGGCATTCTCAAGCTACTGCTCGATCTGCAAAAGATTGAAAACGTGGCCTATCTGTTCATCACCCACGATCTGGCAACGGTTCGGGCGATTTCTGATTCCATCGCAGTGATGTATCAGGGGCGCGTGGCGCGCTACGGATCGAAATCTGAGGTTCTCAGCCCCCCCTTCGATGATTACACGGACCTGCTGCTCAGCTCGGTTCCCGAGATGCGGCTGGGTTGGCTGGAAGAGGTTGTGGCCCATCGTAAGATGGAAAGCGCAGGCAACTAAGCCGTCGTTTTCCACGGCACTTTCATGAACATATTAAGTCCCGGCGTTTTGCACCTTGGCAGGCGTCGGGATTTTACTATTTGGGGCGTGAACGGACGTGTCCCTAAGCTTGAACAGGCTAGGCTTGTTCGAAATCCTGTGACGCGAAAAGGAGATCGCGATGGACCGGAAACTGCTTTTAATCATTCTGGATGGGGTGCCCTACCGCAACTTCCGCCGGTTGTTTGGCAACCTCGAGGGGTGGGTCGATAGCGGCGATGCCCGCGTGTGGAAGCTGCGCGCTGTGCTGCCGTCCATTTCTGCCAGCTGCTATGCCTCGATCCACACGGGCGTGACCCCTGCTGAGCACGGATGCACCGGCAATGGCAACGTGTTCAGGCTAGGCCACAAGGACGTGTTCAGTCAGGTGCGCGAAGGTGGTGGTGTGACAGGCGCTGTGACGCATAGCTTTTGGTCGCAGTTCTTTAACCGTCATCCTTTCGATTATGTTCGCGACGTCGAATATGACGAACCCGAAAGCAAAACCATCAACCATGGCCGATTTCATTCCATGACTGGATATGGGCACGACAACCAAATGACGCCTTCGGATGTGGATCTGTTTGGAACCCTCACCAACCTCGCGCTGCGGTTCGGTTTGGATTACGGCATCTTGCACACCTGCACGTTGGACAGCATGGGGCATCGTTTTTTCCATGATTGCCAACAGATGGACCATGCGTGTTTCGTGATGGATGAAATGCTTGCTCCGTTTATTCCACGCTGGCGTGATCTAGGATACGAAGTCATCGTAACCGCAGACCACGGTCAAGATGAACGCGGTCACCATGGTGGTCGTGGTCCATTGCAACAGGAAACCGCGCTTTATTATTTCGGAGACGCCGAAGGCCCCGAGCAAGACGCCGTGATTGATCAGCTGCAGCTGGCCCCGACGATCCTGTCCCGCATGGGGGCCCCGATCGCGGACACAATGAAAGCCAAACCGTTTTTGAAATAGAGACGCACAGCGCATTAAAACAAAGGGCGCCGTACAATGGCGCCCTTTTCATTTCATGAATTGTACGAAATCGCGGCTTAATCGTACGGCCAGAGCCCCTGCCCCAACGCTTCGATCGCGATCGAGATCCGCTCAAAGCTGTCTTGGGCCCGTGTCACGGTCGTTCTGGCGCGTAGATACCCATGCACCATGCCGTCTTCGTTAATCCAATGGGCGAGCCCCCCCGCCGCCTGAATCCGATCCCGGTAGTCCCGACCATCATCGCGTAGTGGGTCGCAATCTGCCGTAACGATTACCGACGGCGGCAGACCCGCAAAATCTGTGTCCTGCAAAGGGGCGTAGGTTGCATCGCCAACGGGTTCTTCCCCGTCAAAACGGACGGTTTGGTAAAACTGAATTTCCGCCAAGGTCAACAACGGGGCATTGGCATGATCTAGATAAGATCCCTTGCTCATGTCCCCACCCAGGCCTGGGTAAATAAGCACCTGCCCCAGAACATTGTCCAACCGTCCGCGAGAAAAATGTGCGACCGCGGCTGCCAAGTTGCCGCCGGCACTATCGCCGGCTAAAATCAAAGGATCACCGAATTCTGATGCGGCCCACTGAGTGGCGGCCCAGCTGTCTTGAAACTGCACAGGATGACGGAATTCTGGGCACAGGCGGTAATCAACCGCAACCACCCGATATCCAGTCTGCACACATATTTCAGCACAGACATCATCATGGCTTTCTAACCCACCAACGACAAAACCGCCGCCATGGTAATAGACGACGGTTCGTGTGGGTTGACCCGCGGAATAGACACGGACTGGCACACCATTGGCGCTGACATCTGTGGCCGAGATACCGTCCGGGTATCCCTGATGGAATTCCCGGCACATGGTGTCATAGACAGCGCGCTGCCCTTCGATGGTCAACTCGACCGCATCTTCGGGATAACTTTCGAGGGTACGGGCAATAAATGCCCAAGTTTCCTCATCTATCAGCGCGTTATAGTCCATGTTTCCTCCGATTAGCTTTGCCACTCCCAAGGACGCGTGAACCCGCCAAGGACTGCGCTCACATCTTGGTCCGAACTTCCGTTTGGTGCAAGCTGTGCAACCAGTCCACGTTTCTTATCGTCGATCACGGTTTCAACGCGTGCCGCAACACCGGCTTTATCCAAAGCAGCGTTGTAAATCCGAGTAATCGCCTGTTTGCGCAGCTCTGGCTTAAAGACTTTGCCAACAGCCGTTTTGGGTAGCTCAGGCAGGATTGTCATATGCTTGGGCTGTGCCGCGCGTTCGTGCACGTGGACCTTGCAATATTCCATCAGTTCTTCGGGGGTGGTGCTGGCCCCACCGACCAGTTCGACAAAGGCACAGGGCACCTCACCTGCGTGTTCGTCAGGCTGACCGATCGCACCGGCAAAGGCGACCGCCTCGTGACCCAGCAAGGCCTCTTCGATTTCAGCCGGATCAATGTTGTGGCCACCGCGAATAATCAGATCCTTGGCACGTCCGGTGATCCAGACATAGCCGTCCGCATCCACACGCCCCAAGTCCCCGGTGCGCAGGAACTTTTCATAGTGATAGAGGTCTTTGTTTTTGTCGGCTTCGGTATAGGTGTTGCCTGGAAAAATACCGGGGTTTGAAATACAGATCTCACCCACTTCGTCTGTCGCGGCTTCGACCGGACCTTCGGGCGTCACGTTGACGATTTTGACATCCGTGTAGGGGAACGGAATACCGATTGAGCCAATCTTTTTCTCACCATCCACAGGGTTGCCAGAAACCATACAAGTGGCTTCGGTCAGGCCATACCCTTCGACGATGTTCACGCCAGTCGCCTCTTCGAAACGACGATACAGCTCGACTGGCAAAGGCGCGGAGCCTGAAAAGGCGCGCTGAACCGAGCTGACATCAGCATCCACGGGGCGCTGCATGATCGCAGAGATTGCGGTGGGAACCGTGATGATGAACGAGACTTTCCAGCGTTCGATCAGTTTCCAGAAGTTATCAAACACCCCTTCGCCGCGATAGCCTTGCGGTGTTGGATAAACCACATGCGCGCCACTGGCGACCGAGGCCATGACGATCACATGACAGGCAAACACGTGGAACAGGGGCAGCGGGCACATGATCACGTCTTCTTCGGTATAAAGCAGCGTGTGACCCAGCCAGCCATTGTAGATCATGCCGGAATATTTGTGCTGTGCCACTTTGGGCATCCCGGTGGTGCCACCCGTATGGAAATAGCAGGCAACCCGGTCTTCGGTGCTGTCAGCAAATTGCAACGTTTTGGGTTGTTTCTTCAGCTCTTTGGTAAAGCTTTTGTAATCCGCATGGGCCACACGCTCTTTGTTTTCTAACTTGGGACGGATCAGTGGCACGATCCAGGATTTCGGTGGCGTCAGGTAGCGGTTCAGATCCACTTCGAGCACTGTGTTCACGCCGGGTGCATGGCGCACGGCCTCGGCAGTTTTTTCTGCGACATCGGTTTTGGGGAACGGCTTTAGCGTTACGACAACCTTGGCTTTGGTTTCCCTGAGGATCGACGCAATCTGTTCCGGCTCCAACAACGGATTGATCGGGTTGACGATGCCGGCTACTGCCCCGCCCAGAAATGAAATCAGGGTCTCGTTACAGTTCGGCAGAATATAAGCAACGACGTCATTCTCGCCCACACCCAAAGACCGGAACAGGTTTGCAGCCTGAACAGTTTTGTCGTGCAGCGTTTGCCAATTCAAGGTTTCAGCCTTGTCTGTCGGACCTGAGAAAATCTGAAAACTGGTCGCACTGTTGGTGGGGAACTTTTTCGTGGTTGATGACAGCATCTGATAGAGCGTCACCGGAACGTCCCGATCCTCCCAAGGCATTTCGCTTTCGATCTTCAAACGATCTTCCATACCCGTAAAGGCCATGAACATTCCTCCCTATTTGATTGCCCTTGTGCCGGGCATTTCATCCTTGTCCACAGGATGGGGGGATTTTGGTTGCCATGCAAGCAACGCCTTAGCGTCACTTTCAAGACCTAGCGAAATGACGCCACGACTCAAAAGCGCGGCCCTTACAGAACCGCGCCTTTTATTCAGATCAGATCGGTGCTTTGCGTGAGATCAGCCCCGCCCGGCCAACCAAGTTTAACCGCCGATACTCCCGTCGGTAAATTGCAGTTTGGCCAGACGCGCATACAATCCACCTTCAGCAACCAGTTCATCGTGGCTGCCCTGTGCTACAATCTGTCCGCCGTCCATGACCACAATCCGATCGGCCTTTTTGACCGTCGCAAGCCGGTGCGCAACGATCAGCGTTGTACGCCCCGCGCTCAGCTCATCCACTGCGGCCTGAACCGCGCGTTCACTTTCTGCATCCAAGGCGCTGGTTGCTTCGTCCAACAGCAAAACAGGCGCGTCGCGCAAAATCGCACGTGCGATCGCAATCCGCTGTTTCTGTCCACCCGACAACATAACTCCGCGTTCGCCAACAAAGCTATCGTATCCATCTGGCAGAGCTGAGATAAAGTCATGCGCGGCGGCGGCCTTTGCGGCCTCTTCAACTTCGCTGTCGGTGGCATCAGGACGCCCGAACCGGATATTGTCACGCGCAGATCCAGCAAAAATCACCGGATCTTGTGGGACCAAGGCAATGTGCTTGCGGAATTCATCTTTGTTGAGATCTGTCAACGCTGCGCCGTCCAACGATATTATCCCCTGGTCAGGATCATAAAACCGTTGAATCATCTGAATGACAGTTGTTTTGCCAGCGCCGGATGGACCAACAAACGCAACGGTTTCACCGGGGTTTACGATCAAGCTCAGCCCATCAAGAGCAACAGTATCGGGACGCGCAGGATAGCGGAACGTCACATCCTGAAACGCGATGGCCCCGGCCACTGGCTCTTGCAATTGCTGTGCCGTTTGTGGGTTTTGAACCGTATCCTCGGCGTTGAGCATTTCGATCAAACGATCTGTCGCACCTGCAGCGCGTTGCAACTCGCTCCAGATCTCAGACAAGGCCGCGACGGCACCGGCAACAAGCACCGCGTAGATGACGAATTGGATCAACGCGCCTTCGCTCATTATACCAGCGCGAACATCATTCGCACCCATCCACAGAACACCAACGATGCCAGTGAAAACCAGAAAAATAACAATGACAGTCAGCATCGCGCGCGTTCGAATGCGGGTACGAGACACCTGATACGACGTCTCGGTCATGTCTGCGAATTGTGCCCGGCTGGCGGCTTCGTGTGTAAACGCCTGTACTGTCTGTACGGCGCCCAACGCCTCCCCTGCATTTCCAGACGACGCGGCGATCCAATCTTGGTTTTCCCGGCTGATAACCCGCAATCGCCGCCCCAAGACCAAGATCGGAACAATCACAGCGGGCACGATCAGCAGAACCAAACCAGTCAACTTGGCCGACGTCAGCAGCATCAATATCAAGCCGCCCACAAACAAAAGCACATTGCGCAATGCAATTGAAACCGACGACCCTAAAACCGATTGAATCAAAGTTGTATCAGTGGTGATCCGACTAAGCACTTCGCCCGTCATGATCTTTTCGAAAAACTCTGGGCTCATCCCGATCACACGATCGAAAACGGCCATGCGAATATCTGCGACCACGCGCTCACCCAATCGGGTCACCAAGGCGTATCGCAAACCGGTCCCCACTGCGAGCATCCCGGCGATCACCAAAGCGGCCATAAAGTACTGATCCAACAGAGCTTCGTCAGCGATACGGAAATTATCGACGACACGGCGCACAGCCAACGGCAACATCAAGGACATGCTCGCGGTTATGACCAAAGCCACACCCGCCCCGAGCATCAGGCCCTTGTAAGGCACCATAAAGGGCCAAAGAGCCGAAAGAACGCCGATCTTCTTTGACGTTGCACGCTCTTCGCTGCCACCTGGCACCTGGTTCGGCGCTGATTGCGCAGTCTGAGATCTTGCCATGTTGGGCCCTTGTGACAGTTTATTGAATTCGCGCTTCTATCCAGCATCAGCCAGATCCTGATCTCGCTTCTTGGCCCTCAGCGTCGGGCGGGTCAAGCGACCAGATGCCGCGACCCTAAAGTCGTAGGAGAAAACGCACGTGAAAATCCCGAAAAATCCGGAATTCGTCTTTCGTTTCAACATATATCGGAAAATGGAGCGGGCGGCGGGAATCGAACCCGCGTCATTAGCTTGGAAGGCTAAGGTCTTACCACTACACAACGCCCGCGCAGTGTTCGTGTTGGTTATGTTATGACGCCAAAGGGGTCAAGACTGAACTCTGGATCTTGACCAACTTTTCTTCAAAACATTCGCTGGACCAATTTCAACAGCTATCCCAAACGCAGCCATGCACAGTCGGCAGGCCCCTTAGACTGCCATTTGGGTTCTGACATTTGGAGACAGGGCATAGCTGCGAAGAATTGTAGTGTCTTTTGCTGGCTGAGTAGAATGTTGGCTGACATCCGATAGGCGAGCCAGAGGGAGGGAAATTTGGGATTGAGGTATGTTATGGAATAACATAACAGTTCACGCCAAACCCGCCCTACCCTTTGGAACCTGAAATGAAAGAACCGTTGCAATGAAAGACATCGATGCATCAGACAACCGCCTTCCCGTAACGGTTTTATCCGGGTTTCTTGGGGCTGGTAAAACAACGCTATTAAACCGCGTATTGAACAATCGGGACGGGCAGCGCGTAGCAGTGATTGTTAATGATATGTCTGAGGTCAACATTGATGCCGATCTGGTGCGTGAAGGCACAGAGCTGTCTCGTTCTGAGGAAACGCTCGTGGAAATGTCCAACGGCTGTATCTGCTGCACCCTTCGCGATGACTTGCTGAAAGAAGTACGCCATCTGGCCAAAGAAGGTCGCTTTGACTATCTGCTGATCGAGTCTACGGGTATTTCCGAACCGCTTCCGGTCGCAGCAACGTTTGATTTTCGCGATGAAGACGGCCAGAGCCTGTCAGATGTTGCACGCCTGGACACCATGGTCACGGTCGTTGATGCGGTGAATTTGCTAGAAGATTTTTCAAGTCATGATTTTCTGACAGATCGAGGAGAATCCCTGGGCGAGCAAGATGATCGCAGCCTAGTCAGTCTTTTGACGGAACAGATCGAATTTGCAGATGTGGTGATCCTCAATAAGGTTGCCGATGCTGGACGCGAACGGACAGATACCGCTCTCAAAATCATCCGTGCCTTGAATGGCGATGCGAAAGTTATTGAAACCAACCATTCGGATATCTCAGCCGCATCGATCTTGAATACTGGATTGTTTGACTTTGACACGGCCCATGAACATCCGATGTGGGCCAAGGAGCTTTATGGTTTCGCAAATCACACCCCGGAAGACGAAGAATACGGGATCGGCTCTTTTGTTTATCATGCGCGCGCGCCTTTTGATCCGCGAAAGCTACATGAAATACTCAATGGGACTTTACCGGGTGTGATCCGTGCCAAAGGGCACTTCTGGATCGCGACTCAACCGCAATGGGCCGCTGAGTTCAGCCTTGCTGGCGCCTTGTCATCGGTAAAACCTTTGGGTCTTTGGTGGGCTGCGGTACCTAAAGACCGCCTCCCCACCCATCCCCAGGCGCAAGCTGAAATTGCCAGAAATTGGGTTGAACCTTGGGGGGATCGCCGACAAGAGCTGGTTTTTATCGGTGTTGGCTTGGAACGTGAGACCATTTGCGCGCGGCTAAATTCTGCTCTGCTCGATGCCGATGAGTTTCGTCCAGAAGATTGGAAAGACCTGCAGGACCCATTCCCACGGTGGGGACAGCACCAGTGACCGCGCTGGACGTGGCAACATTAGCCTTGCGCGTTCCAACCGGTGTGACGATCGCAAATACAGTAAGTGGGCTATCGGCGATCCGGGATGCAGGCTGCGCAGCGGTGATCTTATCACGTCAACCCCCGCCGCAAATCCAACCCTGGCTAAATGCGCTTGAGCCTGAGCAACTGCCTCGGGCGCGTGTTATTCTACGGGCTGATCGGGTCAAAGAGGCTTTATTCTCAATCTGCGAAACATCTGGTGTGCCAAAGGCGGCCGCGCGTAATTTACTGATTGATGATATCGCGGCTTTGGCATTGCATTTTTCCGATTTGATGAATGTCCAGCATCTGCGAGTGCGTTTGGATGTTGTCACCACAAACGCCTGTCGAAAATTCCACATAGATGCCGTGACCGCGCGGCTGGTTTGTACCTATCGCGGCCAGACTACCCAGCTTGGCGAGGCAAAACTGGGATGTGATCCAGATGTAGTCATATCGGTTCCTCAAAGCTGTCCCGTCGTTTTACGCGGCACCAACTGGCCGAGTGATGCGCGAACGCGAATTCTCCATCGCTCGCCGCCAATTGAGGCAAGCGGAGAATCCCGTCTCTTGCTGGTGCTCGACCCCATCTACGATTTAGAGGAAGAAGCCTGAGACATAGAGCAAAACGCCTTACCAGATTGCGCCTGATTTCCATGGACATTGCAGTCGTGGAACAATGCGGTACGCATAGTCGCTTCTTTCGCCTTATGCCCCTACAGCAAGCCGTCGCCAACATCCGCTTTCGCTGCGAGAGGTTTGAGCGTCAGGCCTGCTGAGGGCTGCCTGCGGACGTCAGGACCCTGATTCCACTTGGCACACGCTTCAGCGCATAGGCCTCGCTGCAGTGCTGCTTGCGGCAAGCCGACTTTCGGACATTACATCCCTACATCAAATTTCTATTCAGGCTGTGTGAGCGTTTAGCCTGACAGGATTGATAGGTTGGGTTTCGCTTCCCCCTCAGGTTCTCGAGCTCAGTGACCCTCTAACCGTCATTGCCTTTTGGCTCGGCGTTCTCAGGCTAAGCCTTCAGAGCTCTGTACCGACTTCCACTTCCGCGTCTCACATTGCATTGCTGCTATCGCATGGTCGCCGTTGAGGCGCCCTACCCTATGAAATCAACGGTCTATGTTATCGTTTGAAATCGGACTCTTTTACGGTTTCTCCAAAGCCTCTTTGGCAAGCACCACGTAGTGAGACACATCCTGTTTGTCGGCCACGCCAAGCACGGTTCCTTCCTCAAGCAGTGCTTGCACCGCATCCTGAAGCGACCAGTTCCCTCTGGCGCCAAACTGGCGCGCTGCGGCAGCTGCGAGCCTAGGATCTATCCAAAGTGCGCTGTTGATGGCCTGTGATATTGACGCCTCCATGTCTTGGTCGTCAGTACCTCCGTGTAAAGCAATCGCTTCAATCAAAAGTTCCCGCGTCTGAAGCGGAATTTCCCGATTGGTCAAGAAGCGAGCGGCAAGGTTCGTGACCGCATCCGGCCCCACAAGCTCAATCAAAGCTGTCGCATATGCGCCAAGATACGTCCCTCCGGACCTGACGTTGTATTGAACACCTTTCGCCAATCGGTCGCCTAGCTGGACATCGTCACTTAGGCCAAGAAGAAGTATACGTATGGCTTTGAATTCGTTTTCATTTAGCTGGTTCAATCGCGCCACTAACCGCGGGGTGTCAATCCTCAGGTCAAGGCTGCGTAAAAGGCTGTAGTCGGCCTGATCCAGCTCGCGCAATGCTAACTTGTGGATCCGGTCCTCGGGGTGCCCGACCAATGTCGCGAAGTAACGAAACCGATCTGTTCCCTCACCGAGTTCCCAAGAAGGTAACCGCGCCATGACTGTACGTACGACCGGGGCCATTGCTGCATCAACATAGGCAAGGCGTTGCCATGGCCCATAAGCTCCGTCCCGCGCAAACAGAACAGCAGCATTGGTATCCAGTGCAAAGCGCCTGCGCGTGGTGCTGTCGACAAGTAGAGGAATTTCTGAAAAGTTGAGCCCCCCCTCCAACGCCTCATATGCCTCGAACCGGAACGGGTTGTTGGGCGCAGAACGGGCAAGAACGATTTGGTCGCTTCCCAGTAACCGATCAACCAATGTCGGCTGTGGTGCGTAGTTGTGAAATCCACAAGGGCTGACGGATGTAGGCACCGTCAGGCCAGCGGCCAGTAAGAATGAAAGCGTTGTCCTGTACATACGCCGACTATGCGTCAACCGGTGTTGGTGTTGTACTTAATAATACGTATGTTTCGCTTTCTGGGCGCAATATCGCTAATTTTGCTTGTCGAGACTTATATGAGTCCGCCGACACTGCGTCCAGGAAATAGGTTCTGTAAACGTCGGCTTGCCCATCCCACAGGTGCAGCGCACGCGTTTGGCTTTGGCTGCGCATTTCTCGGAATGGGGCGAAAACGATGCGCAGGAAACCGGCTTGGGAAGCGCAACAGTGGTTCAGAAAAGCAGGCTTTCACAGGATGCAGTATTCACAGACCATTTCCGGGGCGCGCACTTCTCAGTTGAGACACTCATCGATGCTCCACTGCAATGGATCAGTCTGATCCAAGCATTTCAGTAAAGGCCTTCAGAGCGTTGAGATCCTTGATAACGATTTTTCCATAGGAAGTTTCTAGAATTCCCCTGCGCTTCATGTCCCGAAATGCACGTTGCACCGTGGGGACTGACACCCCGGTACTCAGCGCAAAGTCCATCTGGGATATGACGACCGAGTTTGACTTGTCCAAGCGATCTGTTTCCATCATCCAAGTCAAACGCCGCGCGACCAGTTCAACACCATCGCCTGTGACGAGCTCAGCGATGACGTCCTGAATTTGACGTCGGAGGGAATTGTCATGCGCGATGATGTCAACGTAGCGGCTCGGATCCTCATTCAGGAATTGCAGGAATTCCCTACTTGAAATGCACAACAACTCTGAGGGTTGCCGGGCAATGGCCAGACCAGCAGCAGGCTCATGAGTAATCACGTCAGAAAAGCTGTACCACTTGCTTTGCTGCCCAGACGGAAAGGCCAATTCCTCGTTATTCGGGGCCAGTATTTGCACATCTATTTGCCCCGAAATTAGGCCGTGCACATGAGACGGCGCTTTCCCACGGGGATATAGCACTTGTCCAATTTCCAGTGTCTTCAATGTACCCAGCGCAAGCCACGCGTCCTGAAAAGCCGGACGCCTTGTAGACAGCCAGCCAGAGCCTCGTAGTACATCCTTGTGCTCTGTCGTCAGCTTCTGTGTCTTCGCCATCTCACCTCCAGCTTCCTACACAGCGCCAAATCAAACCAGGGCAACGTATCCACTTTGATGACTTGATCAGGTGATCAAGTCTGCCCAAGCGAGACATGCTAGCATTGCAATATATGAAAATTACAGCGCTCGAACAAGTATTTGTACCGGTTTTGAAAGCCAGTGCCACCTCATCGGCTGTGAATTTGTAAGTAATCAACGAGGAGAAGTACCATGACGACCAGACGCGATTTACTCAAAGCTATTCCAACCGTGGGTACTGCCTTTGCTGTTTCCGGAACAGTTCTTTTGGACGATGCCGTGGCCCACGCGCAGGAAGCCGCGCCGCTTGACGGGCATTTCCACCCAAAGGGTAAAGCACCGTCCCAGTTTACCCTCGACAAACTTGACGAAGCCCGGCGAACGTTGCCGTTTTCAGACACTCAGGATTTTGACGAACAAAAACGCGGCCTCATCGCCGAAATGCCTGAAAAGAAGATTATGGCAGACGCCGGTCATGTGGCATGGGACATGGAACGCTTTGATTTCTTAAACAGTGATACGGATTTCGACAGCATACACCCGTCCATGCAACGTATCTCACGGCTCAACCAGAATTACGGACTTTATGAAGTCATTCCGGGCATTTATCAGGTGCGCGGATTTGATTTGTCCGACATAACTTTCGTTCGTGGCAAAACGGGGTGGATTGTGATTGATCCGTTGGTCTCTGCGGAACCTGCGCGCGCGGCCCTTGAGCTGTTCCAAGAGCATGTCGGCAAAGGGCTCCCTGTGACTGCTGTGATCTATTCCCACTCTCACGGTGACCACTGGGGCGGGGTACGCGGTGTGGTCGACGAAGCGGATGTCCAGGCCGGCAAGGTCGAGATTATCGCACCACGTGATTTCATGGAGCATACGATCTCGGAAAACGTCTATGCCGGTAACGCTATGAACCGTCGTTTGTTCTACCAATATGGGCTGCTTTTGCCCGCCAGCCCGCATGGGTATGCGGGTCAGGGTTTAGGACAAGGCGTATCTGCTGGTGCAGTTGGTCTTATTGCCCCAACGAGAATTATTGAGGACGATATTGAGGAGCTCGAAATCGATGGGGTGCGGATGATCTTCCAGAATACCCCCGGCACCGAGGCCCCCTCGAACATGAACACCTATTTCCCGGACATGAAGGCGCTTTGGATGGCGGAGAATATCACGGGGACTCTGCACAACATCTATACCCTTCGCGGTGCCCCGGTGCGTAATCCGCTAAGGTGGTCAAAATACATGTCACGTGCATTGCACCTGTATGGCGAAGAGGCCGAAGTGATGTTTTATTCGCACCACTGGCCACGCTGGGGCAATGACCGTCTACAGAAAATCATGCGCGACCAGCGGGATCTTTACGCACACATGAACAATCAGGTTCTGCATTTTGTGAACAAGGGTGTCACCATCAATCAGATCCACAACGTATATGAGTTACCGCAAAGCCTGAAAAACAAATGGCACTGTCGGGGATATCACGGTTCACCTGAACACAATAGCCGCGGCGTGGTTCAGCGATACATCGGCTTCTGGGACTGCAATCCGGCTACTTTGATCCCCTTGTCACCATCGGATTCCGCCCCTCTTTATGTCCAGATGATGGGGGGCTCAGATGCGATCATGACCAAGGGAAGGACCCTGCATGACGCAGGAGAATACCTCCTTGCGACTGAGATCTTGAACAAACTGGTGCAGGCCGAACCAAATAACCAAGCAGCCAAAGATCTGCTGGCGGATGTCTATGAGCAGATCGGTTATCAGCAGGAAAATCCGGGACTAAGGAATTCTTTCCTTTCAGGTGCGTTTGAATTGCGGTCTGGCATTCCCGAAGGTGACATCCCTGACCCCTCGTCTCCGGATGTGATCCGTGCGATGTCGACGGAATTGTTCCTGAACTTCCTGGCCATCAAAATGGATAGCCGCAAAGTCGAAGGTCATGAATTCACTATGAACTTAATCACTCCCGATAATGGTGAGAAGTTCCTCGTCGAACTCAGAAACGCGACGTTGACCAACGTGGAGGGCTTCCTTTCGCCGACGCCGGACGTGACGCTGACGATCAATCGCAGCGACTTGGAACAAACAATGGCTGGTGAGAAGGAGTTGGAGGCTCAATTGGCCGATGGCACCGCGCAAATTGAAGGCGACCCGACAATATTGGGTGTGCTTGCACAGGCGATGGTCGATTTCGATCCATTCTTCGAAGTACTACCCGGTACGCGTGATCCACATCATGTCGAAGCCCACTCTGATGCGTTTGAAGCGGTGACGGGCTTGCCTGCCATCGAGTAAATCCAGGAGTCTGTTGATAACTGAGGTTCGAAGCCGCTTGGGTTTCGAGCCTTAATCTATGTTCGAGGACAGGCCTTGCCTGGCGGCACTTCTTTCGCCCATGTTGGTCTATTCGATCAAATTGGAGCTTTGTTAACTTATGCTGGTTTTGATTGGGACGGGGGACGTACACGCCTAACAAACGTTCCAAGAAATGAAGACGTCTGGCCTAGGCTGTCACGAGCCATCTGTTGATGCGTCAGAAGTCTGGTCGCAGAACGTCGTGGCGAATGATTTCTTGCTTTACTGCACCGCCACGGGTCTGCCCTGAATCCATGCTACTGGTTTCTGTTGCTTGATCTAACGGCTTGTACCGCTGCTGGGGTGATGATTTCGCGGGCTGTGCAACACTGGCTGTTGGGTTGTGTCCATCATTTGGATCAAGTGAATGAGGTTTCCCCAAGTGTCGTCGAAAACCGCCATATGGACCGGACCCGCATCCATCGGCTCAACGGTGAACTTAACACCGATTTCACCCAACCTTTTCCGGTCTATCTCAAGATCTACCACCTGAAAGGAGTGTGCAGGGATTCCATCGAAAAACAGTGCTTCTTTAGAAGGCTTCAAGGCGAGATGGTCGCTTGGCTCAAGCAGATTTTCTTTTCGTTCAGGGTCTTCGCTCGACACGACTGAGAGTCAACGATGCTCACCCAATGGGACGTTGTTTTTCACCTTAAAGCCGAGGACTTCAGTATAAAACGTCTCGGCCTTATCTTGGTCATCGGCGAAGACATGGGTCACATAGATTTTCATTCTTCTTCTCCATTTTTTGTATTTCATGAGCCAAGATGCAGCGGTGGCGTGATTTTCATTGATGCTCAAAGAGTGAGCCTTTGTGCGCCCCTTCCATATAATCTCAATTAGTTCAGCCTCCTCTAAGACTGCGAGATGCTGTGAGACCGTCTAATGGGACAACGCAACTCCACCTTCGGCAATCGAAGCAGCACATACTTCGAACAATGACTGACCTGACTTTTTGCTCAGGCGGTCGATTATGCGACAGCACGCGCTGTCAGAGAGTGCCTTGAATATTAAGTCGAGGTGATCATCTTTCATGACGCCTTTATGCAGTAATCCAATCAAAAGGATCGTCCTCTGGTATGCACCGAAGGCAGTACTGCGCAGTTAGTGATCTTTGCAAAGGCATGGTTGAAGGCGGGCCAAGATGGTCAGCTCGCCCATTGCGGACATTCACCTCGAGCAATTGCGCGCGGTGCGGCCTTCCCTAAGCCGATAATCGATCTGGTCTTTGCGCGGTTTGTTTCGAATGAATGCGTGAGCACCGTACACACCAGCCACCCTTTGCTCGCAATGTGTTGAAAAAATATGCAGCTGGGCGCCAGTTGCTCAATTTGATTGCAGGTCAAAAGGTAGAAGGCTTTAGCAGCGTCCGGGCAGTTGACGTTCCTTGTACCGGCGCAAAATGACGAGTCCATGAACCATGACTTGCGCATCCTTGTTGTAGAGCCTGATCCGGAGCGCGTGCTTGGGATCATCAACGCTTTGACGGATGCCGGTTGGTCGGATCTGAAAGCCTTGGCACAGATTTCGGCACTGGACCGCACGGTCAAGGAGTTCATGCCGGATATCGTTCTGATTGATCTGACCAACCCCGATCGCGACACGCTTGAACATATCTCTTTTGCGACGGAAACCTCCAAGCGCGCTGTGGCGCTGTTTGTGGATCAGACCGATGAAAACCTGACGCAGGCGGCGTTGAACGCAGGGGTCAGTGCCTATGTCGTTGATGGCCTCAATATGGAGCGGATCAAATCGGTTCTCGAGACGGCAATCGCGCGCTTCAAGATCATGCGCCAGATGCAATCGGAACTTGATGCCGCGAAACAGGCGCTGGAGGACCGCAAGACAATAGATCGTGCAAAAGGCATCCTAATGCGCCAGCGAAATATGTCTGAGGACGACGCCTACACGCTGCTGCGCAAGACGGCGATGGGGCAGAACCGCAAGGTTATCGACGTGGCTCACGCTCTGGTGACGGCGGCGGAGCTGTTGTCATGAACGATATTGTCTTGAATTGCGGCTACGTTCCACTGGTCGATTGCGCGCCCTTAGTGATCGCCAAAGACCTTGGCTTTGCCGCTGAAGAGGGGCTTGCTCTCAATCTAGTGGCGCAACCGTCTTGGTCGGCGTTGCGGGATATGTTGGCCTTTGGCTCTCTTGATGCGGCGCATATGCTTTCCCCTATGCCGGTTGCCATGTCGATCGGGCTCGGCGGATTGCCCGCGCGGATTGATACGCTGATGGTTTTGTCGGTGAATGGCACGGTATTCGGGGTTTCGAATGCTGTAGCGGCTGAGCTGGGCGATCTGCCATTTGGTGATGCGCAGGCACTATTGGCAGCGCTTGCAGCGCGCCAGTCAGGCCCGCTGCGGATCGGTGTTCCCTTTCATTACTCTATGCATCGCTTACTGCTGTCGTATTGGACCTCGACGGTTGAGCACCTCGCCGTAGAGGAGGTCACCGTGCCGCCGTCGCGCATGGCCGATGCGGTTGCAGATGGGTTCGTGGATGCGTTCTGGGTCGGCGAGCCTTGGGGCAGCGTGGCGGTTCAGCAGAATGTTGGGCAGTTGATGATGACAGGCAGCGACGTCTGGAAATTCGCGCCCGAAAAGGTGCTGGCCGTGCGCCATGATTGGGCCGGGTTCAACGAGGATGCCGCGCGCAGACTGATGCGGGCGGTCTTTCGTGCCTCGGCATGGCTTGATGCGCGCAAGAACCGGACACTCGCCGTCGAGATACTGGCACGCAGCGAACATCTCAGCATGTCGCCCGATCTTATTGATCCCGCTGTATCGGGTCAGATCACGCCCCGACTAAACCATGCGCCCGAACCGGTGGCGCATTTCCTGCAGTTTCACAACCATGCCGCATCCTTTCCGTGGCGAAGCCAAGCGGCATGGATCGCCCAGCAACTGGGCGCGGACACCGCGGGTATTCAAAAGGCCAAGGCCTGTTTTCGTTCTGATCTGTATCGCCAGAACCTCAGCGGGATCGGCGCCGACTTGCCTGGAGCATCCGAGAAAGTCGAAGGTGGATTGCAAGTTGAAACTGCTGTGGCGTCTACCGGCGGCCATATGATTCTTGCACAAGACGCTTTCTTTGATGGCAGAACCTTCGACTTCCCGAGTGGAAAACGATGAAATCTTGGGCAGCCTCTGCACTGCAGCAAAAATCCATGCGGCATTGCAGCATTTTCATTGCAAAGAGCGCGCTCGCCTAGGCATCATGACACCAAGGGGCAACGTCGCCCATTAATCCGCGCTGGCCGATGCAGGTCGCGCAACATTCTAGAGCAAAGCCGCTCGTAGGGAACACGGACCTCCTCCCCCGTGATCTTTACGCGCGGCTTTTTTTGTTTTCGCCCTTTGGGGCCGTGAAAGGAACGGAATATGAAAAACACTCTCGCGATGCTGTTGGCCACCTCCAGCCTGTTGGCAACTTCGGCTGCGGCCCAGTCCCTTGATCTGGAAAAGGAAGACCTGACCCTTGGCTTTATCAAGCTGACAGATATGGCCCCTTTGGCCGTGGCCTATGAGCTGGGATATTTCGAGGATGAGGGGCTTTTTGTGACACTTGAGGCGCAAGCCAACTGGAAGGTCTTGCTGGATGGCGTCATCAGCGGCGAGCTTGATGGTGCGCATATGTTGGCAGGTCAGCCACTGGCTGCAACAATCGGCTACGGAACCGAAGCCCATATCGTCACGCCGTTCTCGATGGACCTAAACGGCAACGCCATCACTGTTTCCAATGAAATCTGGGAAGAGATGCGCCCCAACGTACCTCTGATGGAGGATGGCCGCCCGCAGCACCCGATCAGCGCGAGCGCGCTAGCCCCCGTGGTCGAGGACTATCTTGATCGCGGCGAGCCATTCAACATGGGTATGGTCTTCCCCGTCTCCACCCATAACTATGAAATCCGCTACTGGCTCGCGGCTGGCGGGCTTGAACCGGGTTACTACAGCGAACAGGATATTTCCGGCCAGATCGGCGCGGATGTGCTATTGTCGGTAACACCGCCCCCCCAGATGCCCTCCACGATGGAGGCTGGCACAATCTTTGGTTACGCCGTGGGCGAGCCTTGGAACCAGCAAGCGGTGTTCAAGAACATCGGCGTTCCCGTCATCACCGACTACGACATGTGGAACAACAACCCCGAGAAGGTCTTTGGCATCACTGCAGAATTCGCAGAGGAGAATCCCAACACGACGCTGGCCCTGACCAAGGCCCTGATCCGGGCGGCGATCTGGCTGGACGAGAACGACAACGCCAACCGCCCTCAAGCGGTCGAGATCCTGTCGCGGTCCGAATATGTTGGTGCGGACTTCGAGGTTATTGCCAACTCGATGACGGGGTTCTTTGAATTCGAGAAAGGCGATGTGCGCCCGGCACCGGACTTCAACGTCTTTTTCCGCTACAACGCGACCTATCCCTTTTATTCAGATGCCATCTGGTATCTGACCCAGATGCGCCGCTGGGGGCAGATCACCGAAACCATGTCGGACGAGTGGTATTTCGAGACCGCTGCTGATGTATACCGCCCTGATATCTATCTTGGGGCTGCACGCCTGCTGGTCGACGAAGGGCTGGCGGACGAGGTGGATTTCCCTTGGGACAGCGATGGCTTTAAGGCTCCGACACCGGCGGCGGACATCATTGATGGCATCCCCTTCGATGGGCACGCGCCCAATGCCTATGTCGATAGCCTGCCGATTGGCCTGAAGTCGGGCCAGATCGTCATCGAAGGTGAAATTCAAGGCTAATTAACCGTCGCCCGCCCCGCCAGAGCGCGCGTCGGGCGGCCGCTCCCCCTTCTTTTCAAAAGCAGCAGTTGGACACCCGATATGACCGCTATTGACCCTATCACACTGGACACAGAGGCCCGCCGTCAACGCTGGTTTGCCCGCATTAACAAGGCCGATGCCTGGTTTCGCGTGTTTGGCCTGTCCTGGATGACGCCCATTCTAAAAGCCGCGGCTGGGGATAACCCGCGCGGACAAGCCAAGGAAATCTGGCGCCTGTTGGGGGTGCCGCTGCTTGCGATTGCCGTCTTCATCGGGCTTTGGGCCACGCTGGCGCCGCAGGTGCAAACCTCCCTTGGCGCTGTCCCCGGACCGGCGCAGGTTTGGGAACAGGTCGGCGAACTGCGGGCCGACGCCATCCGCGAGGGCAAACGCGAGGTGGCGTTTTATGAACGTCAGGACGAGCGCAACGCCGAACACATCGCCAACGGCCAGCCAGACAAGGTTCGCGACCGCGTCTACACCGGAAAGCCGACCTACTATGATCAAATCTGGACCTCGATCAAAACCGTCTTTTTCGGCTTTCTGATCGCCTCGGTCGTGGCCATTCCACTGGGCATTGCCGCGGGCCTCTCAGCGACGGCCAATGCCGCACTGAACCCGCTGATCCAGATCTTCAAGCCTGTCTCTCCGCTGGCGTGGTTGCCAATTGTCACGATGATCGTTTCAGCCACCTACACGACCAACGACGGACTGTTTTCCAAGTCATTCCTGATCTCGGCCATCACGGTGACGCTCTGTTCGCTTTGGCCCACGCTGATCAACACGGCACTTGGTGTCGCCAGTATCGACAAGGACCTCGTGAGCGTCAGCCGCGTGCTGAAAATGAACACCTACACCAAAATCACCAAACTGGTACTGCCCTCGGCTCTGCCGCTGATTTTCACGGGATTGCGCCTGTCGCTAGGTGTTGGCTGGATGGTGCTTATTGCGGCCGAAATGTTGGCCCAGAACCCCGGCCTTGGCAAATTCGTCTGGGATGAATTCCAGAACGGCAGCTCGCAGTCGCTGGCACGGATTATGGTCGCGGTGTTCACCATCGGCATCATCGGCTTCCTACTGGATCGTGTGATGTATGCGCTCCAGTCCATGTTCACCTTCTCGAACCAACGGTGATCTGCGCTCAAGCAGCAACGCGATAGCGCGAAAGGTAAACCAATGAATATCCTGCAATTCAAGAACGTCACAAAGAGCTATGGCGAAACGCCGGTTCTCAAAGACATCAATCTGGACGTGGCAGAGGGTGAGTTCGTTGTCATCCTCGGCTTTTCCGGAACGGGTAAAACCACGCTGATCAACCTGATGGCAGGGCTGGAACAGCCGACCACAGGTGCCGTGACCTTTCGGGGAGAGCCTGTAACCGAACCGGGCCGTAAACGCGGCGTGATCTTTCAGAACTATTCGTTGATGCCTTGGCTGACGGTACAGGGCAATGTTGCGCTGGCTGTGGACACGATGTTCCCCGACCTTTCCAAGACAGAGAGGACTGCGAAGGTCGATCACTATGTGAACATGGTGGGCCTGTCCCATGCAGCTTCGCGCCGTCCTGCAGAACTATCCGGTGGGATGCGTCAGCGGGTCAATGTGGCGCGTGCACTGGCGATGGACCCCGAAATGCTTCTGCTGGACGAACCTCTTTCGGCGCTGGATGCCCTGACCCGTGCCAATCTGGCCGACGAGATCGAGGCGATCTGGGACGCAGACAAAAAGACCTGCGTGCTGATCACCAATGATGTGGACGAGGCGATCATCCTTGCTGACCGGATCATTGCCCTTAATCCCGACGGCACGCTGGGCGACGAGTTCAAGGTCGAGGTCCCGCGTCCACGCGACCGCATTGCGATGAACGACAACCCCGCGTTCAAGGCCCTGCGCGCACAGGTCACGACCTACCTTATGGATGTAGGCATCGCCGCCAAAGTAGAAGAATCGCGCCTGCTGCCCAATGTCACGCCGATCCATTCAGTGCCTTCTGCGGTTGCAAAAGCGCAGGAAGGCGCGATCGCAGAAAAATTTCTGAATTTCTCACAGCTCCACAAGGTTTATCCGACCCCGAAGGGACCGTTGACCGTGGTCGAGAACTTCAATCTGAAGATTAACAAGGGCGAATTCATTTCGCTGATCGGGCATTCGGGCTGCGGCAAGTCCACGGTTCTGACGATGGCTGCGGGGCTGAACCCGATTTCCAAAGGGGCGATCCGGCTGGATGGCTGGAACGTCGAAGGTGCAGACCCTGAACGCGCCGTTGTGTTCCAATCGCCCAACCTGTTCCCGTGGCTTTCGGCCAAAGAGAACGTCGCCATCGGTGCCGACAAAGTCTACCCGCGTGCAAGCCAGGCTGAACGTCAGGATGTGGTGGAGTATTACCTTGAGCGGGTCGGGTTGGCTGACAGTATGGACAAGAACGCCGCCAGCCTCTCGAACGGGATGAAACAGCGCGTCGGCATTGCCCGTGCCTTTGCCCTCTCACCCAAATTGTTGCTTCTGGATGAACCTTTCGGGATGCTCGACAGCCTGACCCGCTGGGAATTGCAGGAAGTGCTGATGGAGGTTTGGTCACGCACCAAGGTGACGGCGATTTGCGTCACACATGATGTCGACGAGGCGATCCTGCTGGCGGACCGCGTGGTGATGATGACCAACGGGCCACAGGCCACCATCGGCAAGATCACAGACGTGAACCTGCCGCGCCCGCGCACCCGCAAGGCGCTGCTCGAACACCCCGACTACTACACCTATCGCCAAGAAGTGCTCGATTTCCTTGAGGAATACGAGCACGGCGCGAAACCGAAACCCAAAGCAATCGCGGCGGAGTGAGACCATGAAACAGAAACTTGTCGTGATTGGTGCCGGAATGGCCTCTGGACGGGTGTTAGAGCACCTGCTGGAACAAGACCGTGATGCCTATGACATCACCCTTTTCAATGCAGAGGCACGGGGGAACTACAACCGCATCATGCTTTCGCCGGTCCTCTCGGGGGAGAAAACCTACGCTGACATCGTGACCCATGATGACGACTGGTATGCGGAAAATGACATCACCTGCCGCTTTGGCGAGCATGTGGTGGGGGTTGACCGCGCGACGAAAACGGTGACGGGGCAGAATGGCTTGGTGTCCTATGACAAGCTTCTAATCGCCACAGGCTCTGCGCCCTTTATCATCCCGGTGCCGGGCAAGGATTTGGAGGGCGTCATCACCTACCGTGATCTTGATGACACCAACGCGATGATCGAAGCCGCTTCTAAGGGAGGCAAGGCTGTGGTCATCGGTGGTGGGCTCTTGGGGCTGGAGGCCGCCGCCGGGCTGGCCGAACGCGGGATGGACGTAACCGTTCTGCATCTGATGGGCCACCTGATGGAACGTCAACTGGATGAAAGCGCGGGCTTCTTGCTGCGCCGCGATTTGCAGGACAAGGGCGTCAAGGTCATCTGCAAGGGTTCGACCTCCGCGATACTGGGCGAAAGCCATGTTGAGGCTGTGTTGCTGGAGGATAAAACCGTGCTGGAGGCCGATCTGGTCGTCATGGCCGTTGGTATCCGCCCCGAAACACGGTTGGCCACGGATGCCGGTCTGGAGGTTGCGCGGGGGATCGAGGTGAATGCCCAGTTGCAAACCTCGGACCCTGACATCTTTGCCGTTGGCGAATGCGTGGAATTTGACGGGTTGTTGTTCGGCCTTGTTGCACCGCTCTATGATCAGGCCAAGGTGGTTGCTAAATCCCTGCTTGGACAGGGCGGCGCCTTTGTCGCCAAAGAACTCGCGACCAAGCTGAAGGTGACGGGCTGCGATCTGTTCAGTGCCGGTGATTTCGCCGAAGGCGAAGGGCGCGAGGATATCGTGTTCCGCGATCCCGCTCGCGGCGTCTACCGCCGTCTGGTGATCGAGGAGGGCACGCTTGTCGGCGCGGTCATGTATGGCGACACCGCCGACAGCAACTGGTTCTTTGGCCTCATTCGGGACAAGGCCGACATCTCGGAGATGCGCGATACGCTGATCTTTGGCCCCGCCTTTCAAGGGGGGACCCCCCTGGACCCTTTAGCAGCTGTTGCAGCCTTACCGCGTGACGCGGAGATCTGTGGTTGCAACGGTATCTGCAAAGGGCAAATCGAAGACGCCATCGCGGCGGGTGCCTCTGATCTGGGTGCGATAAAGGTCACGACAAAGGCCAGCGCTTCCTGTGGCACTTGCACGGGGCTGGTCGAACAGGTGTTGGCCGTCACGCTTGGCGATGATTTCGTCATTCCCACCGCCGCATCGATCTGTGGCTGTACCGATATGACCCACGAAGACGTGCGACGCATGATCAAATCGCGAAAGCTGACGTCCATGCCTGCCGTTTGGCAAGAATGCGGCTGGAAGACGCCCGATGGCTGCCACGTCTGTCGCCCTGCGTTGAACTTCTATCTGCTCGCAGATTGGTCGCTTGAGTACCAAGACGATCCTCAAAGCCGGTTCATAAACGAACGCAAACACGCCAACATCCAGAAAGACGGCACCTACAGCGTCGTGCCGCGCATGTGGGGCGGGATCACGACACCGCAAGAACTGCGTGCAATTGCGGATGCGGCCGATAAATACATGGTCCCGACCGTCAAGGTCACCGGCGGTCAGCGGATCGACCTGCTGGGAGTAAAGGGCGAGGATCTGCCTAACATCTGGGCCGATCTAAATGCTGCGGGCATGGTGTCGGGCTTTGCGTATTCCAAGGGGCTGCGCACGGTGAAAACCTGTGTCGGCACCGACCACTGCCGCTTTGGCACACAAGACAGCACCGGCCTTGGCATCAAGCTCGAACAGACGCTGCATGGCACCTGGACGCCTCATAAATTGAAACTGGCCGTGTCTGGCTGTCCGCGCAACTGTGCCGAAGCCACCTGCAAGGACATCGGCATTATCTGCGTAGACAGCGGCTATCAGATCAGCATCGGCGGGGCGGCGGGCATGGACGTCAAGGAAACCGAGCTGCTGTGCCAGGTTTCGACTGAGGCGGAGGCGATCCTCGTGATCAAGGCCGTCACGCAACTCTATCGCGAAAACGCCAAATACCTCGACCGGATCTACAAATGGATGGCCAAGGTGGGGCTGGACTGGATCAAAGAACGTGTCGAAGCCGAACGCGATGCTTTGGTCGAGCGGTTCGAACTCAGTCAGACCATCTATCGCAAAGACCCTTGGGCCGAACATGCCACCCAAAAGGCCGAGCGTTACCGGCCCCTTGCAAACTTGTTAGTGGAGGCCGCGGAATGACCGACTGGATTGATATTGCAGCCCTAGTGGATGTCCCTCGGCGCGGGGCGCGGATGATCAAAACGGCGCTTGGCTGTGTGGCGGTTTTCCGCACAGCACAAGACGAGGTCTTTGCTCTCGACAATGCTTGCCCGCATAAGGCGGGACCATTGGCTGACGGCATCGTGCATGGCAAATCCGTGACGTGCCCACTGCACAATTGGGTAATCTCGCTGGAAACCGGAGAGGCGCAGGGTGCCGATGAGGGCCGTGTAGCGACCTATCCGGCCCGCGTGGACGGCGGGCGCATCCTGCTGGATCGCACATTCCTGCAAGCACGGAGCGCAGCATGAGCATGACCCGCACAACCTGCCCCTATTGCGGCGTGGGCTGCGGGGTGCTGGCCAACGAGGACGGCACGATCAAGGGCGATCCCGATCACCCCGCGAATTTCGGTCGGCTGTGTTCCAAGGGAGCGTCCTTGGGCGAGACGATTGATCTAGAGGGGCGGCTATTGCAGCCCAAAATAAACGGCGAAGCCGCCGACTGGGACAGCGCCCTTGATCTGGTCGCCAAAAAATTCAGTGCGGCCATAGCCGAACACGGCCCCGAAAGTGTCGCGTTTTATGCCTCCGGCCAATTGCTGACCGAAGACTACTATGTCGCCAACAAGCTGATGAAAGGCTTTATCGGATCGGCCAATATCGACACGAATTCGCGGCTGTGCATGGCGTCTTCGGTGGCGGGCCACAAACGCGCTTTTGGCACGGATACGGTGCCGGGGACATATGAGGACCTAGAACAGGCTGACCTGATCGTTTTGGTCGGATCAAACCTCGCGTGGTGCCATCCGGTACTCTACCAACGCATCGCGGCGGCGAAAGAGGCACGGCCAGCCATGCGCATCGTCAACATCGACCCCCGCCGCACGGCCACTAGCGAACTGGCGGATCTGCATCTTTCCATCGCACCCGACGGGGATATCGCGCTGTTCAACGGGTTGCTGACCCATCTGGCAGAGACGGGACGAAGCGACACCACCTATACATCGGCGCATGTGAGCGGGGTGGCAGAGGCGGTCGAAATAGCGCGTGCGTCCAACCTCAATGACACAGGCCTATCGGCGCAGGATCTCGCCACCTTCTTCGAACTTTGGGGGAGCACCAACAAGGTCGTCACCATCTATTCCCAAGGCGTCAACCAGTCGCAAAGCGGCTCCGACAAGGTCAACGCGATCCTGAACTGCCACCTCGCGACGGGGCGAATTGGGCGCGCGGGCATGGGGCCATTTTCTGTCACCGGCCAGCCCAACGCCATGGGCGGGCGCGAGGTGGGTGGGCTGGCCAATATGCTCGCCAACCATCTTGAGATTGCCAATGCGGACCACCGCGCTGCCGTACAGGATTTCTGGGGCAGCCCAACAATCTGCACCAAACCGGGGCTGAAAGCGGTTGATCTATTTCAGGCCTGCGCCGATGGGAAGATAAAGGCGCTCTGGGTGATGTCGACAAACCCGGCCGTGTCCTTGCCGGATGCCGATGGCGTGGCCGAGGCGATAGCGAATGTACCTTTTGTCGTGACCTCGGACATGATCGAAAAGACCGATACAAATGCCCTTGCGGACGTGCTTTTGCCCGCTGCGGGCTGGGGCGAAAAAGACGGAACCGTAACGAATTCCGAACGTCGCATTTCGCGCCAACGCGCGTTTCTGAAAACGCCCGGGAAAGCGCGTCCGGATTGGCAAATCATAAGTAATGTGGCCGCACGGATGGGGTTTGGCAAAGCCTTTGCATATCATTCGCCCGCCGACATTTTTGCGGAATACGTTGCACTTGATACCGCCCTGTCCCCTGCCCCGCGTGATCTTGATCTCAGCATTTTCGCAGATGTCGATTATGACCAAATGCTCCCTACTCAGTGGCCGCGCAATGGTCACCGCTTCTTTTCTGACGGGCAATTTTTTCACCCCGACGGCAAGGCGCGGATGATCGCCGTCACCGCTCCCAAGCTATCCAAGCCACGGTTTGCCCTGAACACGGGCCGCAACCGCGACCAATGGCACACCATGACACGCACTGGCAAATCCCAACGGTTGGGGACTCATCTGGCGGAACCCTATGTTGAAATCCACCCTGCCGATGCAATCGAACTGGGTGCTAACCCCGGGGCGATCATTGAGATTGAAAGCCTCTATGGCTCGGCTCTTTTGCGCACATTGATAACTGACCGCGGCCCGCAGGGGCAGCTATTCGCGCCGATGCATTGGACGCGCCAACGCTCAAAACGTGGCACGGTCAACAGCCTGACAGCACCAGTGGTCGATCCTGTTTCAGGCCAGCCCGCGCTCAAAACCGGTTCGATCACAGCACAGATCTACCGTGCGGCTTGGTACGGATTTCTGGCTTGCCGTCACCAGCCTAGGCCACAGACGCCCTATGCTGCGGTAGCCCGCACGACCACCGGCTGGCAGGTAGAACTGGCAGGGCGCAGAACGCCCCCCGATTGGGAGGCCGAGGCGCAAAAGCTTGCTGGATTGAAACAGGCAGAAGTTTCAATTCACACCGATCCAGCCAGCGGAACCACCCGTGTGGCGCTGGTCCAGGACGGCGTAATCGAAGCGCTTCTGTTCGTTGCGCCCCGCCCCGTTGTCGTGGCCCGAAACGCAATCATCAGTGTGATCGGAACAGAAACACCATCGCTTATGGCGCTTGCTGGTCGCAATGCTGCCAATCTGCCCGACCCCGGCGCGACGGTCTGCGCCTGCTTCAACGTCGGGCGCAACACGCTGATGTCGGCCATCGCTGCTGGCGCCAAATCTGTCGCCGCGCTTGGGGGCGCTACCTGCGCTGGCACGAATTGCGGGTCCTGCAAACCCGAGCTCAAGTCACTCATCGCGGAAGCACCGATGCCGATGGCCGCCGAATGAGCCCGCACCCTATACGCATCGTTGCCTGCGACACTAGCCGTGCGCGACCCCTGACCTTGTCCCAAGCACAAGAACCTGCACGCCCCCTTCGGTCTGCAGTCTTGTATTAACACCGTGTTGCGTAGGTGGAATCCTTCGCAAGCGCCGGTCAGCGTGCAGGGTGTGATCCGCCCATCCTACCAGGGTTCGCATGCGCAAGCCGCGGGGCTGCTGGACGACACACGCCGCTTGCAAGACGCGGGCGCCGATGTTGACCTGCGCGGCCTCTGGCACGGGGCGGTGGAGGGTGGGTTTACCATAGCAACAGTAATCGGCACCGGCGCCCTTGCGCTCTTGTCGCTGAAGGCAGCAGACATCCAGTTTGAAATCGCCCCGGCTTCAAAGCCGCCTGCGCCGCCGCAGTATGAGCGGGCCGAAGCCGGAGCGCATATCACCCGCAGACCCGGTTCGTCGTGCAGATAGCCGCAAAGGTCCAACGAAAGGGTCAATTTCTGCTAAATTGCGCTCTTGAGGAATTGCCAAAGACGCTGAAGGGAAATGACATCTCAGGGGCAGCGATCCTTTTCGTCCTGTGGCCTCGTAGTCTTCAAGAAGCCAAAAGAAGCGGCGCGGCGCAGAGTGCCGTATCGTAAAACATGTTCTCGAGCAAACATGGAGTTCGCCGACTTAATGTGACGGATGAGTGCGCTGAAGCAGACGCCGATATCGAAATTGGACAACGCGGTTTGACCTTTTGCAACAGTGTCGGAGTTGAGGCGACCACAGGAATCTCCAAGCAGACCCGATCAACGCGGCTGCAGCTAGCTTCCGCTTGCCACTTGGCTTCCAGGCGACCAATCAAGCGGCTGAGTTTTCCGTGATACGGGTCCTGCTTTTCGCGGTTCCCTGCCCCTGTGACCATCACTTCGTTTAGCTTTTGAAGCTTATCGAGGACAGTGTTGATATCAAAGGGCACAGGGCTGTTGATCCTGAACTTTTCAGGATCTTTTTGTGTTCTACTGGGTCAAGAAAGCTCTTCCTAGCGTCAACGACTGCACGCATCATAACCACGTCCTCCATCCCAAATCAGTGAAATTATAAGAAGTGTTCCGTGAGTCCGTACGTATCTACGAAACAGGGACGATCCGAGAGTCCGTAAAGCCCGAGATCTGCGTGTGGATTGTGAGAAGCACCTCCTCGACTGAGCGAGAGTTCAAACAGAGTTCATAAATATCAACGCTCAACGTAGAAACCATGTTAGAAACTGATCTTCATTTCCTATGGGACAATGGACGCTTTGATTGGTTAGGCCAAAGCAACGAGGCCAACTGAAGTAATATCCGTTTAGCGATTCAGCCTTAGGCCTTCGACAATGTCGCCTTTGAGCTGGATGCAGCCATCCGCAGCGGGTGGCCGTTTTGCGCAGTAAGCAACCTTTGCAAAATGGTATTTTCGGCCATACATGAATTTTGTTCCCTACGCTTCGGATAGCGACTTTGTTTAAGTCATTGACAGCAAGCCTCCCTTCAAAATCACACCCCGTATCAGCCAAGACAGAACTTCAAAAAACTGAGTGATTTTTAGCGGGCATGGTTTGCACCTCCGGTTCAAAAGGGATGATTCCTGATGGGCATAATCGCGTTTCAGGCATGGGCGCTGTCGGTAGCTATGTCCATATTCCAAGAGCTAGGATTTGTGGAGTGAGATGGCAGAAACGGCCAATCCCTTGGCAGGCCGAGCCAATACCGACTACTTCATTCGAATTACCCTAAATTTGTTCATCCCGGCACCATCGAACCCTTGTTCGTGCCGATACGCATTACTGACCGATACAGGGTACCACCACCATGAAAAGCCTTCTGCCGTGCGCATTCTTTCTATGCTCATTTTTGCCAGCCCATTCTGAGGAATGGATTGTTGGCACTGGCTTTGCAGATTTTTCTAGCAGCCGGTCAAAGGATACCGCGATTGTATCTGCTGAGTACCATTCTTCCCCCTTCTACATTAGAAAACACTTGGAACTGAGATGGGGCGGCGCTGTTTCTATCTTTGGTACAGGAGACGTACATCTTGGAGGCGGCCCTGTTGGAATTATTGACCTAGGGCACCGATGGTTTGCCGAAGTAAGCATAATGCCAGGCCTATATGCCCATTTAACAACTGAAAATGACTTGGGTTCTGTGTTTGAAGTTCGCAGCTCCTTAGCCGTTGGCAAACGTTTGAAAAACGGTGGAGCAATATCAATGGCCCTTACCCACAAATCCAATGCCTCAACCGCGGCGAAAAACCCCGGGGTCAATGCGCTGCTGCTGCGATGGCATTTTCCCCTCTAACAATACCCAGTAGCCAGAACTGAGGCAGGACCTGAATTCATCAACCGTTTCAGAAAGAGTCCTTGGTGCCGCGTTTGAAACATCTAGTCATATAGATTTGTCTGATATATCCCTATTCAATAATTCTAATGTAGAAATATTGAATATGCCCAGCGTAACCAATGCATTCGCACGCGCTATGGCCGAAGCGGCCGGGATGACGTTAACAGATGAAGGTGCGCTAGTTTCGAACGGCGCCGTCGTCCTTCGTTTGCCACGTCCCGTCGATGGGTTGCTTGCAGACACAGATTACTTTGATCTTATCGACTGGATACGCGAACGGCATCCCGATGAAGTTGCATTAGTCGAAGCTTATGCCGCATCCATTCAAACCGATGATCTTGGCGTTCTTGGGCTGGCCATCAAAACGGCACCAACGCTACGGGCCTCTCTGCAGCGTGTTGAACGGTATTTTCGTCTTGTAACAGACACTGCTGTTTATCAGCTTGTTGAAAAAGGCCCCGACGCCTTTTGGATTTTCCAGAGCCAAACGCTTCATCGTGCTGCGCTTGAGCTACGCAACGAATGCGCTCTTGCAGGCTTTGCAAAAAATATGCACCGGTTCGTTGGATCCGGGCTTGTTCTGAGTTCGGTTTCATTTCGCCACACCTGCCGATGTGATACAGATCGATACGCAGCACATTTTGGGTGCCCGGTCCAGTTCAATGCGGACCAAGACGCGATCCAGCTCAAAACTGAAATGCTCGATCTCTCGAACCGGCTTAGTGACCAGGCAGTATCGGATTTCCTGACAGGGCACCTCGAAACTAAAATGAGTTCGCTCAAAGACTCTCCGTCATTCAGCAGCACGCTATTGCATCATCTTACCCCAACGCTCAGCACTGGGTTGCCTCAGGCAGCGGACATTGCTCGCGAAATGGGCATGAGCGAACGCACGCTATATCGCCGTCTTGCAAAAGAGGGGCTTACGTTTCGCGACGTGCTGGCGAACGCCCAATCTTCGCTCGCGCAAAAGCTACTGCGAGACGACAAGATTTCAATCGCAGAGATTGCCTTTTTGACCGGCTTTTCCGAGCAAAGTACCTTTACTCGTGCCTTTAAGCGATGGGTTGGTAAGGCCCCAGCCCAGTTCAGGCAGCAATCTTCTACTGTTTGATCTGCACAATGCCTGTCTATGGCAGGTTTAGCCAAGATCGTGGCAGGCCGGGCCAATACCAGCGTCCCATACCCAGCATAATGTCTTCTCATGGATCAACAGAGAGAATGGACAGCGTGAGCACATCGCTGCGCCGCTAACATCTCTCCCCCAAAGAGAAAGGCGTTCGCCATGAGTAAGGTCAACAGAACACCCCAAGTAGCCTCTCCAAAATATCACGGCGTCGCGCCTTGGAAGATATCGCAAGCGGGATATACCGACAGAACTGGTATGTTCGGCATGCTGGTTGTCGCCATCGTAGCGGCACTGCTCGTCGGTACGTTGTCATTCCTGATTTTCATGTCAGGTGGAACCTTGACGCATGCACTGCACAGCGGCGGCGTGATGGATGCGATAACGGTTTTGCCCCCTATGGCCTAGCCACGCGCGGCTCCAACGAACACCGGTTTTGACTGAGTCAAGCGGCACCTATCCCCAAGCACGGCTTACCCCCCCTGATGCCTACAGCGCAAGCGGGCTGGCGGAGGCGTGCCTCGTGCAAAGGGACTTCACCTCATCACCCCGGCAGCAAGACACCAAAACACGCTGCCACCATCCAAGCAAAGGTCCTTTCCCATGAATGACCATGATCACCACCACCACACCAATTGCGGTTGCGATGTTACGCCCGAGCGCGTTGACATGGCACGTCGCCGACTGATGACCCGATCCGCGGGAGCCGCTGCGGCAGCGGTCGCAGCCGTGGCAGGCGGAACAGCCGCCGCCGCAACTGACGAGGCTCGGGCCTATTATGCAGACCCCAAATCCCCCGGCCTACCCCAGATCGACATGGATATTGATCCAGGCCGCACAGCGTTAGTCGTCACGGATCCGCAGATCGACTTTTTGTCCGAGGACGGCGTGACTTGGGGGGTCGTTGGCGAAAGCGTGACCGAACAAGGAACCGTGGACAACATCGAGCGGTTGTTCATCGCGGCAAAGGCCGTAGGCATGCCTGTTTTCATCTCTCCCCACTATTACTACCCCCATGACCACAAATGGAATTTTGAAGGCACACTGGAAGCGACCATGCATTCCATCGGTATGTTCGACCGGCTGGGGCCGCTGAACCTTGAGAATTTCGAAGGCTCGGGCGCTGATTGGATGCCGCAATACAAGAAGTACATTGAAGACGGCGAAACCATCGTCTGTTCGCCGCACAAAGTTTACAGCCCGGCCCAAAACGATCTGAATCTTCAGCTGCGTAAACGTGGAATCGACAAAGTGATCCTTGCAGGTATGTCCGCGAACCTCTGCACGCAGGCGCACCTCTATGATCTGCTGGAACTGGGGTACGAAGTTGCTGTCGTGCGTGATGCGACCGCCGGTGCAAAGGTACCCGAAGGCGATGGATATCTGGCTGCTCTGATCAACTTCCGAATGGTTGCAAACGGTCTCTGGTGGACAGAAGACGCAGTCGAGCGGATTGGAAAATCCGCCTGACGAAGGATCTTTGACCTAGTCAAAGCAGACTTTTTCTAAATCGCAATACAACTCTCGGCACGGTGATGCCTCTGCTGCCCTACCCAGCTTGGCATTGCCGTGTCCTTATCCCTCAATGAAAAGATAAAACCATGAACACCACTTTATTTCTTCACGCGACGGCCCTTGCGGTAACGTTTGCTCTTGCCTCGCCTGTTTTCGCGGCCGACGAATATAATGTCTCAAATGGCCTCAGCCTCAACGGGAACCCTCTGGGTATGCACGGCGTTGATCCAGTTTCGATGTTCCAAGATGGCGCCCCCGCGATTGGTGACGCGAAGTACACATCCAGCCATGACGGCGTGGATTACTACTTTAGCACGACCGAAGCTCAGCAAGGCTTTGATGCCGATCCGGAAAACTACCTGCCCCAATTTGGCGGGTTCTGCGCATTTGGCGTTTTTGTTGGCAAAAAGCTAGACGGTGATGTCCGGTATGCCGACATTGTCGATGGGAAATTGTATCTTTTTGTCAATGCCGCGATCTTCCAAAAGTATCAGGAAGACAAAACCTCTGTGATCGAAGGGGCAAACGCCAAATGGGCCGAAATCGTGCATTCACCTGTGGGTGATCTCTAACTCAACGATTGGCCAAACTCCGGCGCCCTCTGAACCGATGGGGGTGCCGCAGTCTCTTTCTCACTTCTTGCGAGATCAGACTGCACTGATCTTTGTAACCGCACACAGCTGAAAAAACTCCGGCACAGCCTCGTTGAGGATGGGCACAAAATCATCAGGCAAAATGCGGGAACCAACTAGAAATGGAACCGAACATGACAACTTTTAGCACACACACTTTGGACACTGCACCAGCGACCGCTAAGCCAATTCTGCAAAACGCACTCAAGGCCTATGGGTTTGTGCCGAACCTCTATGCCACTATGGCTGAGGCTCCGACCATTCTGGAAGGGTACACAACCCTATCAGAAATTTTCGGCAAAGCTGATCTTTCAGAAACAGAACGCCAGATCATCTTGATGACCAACAACCGCCTAAACGGCTGTGAATATTGCATGGCAGCTCATACGACCCTTTCTCAGATGGGTGGTGTCAAAGAAGAGGTCATAACAGCACTGCGCAACGACACTTCTATTCCAGACAGCAAATTAGAAGCCCTGCGTCAGCTTACGATTGCACTTAACAAAAACCGCGGCTGGTTGTCGAACACACAAATCGAAGCGGTATTAGCGGCGGGCTATACGCGGCAAACAATTTTGGAAGTCATTCTTGGCACCGCCCTTAAAACGTTGTCGAATTATACGAACCACATCGCCCAAACAGACTTGGATGCTGCCTTTGTCTCAAATGCTTGGACTTCACCAGAGTCTCAAGCAGCCGAATAGTAGCATCGACGGAGCCGCAGTCTAAATACCGGCCTCACTAATGAGTGTAATACAATTGAACCGCCAACTGAGAGTAATTCTCGGTTGGCGGGTATTGATTAAGTTTCGGGCTCATTGATTTACAGCCAGAACAAGAAATCTTTTGCGAGCGCGATAGCTGTGAGAAATACCCCAGGGATCTGTCGTAGTCAGTGACGACACGACCCCAGTCACGTTGGCGTCGGAATATGATCTCGATCCTGATTCGTCGTTTTTAGATCTGACCGGTTTGTCGCTTTGCGCCCACCCGGGCCGTACAAGGCTTTACCCCTTTTCTAATTGAGGCTTTGCAGAACCAGACTGCATCATGTCCGCGATCTCGCAGCACCCAAACCACCAGCGGATCGAATAACCGGATATGGTGTCCAACACCGTCGGTGAGGGCGTGAAATCTTACGTTTATGCCGTCTTTGCTTCGACCGATCAGTTGGCCACGCCACCCGCATTCTCCGCGAGCGGGACGCCATCCGATGCGTTTTGAGATAGGTCGCATCGGTCATTTTGTTTTGATCCCTACGCTCTGCTACCAATCCTTCCTGAATTCCGAAGACCACAACCATGTCGCTCCATCTATTCCACCATTTAAATCAACGGTGCCACTATAAATTTTACTGCAATCGCGTCGCCACCTAAAACATCAATATAACGGATCAAAAGTTGGTTGACTTATCACAATACCTAGGGCGAGACTTTAACCTGTGATTAAAAGAAAAATATGTAAAAACTCCAAGCCCTCTCATATGCGAGAGCACTCACCCAAAAAAATCCTGTTAAATAACCCCCCCAAATTAGCATATCAGATTGCTTGTGCCACCAAGCAATAAAGCGGGGAACCAGGTTGGCGGATAAAGATAAGTAATACCTCAATTAAAATCAAACGCACCGCGAAACAATATCATTGCCACATAGTATTTGAGTGGATACAATTACATTGACGCCAAAGATTTAACGAACATCAGGCAAATGTTGTCTAAGTTACTAATATGGGTGAATATCAATGCTTAACCGCCGTAAATTTCTTATTGCAGCGGCATCATCCCCCCTAAATGGCGCGGTAGGATTCGCTGCTGGCTCCAATCAGGAATATTTGGCCACGGCAAAAGAGGTTTTTGTTTCTCGGAGCGCTGCGAAGGAATGGTTAGCGAGTGGCGCTCGTCTTCGAAATGGAGAAATTTTTGTTGCTGACCAAGAGGCATATCGCTGGCGGAACGGCGCCGCTTGGATTCCTGATATGCCAAACGTAGTTCCGCAATCTGTCCCTTCCCCTAAACACTTTGGGTTTGACCCAAACATGCGATGGCGACAACTACAAGAAGGTGACCTCGACGGGATTAATGCGAAAGTATACGGCCCGTATCGTGAAGCTGGCACTAATGCCATTAACGGTTTTTTGCTTGCGGATCGCTACGCGAGAGAGGCTGGAATGGGGCTTTGCCGCGCCGTAGGTGACTATTTTGTGCGCAGCTATACCCGTAAGCGGGCGGATGGCGTTCAAAGCGAATGGCCATTCGATTTTTTTGCTGAACGACCCGATGATATTCGTGTAGCGATTTACCGCGCCGATGTTCACAAGGCCTTACCAAAAGATCACGGCCTATTCGGCTCGGAAATTGCAGAATTGGTGCATGCCGAACTGTCGCCCTCTGAATACTCTATTTCACTGAATCCAAACGGTATGGGAGGCATCATACGATACACCCCGGAAGCGGGGAGCTATATCGACGTCTGTAGGCAATTTGATATAAAAGCGAAGTGGTCGCACAGTCATCACCTGTGGACGAATTTCCAAACGTTCCAAATTGGTTTGAACTTGGCTGCCTCAGGGGCCACTTGGGATGGTGATCGCGTTATCGGGCAATACAGTTATCCTGCTTCGAAACCCTCCAACCGCGGGGAACATGGGATCGTCTTAGGTTCAAGTACCGGATATTATACATCACGCCCCCCAACAAAGAGGTCAGATGTCACCTTGCGGGCGCTCATTTGCCGTGCGGCGTCAGTAAAGAAAGATGATAATGACCCCTTTGTGGACAGTGACCCCTCGACCTTAACTGGCGTATTTGGCTGGATAACCCGTCCAAATTTAAAAGTTGGAACTTTTGGCCGCAGCAACACGAAAAGCAACATGCTTTTTCTTGCCCATTGGGGGGGGAAATACACACCTCCAGGCGGCATCGAGCTTTTGGACAAAACCTCTTATGCACTCGAAAAAACATGGCATCCCGAAGACGTCAAGTTGGTGTTTCTATCGCAAATTGACCGAGGCGCACACGGTTTCAAAAAAGGGTGGGAATTAGCCGCTGTCGCAGGGGCGGACATAGGCGCGGTCACACATATCGGGGTAAGCCATCCCTACTGGATCGGAGTTGGCGATGTGTCTGATGCTTTTGCGTGCGACGAACAGCGAAAGCGCGTCAATCGTGCGAAGATTAGTGTTTCCCATCAGACGGCTACCAACATAGCACCAGATCCAAATTCGGAATATTATGGCGTACTTTATAAGGGAACAGGCACTTCTAAATTTGAAAAATACCCCGGTACGGACATTTCTCTCCAGCGCCACGGTGAACTCAATGTGATCTGTGAAGGCCATACCATTGAAGCAGTATCAGGAACTCTTGAAGCAGTCCGCCTACGACAATTTCGTGGCTGTGTTGACTTGGGCGACTGTCGATTGCTCAACGCGAAGAAAGCACTCTATGTCTTGGGCGGGGATGGTGAATGGACAGCCCAGCTTCAAAAATTCGACGGATTGATCCATGTGCGAAATAATGCGCGTGGATCATTGCAGGGCACAATGGTGGGTGGGCCACAGTTCCGCTCCTTGGGATCTCCACTCAGCAACACTCAAGGCGAATCGAAAGAGCGAGCGACGCTTTATGCCGAAGGGCAAATTTTTAGCTTCACAACGCGCACTGCGGTCAAAAAGGGAGCAACAAAACTCCCCATTCATGCCCTGAAAAATGCATGGCATGACATAAACGCAGGAGATCAATTGGACATTGAGTTGTCGAACGGAAGTAAATGTAGCGTTCACGCAACTGGGCTTTTTGTAAACGGCGCAATGTCTGTTGGGGTCAACGAGTTACCGTGTGACTTACCCGAAAACACAACCGTTATCGTGGCTCAGAAGGGCGTAGTAACCCTCAACAACGCGGTGCCGTCTTCTATACCGGTTTGGCTATATGCAACGGTTTCTCAGGACGATGGAGATACGCAGCAAGACGATGCAGCCGTTGAAACTGCCTACATTACGAACAACGGTAAAGCCTTGGGTCACGCTTGTAAGCGATGAATCAGCAAGGCCCTCTTATGATCTAGTTCGATCCGGAGATGGCATAGGTGCGCGCACCTACGAGCAAGCGAGGCCAGCGACCTGAGGACAGCAGCATCGCGTTTAGATTCCCTATCGGAGAGCATTGAGGAAAAATCCGCCAGCGAAAAATGAAACTCCGGGCATCTTCCTTTTTATTAGCAACAAAACCGGTACCCCACCTGTTGCGTCAAACCCGCTGACGACCGTCACGCAGGTGTAATCCCTCCTTCACAGCATCGTCATAGCCTCGTGCAAGTGAGGAAGCGACAAGACCTTGGACGGGGTAGCATAATGGCACTCATCAGGATCAACGCCCAGGGCGAGACGCCGGTCATACACGGCAGCCCCCACCCCGTTGCAAGTATCTTGAAGCAAACTAAATCAACCGATGGCCCCGTCATTGTCATGACACATGGGTACAAATTCGCCCCCAATCAGGGTTCAAATTGCCCCCACCGAGATATTCTGTCTCTTCCGCCAGAGGGCGGGACCGGGATCGCGTCTCAATGGCCCCACCAACTGGGGTTTGGCCAAGGCAATCAAGCCGAAGGCTTGGCAATCGCCTTTGGCTGGGACGCGCGATGCGCGCTTTGGCAGGCACATCATCGCGCAAAACTGGCCGGGAAAGCCCTGGCCAAAGTTTTGTCTAGAGTACATCAGCAAAGCCCCCAGCGTCCGATCCACGTATTAACGCATTCGATGGGGGTTGAGGTGATTTTGGAATCCCTGCTCCATGTCCCCCCCGGCGCGGTTGATCGCATCATTTCAATGACCGGCGCGACCTATCAGGGTCGATTGATTGCTGCCCTCACCTCGCCATCTGGACGACAGGCTGAATTTGTCAACATCACTAGTCGCGAAAATGATATTTTCGACTTTTTGTACGAACGGATGGTCGCGCCTGCTGTACCGGGGGATCGGGTCATAGGACATGGCGTTAATCTCAGAAACGTTCTGACGCTGCAGTTGGATTGCCCCAAAACTCTGAAACAGATTGCCCGCTTGGGTCAAATCATTGCGCCACCCCAACGCCGAATCTGCCATTGGTCAACCTATATGCGACCGGGCACCATGCCATTTTATCAAGATTTACTGCGTAATCGCGAAAAGCTCACGCTTGATCTTTTGCGGAGCGGGCTGCCAGAAGCTCCGGCGCCGCGCTGGTCACGACTGTTTGCGCGCCCGACCGTGGTCCGCCCCTTGTTCCTGACGCAAAAACCGTCATGATCCAGCGCATACAAGCGCGAGGTATCTCTATGACTGATCCAATCGAACTCTACTATTGGCCAACGCCGAACGGCTGGAAAGTGTCGATTGCGCTTGAGGAAATGGGGCTGCCATACACCGTGAACCTAATCAATATTGGCAAAGGCGACCAATTCGCACCTGACTTTCTTAAGCTCGCACCGAACAACCGCATGCCCGCGATCTTAGATCCGAACGGGCCGGACAATGCGCCGATCTCGCTGTTTGAAAGTGGTGCAATCCTGATGTACTTGGCGCGCAAAACTGGGCTGTTCTACGGCTACACAGAGCGGGACCGGATTAACGTCGAACAATGGCTTATGTGGCAAATGGGGGGCGTGGGGCCGATGGCCGGACAGGCGCATCATTTTTTGAAATATGCCCCACACATGGACCCGCCGCAGGACCTTCCGTATGCCAAAGACCGATATCGCGCCGAAGTGGCTCGGCTTTATGGTGTACTTGATCGCAAGCTGGCCGAAACCGAATTTGTGGCCGGTGACTTTTTCTCAATCGCAGATATGGCAACTTGGCCTTGGGCGCATCTCTGGGAAGGTCAGCAACAGCAATTGGATGACAAACCGCATCTTGAGCGGTGGTTGAAAAAAGTCGGCGCGCGCCCCGCAGTGCAAGCCGGACAGTCACTCAACATTGAACTCCGCGGGGACCATCGCAGCAAGCAGGCGCAGGACGCTCTGTTCAAGCGCAAGTAACGAACCAGTTCAAGGTTCAGAGTTAATCTAGTTTAACCGCTACTAGTCCCAATTTGCGCGCCGCTGCTAAAGACAAAATACCAGAATCCAATCCCTCGGGTTTCTGGTATTTGCGCACCGCAGCGCGTGTGCGCGCATCCATCTCACCGTTAACGGACCCGCGATAAAGGTATCGCGCCGCCAAAGCCCGCTGGACCGATGAGACGAATTCCGGTGTCATTTGCTCCTGACACGGGGTTTGAAACCAGATCTCTTTGCGCTCTTGCACAATTTGCTGCTGCGTTTCCGTTTTGAAGATCGCCGGTTGCCTCACTGTGCCATCTGCCAGCACTTCGGCAGGTTGCATCATCACCTGCAGCGTAACGGTTTCGATAACGGCTGGTGTAACATGTTTGCCCCAACACGTTCCTGGTTCGGCGCCCGGTGGGGCAACTTGGCTTAGGCGCGACACTTCGGGTTCGTTCAGCGCATCCAGATCCGGCAAGTTATCAACGCACGCACTCACGCTCAGCCCAAAACAAGCAACCGCCATCAGGCGCAACGGAAATCGAAACTGGGTCATGCTCTGAGCCTCTGGGGGCGGTTTTTCTGAACCATACCGTATTCCTTGGTATGAGGCAAAGCCTGCAGGAGGCCTGTGTCAGGAAATCAGGGATAGATTGCTTTTCCGAAGGGGCGCGCGCGCCTCTGAACCAGGGCACACTCAAGTTACATGGCCCTTAACCCAAACTCTGCGGCCACGACAGTTTGCGACAAAATTATGAGAGAGAGCGCACCTTTATATCCCGCACGAAGGCCATCCCAGTACGCCAAACAGGAACAAAAGAAGAATATACGTTACGAAAGTCCAGACGCGCCATGCCTACGTCGCAAATGAGGCTGGCATCCGCTTTTGCGCTTGTCTAAGGAAATGGCGGAACATCGCAGAGGAAGACCTGAGCAATGGCAAAGATTACCTATATCGAGCACGGCGGCAAAGAGCATACCGTGAATGTCGCCAACGGACTGACCGTGATGGAAGGCGCGCGCGACAACAACATCCCCGGCATCGAAGCCGATTGTGGTGGTGCTTGTGCGTGCTCGACCTGCCACGTTTACGTACATCCTGACTGGGTTGAAAAGATCCCAGCCAAGGACGACATGGAAGAAGACATGTTGGATTTTGCCTTTGAACCGGATGCAGCCCGCTCGCGTCTGACCTGTCAGGTAAAAGTGACAGACGCATTGGACGGTTTGATCGTTCAAATGCCGGAAAAACAGATCTGATGCAGATCTCTGGGTCCAAAGCGCGGCGTCAGCTGGCCCGCCTTTGGCCCGGCCCTGCCCGCCGCGCAAGGCAGATGGCGCGTCTTTGGCTATTGGCCGCCCTTGGAACTGGGGCTGGCCCAGTTGCGGCGCAAATGAGTGCGAACGACATCGGGGAGTGGTTTCCCGATGGTCAAACCATCAAAGACGCTTCCTTTCAGCTCCCTACAACGCGGTACGCACATGGCGTGCTCGGCGACGCCATCGAATTTGGTGGTCTCTCTATCTCCTTTGATGGGCGCAATGGCGTGACCTCAAATGTGACGGTAGAACTTCCAACCGATCACGTTTTTGAAGATATCGAACCACGACTTGTGGACCTGAATCTGGATGGGCACGCCGATGCCGTTATGGTTGTTGAAACAGACATGGCGCTTGGGGCTGCGCTCGCTCTATATGGACCCAGCGGAAAAATCGCTGAAACACCCCATATTGGCCGTACAAATCGATGGCTCGCACCTGTCGGGGCAGCTGATTTGGATGGGGATGGGCATATTGAAATCGCCTATATTGATCGCCCACACTTGGCGAAAACCCTACGCATTTGGCGGTTCAGTAACCAGCGGTTAAACGAAATCGCCCAGATACCCGGACTTACCAACCATCGCATCGGTGACGACTATATCTTCGGTGGCATAGCAAACTGCGGCTCCGCCCCCGAAATGATTCTGGCATCAGGTAACTGGCGCCGCCTTCAATCCGTCACCTTTGATCGCGGTTGGGACGTAAAAGATTTGGGACCGCTAAGCAGCAAGGGCGCATTAGAAGCCTTATCATGTGACCAAAACAAGTAAGCTTCAGCCCCCTATCCAAGCCCAGAGTTAACTCAGCACATGTGCCACAGGCTGCATTCGTTTAGGTGCGGCTTCACCCAGATGTGGCGCAAGTGCGATCTCGACCACCCGACACATCGCATCCAGTGGCAGGCTATTTACGGTAGATCCAAATGGACGCTCCAATTCCTCTGTGACCGCCGCAAGCCCAAAGAAAACATAAGCAATCACCGCGACAAAAACCGGCGTCATCCACCCTGCGATGTTCATCACCCCCAAAGGTACCAGCAAACAATACAGCAAACTGGTTCGATGCACTAAAAGCGAATAAACAAATGGCAATGGCGTTGTGGCGATCCGCTCACATCCGGCCTGCGCCAATGCCATCGAGGCGAGTCGCTCGGACAAAGCCTTGGCGCCAAACCCGTCGAGCGCACCGTTTTTCTGAGCGTCCCTGAGGGAATGCGCGATGGCATTCAGAGCGGCACACGGGGGATGAGGGGCATCAAGCAGATCGTCCACCCAAACACGCGCAATCCCATCCGGGGAAATTCCACGCAGGTTCACCCTGTGAAGATGAATGAACCCACCGGCCAATCGCAACAATGTATGACGATGAGAGACCTCAGAGACAAACACATCCAGCTCGCGCGCATAGGCACGACAATCGGCAATCAACTGCCCCCACAATTTGCGCGCTTCCCACCAACGGTCATAAGCTGCGTTGTTTCGAAACCCAAGGAACAGCGACAAAGCCACTCCAAAAACCGCAAACGGCGCAGCCCCAGCCAAATGAATGGGCCAAATGGCGTGGTCGAACCAAACCAATGCGATAGAAATCCCAGTGACCACCGCAATGCGGGGGAGGATCTTAGGCAAAACAGATCCGCGCATGGCAAAGGTCAGCGCCCAAAGTCCCGGTTCATCACGTACGATCAATCGCTCAACCCGCCTTTGCTCTGTCGCACCAATCCGCTCTAGCTCACAGAACCACTGCGCCTAAAGCCAATTTGACCCTTGCGGATTCGCAGACAAAGCTCTCACGAGAATACGTCACAGATACCTGTAAACACGCCATTGGGATCTAGACTGATCAATCAGGCGCAACCGCAGCCCGCTTTTGCGGGCTGCCGGGCCCAAGGCCCTTGGCGGTGCATCTTTGATGCATTCCAAGACGCGGGAGCCCCTCGCTCTCAGAGGGCGCGCCAACCGATGTCATTGCGGTAGAAACCACCGGGCCAATCGATTGCTTCAACCATCGCATAAGCCCGATCGCGGGCCTCCTGCAACGTGTCACCTCGTGCCGTCACGTTCAAAACACGCCCACCAGAGGCCAGTATCGCACCACCCTCGGCTTTGGTGCCTGCGTGAAACACCATATTTCTGCTATCTTCCGGTAGCGCATCAAGGCCATTGATTTCAGACCCTTTTTCATAGGATCCAGGATACCCATTTGCCGCCATGACCACGGTAATAGCATGATCATCACCCCAGTTGACACGTGTATCGTTCAACCGTCCTTCGGCGGCGGCATGCATCAAGTCCATCGCCTGTGCCCCCAGGCGCATCATCAGAACCTGACACTCTGGATCGCCAAAGCGCACATTGTATTCGACAAGGCGGGGTTGCCCGTCCTTGATCATCAGACCCACATACAAAACGCCCTGATACGGCATGCCCCGTTTGGCCATTTCGGTCATCGTAGGCTGCACGATCTGCTCCATTGCGCGCGCTTCGATCTCTGCGCTTAGCACTGGAGCCGGGGAATAAGCTCCCATACCGCCAGTATTGGGGCCGGTGTCGCCATCGCCAACGCGTTTGTGGTCTTGTGCTGATCCCATCGACAGGATGTTTTCACCATCGCAAAGCACAAACAAAGACGCCTCTTCGCCTTCCATGAACTCTTCGATCACCACTTCGGCGCCCGCGCCCCCAAAGGCCCCGCCAAACATATCATCGATCGCATCCAGCGCGGTTTGTATATCAAACGCCATGATTACGCCTTTGCCCGCTGCCAAGCCATCGGCTTTGACAACAATGGGCGCGCCCTGTTCACGAATATAGGCTTTGGCGGCCTCTGCATCCGTGAAATGGCCATAGCCCGCTGTGGGCGCATTCGAGGCGTCGCAAATTTCCTTGGTAAAACTTTTGGAGGCTTCCAGACGCGCTGCTCCTTCCGAAGGTCCAAAGACCAGAACACCCGCGTCGCGCAGCCGATCCGCCACACCTGTTGCCAAAGGTGCCTCTGGGCCAACGATCACAAAATCAATGGCATTGGCTTCGGCGAACACGGCCACTGCACCGCCATTCATGATGTCCAGATCAGCACATTCTGCGATTTGTGCGATGCCCGCATTGCCCGGGGCAACAATCAACTTGTCGCACTTTGGGTTCTGCATGACTGCCCAGGCCAACGCGTGTTCGCGCCCACCACTACCGAGTATAAGAATATTCATGGGAACGCGCTCCGATCTGCTTGGCCTTGCTTGTCGCGCGTTCTAAGCTGCACAGGCTGACGAAACAAGGCGCTGAAATGTCCGACCTGCTAGACGACCCGATCCCGGGGCAAAATATGCCCGAATATTCCGTTTCCGAACTGTCCGGAGAAGTGAAGCGCACACTCGAAGGGTCGTTCGGGCGAATCCGTGTGCGCGGCGAAGTGGGACGTGTCTTTACCGCCCGTTCTGGCCACTTGTACTATGATGTCAAAGACGATCGCAGCGTTCTAGCCTGCACAACGTGGAAGGGTCAGGTTTCGGGTCTGTCCGTCGTCCCCGAAGAAGGTTTGGAGGTCGTCGTAACCGGGCGCCTCACAGCATTTGGCGCACAGTCAAAATACAACATGAACGTGGATGAGGTCGCTGTCGCAGGCCAAGGCGCGTTGATGGCATTGCTGGAAAAACGCAAAAAGGCGCTCGAGGCCGAAGGGCTCTTTGCCCAAGAGCGCAAGAAGCGGTTGCCATACCTACCCGAAATCATTGGGGTCATCACATCTCCGCAAGGCGCGGTTATCAAAGACATTCTGCACCGCCTTCGGGACCGGTTTCCCCGCAAAGTGTTAATCTGGCCGGTTGCCGTCCAAGGCGCGAACTGCGCCCCAGAAGTGGCCTGTGCCATTGATGGCTTTAACGCTTTGACGCCCGGCGGGGCATTGCCACGCCCGGACCTGATCATCGTGGCGCGAGGCGGTGGGTCAGTCGAAGACCTCTGGGGGTTTAACGAAGAGGTGGTCGCCCGCGCCACCGCAAACAGCGAAATTCCCCTGATTTCTGCGGTCGGGCATGAAACAGACACAACACTGATTGATTTTGTCTCGGATCAACGCGCACCAACTCCCACGGCGGCGGCTGAACTGGCCGTTCCGGTGCGTCTGGAACTAGCTGCTTGGATCGAAGAACAAGGCGCGCGCCTCAGCCGCAGCGGTGCGGATGCCGTTCAACGGCGTGCACAGCGTCTGCGCGATCTGTCTCGGGCCCTGCCACGTGCGGACAGCCTGTTGGACAGTCCCAGACAACGACTGGACCAGATTTCTGACAAGTTACCTAATGCCCTGATTCGCGGTGTTCAAACCCGTCGCTTGAATCTGTCTGAAACCACCGCACCCTTACGGCCTGCCACTTTGTTGCGACGCATAAAGGATGATGCAACAGTCACTAATCGCCTTGCAGCCCGTTTGAGCCCAGCACTGGATCGATTGATTGAAACGCGGCGTGAACGCCTTGATATCCGCGCCAATGGGCTAAAGCCTCTCCGTTTACAAAATGATCTGGCACGCAAGACTGCAGAATTGCAGGCGCTGTCGCAACGCCTTTCGACCGTAGCTCAAACTCAGATCAAACGCCTGCGCGCGCAGCTGGAAACAACTGAGCGGTTGCGCACATCTCTTGGGTATGAGGCGACGCTTGAACGCGGGTTTGCCGTTGTGCGCTCGAAAGACACGCTGATCACCAGCAAAGCGCAGGCTGCCAAAGCCAGTGATTTGGAAATCCAGTTCCACGATGGACGTCTCGCGCTTGGCGCAAAAGCCGCTGCGAAACCTACAGCAAAGCCGAAACCAACGCCCCCTGACCAAGGGTCCCTATTTTAAATATCAACTGCCGACATCAGGCCCAAAACACACCATCTCTTCGTCGACCTGTTCAGCCTCATAAAGCTCAGTCGCCTCTGGATCCCCTTCAAAACGCGCCACAAGTCCGCGTGGCGTATCTACAAACAGCCAGCATTGCGGATCAGGACGGTCATCATACAGGAAGCAAATTTGCTCATCCTGCGGGTACCAGATCCCTTCTTTGCAATCCCCATCTAGGTAAGACCATGCAACCCTGCGCCCCCCCATATACCGTTCAACGCCATAAGCGATGCCATCAAAGCCATAATACAACGTTTTCCCACGCGTATATGCATCAAATTCATCAGCGGTCATGACGCTTTGCGCAGCACCTGGCCCTGCTGACAACAAGATGAGAATCAAGAAACGTCGTATCATAAAATTATTTTGCCAGATCCGAACTGCCCACGCTACACTCAGCTCTCGCTCGGCCTAACCGTCAGGTCCGCCAATCTGCAATCCATGACATGACGCCACCAAGGCGGGCACAAGGCGATAACAGCCATCACGGGCATACTGTAGGGCAGCATTGGCAGATCCGGCGAAACATCCAATTGCGGGAATTTGCGATCTGGAAACAGATGATGGTCAGAATGATGCGGCGCGTTGAGCATCATCGCTGCGCTATACCAATGGGGTGCGTTCCATGAATGATATGCCTTTACAGGCTCATAGCGCCCAGCCTTAATCAGGCTCCGCCGCAAGCCATAGTGCTGCACATAATCAGCCAACAGCAATTGAACCTGCGCATGGCCCGTCACCGCAACCAACGCGACCACGCCCCAACCACCCGAAATCCCAAAGGCGCCAAGCAAACACAGTCCAGCCCCTAAAGAATAAATCAGATAGGGATGTTTCCAAGATGGCCGCTTTTGACGGCGCGCCTTTTCCGCACGCCACCCCGCCACAAACGAGCCCCACCAAGCACGGAACCAAAACCGATAGAATCCCTCACCCCGTTTGGCCGAATTCGGATCTTTGTCGGTTGCGACATGCACATGATGCACCAAACGGTGTGCCGAGACGTGATGACCAAACAATAGACTGACGTAAATCGCGACACCAAGCGCCCGATACCCACGCCCAGACCTATGGATAAGCTCGTGCGCATTGGGGTTTGAAACCTGTCCCAGCCACAACCCAACCGCGCTGCCAAGGGCCAGAACGTGCCAAACGCCCATTGTCCCCTGTGTCAGCCCCCAAACAGCAAGGCCCAAGACCACAAAATGCACAACACCCAAACAGATTGTCAGACAATCCCCGAGCCGCAAACTCTGCTCATCGTCCCGTTTTGCCAAAGGGGCCAAAGGGGCTGAATCCATGAGAACGACATACAGCGTCATGCCCAGCAAGGCTGCGAAACACCACATCCCCTGTAACACACAGGCCAGTGCAATCAGGGCAGCCGGTAGCACAGTAGCCAGTCCATACCAGATCATTCCTGCGCCCTTTCATGCCCAATAGCCCTGCACCAGCGATACACAGCGGTCATTTCCTTGTGGCCTCAAATAGTAAGCTTGCAAAGGGGGAACAAATTTTGGACCATGCCCGCAAATTGTATGCTCAGCGGAGCTTTGATGCCTATCCCTCTCTTTTGGACCCTGTTCATTCCGGCTGCGGCCTGCGCCATTCTTTACCTAACTATGACAGCGCGTGGTGCCAGCCCCGTGCGAACCCTAACCAAAACGCTGTCGGTTGCGCTATTGGCGATTTTGGCGGCGTTCAGTGACGCCCCCATACTCTTGGCAATTGCTTTGGCTTTGTGTGCAGCTGGGGATGCGTTTTTATCAGCTGAAACTGAACAAACCTTTATGGCTGGTATCGGGAGCTTCGCCGCAGGCCATATTGCCTACATCCTCTTGTTTTTAACCCACAGCCACAGTGATCTGGACCTCTTGTCCGATAACGCGTGGATCATCGCGGCGTTGGCTGCTCTGGGTGTTGTTATGGCCGTGGTGCTGGCGCCACGTGCTGGGGACCTGCGTGTTCCGGTTCTGCTATATATCCCGATCATTCTTGGCATGGGCGTTGCGGCCCTTTGCTTGCCCGCAACCGGCATGCTGGTCTGGGCTTGGCCTGCCGCCGCCGCCTTTATCGCGTCGGACCTGACGCTTGCGACGGAAAAGTTCCTGTTGCCTGAAGGGCATCCGGCGATGCGCGTAACGCCCTATCTGATCTGGCCCCTTTATTGGGGTGCACAAGTCGGATTCCTTCTTGCGTTCACCTGACCCTTTGCAACCGGCGCAAATCCGCATTAGGTGGAAGTGATACTTGGCGGAGATCCGAAATGGCCTTTTTCTCAAAGCTCAAAGATAAGCTCTTTAAATCCTCTTCTAAATTGGAACAGGGCTTGGACGCTATTGTTGAGGACGGTGGTCAGGAAGAACCCGTTACAGCCGCTGAAGAGCAACCGGAAGTCCCCACACCAGTCACAGCGCCTGCACAAGCAGAACCCGAGCAAACCATTGCAGCGGCACCAACACCCCAGCCGACCCCTGCTCCGGCTCCTGCACCTCCTGCACAGACCCCAAGCGAAACCGCCAATCCTAAATCTATTCTAGGTCGCCTGTTTACCCGCGACGATGCGAAAACCGTCGTTCGGCGCACCCTTGATGACGACATGCTGGAACAGCTCGAAGAACTGTTGATCACGTCTGATATGGGGGTTGATACCGCCCTGCGCGTCACTGCAAACATGGCTGAAGGTCGCTACGGCAAAAAGCTCTCAACTGATGAGATCAAACAACTTTTGGCGCAGGAAGTTACCCGCATCATGGAACCGGTGGCAAAACCGCTGCCCATCTACCCAAAGCGTCCGCAAGTCGTCTTGGTGGTTGGTGTAAATGGATCGGGTAAAACCACCACGATCGGCAAGCTGGCCAGCCAATTCAAAGGCGCCGGTAAAAAGGTCGTCATTGCGGCAGGCGATACCTTCCGCGCCGCCGCCGTAGAGCAACTGCAGGTTTGGGGTGAACGCGCTGGCGTGCCCGTCTTGACAGCACCAGAAGGGTCAGACCCCGCCTCGCTTGCTTTTGATGCCATGCAACGTGCCGAAGAAGACGGCGCGGATCTGCTGATGATTGACACCGCTGGCCGCTTGCAAAATCGCGCGGATCTAATGGAAGAGCTCGCAAAAATCGTCCGCGTCATTCGCAAAAAGGATGAGACAGCGCCCCACAACACCCTTCTGGTGCTGGATGCCACAACAGGGCAGAACGCGCTGAGCCAAGTCGAAACCTTTCGCAAAATATCCGATGTATCCGGGTTGGTCATGACGAAGCTGGACGGAACAGCCAAAGGCGGCGTTTTGGTGGCTCTGGCTGACAAGTTTGGCCTGCCGATCCATGCCATTGGTGTCGGGGAACAGATCGACGACCTCGCCCCCTTTGATCCCGAAGATTTTGCAGCCGCTCTGACGGGCCTGGGTCAAAACTGATCCTTTGCCACCACCCTAACGAAAGCCCAACAGCGTGAGCGACTGGCTGATTTCCCTCGAAGGCACACAGGCAGGGCACCAGTTGGCGCTGGCGCTGGCGCTGATGGCCGCCTTTTTGCACGCCATCTTTGGGGCCCTGCAAAAGGGGCGACATGATCCGTGGTTGTCCCGTGGGGCCATTGATGCCTCTTACGGTTTGATGGCCGCGCCCTTTGCACTGTTTGTGGTGCCATGGCCCGAACCCCACATGTGGCCCATCTTTGCGGCAGTCTGGGCCATACACGTCGCTTATAAATGTTTGCAGGCGCTGGCCTATACCAAAGGGGCGTATACCGTCGTGTACCCCGTTGTGCGTGGCACAGGGCCGTTGTTTACGGTGATCGGGGCCTATGTCCTGTTTGGCGAGGTTTTCACGCTGATCCAATGGCTCGGTGTTGCGACCTTGTTGGCCGGGATCTTTGGACTGGCACTTTACAATCTACGCAATCTGGAAAGCGAACGTGACACCCTGCATCTGGCAATGGGTTTGGCTGTGGCCACGGGGTTGCTGGTCGCGCTCTACACCACGTATGACGCCTATGGCATCCGCGCGACCGCCGATCCGTTCACCTTTCTGGCATGGTTTTTCATGATTGATGGCGCAACCCTGCCTTGGTTCGCCTATCGGCGCTGGCGCAACATGGAAAATCGCCCTGCCCCCGGCCCGCTCATGGTGCGGGGATTTTTCGGGGGATTGATCGCCTTTGCCTCTTTTGGTTCCGTAATGATGGCAACCCGGCTCGACAAAGTTGGCGAAGCGGCCGTTTTACGCGAAACATCAACCGTGTTTGCCGCCCTCATCGGCTGGTTGGTATTGAAAGAAACCGTCGGACCGCGACGAATTGCGCTTATGGCATTGATCGCGCTGGGTGCCGTGATAGTTGAGATGGGCGGATGACAGAGCAGGACCAATCCAAGATGGCCAATAAAAAAGACATCAACCCGATTATGAAGCAAGTGCTCGAACTTGGCCCAACGCTGGCCTTTTTCCTGCTTTATATCCGGATCAAGGAAAACACCTATACCATGGGTGGGGTCGACTATTCCGGCTTTATCGTTGCTACGCTTCTCTTTGTTCCAATCCTGCTGGCTGCCATGGGGGCCCTTTGGTTCCTGACAGGTAAGCTGAGCCGGATGCAGATCTTTACCGCCTTCATGGTTATCTTCTTTGGTGGGCTTACCGCTTGGTTCAATGACGAGCGGTTTTTTAAAATGAAGACCACACTTGTCTATGGTTTTTTCACCGTGACATTGGGCATCGGCCTGCTGCAAGGACGCAGCTATCTTGCCTTTGTTCTCAATGAAATGCTGCCTATGGAAAACGAAGGCTGGATGATTCTGACCCGCCGACTGTGCCTGGCCTTTGCGGTTTTGGCTGTGGCAAATGAAGTAGTCTGGCGAACAATGTCCACGGACCTGTGGGTCAAGATTGAAACCTTTGGGTTCCCCTTGGCGTTGATGGCATTTCTCATGCTGCAGTTTTCTCTGCTGCAACGGTATTTGATCGACCCTGATCAAGAAAGTTGATTACGGTCACGAAAAAGGTCACACAAACGCCTTGACGCGGAGCGCGTTGTAAAAGGACTGTGTGTTAATGATTTCGCTACCCAATACCGGCTTTCTGGCCGATGCTTCTGACCGACTAAAATCTATGATGGCTGCACAGGCCAGGCCCGTGTCTCTGAGCCGGGGTCAAGTGCTGTTCGATCAAGGGGATCCGGGTGATGCGCTCTTTGCGGTAACGGACGGTGCGTTGGAAGTTTCAGTTCTGTCGCTGCAAGGGCGCAAGCTTGCCCTAGACCTCATGGGCCCTGGCGCGATATTTGGTGAAATTTCGCTCTTTGACCCCGGCCCGCGCACTGCAACCATTACCGCCACCCAGCCCAGTCAGGTCCTTAAGGTGCGCAATGCCGACATACTTGCGCAAATTAACAAGCACCCAGAGCTGGCCGGGGATATGATCCGGTTGGCCGGTTTGCGGATGCGCTGGATGGGGCGGCAATTGAATGAACAAGTGTTTCTGCCCGTTCCGACGCGACTGGCGCGCAAGTTGCTTCACCTCGCACCCGTAAGCGACTCGTGCCCCAAAACAGTAGCCCTTTCTCAATCCGAACTGGCTGAATACGTCGGCGCCACACGTGAAGCTATTTCCAAGACCATTGCCGCCTGGAAACGCTTGGGTGTGATCGAAACCGTACGTTCCGGGATTCTTATCCAAGACTTAGAGGCGCTGCATGTCTTGGCGGATCTGGAACAGATTTAGGTAAGAAAACGTTCGATCTGTGAACCATTTCACAGTTAACCGCATCAGAATCAGTCATACGTTTACTTGGTTATATTCAAGGGCTGGTCGAGCATCCCCAGTGTTCTGTCCCAACTGGCCCTGACCATGTCGAGCCATGTGTCCCCACACATGGCTCGAACTTATTTACCCAATGTCTCCCTTACTAAATTCTACTCAGTTCAAACAAAAACGGCCGAACCATGGTTCGGCCGTCTTATTCGTTATTAGAGATGGTACCGACTAGCGATCCAAACTCAGCGCCACAAAGCGCGGCTCTCCGTTCCTGCGCACCAGCAACAGCAACGACTTACGCCCGGCCTCTTTTGCTTCTTCAATACGCGCCTCAAGGTCTGCAAGCGACGTCACTTTTTGCTGCCCAGCCTCGGTGATTAGATCACCAGCTCTCAGGCCCTTTTCAAAGGCTTCAGAAGCCTCATCCACGTTCATGATCACAAGACCGTTTGCGCTGCTGTCTATACCCAGATCTTCACGCAGTGCATCATTCAACGTGCTGACCGTCAGACCAAGAACATCCTTTTCAGAAACTTCTGGTGTGGCTTCGGGCGTTTGGCCCGTTTCATCGGCACGTTCCGCATCTTCGCGACGCCCAAGCGTCACCAGCACGGTTTGGGTCCCACCGTCCCGGAACACCAAAACACGCACGGCTTTGCCGACTTCGGTTTCGCCCACCTGACGCACCAATCCACGGGTGTCTTTCACATCAACCCCGTCAAAGGTCAGGATCACGTCGCCGCCCAGTAAACCGGCTTCTTTTGCCGGGCCTTCGGGCACGTCCGTGATCAAGGCGCCAGCAGCTTCTTCAAGCCCCATCGCCTCGGCCACATCATCCGTGACGTCTTGAATACGTACTCCCAACCAGCCACGACGGGTTTCCCCATATTCACGTAACTGCGCCACAACTTTGGTCACCACATTGGACGCCATAGAAAATCCGATCCCGATCGAGCCCCCATTTGGCGACAAAATCGCGGTGTTCACGCCGACCACGTCCCCGTCCATGTTGAACAATGGACCGCCCGAGTTACCCCGGTTGATGGCTGCATCAGTTTGGATGTAGTCATCATAGCTGCCTGACAAGGCCCGGTTGCGCGCGGACACAATGCCCGCAGAGACCGAGAACCCCTGCCCCAATGGATTGCCCATCGCGATGACCCAATCCCCAACACGCGCGGTGTCACTGTCGCCAAATTTGACGAATTTCAACGGACCCGGTGCTTCAACCTTGAGCAACGCGATATCTGTTTTTGGATCAGTACCGATCACCTTTGCAGGCAGTTCTTCAGGTTGCCCGTCGCCAGGAAAGAACTCGATCAAGATTTCATCGGCACCTTCGATCACATGGTTGTTCGTGACCACATAGCCATCTTCGGAAATCACGAACCCTGATCCCAGAGCCGATGATTTGCGCGGACGCTCTCCATCACCATTGCGATCCTGAAACTCGCGAAAGAAATCTTCGAACGGGGACCCTTCGGGCACAATCCCCTGTGGACCGGACCGGCCTTCGACCAAAGTCGATGTCGTGATATTCACCACAGCGGGGCTGAATTTTTCGGCCAATGGCGCAAGGCTTTCTGGTCGCGCTTGCACCATCAGAGTTTGCGCCAGCACCAAGAACATGGTGAGAGCGCCCAGCCACATCAAACGCATACGCATCATCGCGCCGTCTTGTCGAAGGGGTATGGAAAGGGCCTTAGCCTGCTGCACTGGAGATCTCCTTGTCTCAACCTGCGCCTTTGGGGATCATTGCCCAAAGGGTTTGATATCTAATGTAGTGAGTTTGTCTCGCCTAGCAACTCGTGATCGCCTCCAAATCCCCCTAACGTGAAGACCAAGTCATGAGTTTGCGCTCAAAGCCATGTCACTCAGGGTCTGATACGCGGGTTCATGAGTCGCTAGATATGTCTCCAGTTTTGGAACTTGGGCTGCCAACGCATCGAATTTGCGGCGTTCGTTTTCCTCGGCGTTCGGATCGGGTGGTTCAATTCCCTGAGTCTGCATGGTTTTGGCATGCCACCCCTCAACTTGTTGCCAATCTTTGGGGGCTTCACACTGCCAGTTAAAGGCATGGTCGGCCTCGGCAAGCCCCCAGGCGCGCCACAGCGCCGACATCATTCCCCGCGGGTTGGCACGCACATCTTCAGAGCGGATCACCAGCGGTGTATCCCCTTGTGCGGCCAATCCTTGAGCGTGGTCCAACTGCGCGGCAATGCCAATTTCCTCGCAACTGCATTCCGGATCAATCTTGTGATAACTCACAATAGCTGCCCGTGGTCGGCGCACCAAAAACGCATTGCGCAGCCTTCCCTGAAAGGCGCTATCCCCTAAGATATGCGGCATAACGTAATAGCTCATGTCTTTGATGAACACTGGCTGATGCTTAGCCCGTTCAAACAACATGTCACGAATATCGGAATATTCCTGTGGGTGATCAGCCAGGACATCGAAATGTGGCATCTGCCCGACGCCACGGTGTACGTAATAGTCATACATGAACGGCTCGTGCGCACAGTCCAGATCACCCCGTTCACGCATGATCCGCTCTATCGCCGTGGACATAGATCGGGGATGAGCCCAAAGCGCGTAAATCGGGTGCATGTGAAACCTCTAACAAGAGCGGTATCACCACCCTTTCAGACACCCAACTGATGCGCAATCCACAACAATATGACACCGATCACCAAGGTAATCAGCCCAACCTGACGCCGTGCACTTTCTGGAAGGCTGCGCAATACCTCAAGCATCCGCTCCACAAGCGAAGGGGCCAGCGCGTACGCCAGCCCCTCGACAATCAGTACCAACCCAAGGGCCAGAAAGATCGTTGCCATCATTTAGAAGCGCCCGTGGACGACTTCAGATAGTTAAAGAACTCAGAATCCGGGCTCATCACGATGGAGCTGTTTCCAGCTTTCAGCGCACGGGTATAGGCCGTCAGCGAGCGATAGAATTCAAAGAACTCTGAATCTTTGCCGTATGCTTGGGCAAAAATGTTGTTTCGCTGAGCGTCTGCTTCACCGCGTGTGACCTCGGCTTCGCGTTTGGCTTCTGAAACCAGCTCGACCACGGTTCTGTCAGCTTGCGCGCGCACACGCTGCGCCGCTTCGTTACCACGGGCCCGCTCGTCTGTAGCTTCACGTTCCCGCTCAGCGCGCATCCGGTCGAATGTCGCTTCGAGGTTTTGCGACGGCAGATCGGTGGCTTTCAAACGCACATCGATGACTTCCAAACCCAAGCCCCGTGCTTGTACGATAGCTGCATTCCGGATCCGCAACATCAGGGCCGCACGATCCGAGCTCAGAATGTCTTTGGAACTTACGGAACCCAGAACTTCGCGGGTTTCAGCAACGAGGATCCGGTTCAGGCGATCTTCGGCAGTCCGCAGACCTCCCACACCAACAGCCTGACGGAACTGTTTCACATCAGAAATGCGATAGCGTGCGAATGCATCAACAACCAAACGACGATCATCCAGCGGTGTCACTTCCAACGGCTGCACGTCGATGGAAAGGATGCGGCTGTCGTAACGCACAACTTCTTGAATCAATGGAATCTTAAAGGCCAGACCCGGCTCTTCTTTGACATCCACAACCCGACCAAATTGCAGAACCAGCGCTTTTTCTCGCTCATCCACGATGAACAAAGCTGACAAAGCTGCAACAACGACGATTACCAAAACTGGCAGAATAAATGTTGTCTTCCGCATCAGTTCGATCCCCCATCAGTATTTTTGCGCAGCTCGTTCAACGGCAGATAGGGCACGACACCCTGACCTTCGCCCGTTGCATTGCTGTCCAGGATCACTTTGTCCACGTCACCCAAAACCTGCTCCATCGTTTCCAGATAAAGACGTTTGCGGGTCACTTCTGGCGCCTTGGAGTATTCTTCCAAAACAGCCGAGAAACGGCTGGCTTCACCTTCGGCTTCGTTCACAACGCGAGCGCGGTACCCTTCGGCTTCTTCCAGCAACTGGGCGGCTTCACCCCGTGCTTCGGCCAAAACCCGGTTTGCATAAGCGTCAGCCACGTTCTGCAAACGGTCCCGTTCCTGCGCAGCGGCCTGAACGTCACGGAATGCATCAATCACTGTTGCCGGTGGGTCGGCTTTGTCAAAGTTGACGCGAATGATGTTCACACCACTGTCATAGCTGTCGAGCGTGCTTTGGATCAGCTCTTCCAACTTATCGGCGATCACACCACGATCCCGGTTCAGAATCGGTGCCAGTTCGGATTGGGCGATAATTTCACGCATCGCTGATTCTGAAACCGCACGAATGGTCTGACGTGGGTCACGCAGGTTAAACAGGAACAGCGCTGGATCGTTGATGTTCCAGACCACCTGATAATCGATGTCGACAACGTTTTCGTCGCCGGTCAGCATCAAGCCATCCTGCGCTCCACGGGCACCGCCCATGTCTTCGGTTTGTTCGCGCGTGACTGGCATGACTTCGGCAGAGACCAAAGGCCAAGGCGCAAAGTTCAGGCCCGGATTTCCGATCGCTGAAAACTCACCCAAGAACAATTCTACTGACTGCTCTTCGGGTTTGACCGTGTAAACGCTCGCCAAACCCCACAGACCAACAGCAACCAATACGCCCAGCGCAACGGTTCCGCGCGTGAACAAAGGTCCACCGCCACCGACAGGACCACGCCCGCCACCGCCGCCTTGGCCCGAACCACCGCGACCGCCCATCAGGACGCGCAATTGTTCTTGGCCTTTCTTCATCAGCTCATCGATTTCAGGGATCTGGTTGCCGTCGCCTTCGGGACGCTTACCGCCACCTTGGTTACCACCACCATTGTTTCCCTGGTTATCTCCGCCACCGGAAGAGCCTCCGCCCCCCCAGGGGCCACCGCTGTTGCCCGCCATATATGTCTACATCCCTTTGTCAGACCGCATTTCGCGGCATCAACTTAAACCTGTGTTCGTCTGGGCGCAAATCAAGCGCTACGCACAGGCTGCTTCATTGTGACCAATTCTTCCGACATGGTCGGATGAACCGCCACCGTCCGGTCAAAATCTTCTTTGGTCGCGCCCATTTTCACTGCAATTCCAGCCAACTGGATCATTTCACCAGCGCCCGGAGCCACGATATGACACCCCAACACTTTGCGCGAGGCTTTGGACACGATCAATTTCATCAAAACCCGCGCGGATCGTCCGGCAAAGCTTTGCTGCATCGGTTTGAACGACGTCGCATAAACTTCGATTGGTTCCTGCGCGGCCGCATCTTCTTCGCTTAGACCCACGGTGCCCATCTCAGGCTGGGTAAAGATAGCCGTAGGGATCAGTTCATGATCCGGCGATGTCGGGTTGCCTTTAAACACGGTTTCGACAAAGGCCATGCCTTCGCGGATCGCAACAGGTGTCAGGTTCGCGCGGTCCGTCACATCGCCAATGGCATAAACCGACGGTACCGCCGTCTGGCTGTACTGGTCTACAAGGATTTCTCCCTTGCGGCCGCGTTCAATGCCCAACTCTTCGAGGCCCAAGTTGTCTGAATTGGGGTTCCGGCCGGTTGCAAACATCACCTGATCGAAAAGGGTTTCATCGCCGTTTGTAGCTTTGACAAGAATCTGTTCGCCCTCTTTGCGCATTTCCAGCACATTGGTGCCCAGTCGCAGATCAACGCCATTCTGGCACATCTCTTCGCTGACCAACCCGCGCGCTTCGTCATCGAACCCGCGCAGGATCTGGGCGCCCCGGTAATACTGTGTGACTTTAACACCAAGACCATTCATGATCCCGGCGAATTCACTGGCGATGTAGCCGCCTCCCACGATCAGCATCTTCTTGGGCAGTTGATCCAGATGGAAAATCTCGTTCGACGAAATCCCCAGTTCTGCACCGGGAATATCTGGCAATGTCGGCCAGCCGCCTGTCGCGATCAGGATATGCTTGGCGGTCTTGCGTGTCCCATCAGCCAATTCGACCGTATGCGCATCCACCAATTTGGCGCGCTGATCAAAGCTTTCGACACCATTGTTTTTCAGAATGTTGCGATAGATGCCTTCGAGACGGTCCAATTCGGCATGCATTTTGCCTTTGAACATGTTCCAGTTGAAAGCACCGGGCTGAATATCCCAGCCATAGCTTTGCGCATCTTCCACCATGTCGGCGTATTCGCTGGCAAAGACCATCAATTTCTTAGGAACACAGCCCCGGATCACGCAGGTGCCGCCATAGCGGTCTTCCTCGGCCAAAGCCACCTTGGCCCCTGTTTCGCCTGCTGCTACTCGGGCCGCACGTACGCCACCAGATCCACCACCGATAACGAAAAGATCGAAATCAAAGCTCATGTTTTCTTGCCTCATCTGGAATTCCTGCACCGCCCGAAAGCCTTGCAAAGGGTGTAACTTATCCCGCGCCACTGTCCAGCCTGTTCCGTAATTTCAAAGGTCGCACTTGTGCGTCCCGTCACTCCGGAAAAGATGGCAGCCTTGCAATGAACCGTTCACATAAGCCGGGATGTTAGGAATGAAAGCCCCTGTTTCCCAGTGTAACAAACGAAAACAATAGCATCGCCTACAAAACGGACGGCAGATCGTGCAAACGCAACCTAGTGTTCAGTCCGCCAGATCAGTAAACAGATTATCGCTTTCGACAAAATCCAGCCGGTCATGTTCGACCGTCCCATCGTTGATATCGCGCAGTTCGACCCGGCCATCCCCGTAGCCAATCACCACCGTGTCGCAGATATCAATGAACAGACCGTTTTCCACCACACCCGGCATCTGGTTGATCACCAAGGCCATTTGACGCGGATTGCCAATGCGGTTCAGGTGTAGATCCAGAATGTGATTGCCTTCGTCGGTGATGAAAGGCGTTTCCCCATTCATCCGCAATGTCGCGGACCGGCCCAGCACATCCATCGAAATCAGCGTCTCTTCGATCAACGCCTGTGTGGTCTGCCACCCGAACGGAATGACCTCAACCGGTAGCGGGAAAGCGCCCAGCGTTTCGACCTCTTTTCCGATGTCAGCGATCACAACCATTTGATCCGAAGCCGTCGCCACGATCTTTTCTTGCAGCAATGCCCCACCACCGCCTTTGATCAGGTTCAGATCCCCATCAAATTCGTCCGCACCATCGATTGTCAGATCCAACCAACGCGCTTCATCCAACGAAATGACTTCGATGCCGACATCTCGTGCCAACCGCGCGGTCCGGGTCGACGTGGGGACACCCCGGATCTTGAGACCTTCGTCGCGCACCATCTCCCCAAGACAGCGCACCAACCAAGCCGCGGTACTGCCCGTTCCAAGACCGACCCGCATCCCGTCTTCAACGAAATCGGCGGCCCGTTTGGCAGCAACAAACTTGGCTTTATCAATGGGCGACAATTCCCCGGTCATTACAGCATCCCCTCATGCATCCTTGTGCGACTTATAACAACATAACCCCAAGGCGCGAGAGGGAATCTAGATCCAATCCCGCAGGACGGTCAGTGTTTGCAGGGGAATCAGATGTCACGCTTCGCTTTTGAGGTTACGAATTGTTCGACGCATTAGGGACAAAAAAGTTTGCACCTCATCGGGGCTGAACCCAGCAAGAGCCGCTGCATTTTGAGCCTGCGCCCCTTCCATCGCCGCCTTCTGCAGCTGGCGTGCCTTTTCCGTCAACACAACGATACGGACCCGCTTGTCCGATTCAGAGGGCCGTCGCTCTATCAGCTTATCCCGCTCCATACGCGACAGAGTGTTGGCCATTGTGGCTTGTTCGACGTCCAGCGCCGCGACCAGGTCAACCTGGGTGCGGGCATCTTCGTCCCACAACTCCAGCAGAACCATGAACTGAGCAGGTGCAAGGTCGAGTGCGTTCAGCCGCCGCGCCAACCCTGATGCAAACAATCGAGCCATTTGATTGGCGAGGAACCCCGCCGAGTTTTCTTGGAATTTGGACATTTTTGTAAAAAACACTTGAATAGCACGCTATGCAATGCAATTTACATAGCATGCTATCTTTGTGCTCTAAGGAGATTCCTATGAAAACCGCAATACACGCCACTGCCGGGACCCTTGCCCTTGCCACGATTACAACGTTCTGGATGTCCACAGTGTTGAGCGAACTCTTTGGATCTCATGACACAATCACCATGGTAAAAACCGGTGTGCTCTATGGAATGGCTCTGCTTATCCCGGCCATGGCCACCGCTGGCGCCACTGGGGCCTCTTTGGGCAAAGGGTGGAAGCTGCCGCAGGTGGCTAACAAAAGCCGTCGGATGAAGATCATTGCTGCAAACGGACTGTTGATCCTGTTGCCCAGCGCCGTGTTTCTGGCCCTGCGCGCGCAATCAAGTCAATTCGATACTCTGTTTTATACAGTCCAAGTCATCGAGCTCTGTGCAGGGCTGACGAATATCACCCTCTTAAGCCTGAATATGCGAGACGGTCTTGCATTGGGCAAACGTCGAAAAGCCGCCAAACGCCCCTAACTCTCAAGACATATATACAGATGACATCATTGCGCGTTTCCAATAGGAAACGTCGCAATCGACCCTCCATTGCCCCTTGGCCAGCGATAGAACGGGGCCATGACTCAGACTTTGCGCCTTCATTATGCCCCCGACAATGCCTCGCTGATCATTCGGCTGGTGCTGACCGAGATGGGCCTACCGTTCGAAACCGTTCTGGTGGATCGTACGAAATCGGCCCAAAACAGTACAACTTATCTAGCCTTGAACCCAAACGGTTTGATCCCTGTGCTGGAAACGCCCCAAGGCCCGATCTTTGAAACGGCCGCGATCCTGCTTTGGCTCTCCGAACGCATGGGCCAAATGGCCCCAAACCCTCAGAGCGATGAACGTAGCGCATTTCTCAAGTGGCTCTTCTTTGCCTCGAACACACTGCATGCAGATCTGCGCATTCTGTTTTACGCCGAGAAATACATCGATCCCTCTCAAGCCAATACATTGCGCGCAGGCATTCGTCCGCGTTTGCGACACCATTTGAAACTGCTGGATCAGGTCGCGCAGGACGCACCGGATTGGTTTCATGCGCAGACCCCATCGGTTCTGACCTATTATGTTGCCTGTATGATGCGATGGATGGCGCTGTATCCCAAAGGGACGGACCACAGCTGGTTCAGCCTAGCCGACACGCCGCACCTGCAACGCATTCTACAATCCCTTGAAACCCGCGACGCAACCCGCGTCGCGATCACCGCCGAGGGGTTGGGTGTCACCCCCTTCACCTCGCCCGAATACGCCACTCCTCTAGAAGGCTCAGCTACCTAAGATGTTCCTCTCCGTCTTCGATATGTTCAAAGTGGGCATTGGCCCCTCGTCCTCTCACACTATGGGTCCAATGGTGGCCGCCGCACGGTTTCTTGACATGATGCGCAACTCTCCTTTTGAGTTCCACGGTCTCAAAGGATCCCTGCACGGCTCACTGGCCTTTACGGGTGTTGGCCATGCTACTGATCGCGCCACGATCCTCGGGCTCGCCGGCTTCATTCCTGACACGTACGACAATGACAAAGCCGAAGCCGCGCTTGCCGACATCAACGCCACCCACACGGTCCAACCCGAAGGTTTGCCGCCGCTGGCCTTTGATCCCAAAGCCGATCTTGTGTTCGATTACGATCACACGCTGGACGGACACGCCAACGCGATGATCTTGATGGCGACCGATGCTCAGGGCGATGTCACCCTGCGTCAGGTGTTCTATTCCATCGGCGGCGGTTTTGTTCTGACCGAAGAGGAATTGGCTCAAGGCAAAGCCACAGACGAAGGCGATCCGGTTCCCTACCCGTTCAAATCCGCAACCGAGATGTTGGAAATGGCAAAAGCCAGCGGGAAATCCATTGCAGCGATGAAACGGGCCAATGAAATCTCACGTGGGTGCGAGGTTTCCCTTGCTAAAGGTACCGCGCGTCTGTGGGAGGTCATGAATGGCTGCATCGAACGCGGTCTTGTCACCGACGGGATCCTGCCCGGCGGCCTGAACGTGCGCCGCCGCGCCAAAGGGATCTATGACGCGCTTGAAGCCGAGCGTGGCATGAACTTGACCGCACCGCACACAATCAACGACTGGATGAGCGTTTACGCCATGGCCGTGAACGAAGAAAACGCCGCAGGCGGTCAGGTTGTCACGGCGCCAACCAATGGGGCGGCCGGGGTACTGCCTGCCACGCTGCGTTATTATCTGGACCATGTACCGGGCGCCGCACCCAGCCATATCGAAGATTTCCTGCTGACCGCAGCCGCCATTGGCGGGCTGGTCAAATTCAATGCCTCTATCTCAGGTGCCGAAGCCGGATGTCAGGCCGAAGTGGGCAGCGCCGCCGCCATGGCAGCAGCCGGGCTGTGCGCCGTTATGGGTGGCACACCGGAGCAAGTCGAAAATGCTGCGGAAATCGCTCTGGAGCACCATCTGGGCATGACCTGCGATCCCGTCAAAGGCTTGGTTCAGGTGCCCTGTATCGAACGCAATGGCTTAGGTGCGATCAAAGCCGTGTCAGCCGCGTCACTTGCGCTGCGTGGAGATGGGCAACATTTCGTGCCGCTGGATTCCGCAATCGAAACCATGCGCCAGACTGGTCAAGACATGCATGAAAAGTACAAAGAGACCTCGCTGGGCGGGCTAGCGGTCAACGTCCCCAACTGCTGACTTTCTACACAGATTGAGACAGGGGCCTCTTGCCCCCGGATCTAAGCCTGTTAGCGTGCGCTGATGTCTCAATCTGCAACTCTCAGTCCAACCATGGACCGCCCCGTTCTCGGCATCATGTTGATGTTGGGATTTTGTGTGCTTGCCCCCATGGGCGATGCATTGGCAAAAATTCTGGGTGCGGTTGTGCCGTTGGGCCTGTTGGTGTTCGTGCGCTTCCTCGTGCAGGCGGCGATCCTGATTCCCATTGTGGTGACGACCAAGCGCCCTTGGCGTTTGCGCGGACGCCTGTTCCGGCTGATGGTTCTGCGCACCCTGCTCCATATTGCGGGCATCACGGCAATGTTCAGCGCATTGCAATTCCTGCCCTTGGCTGATGCGGTGGCAATCGCCTTTGTCATGCCATTCATCATGCTGGTTCTAGGCAAATACATCCTGAACGAAGATGTCGGCATGAGGCGCTTTGCGGCCTGTCTTGTCGGGTTCATCGGCACGCTGCTTGTCATTCAACCTAGTTTTGTTCAGGTCGGCTGGCCCGCACTTTTGCCCGTGGTCGTCGCCTTTGTTTTTTCGTTCTTCATGCTTGTGACCCGGCAACTGGCCAAAGACACCGATCCAATTAGCCTGCAGGCAGTATCTGGCGTGCTCGCCTCGACCCTCATGCTCCCGGTTCTACTGGTTGGTAACGCGATGGACATCCCCGCTTTGTCCCTGTCGATGCCAGATACAAGCACCCTATGGATGTTGTTCGCGATTGGCGCTTTGGGAACTGGCGCGCATCTGCTGATGACCTGGAGCCTGCGCTTTGCCCCATCGGCCACGCTGGCCCCAATGCAGTATTTGGAAATTCCAATCGCAACCGCAATCGGATGGATCATCTTTCGCGACCTGCCCAATACCATGGCCAGCGTCGGAATCTGCATTACGATTGGGGCAGGCGTTTATGTCATTCTTCGCGAGCGGGCCAACGCCCGGATTCCGACGCCTGAAGCCCCTGCATAACTGGGATCAACGCTTCTCTCGGCAAAAAGATCAGCAAACCCGGCGCGTCCACCTCGAGCTCTATCCGACCCGTGGGCGTGCGGTTGGATGTCCCAATCGCACCATCCGGCGCAAAGGGAACGGCATCAATCGGCCATTCCAAGCCCTGTGACCGCGCCCGCGTTTTGGCCAGTGGAAAGATCGAAACCACAGCACCCGGCGCAATGTCCAACCTCAACTTGGGCGGCGCGTGAAAAATCACCTCACGTTCAGAAATCAGGACCACGGCGCGTTCAGCGCGCCGTATCAGCGCGTTAAACACAGCCAACTGATGATCCACCCGCCGTCCCATGAACCCGACCCCCAGCACAAGCGGAGTCGACAAATGGCGCAAGGCTTTGTCGAAATCCGTGCTATCCTGTTCGGGAATCGGAAACAGACGTTCAGGAGGGATGCGGTTTCGAACTGACGCCGAAATTGAATCAAAATCGCCAATAACGGCCTGCGGAATATGACCCTCTGCCAGTGCAGCGTGGGCTCCGCCATCCGCAGCAACCAGAGTAGGCGCATGTTTCAAGGCAAGATTGCAGTCGTCAGGACCCAAGTGACCGCCTCCGATCAAGGTTATTGGTTCCAAAGTCTGAACAATAGGCAGAGTCATGCGCGAATTAGCGTCCGATTTTTGGCTTGGACACAATCTGGACACAAAATGATACGTTCATTTGCACAGATTCGGACCGAAATTGACGTCCAAGGGATGGTAGAAGTGGTTCAATAAGTATGTAGAGGACGAGCATCCTATGGTACAGAACAACAAGGTATTGACCGTCTCATATGGGACGTTTTCCTGCACTCTCGAAGGGTTTGACGACTCATTCGACACAATGAAAGCGATTGCCGAGTATTTTCGGGATCTCGCATCAGACGACCGATACTTCGGGGCGGAGCCGCCGCAACCCGATGCGGACATGCTGGCGCGCATTGCCCAACGGGAAATCTCTCGTCAGGTCGAGGCGCACCATGATTCCAAAGGGATCACATTGCGTGCCGCCGAAGCGGAGCCAGTGCCCGTCGCTGCAGACCCTGCTCCTACACCTCAAACAGTTGAGATCGCCCCTGCTCCTACAGTTGTGGCCCCCTCAGAACCTGAGATGGCCGTAGAAGCACCCGAGTCAGTCGAACCGGCAGAACCGCCCGCGGAACCTGTCGGAGAGGTTACACCTCCACAGGAAGACGAGATTCAGCCAGCAGAAGAAGCCCCCGCGGACATCTTCGAAGAGACCGCTGTCGAGGAGTCCTCTGTCCAAGAGGCCCTCGCCGAAGATACTAGCGTTGAAGAGATCGATGAACCGGTAGATGCACAGGAATTGGTCGAAACGGCTGCCGAGGTGATCGAAGAGCCCGCAGCCGAACCTGAGCAAATCAAAGTTGACACCGCCTCACCTGCTCCAGCTGCGACGATCGAAAGCATTACAGCCCAACTCGCCGTACAATCTGACGAAACCCCCGAGATCGAAGCTGAAATTCCCGAAGCTGAAGTTTTGGAAGAGCCTGAAATCGTACCCTCTTCGGACAGCATCGCCGCAAAATTGCAGCGTATCCGTGCCGTTGTTTCCCGCAACGAAAAAAGCACAGATGAAGTCGATTATTCCGAAGATGAGCACGCCGAAGATCTGAACCTCAACCGGAACCAGATCATCGAAGATACGCAGTCCGATGACGACATCTCCTCCATTCTGGAAAACGTCGAGCGCGCCAGCGACGTGTCTGAAGCCCCGACTAAAGGCGATGCTTTGTTTTCTGATCTGGACACCGAGGGTGACAGCGAAGAGACCGACAATGAGCTAATGAACATCCTCAGCGAGCCCGAAGAGCCCATCGCTACGGTGAACAAACCGCGCCGCGTCCGCGTTATCAAAGTCAAAAACACCGACTTTGAAAATGCAGTCTCTTCAGGTGATGTAGAGCAGGTTGAGACTGAAGAAAAAGAAGAAACACCACGCGTTAATGAACAAAACCCAGCAGCTGCCTCTCTGTCTCCTGAAGACGAAGAAGACCTGTTGCGCGAACTCGCAGCTGTCGAAGCTGAGCTGAAAGCCAAGTCCAATCAAGAAGATGATGCCGAGGCCGAAGAGGAAAAAGCCGCCCAGATTGAAGAAGAAGCGCAATCCATTCAAGAAGACGCTTCTATCGAGGCTGAGGTAGCTGAGATCATAGAGCCAGAGCAGGCCGAAGTCAGCGAGAAGCCTGCACGTCAGCAAGCACCAGAAAAGACAGATAATGATCTGTCACGGCTGATGGAAGCGGCAGACCAGAAATTGGACGACCCGGACCTGTCAACCAATCGCGACACCTATTCCCACCTGCGCGCCGCAGTTGCCGCAGCGGAGGCGGAGCGCTCTGCGGGCGGAACTGTCGGCACACAGTCCAGTGATGACGCCTATCGCGAAGATCTGGCCGCAGTTGTTCGCCCCCGTCGCCCAGCAGTTGGATCAGGCCGCAGCCGCCCACGTGCAGAGACGGATAAGCCCGCACCACTGAAACTGGTTGCAGAACAACGTGTTGACACATCCGAGGAACCCACGACGAACCGTGGGCCAGTCCGTCCGCGCCGTGTTCCGTCCCTCTCGGGTGACGAAACCGAAACCGGAGACGTAGGTGGATTTGCGCAATACGCAACCGAAAATGGGGCGACCACCCTGCCAGAAATGCTTGAAGCAGCGGCCGCCTATATGTCCTTTGTAGAAAACCGCGATCAGTTTTCCCGCCCTCAGTTGATGAACAAGGTTCGCCAGCTACAGGTCGAATCGTTCAACCGCGAAGACGGTCTTCGGACCTTTGGTCAGCTCTTGCGGGATGGCAAAATCGAAAAGACCGGCGGTGGCCGCTTTACAGCTTCGGGTCAAATCGGGTTTCAACCCGACAGTCGCGCGGCTGGTTAACTAGGTAAAAAACGCAAAACGCAGAGGGATAATTCCCTCTGCGTTTTGCGTTCTACGAGATCACCCCGCCCGCACCAAACCTTAGAACTAGAACAGCGGATCACAAAAAACAAAAGAGAGCGCTGCATTTCTGCAGCGCTCTCTTTTTTAAATTTCACAGTTTTACTTGTTTTCTTCAGCTTCAGGATCAGCCTGCCCAACACCAATAAAGATGAACTTGAACGGCAGCGCCCAAAGCACCCCTGAAATGGCATAGACCAAAAGCTCTAACCAGATCGGCGGGCGCCCTAATGCATTCAGCAAAGTGATGACTGCCACAATATAAAGCGGCAGACCAATCAGCAAAATTACCAGCGACCAACGTCGCCGGGCCTTATAGCTGAGCCGTGGTTTCTTTGACTCAGCCATCAGTCTGCAAACGGGTCGGTGACAAGAATGGTGTCTTCACGCTCGGGCGAGGTCGAAACCATCGCAACCGGACAATCGATCAGCTCTTCGATGCGGCGCACGTATTTGATCGCATTGGCGGGCAAATCCGCCCAGCTGCGCGCGCCTTCGGTCGATTCGCTCCATCCTGGCAGCTCTTCATAGATCGGCTTGCACCGCGCCTGCTGATCTGCAGCTGTTGGCAGATAGTCCAGACGTTCGCCATCCAACTCATAAGCAACACAGACTTTCAGGGTTTCAAACCCATCCAGAACGTCCAACTTGGTCAGCGAAATACCATTCACGCCCGACGTCGCGCAAGTTTGGCGCAGCAGGCAGGCATCAAACCAGCCACAACGACGCTTACGACCGGTTGTCGTACCAAATTCATGGCCCCGTTCACCCAAACGCTGACCATCGTCATCGTCCAGTTCAGTTGGGAACGGCCCTTCACCCACACGAGTGGTGTACGCTTTCACGATGCCCAGCACAAAATCAATCGCACCCGGTCCCATGCCCACGCCAGTCGCCGCCTGTCCAGCAATCACATTGGACGAGGTCACAAAAGGGTATGTCCCGAAATCAATGTCCAACAGCGCGCCCTGCGCCCCTTCGAACAGGATCCGCTTACCGGCTTTGCGCTTTTCATTCAGCACTTTCCAGACCGGAGCCGCAAATGGCAGTAACTTGGGTGCGATCTCTTTCAACTGCGCGATCAGCGCGTCACGATCGACCGGATCAATCCCCAAGCCGCGGCGCAGTGGATCATGGTGTTGCAATGCACGATCAACGCGGGCTTCCAACGTGGCTTCATCGGCCAAATCCGCGACGCGAATTGAGCGACGGCCAACCTTGTCCTCGTAGGCAGGGCCAATGCCACGACCGGTGGTCCCGATCTTGGTGCCCTTGCTGGCCGCCTCTTCCCGAGCGCGATCCAATTCACCATGAATCGGCAGAATCAGCGGCGTATTTTCCGCGATCATCAACGTTTCCGGGCTGATTTCGACGCCCTGCGCCCGCACGGTTTCGATTTCATTCATCAAATGCCAAGGGTCCAGCACGACACCATTGCCGATCACCGACAATTTGCCCCCGCGCACAACGCCAGAAGGCAACGCGTGCAGCTTGTACACCTTGCCGTCAATGACCAGCGTATGACCGGCATTATGCCCGCCCTGAAAGCGCGCGATCACATCAGCGCGCTCACTGAGCCAATCAACAATCTTGCCTTTACCTTCGTCGCCCCACTGAGCGCCGACAACAACCACGTTGGCCATATCCGGTCCTTTTTTGTGTTCGTCAAACCCGCGTCCGTATAACGATGCCCGCGCAACAGGGAAACCGCAATTTCGACGCATGTGATCTGAAACACTGGACAGCACTGCTTCTTTGAGCGATTCTGGGGCGCAAAAAATGAATTCAGATTGGGACTTTGGGCATGTTTTTGCGATGGTTGTTTGCATTCGTGCTGTTGACACTCACTTACAATCCCACGGATTGGAATTATGTGCGATGGACCGCAACCCACTATGAAAGCCGCCTGTCTGTGGCGGTCCTGATGGGTTTATTGCTTACGATTGGCTATATTATTTACCTCCGCGCCACCCTGCGATCAATCGGGGGATTCGGCATGTCGCTGATTATGTCCGTGGTCGCGGCCTTGCTTTGGGTGCTTTATGATTTTGGCCTGCTGGACCTCACGAACACCAACAGAAATGTTTGGTTGGGCATCTTTGCCCTCTCTGTTGTGTTGGGAATCGGATTAAGCTGGTCCCATGTCCGGCGCCAGTTGGCGGGACAGGCAGATGTAGACGACGTCGAGGATTAACCCATGCACCCCCAGAAATTCGAAGACTTCTATTACAAAAACGTAGGTCTGGGCGAAGGGTGCGGCTGCGCCGAAAAGATCATCGATGTGCATGAATTCAATCGCCTTGCGGGGCGCAGCAAACGGATACCCCCCCGTTTCACCCTGCCAAACAGGGCAGCCTTCAGGCGTTTCCTGCAAAAGGCCGGCCTCACGCGCCGCCCGTCACACCCAAAAGACTGACACTGGCCAGCACGCGCGCGACTCTCAGGTCGCGCCGCGCTGATCTTGCTCCTTGTGGGCCAGATCAGCGCGTCTTTACGTTGCGATCAGCGCAACACCACAGGCTCACCATGCGGTGTGGTCAAATAGGCCTCTTCCCAAGCTTGTTTGACCGGCCCAACTTCGTCGGGCAAGACACTGCCCTCTTCAACCAGATAGGTTTCCAGCGTCTCTAACCACGCCTGAAAATAGTCCTCGCCCCCATCCAGTTCCTTGTGCAGACCATGGCGTTTCAACGTCGCTGAAAACCGTGCGGCCCAGTCGGGCCACGCAAACCGGCCGGCTTCGTTTAAATGCACGGTCAGCGCAAAAACCTGTGCATGCCACGGCTCACTGAACACCGGCTCTGGGGCTGATACTGTCGCACAACTGCTCATACCGCCTCCAAATAGCTTTGCCACAGATCCAACACGACCTCATCACCGGGATGCTCTGGATCGGCCCACAACTCGGACGCCGGGAACACGACCGCATAAAGCGGCTCAGGTGCCTCACCCAATCCATGGGCACTGCTGTCCGGCAAGACATGTGTGCCATGCAGCTTTAGAATGTGGCCCTTTGCCCCAGCGGCATAGATTGGCAGGCGTGTGTGCCCCCCGTCCACCAGACGGTTCCCACTGATCCGCAGGGTCCGCACCGCTTGACCTGTTTCAAAGGACACCGGCACATCACTGGGTCGATCCGCAGGTCCCCCTTTGGCCAATGCCCCGGCAACAACCTCCGCTTTCAGCTTCTTATCTGCCAGAGGGTGCCGTTGCACTGCCCCACCCTCCTCGAAATCTTCGCGAGTCAACACACCAGTCTGAACCAGCAGATCCGCCAATCCCGAGATCCATTTTTCGTAATACGAGAATCGCATGTAATCTTTGGGCGACAGCAATTCGCGCGTATGGCGCGACACGTCGATATTCCATTGCCCCAAAGCCCCTGCCGCCAATGTCACCGCCAAAGCGCGTCCATGCCACTCGGTTGCAAAAACGGGCGCGCCTTCGGCATCGGGCACAACCGGCCCATCGCCGAACCGCCCCCCCATATCATGCACCCGGGTCATGATGGCACCTTTGGCAGGCCCGTGCCAATCATACTGTCCCGCGTTACCAACTCTGCCAATTCCTCTTCGCTCAACCCTTCGGTTCCGGCAGGTCGCATCGGCAGAATCAGATACCGCACTTCGGCCGTCGAATCCCAAACCCGGACCGAACTCTCGCCAGAAAGAGTAACCCCGAAATCGGCCAAAACCTTGCGCGGTTCGCGTACCGCACGGGCCCGATAAGCGTCTGACTTGTACCACCCCGGCGGTATGCCCAACAGCGGCCACGGATAACAGCTGCATAGAGTACACACGACCATATTGTGCTGCTCTGGCGTGTTCTCAACCACCACCATATGTTCACCCTGACGCCCGAAATATCCCAAATCAGCAACCACTGCCGTGGCATCCGCCAACAGCCTTGCCTTGAACGCGGGATCGCTCCAGGCCTTGGCAACAACCCGCGCACCGTTCTGGGGGCCAATTTTGTTTTGGTAGATATCGATAATCTCATCCAGCGTGGCCGGATCGATCAGCCCCTTGCGTGTGAGAATGGTTTCCAACGCCTTGACCCTTAATGCAGGATCCGGGGGCAAGAGCGCGTGCGGGTGGTCTGAATGATCATGTGGCATGGCTCAGAGATTGGGTTCAGAAGGCGCGCAAGTCCAGTGTCAAATCCGTGATCACACCGATCAATGATTTTGATGCAAACTCATCCCTTGCCCCGGCCCCCAAACTTGCTTAGATACCGCGCGGTACAGCCAAACTCCTCGGGATATACATGGAAAACGTCGTTCTCATCGTCCATCTTCTTCTGGCTCTGAGCCTGATCGCCGTCGTTTTGATGCAGCGATCCGAAGGCGGGGGTCTTGGCATGGGCGGCGGCGGTGGCGCCGCAGCCGGTCGGTCAGCCGCAACAGCACTAGGTAAAATCACCTGGATCCTTGCAGCCGCGTTCATCGTGACCTCGATCACCTTGACCATCATCGCAGCGCAAAAAGCATCCGGCAGCTCGGTCATTGATCGCCTCGGTGTTCCCGCACAGGAACAATCAGCACCCGTCACTCCCAGTGTCCCAGCAGGCAGCGACCTGTTGCCACCGACACAGGGCGACGATGCGCCGTTGGTCCCGAAAGCCGACTAACACACCATACCTTGAATTTTGGATGAGAACCGCAACAGCATCTTGCGGTTCTCTTGCGTTATGCGCGCGAATCCTTTATATGCGAAGTCCCGTGATGCAGTGGTTTTTTAAAGACCACCGGGCACCTAAATTCTGACCATTCACGGGGGCAGCCGAACAGACATGGCACGTTTCATTTTCATCACTGGCGGGGTTGTGTCCTCTCTTGGCAAAGGTCTGGCTTCGGCCGCACTGGGATCTTTGTTGCAAGCGCGCGGTTTCTCAGTCCGTCTGCGCAAACTTGACCCCTATCTGAACGTTGATCCCGGCACGATGTCTCCGTTTGAACACGGCGAGGTTTTTGTCACCGATGATGGCGCTGAAACCGATTTGGATTTGGGGCACTATGAACGTTTCACTGGCGTTGCAGCCCGCAAGACTGACTCGGTCAGCTCAGGTCGGATCTATTCCAACGTGTTGGAAAAAGAACGTCGTGGCGATTATCTCGGCAAAACCATTCAGGTGATCCCGCACGTCACAAATGAGATCAAAGATTTCATCTCAATCGGCGAGGATGAGGTTGATTTCATGCTCTGCGAAATCGGTGGTACCGTGGGTGACATCGAAGGTCTGCCGTTTTTCGAAGCCATCCGTCAGTTTGCCAACGACAAGCCGCGTGGCCAGTGTCTGTTCATGCACTTAACTCTGCTGCCCTACATCAAGGCCAGCGGTGAGCTGAAAACCAAGCCAACTCAGCACTCGGTCAAGGAACTGCGCTCGATTGGCATCGCCCCCGACATTCTGGTCTGCCGCTCCGAAGGGCCAATCCCTAAGAAAGAGCGCGACAAGCTGGCCCTATTCTGCAACGTGCGCCCCGAGTCGGTGATTGCCGCGCAGGATTTGAAATCTATCTACGAAGTGCCTCTCGCCTATCACCGCGAAGGCATGGATCAGGCGGTTCTGGATGCGTTCCAGATCACCCCGGCCCCAAAGCCCAATTTGGCCCGTTGGGATGATGTCGCGGACCGGGTGTTCAACCCCGAAGGCGAAGTCAAAGTCGCCATTGTTGGCAAATACATCCAGCTTGAAGATGCGTATAAATCCATCGCCGAGGCTTTGACTCACGGTGGCATGGCCAATCGCGTCAAGGTCAAGATCGAATGGGTCGACGCCGAAGTTTTTGATAAAGAAGACGCAGCACCCCACCTCGAAGGGTACAGTGCGATTCTTGTACCCGGTGGTTTTGGTGAACGCGGCACCGAAGGTAAGATCAAAGCAGCCCAGTACGCCCGCGAGCACAAAGTGCCCTATCTGGGTATTTGCTTGGGCATGCAAATGGCCGTGATCGAAGCCGCCCGGAATGTGGCTGGCATCACCGAAGCAGGATCCGAAGAGTTCGATCACGAATCCGGCAAGAAGCGGTTCGAGCCCGTCGTCTACCACCTCAAGGAATGGGTTCAGGGCAACCACAAAGTTGAACGCAAAGTCGGCGATGACAAAGGCGGCACCATGCGTCTGGGCGCGTATAACGCCACCCTGACTGAGGGATCGAATGTCGAGCGGATCTATGGCACGACCCAGATCGAAGAGCGCCACCGTCACCGGTATGAAGTTGATATCAAATATCGCGAACAGCTGGAAAAAGTTGGCCTGAAATTCTCTGGCATGAGCCCCGACGGACGCTTGCCAGAAATCGTAGAATGGGCCGATCACCCTTGGTTCATCGGGGTTCAATTCCACCCTGAATTGAAATCCAAACCCTTTGCGCCGCACCCATTGTTTGCGGATTTCATCCGCGCCGCTACAGAAAACTCGCGCTTGGTTTGATCCAATATTACCCGCCTCTTATACCAGAGGCGGGTTTTACCGCATTTTTCCCTATCCCCACCCCAGCACGCCAATTGCCGAACACTGGTCTTGTGCTAGATTTATGTCATTCCCTCAAAGGACTGACCTTCAGATGACATCCGGCACCACCATCACTGTCCATGACCACATGCAAAGCGGATACAGCTACACCCTTTCAGCCAGTCCCGGTGATGTGGAGAATGATCAGTTCAAACCACATTATTCACCCAAGCAGATGCTCGAAATGGGTGTGTTTGAGGGGAAGTATTGCTCCGACTGCCGGGATGAATTTCCCGCTGACTGGTTCGAAAACGCCAAACTCAGCCCGACCGCAAACCCTGAACTCAACTATTTTGGAATCAAAAGCCGCCAACCCCTATCCGTTTGGCAGGACAAGGGATGGATCATCGGACCAGATCCCCGCGGATGGTTTCAGTGGTACTGCCGCTATTACCTTGGTCGTCGCCTGCCAGAAGTCGACGCCCGGCAAATCAAACGCTGGCGTGCCTTTGCGCGCCATGCGGGGCAGATCCGCGCCAACTGCCACCCCGGGGATATTTTTTGCAGACCTCGCCAACGGCAGGGCCTACTTCAATGGTCGCATGATCCTTTGATCTAACCCAAAGCTCAGATGCCAACCGTCTCTCGGCATCCGTATCCATTTATATCATCCACGGCCGATCCCTTCGGCCCCTGCCAACCATAACTTGGTCAGCACATCATTCAGTCCTTCGAATATCATCATGCTCTCACAGTAGTGTGATACTGTGTCCGCCTTTTAGGTGGCCTTGAAAACTGATTGCGCCGGGTGCCAATCCGCGCCACCCTGCCCAAAACAACAGGAGAGTAGATATGGCCAAAGGCTATTGGGTAGCCCACGTAGATGTGGATGACATGGAAACCTACAAGAATTATATTGCCGCAAATGGCGAAGTGTTTGCAGAATATGGCGCCCGTTTTCTCGTACGTGGCGGAGGCCGTCAAAATCCCGAAGGTCAGGCCCGCGCGCGCACCGTTGTAATTGAGTTCAAAGACTACCAAACAGCCCTAGAGTGTTACAACAGCCCTGGTTATCAGGCAGCCAAAGCCCTGCGTGATCCGGTTTCCAACGGGGATTTGGTGATTATCGAAGGCTATGACGGGTAGTTCCCACTTGGCGGGACGCAAAATATGGGGTAATTTCGGGTCATGTTGAAAAAGCTCTTTCAGGCGTTCCGCCCCTCTGAAACACCAAACCTGCCCGATCCGGATGCCGAATTGGCGCTTGGGGCTCTTTTGGTGCGTGTTGCCAAATCGGACCGCGAATATCAGGTCGAAGAAATCAGCCTGATCGACCGCATTCTGGCCCGCCTCTATCAACACAATGCGATCGAGGCCGCAAAAGTGCGCGCAACCTGCGAAAAACTGCATTCAGCGGCGCCGGAAACGGACACGTTTGGGCGCCTGATCCGCGAAACGACCGGGTTAGAAGAGCGTCTGGCAGCCCTTGATGCCCTGTGGGAAGTGGTCCTTGCTGACGGCAAACAGCAAGAAGGCGAGCTAAAAATCGTCGAAGAATCACGTATCGCGATGGGCCTTAGCGTCAAAGACAGCCAAGCCGCGCGTACCCGGGCAATGAATAAGATGTGAATGTCTTGGCCCGGATAAAATCCCGGCCTATACCTTCTGTTATGTTTCGCGATTTCCTCTCCAAGCTGATTCAGCCAGAGCCCGCCCCCCTTGCCGATACGGATGCCCGTTTGGCGCTGACTGCCCTTTTGGTCCGTATCGCACGGTCTGACAACGACTATGCGCCGCAGGAAATGGCCCGGATTGACCGGATCACCGCCACCCGATACGGGCTCAGCCCGTTTGAGGCAGCGGGCCTACGCTCCAATGCCGAAGTGCTGGAATCCGAGGCACCAGACACTGTCCGCTTTACCCGCGCCATCAAAGACGCCGTCCCCTATGAGGATCGCCGCGCTGTGCTTGAGGCCGCTTGGTCTGTGGTTTTGATAGATGACGAGCGCGCACAAGAAGAAGACGCTGTGCTGCGATTGGTCTCAAATCTCTTGGGAATCAATGACCGTGATTCTGCACTTTGCCGCCAAGCCGCTGCGCGTCAATTGGGACATTCATCTTGACCGCCATGCTGGGCATGTACGACATGCCAGCCCTGCAATCCGCCAATGATCGGCTGTGGGCCGCTATCCGCAGCAATCTGAACGACGGCCCAGAAACTCTGGATCGCGATAGCGATTTTTGGGAAATCTGGCGCGATCCCAATATGGTGTTCTCGCAAACCTGCGGCATGCCCTTTCGCACGCAGTTGCATGGGACTGTTCAACTGGTAGGCACCCCCGACTATGGCCTGCCTGATTGCCCTGCGGGCTACTACCGCTCAGTTTTTGTTGCTGATGCAGACACGACGGGCGATCTGGCCGAGCTTTGCACGGGCGTGTTCGCGTATAACGAAGCGGTGTCCCAATCCGGGTGGGCTGCACCAACAACGCACCTAAAGGGGCTTGGCCTAAAACCTGCCAAAGTGCTGCAATCCGGTGGGCACGCCCTGTCTGCACAAGCTGTTTCTGACGGCCGCGCAGATTTTGCCGCGCTCGACATGCTGACATGGGTATTGCTGCAAGAACACGAACCCTTTGCGCAGTCTCTGCGGGTCGTAGAGCTGACAGATCCGACCCCCACATTGCCCTATATCACCGCACTAGGACGCGACCGGACCCTAATCGCGGCGGCGGTTCGCGCGGCCATCGCTGAACTCTCGTCCGAAGATCGCGACACATTGCACCTGCATGGACTAGTCGACATCCCTGCCGAAACCTATCTGGCGGTGCCGACCCCCGCTGCACCCGAGGAATAAGCCAATGATGCGGTTTGACGGGAAATGCGTTGTGATCACGGGTGGAAATGGCGGGATCGGCTTTGGGATCGCACAACGGTTTGCTTCTGAGGGGGCACATGTTGTGATCCTTGCCCGGTCCGCCGACACCGGGGTCCAGGCCGCCAAGACGTTATCCTCTAAAGACCGCCCGGCTCTGTTCCTGCAAACCGATTTAACCGATGAACCCTCAATCCTGACCGCCTTGGATCACATCCAGGACGCCTATGGCCATATGGATGTGCTGGTAAACAATGCAGGGTGCGGTTTGTTAAAAAGCCCGGTCCAACCCGACACGCCCACCGCCGAACGCTGGCAGGCTTTTCGCCAATCCAACCTCGACAGCATGGTCTTGCTGAGCGCACATGCCTTGCCACTGCTGGCCAAGGGCACAGACGCAAGCATGGTCAACATCTCGTCCACTGCAACATTGCACGGTAATTGGGGACTTTACGGCGTCGCCAAAGCTGGCGTCGAAGGGTTGACCCGTGCCATGGCCTCCGAAGGGGCACCAATGGGCATCCGGGTGAATGCCGTCAGCCCGGGCTGGATTGCGACCTCACCCGAACAGGAACACGAGGTTCTGCGCAACACGACGCAACCTCCGTCGTTGTCGGGTCGCATGGGCTCACCCGCCGATATCGCCGGGGCGGTTGCCTTTCTCGCCTCGCGGGATGCAAATTTCATCACCGGTCAGACCCTGATCGTGGATGGGGGCAAGACCACGATCGACTATCCCTCGCGCGGCATGCTCGAATCCCATGGTCACCGCGGGGCGGCACGCCCAAGCACCGAATAGACCATCAATCTGCCGATCCGGGCAAAAAACAGCATTCCCTATGGTCAATTTGTTAATTTGCCCCCTTGAACTTCCCTTTTGAACGTTGCATTGCGCCGAAAATTGCGACCTATTAGCTCATTAATCGATCCTACAACACCGGACCCAACGTGACAGACACCTCAGCCGTTATCCAGATCACCAACCTCCACAAAAGCTTTGGACAACTCGAAGTTCTTAAGGGGGTCGATATCACCGCACATCGGGGCGACGTGGTGTCCTTGATCGGGTCCTCTGGATCAGGAAAATCCACCCTGCTGCGCTGCTGCAATCTGCTTGAAGACAGCCAGCAAGGCGAGATCCTGTTCAAAGGTGAACCCGTCACTTGGAAAGGCGAGACCCACGCGCGCCGACCCGCCGACGCGAAACAGGTACTGCGTATTCGCACAAACCTATCGATGGTGTTTCAGCAATTTAACCTTTGGGCTCACATGACCATCCTGCAAAACGTGATGGAAGCCCCGATTACCGTGCTGGGTCGCGACAAAGCCGAAGTTGAGGACAGTGCCCGGCGCTATCTGGACAAGGTCGGAATTGGCGACAAATGCGACAACTACCCGGCACAGCTGTCTGGCGGTCAACAGCAACGCGCAGCGATTGCGCGTGGTCTGTGCATGGAACCAGAGGCGTTGTTATTTGACGAACCGACCTCGGCGCTAGATCCAGAGTTGGAACAAGAAGTCATCAAAGTTATCAAAGATCTGGCGGCAGAGGGACGCACGATGCTTATCGTGACCCATGACATGAAAATGGCCGCCGATATCTCAAGCCACGTGGTGTTCCTTCACCAAGGCTTGATCGAAGAAGAAGGCACGCCCGACGACGTCTTTGGCGCGCCCAAATCCGACCGGCTGCGCGGGTTTCTCTCCGCAACGCAGGCCGCATAATCATAACCAACAAAAAACGATGGGAGACACAAAATGAACAAGCTGATCCTGACCACAGCTGCGCTGGCGCTGACCGCTGGCATGGCAATGGCTGAAACTGTCCGCATGGGCACCGAGGGCGCATACCCTCCCTACAACTTCATCAACGACGCCGGCGAAATCGACGGTTTCGAGCGTGAAGTGGGCGATGAGCTGTGCAAGCGCGCCAGCCTGACCTGTGAGTGGGTAAAAAACGACTGGGATTCGATCATCCCCAACCTCGTGTCCGGCAACTACGACACCATCATCGCCGGCATGTCGATCACAGCCGAGCGTGACGAAGTCATCGACTTCACGCAGGATTACTATCCGCCGACCAACTCCGCCTATGTCGGTGCTGCCGAAGGTGTTGATGTAAATGGCGGCGTTGTTGCTGCCCAGACCGCAACCATTCAGGCCGGTCACGTTGCTGAATCCGGTGCAACCTTGGTTGAATTCGCGACCCCCGAAGAAACCATCGCAGCCGTTCGTAACGGCGAAGCCGATGCCGTGCTGGCCGACCGCGACTATCTGGTTCCTCTGGTCGAAGAATCCAATGGCACACTCGTCTTTGTTGGCGAACCTGTTCCACTGGGCGGTGGTGTAGGCATGGGCCTGCGTGAAAGCGACGGTGAACTGCGTGCCAAATTCGATGACGGTATCACCGCAATGAAGGCGGACGGCACACTGAACACGCTGCTGAAAAAGTGGTTCGGCGAAGAAACCGCCACCTACTAATCTAAATCCAGAGGGTCCGTATGGAAACATGCGGACCCTTTGCCCCACGCGCCGCGACGCCAGCCATTGGGCTGCTGCTGATGCCACCGCTCTTGGATCCTGATGTTTTCCTACTGCGCTGATCCCGATACGCTCGGAACGTTCCGCTGGTTTTCGTGTTATCTCACGAACGGCGTTCACATGTCGTTCTACATGTCTTTCCTCAAAGTTCTGGCATTGCTTGCTGTGACCGCCCCTGTTGCGTTGGGGTTTGGGTTCGCCGGTGCCATGGCCGCCCGCGCCCGTTTTGCACCGATCAGCTGGTTGGGCAAAGGATATATAGCCATCGTGCGCGGTGTACCCGATATTGCCTTCTTCCTATTTTTTGTCATTGCGCTGGATCAGGCGTTCGAGTGGACCCGCCATAAGGTGCTGTGTCCCGAATGGACCGATCCCATTCGCCAAGGCAACGACTTCCTTGTGTGCTCTGCAGCCAAGCTGCCGTTGGGCACATCGCCTGAATGGGTTCACGAAACCTATGGGTTTTCGCTGGCCGTTATCACCTTTGCCATCGTGTTCGGCGCCTTTGCGGCCAACGTCCTGTTTGGGGCCATGCGCGCCGTGCCTCATGCCCAGTTGGAAACAGCCGAAGCTTACGGGATGAGCCATCGCCAAACTTTCTGGCGCATTCTTGTTCCACAAATGTGGGTCTTTGCCCTACCCGGTCTCAGCAATCTGTGGATGGTGTTGATCAAAGCCACTCCGTTGCTGTTCCTGCTTGGCGTCGAGGACATTGTTTATTGGGCGCGGGAACTGGGCGGTACCAAGACCTCCAAATTCACCAGCTACCCGCACGGCGACTGGCGCATGTGGTATTTCTTGTTCCTGCTGGTGTTTTACCTCGCCTTTACCCGCGTGTCCGAGATCTTCCTTGAGCGCATCATGACCAAACTCACCTACGGTCAGGCCACCTCTGGGGGCGAAGCCCAGCGTAAGGGGGCACCGGCATGAAGAACCGTATTGCACACCACAACCGGGTGCCGCATGCGCCTGTGACACAGGCGCTTGCGCGCGCACGACCTCCTTTCCAAGGAGGTCGGGCATGAGCTGTCTTCAGACCATTCAGGACTATGGCCTGCGTTCTATCGGCTATGGCGAGCGCCTCCTGCCCAAATCCGATTTCACCCTGTGTGAACAATTCACCCTGATCGGATCTGGTATGATCTGGAACATCTACTTTGGTGTTCTGGCGTTGTTGTTTGGGTTCTTCTTTGCAACCGCACTGGCCGTGGCCAAATCCTCGTCCAGCCGCCTGTTCCGCAAACCGGCAGAGTGGTTCATCTTTCTGTTCCGTGGCTCGCCCCTGTTCATTCAGTTCTTCTTTGCCTACTTCCTGTTTTTGAACCTTAAGGGGGTCCACCCCTTCTTTGGCCCGTTTACCGCCGCATGGTTGGGGGCATTGATAACACTGTTCCTGAACACATCCGCCTACACGGCTGAGATCTTTTATGGCGCGCTACGCTCCATCCCCAAGGGCGACACCGAAGCCGCCGATGCCTATGGCATGTCCGGCTGGCCCCGCTTCAAACGGATCATCTGGCCAACAATGCTGCGCTTGGCCTGGCCTGCTTACACGAACGAGGCGATCTTTCTGTTTCACGCCACCACACTGGTCTATTTTTCGGGCTTCCCCGCGTGGCGTCAAAAAGGCGATGCGCTCTACTACGCCAGCTACTTTGCTGACAAAACGTTCAACCCCTTTGTGCCTTACCCCATTTTGGCGTTCTACTTCATCATAGTCACACTGGTGATTGTGGGTGTGTTCGGATTGATCAATAAACGGCTGAACAGTCACCTGCCCTCAGCACGTCGCGCCAAACTGCGCATTCGCCCCAATTTAATCCGCTAATCACCGGTATCGCCAATTCCAGATAGCACCTCACTTCACGAGAACATCCCCCTAAAGAGTGGTGTTTGCAGTGATATCGAGCAAGTTGCGGCCATACATTCTTTCTCACCCCTTTATTAATTGGATCAGCCGTTTGAGCTGTTCCGTTAAAGATAGCTATTTCAGTGACTATATGCGGTCGAAAACTCGACTTCGTCTGGCTGAGGTCATTCCACTTTTCCAGTTGCCTTTATCGGAGCATCCCTCTCTTTCGTTGCCTATGACATGTTGGAACGCGTGGAGCATGATCGTGAAACCGCACATTTTGCGCTCTCTGCCAATCACCCGATGGCAAACCTCAGCAATAGAAATCACTGCAATAGGACGCGAAGCTTTCGCCAGAAATGCAAGATATGCCGGGTTAAAAACGTTTCATATTTCCGAGCAAGGGAGGGCCGGAAGCTGATATCCACCCACTCGCGCTCTGAATATTTTCCCGTCTTCGACATGCAGCCCATATCAGGAAACGAAGCCGCTTTGAGCTTTGATCTGATGTCTGAGAGAATCCGAACAACGACGTTTGAGACAGCTATCCGGCTCTGTCGGGTTTTCGCCTCGTTGCCGATGACGCTGGTACAGGGATCGGAAAACAAACTGACTGAAACCGCATTCGGGCCTTGTGCGGATCGGTATGGAACCGCTGACATCCAAATGCTTGCAACCTTGAGTACAGATGAACGCCAGTTGATTTTTTTAAGCCAAGCCTGCGATTTAACACAAACCACAAATCCTGCCGTGTCTCAGAGTGTAGAAATCGCCAACCAGAAACGGCAGGTGATTATTCGCACTCCGCCTGAGTGGGCGACGACATACAACCATTGGCTACCCTCTCTCGCCTTGGTTTTTGGTCTAGCGCTGACCACAATCGCAACTCTTGTATATTGGTTGCGCCTTATCGGTATGGCAAAGCTATCGGCTTTGTCCGCGTCCTTAAAACTTCAGAATCGAGAACTTCGAACCGTTTTCCAGACACTTTCAAAATGTCTCCCGCAGCAACTTTGAGGTGCGGTTATGGACGGAGAATCCCGAGACGACATTTCAGCGAAACCCAACCTCTTGACCATCTTTATAAGTAAAATTGAGGGCCTCACCGAGGTTTCGAGCACTTTGGATCCAGCCGACCTGACCCAGATTCTGAATGAATATTTTGCTGGAATGTCTCAGATCGCCGCGCGCGACGGAGTGGCACTGGGCAAATACGTTACAGACGCAATCATCATGTTTTTTGACGACCCGGTTAGTTAAGGGCAAAAGCAAGACGCCATGAATGTGTGTCGATGGCGTTAGAAATGCAGGCACGTTTGGTGGTTCTAATCGGATGCCTAACACGATCATTGGGCTATACGTAAATTTCACAGCCCGCGTGCAAAAACAGGGCATCTTGGATGGCGTAACTGTCACTGAAAACAACCTCTGATCTAGTCCAAGACGCATTCGATATAGCGGATTGCAGGCAAGTTCACCTCAAGGGAGTTTGCATGAGAAATGTTTACGGCCGAAAGGCTCATAAGATTCATCTTCGCCCCCTTCAGTCTGGCATGGTTTCTTAACTCCCAATAATTTGATCATATTTCGTGACAACCTGATTTCCCTCCGGTACATCTCAACTCATAGCATTCAGGAGAGCACCATGGACGTTAGCCACCTGCACACTTTGCGCATCGGAATTTGCGATCTGAACGGCCAGATGCGTGGCAAACGCGTGCCCTCGGCTTATGCAACCAAGCTCAGCACTGGCGCGGTCAGAATGCCCTATTCGGCTCTTAACGTGGATCTGTGGGGGGCTGACATTGCTGACAGCCCACTGGTGTTTGAAACGGGCGATGCCGACGCAGTCCTGCTTCCAACCGATAGGGGGCCCGTGCCCATGCCGTGGATCAACAGCCCAACAGCGCTGTTTCCCATGACAATGCACCACGACGATGGCACCCCGTTTGTCGGTGACCCGCGCCACGCGCTTGCCGCCGTGTTGGACCGCTATGCCGCGCGGGGCTGGAAAGTCATTGCCGCAACCGAGATGGAATTCACATTACTGGATGACAGCGGCACCTCACCACTGCCTCCAATAAACCCGCTGACACAGCGCCGCCTCGTTAACGAATCCGTCCTCTCCATGGCAGAGCTGGATGCCTTTGATGGCTTCTTTACCGATCTCTATGACGCCTGCGAAACCATGGAGATACCCGCCCAAACTTCGATCTCAGAAGGCGGCGTCGGCCAGTTCGAAATCAACCTGAACCACCAAGACGCACTGCGCAGCGCAGATGACGCTTGGCTGTTCAAGGATCTGGTGCGCGGCCTTGCCCGCAAACACGGGTTCGCTGCGACCTTCATGTCCAAACCCTATGCCGATGACGCAGGCAACGGGATGCATGTGCATTTCTCTGTCGTAGACAAATTCGGACGCAATATCTTTGATGATGGCGGCCCAGACGGCACCGATCTTTTGCGCCAAGCCGTGGCTGGATGTCTTGCTGCTATGCCCACCAGCACATTGATCTTTGCCCCGCATGGCAATTCCTATGACCGACTGGTCCCCGGTGCCCACGCGCCCACCGCGGCGTGCTGGGCCTATGAAAACCGCACCGCCGCCATCCGTATTCCCGGTGGCGCACCCGCAGCCCGCCGTATCGAACACCGCGTTGCAGGTGGCGATATCAACCCCTATCTGATGCTCGCCAGCGTCCTCGGCGCGGCCCTCATCGGTATCGAGGATTCCATAACACCGCCGCCCCCGATCACCGGCAACGCCTATGAGGTTCCCAATGTCCCGCAACTGGCCGCCAATTGGGCCGAAGCGATCACAGCACTGGAAACCGACCCGCTCATAACGCGGATTCTGCCCGCTGATTTGATCCGCTATCTTGCCATGACCAAACGCCAGGAAATCGCGCGTTTCGCAGATCGCCCGCCAGAGACCCATTGGCTGAGCTATTTGAACGCAGTGTAACGACTTGCTGCGTCTCCCAGTCTTCGTCTAGCGTGAAACAGCCCAACATCAGGTGATATATGAAAATCGGCATCCTCCTCGCCGGCCACACGCCAGACCCACTTCGCGAAACCCATGGCAATTTTGACCAGATGTTCGCGCGCCTCTTGAACGGCCGGGATTTTGAATTCAGCAGCTTTGACCTACTAGACGGGGCAAGCCCTTCGGTGGATCAAGCCGATGGGTGGCTGATCCCTGGCTCCCTGCACGGCGTCTACGAAGACCACGCTTGGCTCCCCACACTTGAACAGCTCATCCGCGATATCAATTACGCGAAAAAGCCGCTGATCGGCGTCTGTTTTGGCCACCAGATCATCGCCAAGGCTTTGGGCGGACAAGTCGAAAAATTCCAAGGCGGCTGGGCTGTCGGATATACCGAATACGAGTTGGACGGCAAAACCATCGCCCTGAATGCGTGGCATCAGGATCAGGTGATCGCAGCCCCAAACAATGCCCGAACCCTCGCCAGCAACGCCCACTGCGAACACGCGGTGCTGGCGTACGGCGACCACATCTGGACCGTACAGGCCCACCCCGAATTCGACGGCCCCTTTATTGATGGCCTGCTTCAGGATTATGGCCCCGGCGTCGTCCCAGATGACCTGCTGCACGCCGCCGCCAATCAAACACAGGCCCCAACCGACGCCGCATGGCTGGCCACTCAAATGGCAGATTTTTTCCAGAAAGCGAGGGCCTGATGGCCGATTGGACAGACAACCTCCCCGAAGGCGCACGCACCTATCTCGAAGGGCGTCGGTTGGACGAAGTCGAATGCATCATTTCAGACCTGCCGGGCATTGCCCGAGGTAAGGCCGTACCCGCTAAAAAATTCGCCCGCCAAAGCTATTTCCACCTGCCTGACAGCGTCTTCTATCAGACCATCACCGGCGATTGGGGCGAGGCCGCGGACGAAGACGGATTCATCGAAAAGGACATGATTCTCAAGCCTGATTTCTCCACCGCTACCGCCGCTCCCTGGACCGGGGACTGGACACTTCAGGTGATACACGACGCTTATGACCGGGACGACAACCCCATCCCGTTCAGCCCTCGCAATGTGCTCAAACGCGTTGTGCAGCTCTATCGTGACAAAGGCTGGGAACCGATTGTGGCCCCGGAAATGGAGTTCTTTCTGGTCGCCCGCAACATCGACCCGGCGCATGAAATCAAGCCGATGATGGGACGATCAGGCCGCCCGGCCGCCGCCCGTCAGGCCTATTCGATGACGGCCGTGGATGAATTTGGCCCCGTCATCGACGATATCTACGACTTTGCCGAACATCAGGGGTTCGAGATCGACGGCATCACCCAAGAGGGCGGTGCAGGTCAACTGGAAATCAACCTACTGCATGGCGATCCCGTCAAACTGGCGGACGAGGTATTCTATTTCAAACGCCTCATCCGCGAGGCGGCTCTGCGTCACGATTGTTTCGCCACCTTCATGGCCAAACCTATCGAACACGAGCCCGGCTCTGCCATGCATATCCATCATTCGATCATCGACATCGAAACTGGCGAAAATATCTTTTCCGGTCCTCAGGGCGGCGAGACCGACGCCTTTTACCACTTCATCGCCGGGTTGCAGACTCACCTGCCCTCGGCTTTGGCCGTCATGGCACCCTATGTGAATTCCTATCGCAGATACGTCAAAGACCACGCCGCCCCGATCAATCTGGAATGGGCCCGCGACAACCGCACAACTGGCATCCGCGTTCCCCTATCAAGCGCATCGTCCCGCCGGGTCGAGAACCGGATCGCGGGCATGGACTGCAACCCTTATTTGGGCATCGCCGCATCATTGGCCTGCGGCTATCTGGGTCTGATCGAAGAAAACCGCCCCCGTCGCCAATTCAAAGGCGATGCTTACGAGGGCGAAGGCGATATCCCACAAGTTATGGGCCAAGCGCTTGATCTGTTTGAAGAGGCAACCGCTCTACACGAGGTCCTCGGCCCTGATTTTGCCCGTGTCTATGGCATCGTCAAACGCGCGGAATATGACGAGTTTCTGCAAGTGATCTCGCCTTGGGAACGCGAACACCTGCTGCTCAACGTCTGATACCAGCAACAGCCATCCCTAAGACAGTCCAACCCGTCCAGCCGCCGCAGCTGGGCGGGTTTTTCTATGGGATAAACCCACGCGCATGTGCGCCCAGTGCCGCAAAAGACAGCAACAGACCTTGGCAATTTCGAGTCTTTGTTTTACATTTACCAAAGGTTCTATTCAGGAAATTGAAATATGATACAGCCGCCAAACGTCCACGACGCCGAACCCATCCCCGAAGCTGCCCGTGACGCGATCGACGCGCTGCTCCGTTCAGGGGATTTATTCCGTTACACGGCGTCAGATGATTCCCCTGTTTCCTTGCTCGAGGCAGAATTCGCCGCCCTCATGGGCAGTAAATACGCATTGGCTGTATCCTCCTGCTCTGCCGCGCTGTTCCTGTCGCTCAAGGCTCTTGACCTGCCCCGTGACGCGCGCGTCCTGATTCCCGGCTTTACCTTCGCGGCGGTCCCGTCGTCCGTGGTGCATGCAGACTGCATCCCCGTTTTGTGCGAAGTGAAGGATAACTACCGCATCGACATGTCAGATTTTGAGACCAAGTTGGACAGCGTACAGGCCGTCATCATCAGCCACATGCGCGGTCACACCTCGGACATGGATGCTATCATGGCCCTGTGCGATGCCCGCAAAATCCCCGTCATCGAAGATGCCGCCCATTCGCTGGGCACCACGTGGAATGGCGAAAACATCGGCACACTTGGCCAGGTTGGCTGCTTTTCGTTCCAATCTTACAAGATGATCAACGCGGGCGAAGGTGGCATCCTGATCACCGACGATGCCGACCTTGTCGCCCGCGCTATCATTATGTCCGGCGCATATGAACACAATTGGAAGAAACACCCGGTTCTACAGGATGCATTTGCCAAATGGCAGAACCAGCTGCCGCTTTATAACCTGCGGATGAGCAACCTCAGCGCGGCTGTGATCCGTCCCCAATTGCCAGAACTGTTGCGCCGGGTCCGCGATGGCCGCGCCAATCACGACTATGTGGCCGAGCGGCTGAATTCCTCGCCTTGGATCACTGTTCCCGCACCGCTGGAGCCAGAAGTCCGCGCACCGGATTCGATCCAGTTCAACATCAGCGGCCTAGACGAAGCCGACACCCGCGCCTTTGCCGCTGCAGCCGAAGCCAAAGGCGTAAAGGTTCAGGTGTTTGGCTTGAGCGAGGATAACGCACGTGCTTTCTGGAACTGGCAATTCATCCCTAACCTGCCAGATCTGCCCCAAACACGGGCCATGCTGATGCAGGCCTGTGATGTACGCCTGCCTGTTCGCCTCACCCGGGCGGAACTGGATGCGGTTGCGGATATCTTGCTGGAAGCGATGTCAGAGGTGGCCGGCCCCTTGCGCGTCTTCGGCACCTAAATCAAATTCCCGCCCCTAAGAATGCAAAGAGGCCCCAATTGGGGCCTCAGCACGTTCACCAGACTTAATTGGTAACGCTTAGCTCAGCTTGGACAGTTTGCTCTGCAATTCCGCCAGCTGCTTCTTGATCTCATCCAGATCCTCGCCACCTTCTTCGGTCGCGGCTTTTTCTTCACTTGCATCCGGGGCAGACCAATTTGTCGCCAAGCCCCCCGTCATCGCCTTGAGAAACGCTTGTTGCTGCGCCTGCATCGCATCAAATCCGGGGATCTGAGACATCGGGTTGATGGCGGTCATGCCTTCCATCATCTTGGATTGGCTTTCGCGCAGCATGTCAAAAGAGCTTTGCAAAAACTGTGGCATTACCCCACCACCGGGTTGCATGTAACTGCGCACCAGATCGTTCAACACATTGACCGGCAATACGTTTTCGCCACGGCTCTCGTGCTCAGCAATAATTTGCAGCAGATACTGACGCGTCAGGTCATCGCCTGATTTCAAGTCGATGATCTGAACCTCGCGTCCTTCGCGAATGAACCCTGCGATATCTTCCAAAGTGACGTAATCACTGGTTTCGGTATTATACAGCCGCCGACTGGCATAACGCTTAATCAACAGCGGCTTATCGTTATCTGCCACGGACTTCCCTCCCCAAGGATGATGCATTGCAGCGTAGACTATGCGAGCGCAGAACAAAAAGAAAGAGCAGCTGCGGGGAACAGCCCGATTTGCCTGTTTACTCAAATTCCTACTGAGTACGCGCCTATCCCTCCGCGCCCAAAGGGCCACCCGAAACGACAATACAAAAACACATGCTGTTAAAACAAAGAAAAAGCAGATCTTTCGATCTGCCCAAACGGGATACTCCTAAAGGGAGGAGAGGGAGCGATCCCGCAGTATGTCTTACTTAGCTGCTGTTGCTTTCTGAGCAGCGGCAGTAACGTCGTTGGTTGCTTTTTTAACGGCAGAAGTTGCGTCTTCTGCAGCGTCTTTACCAGCAGCCATCATCAGTTCAACTGTGTCCATCTGAACTTTTTTCGCGATTTCAGCGAAAGCAGACATGTTTTCAGCAGCAACTTCAGCAGCGGCCGATGCGAAATCGGTTGCGGCTTTTGCGTAGTCGGCTGGATCAGCTTTTACTTTGGAAACTTCGGTCAGCTTCGACAGAGTCTCTTTGGTCCACTTGTTGGAGATCTCTGCGGATTTCTCAGCAGCTTCCAGAGCAACGCCGGACAGTTTTTCGTTCAGCGAAGCAGTGCTTTTGAATGCGTCTTCAACAGCACCGGTATCAACTGGAAAAGAACCCATCATGTCTTTCATGATCGCGGAAAAATCTTGTGTCTTGTTCATTGTATCAATCCTCTAGGCTGTTTACGGGCCCACCCCGTTTTCGTTCAGCTGATGAGAATATGCTTTCTGCATCGCAGCATTTCAAGATATTTCTTGCTGCAATGCAGAATAATTTCAAAAACCAAGCGAAATCAAGTGTTTGCCTTGACGGTCACGTAGTCCCCTGGTGCAGGTGCAAGCCGCGGATGGTCCGAATCGCCAGTATCACGCGCCGGAACTTGCTTACCTGACCGCTTTTTCAGCCAGACTTCCCACATCGGCCACCACGACCCTGCATGGTAATCGGCCTCTTTCATCCATGTCTCGGAATCCGCCTTTAGATCAGGGTTCAGGTAGTGACCGTATTTCATTTTGCTGGGAGGGTTCACGATACCGGCGATGTGACCCGACTCTGAAACCACGAATGTTTTATTGCGCGACCCCATTTTCTGCACACCACGATAGCAGTCTTTCCACGCCGCGATGTGATCGGTTTCGCAGGTGATCGACATCAAAGGCACATCAACGTCTTTCAGGTTCAGCGTATGCCCCATCAATTCGAACCCGCCATCCGCGAATTCGTTGCGCTGACACAGGCCACGCAGATACTGCACCGCCATCTTGGCCGGCAAATTGGCCCCGTCCCCGTTCCAGTACAACAGATCAAACGCAGGCGGCGTTTCCCCCAGCATGTAACTGCGGATCGCTGGCGAATATATCAGATCGTTGGACCGCAGGTACGAGAACGTTCGTGCCATGATATACGACCGCAGAATGCCCTGCTTGTTCACCTCTTCTTCGATCCCGTCGATGAAATCGTTCTGCAGGAAGGGCGTGAATTCCCCCTGATCCGAGAAATCCGTCAGCGCCGTAAAGAAAGTCGCGGATTTAACCGTCTTATCGCCACGCTGTTTCAGCAACGACAACGTCAGGCTTAGCGTGGTGCCCGCAATGCAATAGCCCACAGCGTTGACCTGCTTTACGTTGCAGATCTTTTTTACCTCATCAAAGGCAGTCAGGAACCCGTCCTGAATATAATCTTCCAGCCCTATTTCAGCATGCGAAGTATCTGGGTTCACCCAGCTCACAACAAAGAGAGTATAGCCCTGTTCGGTCACCCATTTGATCAGGCTATTCTGCGCCTTGAGGTCAAGGATGTAGAATTTGTTGATCCAGGGCGGAAACAGCACGATGGGGATCTCGTGCACGGTTTCAGTCACTGGTTTGTATTGGATCAGCTCCATCATGTTGTTGCGGAACACCACATCACCCGGCGTGGTCGCAATATTGCCACCCAGTTCAAACGCGGTTTCATCCGCCAGACGTACAATCAGCTCACCTTTGTTGGCCTCCAGGTCGGCCACCATGTTTTCCAACCCCTGTACCAGTGATTGGCCTTCGGTTTCGACTGCCTTCTCTAGCGCATCCGGATTGGTCGCGAGAAAATTGGTCGGCGCCATCAGATCAACAATCTGCTGCGCGAAATATTGCAGCCGCTGTTTTTCTGTCGGGTCGTCTTCGTTCACCTCTGCAAGTGCCTGTTCAATCGTGGCGGCATTGGTCAAATATTGCTGTTTGATGAAATGGAAATAGGGGTTGGTGTCCCACATGGGGTTCGCGAAACGACGGTCTTTAGAGGCCTCCCCGCCTTCAACGACAGATCCCGAGGTCATCGATTTCTGCGCCTCAGCGAAATTCATCACTGTTTTACCCCAGAATTCGACCTGCTGCTCCCACAACTTGGCGGGATTTTGCGCAGCGTCGGACCAATAAGCCGTTGCTGCCTTTGCGAAAAGATCTTGATTCGGGCCATCTAGCGCCGGATGGTGCGGATTTTTCCCAGACATAATTTCGACGAGGCGTTTCGATAATATCTCAACCTTAGTCATATTTTCTTTAAGGCGTTCAAAGTGTTCGCCGGTCAATTCCGGTGCGTTGTCTTGGCCAGTTGTCATTTAAAGGAATCCCCCCTAGTCTCGCTGCTACGCAGAATAACGTCGTGTGTTGCGGGGGGCAAAGCGACGAATGGTCCGGGTTTTCCCGGTATTTTATTAGGAGAGCCAATCGATGCGCTATATGATGACCTACGACCTGATGGAAACGGTGCGAAACACCAACCAGTGGCTCGGAGCATCAGCCAACTCCATGGCTTCTTATCCAATGTTTTCGATGATGCCCAACCCCGCTTTGAATTGGATGGCAGCATGGGGCGAGGTTACCGAACGCACCTTCCAACGTATGGTTGTAAAACCCGATTGGGGCATCCGCACCTTCACCTGTGAAGATGGCAAGGACCATTTGGTTGACATCCGCACCGTTGTCGAAGGTCCCTTTGGCGATCTGATCCATTTCAAGGTTAACGGCCGCGAAGAACAACCCCGCAAGGTTCTGCTGGTCGCCCCGATGTCTGGCCATTACGCGACCCTGCTGCGCTCGACCGTTAAAAGCCTGATGGTCAACTGCGAAGTCTACATTACAGACTGGCACAACGCCCGGGACATCCCAGTTTCCGCAGGCAAGTTTGATGTCGAAGATTACACACTCTACTTGGTTGATTTTATGCGCGAAATGGGCCCTGACACCCATGTAATCGCAGTCTGCCAACCCGCGCCGCTCACGCTGGCTGCCACCGCCTATCTTGCCGAACAGGATCCCGACGCACAGCCCTTGTCCCTGACCCTGATCGGTGGTCCGGTAAACCCAGATGCAAACGCAACCGAGGTTACAGATTTTGGGCGCCGTGTAACTATGGGCCAGCTCGAAGAAACCATGATCCAGCGCGTTGGCTTTAAATACCCCGGCGTCGGTCGCATGGTCTATCCGGGCCTTCTGCAACTGTCCTCTTTCATGTCTATGAATGGCGAACGCCACTCCAAGGCATTCCAGGATCAGATTCAACGCGCCATGCGTGGCGAAGCCTCTGATCACGATGCACACAACCGCTTTTATGACGAATATTTGGCTGTTATGGATATGACCGCCGAATTCTACCTTTCGACCGTCGAACGTGTATTCAAAAACTGTGAAATCGCCAAAAACGAATTCACAGTCAAAGGCCACAAAATCGACATTGGCAAAATCACCAGCGTCGCGGTGAAAACAGTTGAAGGCGCAAATGATGACATCTCCGCGCCGGGTCAGTGCATCGCAGCATTGGACCTATGCACCAGCCTGCCCGACAACAAAAAGGCCAGCCATGTCGAACCCGGTGCCGGTCACTATGGCATTTTTGCAGGCCGCAGCTGGCGCGACAATATTCGTCCACTTGTCATCGACTTCATGAACGCCAATGCTGTGCGCAAACCTGCGCGCAAAGCACCGGTGAAGAAACTGAAAGCTGTATAAAGCAATGGGCGGGACCTCCTCCAACGATCTCGCCTTTTCCTGCAACTGCGGGTCTGTGCAGGGGCATCTCGATGCCTCTGCTGCCAAATCCGGCAATCATGTTGTTTGTTATTGTGCCGATTGCCGCGCGGCCGAGCTATACCTCGGCCAACCTGACCCGGCCCCCGGCCCGGTCGATATCTTGCAAACAACACCAGACGTCATTCACATCACGCAAGGCCAGCAACATCTTGGCTTGTTCCGCCTTGGCCCCAAGGGGTTGTTTCGCTGGTATGCGACCTGCTGCAATGCCCCGATGTTTAACACTCTGAAATCCCCCAAATTGGCCTTTGCTGGCGTTGCTGCGGCACGTCTAACCACGCCAGAGCGTCTGGGACCCGTTATAAGCGAGGGGTACATTCCCCAACCAGACGGCAAGCGCAAACACAAGAACGTCGGGCGCTCTGCCTTTGCCTTGTTCAGCCGTATGATCGCCACCCGCCTGTCTGGCCGCTGGCGGAGCACGCCATTTTTTGATGTGGAAACAGGCGAACCCGTTCGAACGGCGATGACCTTGACCAAAGAAGAACGCAAAAAGCTCTACCCGAAGGTGTAATTATCCGGGACTTGTCAGATACATCATCGGGCGTTTCAACTAGTCCACGTCAAGCCAGAGCTTCCCAGACCGATACCCGCCTTTAATCAAAAAACCGGGTGTGCGAATTTCACTGTGCTTTTTCTCCCAATCCCGATAGCGGTCATTAGTTACAATCCGTGCACCCAAATCGCGGGCAGCGGCTAAGATATAGGGGTCTGCGGGCGTGCCCTTGGGCACGACCATCACATGGCTTTCTGGCAAGCCGAGTTGCTGACTAAATCGGTGGTCATGCTGATAGCTCCCCGAAACCAGATATCCCGCGTTGGCGTCAAACATGACCCCCGGTGTAAAGCCCAACTCCTTCAGCCGCGTCAAAACCTCACGAACAGTTTTGATTTGGGGCGTTTCATCTTTCCAATACAAGACGTTAGAACCATCGAGAATAACCCAGTTCTCATCTTTGCTCGGCTTGGCCTCGCTTTTGCGTACAAGGCGCACAATCAGGAAAATGATGACAATCAAGGCACCCAAGACGAGCACGGTGTCCTGATACCCAAACAAAGGACGTATCGCATCAAGCAATGAGAACTTCCAAAGCAAAACCGTCATAAACACACTCTAAAAAACAACGTCTACTTAACCAAAAAAATAATCAATTGCTCAGCCAGTTTTAACCCAGCGCGCATATCAATTTTGCAGCCAATTCTCCGCAATTTTGATACGCTAAGAAAACGCACACCGCTTAAAGCGCAAGCCAGTCTCGCAAGGCCTGCGTCACGATCTCTGGCGTTTCCAACACTGGCAAATGACCTGCGCCCTCAATCACCTGCAAGTGGGCACCTGGGATCAGCTCCGCCATAAAGGTGTGCCGTTTGACGGGCGTCAGAGCATCATGCGCGCCACATAAGATCAATGTGGGCACCTTGATCTTGCGCAGGGTACTTTGCTGATCTGGTCGCCGTTGCAAGGCGCGAGATTGCCGTTCAAACAGATCCGGTCCCAGATCCCGCGCCATTTGATACACCCGATCCAAAACCGCCATACGCCTTGGTCCGGGGGCCAGAAACTCGGGCTGCATGGCTTGGCGCATCACTTCGTCCAATCGCCCGGCCTTGGCTCCAACAATCATCGGCTCACGCGCCGCAGCAATGTGGGGTGTATCGGCCATGGCTTCGGTATCCATCAGGCACAAGCGGGTCACGCGATCTGGGGCGCGGCGAATAAGTTCCATCGCCACAATGCCGCCCATGCTCAACCCAGCCAAAGCAAACCGTGCAGGCAGTTGATCCAATAGCAATGCAGCAATATCCTCGATACGATCGCCCTGCGTGACAGGCGCTATTGTGACCGCTCGTTCCCGCGACAAATGCAGCAACTGATGCTCATACAGCCGTGCATCACACATCATTCCTGGCACAAGAACCAATGGCTCAATCATTCAAAAACCCTTTGTGAATCAACACATTTACCCGAACAGCACCTAAATCCATGCTCAGGGCAGAATGCGTGTTTTGCCTCGAACGAGCAAGTCTTACCTTAGGGATAATCAATGCCCCGAAACGGCGGAAAATCCGCATAGCATGCGCGCCGCTCAGCAAGAGGTGTGTCGGGATCTTGCCCCTCCAAAATCAGCCGTCCACGCGGCGCAATATAGCTGTCGATCCGGCGCAAAGGCAAAGGACGCCAAACCAGATTAAATGCGCAAAGTTTGGGAAAGAACCAGACCTCTGAATAGTCCAAGTGATCATGCAGCCACCAAGCTAGATCCCGCCAATCACGGCCCAACGCGTATTGATCGGCAAACCATGGGATCACGACGGACGCCCCTGCAATCCTGTCATCCCCAATACCCCGGTCCCAAATATGGCACTCTAACGGGTGGGTGTTTCTCGCGCAGTTGAGCTTGTTGTCATTGCCAAATTGGTTCAGCGACGGCGAGCGATATCCAGACCGCACCGCCACCCGGCCAAAGGTTTCCTCAAGCGGGTCCATCAGGGTTTCACAAAACGCCCGCCCAGTTTCCAAAACCAGATCCGGATTATCCGGGAGGTTTTGTTTTTCATGGTAATTCCCGATTTCGGAGTACAGGAAATCTCGCATGAAAAAATGTCGTGACAGCCGCTGTCGCCCAAACGTTTCAAGGCTCCACATGCTGCCTGGCGTGCGCATCAGCTATACCCGTTCCAACAGAACTCCCCGTTTGGTCCCAAGGCGGAAAACGGGTTGTGTGCAATTTCCCAGATCGTGCCGTCCGGGGCGCGGAAATAGCCATGGTACCCGCCCCAGAACACATCCACTGCGGGTTTGATGATCTCAGCTCCCGCTTGGGCCGCCCGTTTCAGAACATCCCCGACATCGTCTTTGGTCCGGCAGTTATAACTAAGCGTCATGGCCCCCTGCCCTAAATCGGCCAACGGCAACCCCATATCCTCAGCCAGCTTCTGCAGCGGATACAGGCCCAAAACCTGACCAATAAGATCAAACGCAATCACCCCATCCGGTGTCTCAACACGGCGCCAGCCCAAGGCCTCGTAAAACGTTGTCGCATGCGCCATGTCCGGCACACCAAGCGTGATCAAACTCACCCTTTGTTCCATCATCTAATCCCATGCGTTTCAAGCCAGGCCAGAATATCACGAACCGTCTTATCGGTTTGTCCTGGTGACATGATATCGCCTGTGATGACATGCGCTGCTGGGTCGTCTTGGGGACCCATCTTGACCACCTGCACCAATGCGGTAGCACCCCACCGCCCAGCGACTTCATGGCCAAGATCCGGGCGCACAACCCGGTCTTCGTCCGACAATCGAAACAAGGCAGGAACCGTTGCCTGAGAAAAATCAAGCGCTTCGATATCCCGAACCAAAGCCGCCAATGGAGCCAACGCCCCCCAAGAATACCGCGTAGTCCAGTATTTGTCCTTTTCCGGATTCCCGCCCGAGGTAACGCGTTCACCACCCATCAACAACGGCGCCCAATGGCGCGCTGCGGGCAAGGTCAAAATCCAGGCAAACGGATCATTCAAACCAAAATTGGGTGAGACAAACACGGCTGCAGCCACATCCTTGCTCATCTCTGGGTTTAGCGCCGCAGCCGCGGCCAAGGTAGCACCCGTCGAGGTCGCGATCACTACAACCTGTTCACCAACTGCGCGGCCTGCCGCAAGCGCCTCAGCAGCGTCCTGCATCCAATCCGAAGCAGTTGCTTCGATCATCGGGTCAGAGCCCCGGCCATGACCGCGTAAACGGGTAAAGACCAGATTGGCACCCAGCGCCGCGGCCACCCGATCCGGGACCGGGCGGATTTCCTCGGATGTCGCAGAAAACCCGTGCAAATACACAACAGAATAAGGCGTGCGCTGCTCTTTGAACCCATCCTGCCAGATCACCCGCTTGGCGACGCCCGACGTGATATCCTTGAACCCCGATTCAGTGCTTTCAAAATAGACCTGAACCCCTTCGCCGAATTTGCGCGGCTCAAATGTCGGGGAGAGATTGACCTCTTCATATGGACCAAAGACCCAGAACGCCCCGCCCAAAGCAATCACAGCCAGCGCGCTACGCCCCAAAAACTTGCCCACGCTGCGTATCATGCGGCCTCCATTACGTCCAAGACGGCCTGCTCGATCAGCCCCAAACACGGCCCGTCCGAAAACCGATGATCCGCATCTTTGACCAACAACAAGCGCATATCTTCACACGTTGCATGTTCTATCAACCGCACTGCGGTTTCTGTCTTCACCGCTGTGTCTGCGGTTCCCTGAAGGCACCGCACAGGAAACGGCAAGGACAAAGGTGATCGCAGCACCAACCGCTCGCGCCCATCCATAATCATCCGCTTGGTGACGTAATAAGGCTCCATGTAATCCGAGGGCAGCTCGATATAGCCATCACTTTCCAGGCAAATTTTTTGCGCATCATCAAACGACGCCCACCATCCGTCTTCGGTGAAATCAGGCGCTGCGGCAACCGTCACCAAGCCCGCAATCCGATCAGACCGTTCGCGCGCCAACAACAGCGCCTGCCACCCACCCATAGACGATCCCACAACAATCAAAGGACCCGTTGTCAGATCATCAACCGCAGCCAGCGTATCAGCGTGCCAATCGCCAATGCATCCCTCGTCAAACGTACCCGAACTTTCGCCATGTCCAGAATAATCGAACCGCAAAAAAGCCTGCCCGCGCGCCCGACACCAGGCTTCTAGATGCACCGCTTTTGTGCCCTCCATATCCGACTTCAGCCCACCAAGGAAAACCATAGTTGGTCCGTCACCCTCAGTTTTGTGATAGGCCAATTTTTGGCCCTGTGCTGTTTCCAGAAAATCCGTCGCTGGCACGTTGGCCCCCCTTGATATTTTCTTGATCATGCGAGGCCTTTAGCCGGTCTGCAATCCTGTTTTTGTTAGAAAACCAATTGCACAGGCCCAGAGTACCCCAATACAGGCCCCAGACACATCTTGACTTGCCTCGCGCGCCGCTCCAAATAGGCCGGACACATAACCCGCAACCGGGCGTTCAGTGGGCGCCAAACCGACGAGGAGCAGCCAGACCATGGCCCAAATCTCTCTCACCCTTCCTGATGGTAATGCACGATCCTATGACGCGGGCGTAACCCCTGCACAGGTCGCGGCTGACATCTCTACCTCTCTCGCCAAAAAAGCCATCAGCGCGACCGTCAACGGCCAGCACTGGGATCTTCAGTGGCCTATCGATGCGGATGCCGACATCGCCCTGCACACCATGAAGGACGAAGCCCAGGCGAACGAGCTTATCCGTCACGATCTGGCGCACATCATGGCCCGTGCGGTGCAGGAAATCTGGCCCGCGACCAAAGTCACCATCGGCCCCGTGATCGAAAACGGCTGGTACTATGACTTTGATCGCGCCGAACCCTTCACCCCCGAAGACCTTGGCACCATCGAAAAAAAGATGAAAGAAATCATCAACAAGCGCGAGCCCGTGACCACCGAGGTCTGGGATCGTCAGCGTGCTGTTGAATTCTACACCGCCAATAACGAGCCCTACAAAGTTGAACTGATCGACGCCATCCCCGGGGATGAGCCCTTGCGCATGTACTGGCACGGCCACTGGCAGGATCTGTGCCGTGGGCCACACCTGCAGCACACCGGACAGGTTCCCGGCGACAGCTTCAAACTGATGTCCATCGCCGGTGCCTATTGGCGCGGCGACAGCAACCGCGCCATGTTGCAGCGGATCTATGGTGTTGCCTTCACCGGCAAGGAAAAGCTCAAAGCCCACCTGACCATGCTGGAAGAGGCCGCCAAGCGCGACCACCGCAAACTGGGCCGCGAAATGAACCTGTTCCACATGCAGGAAGAGGCCCCTGGCCAAATCTTCTGGCACCCCAACGGTTGGAAAATCTACACCCAGCTGCAGGACTACATGCGCCGGATGCAGGAACGCGACGGCTATGTCGAAGTGAACACCCCACAGGTCGTTGACCGTAAGTTGTGGGAGGCGTCAGGCCACTGGGACAAGTATCAAGAAAACATGTTCATCGTCGAAGTCGACGAAGATCATGCCCGCGAAAAGGCCGTAAACGCTCTGAAACCAATGAACTGCCCCTGCCACGTGCAGGTGTTCAATCAGGGCCTCAAATCCTATCGCGACCTGCCTCTACGCATGGCCGAATTCGGATCTTGTGCCCGGTATGAACCATCAGGTGCGTTGCACGGCATCATGCGCGTGCGCGGCTTTACGCAGGACGATGGCCACATCTTCTGTGCCGAGGATCAGATCACCGCAGAAACAGCCAAGTTCATCGCCTTCCTCTCCAAGGTCTATGCCGACCTCGGGTTCCACGATTGGACCATCAAGCTCTCGACCCGTCCTGAACAGCGGATCGGCAGCGATGAAAGCTGGGATCGGGTAGAAAAGGCCCTTGGCGATGCCTGTAATGCGGCCGGGTACGAATTCGAAGTCCTCGAAGGCGAAGGCGCGTTTTATGGTCCTAAGCTGGAGTTCACTCTGACCGATGCCATCGGCCGGAATTGGCAATGTGGCACGCTTCAAGTTGACCCGAACCTGCCCGAGCGTCTCGACGCGTCCTTTGTAGGGGCGGATGGGGCACGCCATCGTCCCGTCATGCTGCACCGTGCGACTTTGGGCTCGTTCGAACGCTTCATCGGCATCCTGATCGAAGAACACGCGGGCAAGCTGCCGTTCTGGCTGGCCCCTCGTCAGGTCGTCGTTGCATCAATCACGTCGGATGCAGATGATTATGTAGCGGAAGTTGTTGAAACACTACGCGCTGCTGGTGTCCGCGCCGAGGCCGATATTCGCAACGAAAAGATCAACTACAAGGTTCGCGAGCATTCGGTTGGCAAGGTTCCAGTTATTCTAGCCATCGGTCACCGCGAAGTCGAAGAGCGCACCGTGTCTGTGCGTCGGCTTGGCCAAAAACAAAGTTCGGTTCAAAGCCTTGAAGATGTAACAAACGCTCTGGCGATCGAAGCGACCGCTCCTGATCTGCTGTAACATTCGCATCTAAAACACACGCAAACCGGCCCCCAAATCCGGGCCGGTTTGTAACATGTCTGAAAATCCCCCTTAAAAACAAAACATTAACACCACCCCGCCCATAACATTGGTTGACGGGCGCGTGAGACACGGGCTCGTGAATTCAAGTCCGTTCCGCAAGGCGTTAGTTTGGTCTTGTCACTACAGACAGACGCAATCACTCAAGAGGATTACTCAGATGTCGAACACCGTTAAAGCTTTCGCCGTAGCCGGCGCCGTTGCAGCCGCTCTGACCGCTGTCTCTACCACAACCGCCAGCGCACAAGCCAAAGAGAAATGCTATGGCGTATCTCTGGCCGGTAAAAACGACTGCGCCGCCGGTCCCGGCACCACATGCGCCGGTACATCCACTGTTGATTATCAAGGCAACGCCTGGACTCTGGTTGACGCCGGTTCATGCACCACAATGGATCTGCCCAAGCAAGCAGACGGATCAGCCCGCGCTGGCTCTCTCGAAGCGCTGGAGCGTGACCTGCCTGCATAAACCACTCTAAGATATCGGGGCGAGCCGTGCGCACATTGCGCTCGCCCCTCCTTATAGAACATATGGGCTTTGCTATGCTGGACAGCACTCTCAGATCAAATCGTCTCCCTGCTGCGGCCGGGGTCGGATACAAGCCCCAGCAATTCAACGACATTCTTGACAGCGCCGGGCCTGTGGGCTGGCTTGAAATCCACGCCGAGAATTACATGGGCGATGGCGGACGCCCTTTGGCGCAACTGCGCCACCTTTCGCAACAGTTTCCGATTTCCGTGCATGGCGTTGGCCTCTCTATCGGAAGCGAAGGCCCCTTGGACAGCGACCACCTCGCCCGCTTGAAACACCTTGTTGACTGGCTTAACCCCGCCAGCTTTTCAGAACACCTCGCGTGGTCCACGCACGACAGCCATTTCCTGAATGACCTGCTGCCCCTGCCCTATACCGACGCGACGCTGACCCAGGTCTGCGATCACATCGATCAGGTGCAAACCACCGTGGGCCGCCAGATGCTGTTGGAAAACCCGTCCTCTTACCTGTCCTTTGACGAAAGCACCTGGTCCGAGCCCGATTTCTTGCGGGAAATCGCCCGGCGCACCGGCTGCGGACTGTTGCTGGATGTGAACAACGTGTTTGTGTCTGCGGTCAATCTCGACTTTTCACCACAAAGCTACATCGAAGCCTATCCACTGGATCAGGTCGGCGAAATCCACCTCGGTGGTCACGACGAAGACCTTGATGACCATGGCCACCCCTTGTTGATCGACAGCCACGGACGCGAAGTGGTCGATCCGGTCTGGTCGCTGCTTGATTATGTTCTGGACCGCTCTGGCCCTAAACCGGTTCTGGTAGAATGGGACACTGACGTGCCTGACTGGCCCATCCTGCAAGCCGAGGCCGCGCGCGCGCACTCCGCTCTGAACCGGGTTCTCGCATGAGCGTGTCACAAGGTCTCTTTGTGTCCGCCCTTTTGGCCCCAACGCAGCCCGTTCCCGACGGGCTCAGCGACGCTGCAAACCGCCCTGCAGGGCGCCGGTTTTCCGTCTATCGCAACAACGTCGCCGTGTCTCTGACCGAGGCGATGCATCAGGCTTTTCCTGTCATCACTAAACTGCTGGGCGCGCAGAATATGGATGGGCTCGCAGGGCTGTTCCTACGCCAACACCCTCCGACCTCACCTTTGATGATGCACTATGGCGATGCGTTCCCCCAGTTTCTGGCCGGGATGCAACAACTGTCGCACCTGGGTTATCTGCCCGATGTCGCCCGGCTCGAACTGGCGATGCGCCGGTCCTATCATGCCGCCGACAGCACCCCCATCTCGCCCGAGGCCTTGGCCATCGACCCAGACCTCTTGATGCAGGCGACGGTTACATTTGCCCCGGCCATGCAGATCATCCCGTCAGATTGGCCGATCTACGGCATCTGGCAATTCAACATGATCGATGGTTCCCCACAGCCCGGCGGCGATCCAGAGACCGTACTGATCAGCCGCCCCGAATTTGACCCGATCCCCAACGCGCTGCCAGCGGGTGGCGCAGAATGGATCGCGGCCCTGCAAGCCGGGGCCACCATTGGCGCGGCCCATGCCCAAACCACCACAACTCACCCAGACTTCGACCTCGGCACCACATTGGCTCTGCTTTTGCAGGGCGGTGCCCTGACATCACTCACCACAAAAGGATAAGGCCATGAACGCGCTTGTCTCGATCCACAATTTAATCTTCGACCAGGTCGAACGCGCCGGAGATTGGTTGTTGCCTCTGTTTGCTCGCTTTACCTTTGCGGCAACCCTTTGGATCTATTATTGGAATTCTGGCCTGACCAAACTGGGCGATGGTACCTTTGGCCTCTTCAGCCCCTCAATCGGCGCCTACAGCCAGATCTTTCCAAAACAGCTCGAAGCCGTTGGCTATGATGCCTCTCAGCTCAGCTTTTTTCACTGGGTTGTGGTCATGGCCGGCACTTACGCCGAATTCATCTTGCCGCTCCTGATCGTGATTGGTCTCGCCACCCGTCTGGCAGCACTGGGAATGATCGGCTTTGTTGTCATGCAATCCCTAACCGACATCTACGGTCATGGGGCAACCGATATCAAAACGCTGGGCGCGTGGTTTGACCACCTGTCTGATGGCGTGATTATGGATCAGCGCCTGTTCTGGGTCTTTACCCTGACCTTTATCGTCGTCAAAGGTGCCGGGTTCCTGTCAATCGATGCTCTGTTGCGCCGCCGCACAGCAACCGCGCCTGCGTAAATAATACCACCACTCATACAAAAAATGGCACTGGCTCCCCTCAGGAGCCGGTGCTTTTCCATTTAGAAATGGGCCTTTTCTACATCTGGCTTGCCCGCAGCCACGGCCAACACACCGCCAACACCAGCAAAGGCAATGGGGAACATCGTGAACACGTTAAACCCAAAGGCCACATACATTCCCACTGACGACACCAGCAGCAACAGCCCGCCCCACAAGGCACGTGCCCGCGCCATGGCGCCACCGGCGATGGCCAACATCGGCGACACGATCGAGGTCACTTGGATCAGATCAGCGTTATCAACCTGCTCGGCCACCCCATCAATCTCACCAAAATGTTGCACAGCTTCGACATAACCAAAGCTGAAAAACCCAACGAGCATCCCTATCAGCCCGCCAATAATTCCCAAAACAAGGGCCGCATTGCGCATGTGTATTCTCCAAATCCAGACCCTCAGATAGGATCGGCGTCACGCCACGCCAAGAGCAGACCGGGTGTCAGGGGTCCATCCCAAAAACAATTCCCCGTCCCGCTCAATCAAGGGGCGCTTCATCAAAGCGGGGTGCTCGGCCAACAGCTCCAAACTCGGGCGCGAACGCTCTGACTCGTTCAATCCGCGCCACGTTGTGGACCGCGTATTCACCAATGCATCGCCAAAGGTTTCAAATGCACACGACATAACATATTCAGGCACCCCATCAGAGCGCACATCAAAAAACTCAACTTCACCAAGCGATTTCAGCGCCTTACGGCATGTATCGCAATTCTTTAGGCCAAAAAGTCTCATATCCCCTCCAGATTTTCCTGAGGAAATATCGGGCATTCCCGCCGATTACATCCCCTTTCTCTTGATTTTTGGCGCGACCATGCAATCTTGTCCACGGTGTAACACTTGATTGCTTCTCCGCTCTGGCGTGTACAGAGTGCAGTACAATCCTTGGGTTATGCTATTCACTACCCCGATAATTGAGGGGCCACGTGCAAAGTAGAAGGAGACACGGGACATGCCGACTGGCACCGTGAAATGGTTTAATACGACAAAGGGTTTTGGCTTTATTGCTCCGGACGAAGGCGGCAAAGATGTGTTTGTGCACATTTCTGCGGTCGAACGTTCTGGTCTGACTGGCCTAGCTGATAATCAGAAAGTTTCTTACGAACTTCAGGATGGGCGTGACGGGCGGCAGATGGCTGCGGATCTGCGACCCTTATAAATAGCTTTGCGTCGCCCCGGTTTTTGAGGCCGGGGCGATGCCTCAATCTATAGATCACCGGGTGGTTGCCATTTCTAACCCTCCGGTGGTTTTTCATAGACGTTTACTGACCAAAGCATCCGCATTGGCGGCTATACTTTTGCGACCTACTGTGTTTTGTGCTTTACCCCCTGCACATCGGCAATAGTTTTGAACAATGCAAAAGAGCGGCCAATTTGACCGCTCTCTTCATTCGGATAAGCGATTGAATAATTATGATTTTTCAATCACATCCTGAAACTCCCGCCATTCCCGCGCAGACATTCCAGAGCTTTCTTGCGTCACAGCTTCGCCTTTTAACATGCGGCCCATGCAGTCCACCATTTGCGCCGACATAGTAACCGAGCCCAACCGGTAATCTTCAAACGCTTTGTAAGCAAATGGCACCCAATCCGCGACGATGTTACAGATCGCATCCGCATAAACCCGAATCTCATACTGCGCATGGGCATCCGCACGCAGTCGCAAAAAGTGGAACAGGTTGTGCAAATCCACTTTCCAATACCATTGGGTATAAATGTTGGTCGGCAGGTTCATCCTTGCCAATTCACGCGCCAGACCTTGTTGCCCATCTTGACCAATCATCTCTTCGTAATGGTCGTAAGCGCGCATCGAATCGGTTTTGAGTATTTCCAGAACCCGCGCCGCCTCTTCACCCTGCAACGCGTCACCGCGACCTTGGTTGTTCACCACAGATTGCGCCGCCATCTGCTCAGGCGCAGGAATATAAAACTCGCGATCCATAATCGAATAGCGCGCAGAATATTCATTCACGTTTGCGGTGCGATGGCGAATCCACTGACGCGCCACAAAAACAGGCAGTTTCACATGCAATTTTAATTCGCACATCTCGAACGGAGTCGAATGCCAATGCCGCATCAAATAGCGAATTAGGCCTTCGTCGTTTTGCACCGATTTGGTGCCCTTGCCATACGACACGCGCGCCGCCTGACAAATCGCCGCATCATCGCCCATATAGTCAATAACCCGGACAAACCCATGATCCAGCACCTGATGCGCCGTGTACAAATGCGCCTCCAGTCCCGGTGAAACAGCACGCAGTGTTGGTTGCGGCGCAGCGCGCAGAGTATCGATTTCGGCCTGTTGCTCGGGCGACAGCGGCATTGGGGGGCGTCCTTTTACAAGATGAGTCGGCCCCCACTATATATCCGCAGTCCCCACACTGAAACCGCTAGATAGGGTATTGCAAATAGAACAACTTCCAAAAACAATCGTAACGTGTGCACCATCTTTAGTTGACTTTCCGCTTCAGAGCGCTGAAATTTCAGAAAAAATACGCTAAAAAAATCGAGCTGAGGCAGGCTGTCATGAAAAAAATTCTCGTTGCAATCGCAGCGACCGTTTCTCTGTCTGCGTGCGGCGGCGGGGACGGTGATCCATTCAATACAAACCCAGATCCTGATCCTACTCCAACGCCCTCGACGCGCGAGATGCCGCCCGGCACAGAAAACCCGACGCCCAACAGTGACATTCTCAGACGCGAGCCCCGCAATACTGGGGACCGTCTCGGCGATGGGTATGCACAATCAGTGACCTATAACGCGGACACCGACGTTTTCACGGTCGATAACATCGCCTTTGATGGCAACAACAGCTACACGCGCGATTCAGATGTCCCTAACCTTGGCCCCTTCGCCGTATATGAGGCCCCTCTAACCGAGCCGGATCGGTTCGACGGAGCACTCATCAACCAGTATGGACACCGCGCCATCTATGGCGAAAGCACATCCGGCAACACCCGCTTTGCGATTGTTCGCACCGGCAATTATCTCAATTATGGCTTTGGTGGTTTTGTTTATCAACGCGATGGCGGCGTCACCTTACCGACTACTGGCCAAGCCGCCTATCGCGGGACACTCGCAGGTATTCGCGATCCCAACGGTGCAGGAGATCTGCAATATACAACAGCTGATGTGAATATCCAAATCGACTTTGACGATTTCAACGACAGCACCGGATCTCGTGGTGATGCTGTACGGGGTGTCATCAACAACCGAAGAATTTTTGATTCCCGCACAGGCGCTGACATTACACAATCTGTGCTCGCCGCGCACGGCGCCGGCTTGACAGCTATTCCGGGCGCGGCCTTCAGTGTCGGCCCCGGGGTGATAGATGATAACGGTGAAATTCTGGGCGAGATCAGCAGCAGTTACACCGATGCAGATGGCAATGTCGTCGCATTTGAAACGGGGAACTACTATGCAATCGTCTCTGGCGATAACGCTGATGAAATTGTCGGTGTAGTCGTGCTGGAATCAACTCTGCCGATAGATGGCGTAGCGGCGCGCGAAACGGGCGGCTTTATCGTGTATAATTGACCATGGGGCGGCTATCCCGACGGTTCTGTCTTGCGGTGGGGGTAAGCCTTTCGCTCTTGGCCATGACCCAAGGTCAGGCCAAGACTGTAAAGCTATCTCCAGATCAACTCAAAGCGGTCGCGATCCAAGATTTGCAGCTTGGGCAGCCCGAACGCGCGCTAAGATATTCTGACGCCTTGCTGAAACGCGATGATCAGGACGTGATGTCACATTTGATCCGCGCCCGCGCGCTGCGCGATCTGCAGCAGTTTGGTACCGCGCGCACATCTGCCAAAACCGCTTGGTCACTCAGCGAAACCAAAGCTGAACTCTACTCCAGCTCGCGCACCATGGCGCAGATCCTGTCATCTCAAGGGCACCGCACCCGTGCTCAATGGTGGTTGCGCCGGGCCGTCGAACACGCGCCCGATGAACGGGCCACCCAGCAAGCCATCGGCGATTTCCGCTATGTCAAAGCCCGCAATCCATGGTTGGCGCGAATTTCGTTCTCTATCACGCCAGATTCCAACATCAACAACGGCTCTTCCGAACGGTCGTCGTTTCTAAATTACCGCCTGTCCGAGATCATCGCAGGTCAACCCGTCGATTATCAATTACCCGGCACCGCACGCGCCCTGTCGGGCATCGAATACAGTCTTGGCCTGACCACCCGTTACCGATTTTCCGAAACACCTACACAGGCGCATGACATCATCTTTACTGCAGATGTACGCCACTACACCTTGTCGTCTAGCGCCAAAGCCCTTGCCCCCAACGCCGAAGGCAATGATTTCGCCTTTGCCTCTTACACCCTTGGCTACGGGTACAAACGCATCAATCTGGATCGCCGGGGGGAATTCCGCACCGTGTTCGATATCGGCCAAAGTTGGTATGGCGGCGATGAATACGCCCGCTTTGCTCGTCTTAGCCTAGGCCAGAGCTATAAGTTGCAAAGCGGAAACCGCGTGAACCTGCGGGTTTCGGGCGAGAAACAAGACGGCATCACCCGCAGCGATTCTGACACCGTGCGCACAGACTTTTCCTATACGCACAGATTACAGAGCGGCGCGCTTCTTTGGACCAATGTCACGGGTGCCTTTGCTACTTCCCCTCTGGCCCTTGATGAGTTTCACGAGTTGGGTTTGCGCGCGCAACTGACCCTGCCTAAAAAGGTTGCCGGTGCCACAATGCATTTGGGCCTTTGGGCGCGTAAACGGAACTATGATTTCTCACCCCACCACCGCGATGGCCGCCGCGAAGATCGCATTCAGGCGGATTTGACCATGGTCTTTAACAAAGTCGACTACTACGGTTTCAACCCAACTATGCGGGTGACCGCATCTAAGACAGACAGCAACATTTCGCTCTATGATGCAAAGCGGTTTGGCGTGAATTTCGGAATTCAATCCGCTTTTTGATCTGGCCTTGCTCGACAAGTCAGACAAGCACGCTAATGTCGCACTCAACGTTGTTCACCCAAGGAGACCCTCAATGGCCCTCACCTATTTGCACGTGATGGTGCGCGTAAAAGATCTCGAAAAATCGATGGCATTTTACAAACTATTCGGCCTCGAAAAGACAAAGCAATACGACAGTGAAGAAGGTCGCTTTTCCTTGGTCTATCTGGCCCCTCCGGGACAAGAGAATGCCGCCCTTGAATTGACCTATAACTGGGATGGCGACGAAGGCCTGCCTAGCGACAGCCGCCACTTTGGCCACCTCGCCTATGGCGTCGATGATATTTATGCGATGTGCCAGCACCTGCAGGACAACGGCGTTGTGATCAATCGCCCTCCTCGTGACGGGCGCATGGCGTTTGTTCGCTCGCCCGACAACATCTCGATCGAACTGCTGCAAAATGGCGATGCCCTTGCACCCGCAGAACCTTGGGTCAGCATGGACAGCACAGGTCACTGGTAAACCCCAGTCTGGACAGACCAGCGTGCGCGGCCGAGTTCACCCCGGCCGCGCGCGCATTCTAGCTCTGCCTCTGCAGTCACGTGAGCGGTATTACCACTCTCAGCCGATCACCCTTTGGCGCAGGCACCCAAAGATCCAGGTTACCTCTGGGGTGACCTCCGATTTTACTATTTGGCAGCACAGCGTCGGGCCACTTCGACTTATCCCTAATAGATATAGCGGATCTGATCCGTCCAATACCGTTCAACCCGCTTGAGCGAATTGGTGATATCCACGATCCCTTCAGGGTCAATCACCCCTTTGCCTTGTAGCCCTTCGGCATGGCGCAGGAACAGTTCTGAAACCACATCGCGGATCTCGCGCCCACGCTGGGTCAATCGAACCCGAACCGACCGGCGGTCAATCTCGCACCGTTGATGGTGCATGTACCCCATCTCGACCAGCTTCTTTAGGTTATAGCTGACATTGCTGCCCTGATAATAACCGCGGCTTTTCAATTCACCGGCGGTGACCTCATTGTCGCCAATATTGAACAGCAACAACGCCTGCACCGCGTTTATTTCCAGCTCTCCGACCCGCTCAAATTCGTCCTTGATCACATCCAGTAGCAGCCGGTGCAGTCGTTCGACCAACGCCAGTGCTTCTAGATAGCTGGTCATGAACCCTTTGTTGCCGGTCGGGGCAATCTGCATCTCCATACTCATCCGTTTCTCCGACTCGCTTTTTTGTGCATCTCAAAATGACGCCAAAAGCCGAATAATCAGTTAAGCTGGAAATTGTGCTATTTTTGAAACGTTTGCGAGATATCTGCGACCAATTCACCATAAGGATCGGGCGTTGGCACCTGCCCCGTGACCCACTGATACAGATCTTGGTCATTCTCATGCAGCATCGCATCATACAGGTCCAACTGGGCGGCATCCATCCCGCTCAGGTTAGCCTCGGCATAAGCCAGCAGGATGATATCCATCTCTTTGATCCCACGCCGCATAGAACGCATGGTCATCCGTTTCAGCCGGTTTTCGTGCGTTTCCGTCATTAGGGCTGACCTAACATTTGACGCAGCCGTTTTTCCAATCGCGCAGCACGCTCAGCGTTTGCCCGCATATCGGACCGGATCGCGCGCAATTCAGCCACGACATCAGACAGACCCTCGATCGGTGTCACTTCGCCCGCGGGGGCTTCCATGCCATCGCCTTCGCCCGTTAGCAGCCACATGATCGAAACATTCAACAGCCCCGCCATCATCGACAACTTATTGGCGCGCGGCTCTGACAAATCCTGTTCCCAGCCAGTGACCGTGGCCTTTTTGACTCCAAGACGGCGCGCCAGCTGTGCCTGTGTCATCCCGGCTGCTTCACGCCCACCTGCTACACGGTCTCCAAAGGTCGCCGATTCCGGTCCAAACCAATCGCTGTCATTACTCATCTGGGCTCTCCTGCCGCTTCATCTGCATATCGCTTGATCGTCAATCAGGCGCACCCTATGACAGGTTGACCCAACATACAAACCGAGGCCCACCATGAGTTTCCTGTCTGCGACACTGTCCCGCGTCAAACCTTCGCCCACCATCGCGATGACCGCCAAAGCAGCCGAGCTCAAGGCCGCTGGCCGCGACGTTATCGGCCTCAGCGCAGGCGAGCCGGACTTTGACACCCCTCAAAACATCAAAGACGCCGCCATCGCAGCGATTGCAGCTGGCAAAACCAAATACACCGCCCCAGATGGCATCCCTGAACTGAAACAGGCTGTCTGTGACAAGATGCTGCGCGACCACGGGTTGGAGTACACACCGGCCCAGATTTCTGTCGGCACTGGCGGAAAACAGACGCTCTATAATGCGTTGATGGCCACCCTGAACGAAGGCGACGAAGTCGTCATCCCCGCTCCCTATTGGGTCAGCTACCCCGATATGGTGCTGTTGGCTGGTGGCACGCCCGTTGTTGCGGAAACCTCGATCCAGACCAACTTCAAACTAACCGCGGATCAGCTTGAGGCGGCGATCACCCCCAAAACCAAATGGTTCATCTTCAACTCACCGTCGAACCCGACCGGTGCCGGCTATAGCCGCGAAGAGCTGAAAGAATTGACCGACGTTCTGCTGCGCCATCCCCACGTCTGGGTGATGACCGATGACATGTACGAACACCTCGCCTATGACGGGTTTGAATTTTGCACCCCCGCGCAGGTAGAACCGCAACTCTATAACCGCACCCTGACCTGCAACGGCGTGTCCAAAGCCTATGCAATGACTGGCTGGCGCATCGGCTATACCGCTGGCCCGGTTGAGCTGATCTCGGCCATGCGAAAGGTTCAGTCACAATCGACCTCAAACCCCTGCACGATCAGCCAGTGGGCCGCCGTCGAAGCATTGAATGGCACACAGGATTTCCTCGCTCCCAACAATGAAAAATTCGTCCGCCGCCGCGATTTGGTTGTTAAAATGCTGAACGAAATCGACGGCATGACCTGTCCCAAACCCGAAGGCGCGTTTTACGTCTACCCTTCGATTTCTGGGCTGATCGGGAAAACCACCCCCAAAGGCACCAAAATCGACACCGACGAGGATTTTGCCATCGCCCTACTCGAAGAGGCCGACGTCGCCGTGGTCTTCGGGGCTGCCTTCGGGCTTTCCCCAAACTTCCGCGTCAGCTACGCTACGTCTGACGAGGCCCTGCAAGAGGCCTGCACCCGCATTCAGAAATTCTGCGCAGGATTGCAATGACAACAGGCAAAATCACCGCCAACCTTCCCAGCCGGGACTTTGGAATTACCGAGGTGTTTTATCACGCGCTCGGCTTTCAAACCGTCTATCGTGGGGAGGGTTGGATGATTTTGGATTTAAACGGGATGATGGTCGAATTCTTTCCTCATCCCGATCTGAACCCCAAGGAAAGCTGGTTTTCCGCCAGCTTGCGCCTGCCTGACATCGATACACAACACAGCCAATGGACCGCACTGGACCACTGGAGCCAAACCAACGACGCCCCACGCCTCACCGCGCCAATGCAAGCCAATGGTGACGCCCCTCGCATGTTTGCGATGATCGACCCAGATGGCAGCCTTTGGCGGGTAATGGAAGGACAGACAAGCGCATGACAACCGAACTGCCAGAATACTACTTCCGTGTCCGCGACAACGGGGCTTTTGTCTTTCGTGTGGACACCGAAAACCGGCAACGTCGGATTGAAATGGACCAGATCGCCGTTGTGAACATCCGCAACGGCGAAATCAAACCCCACGGCGGGCGCGATTTAACCAAACAAGACCGTCAGGAAATCAAAACCTGGATGGCCAACCGTATTGCCCTATTGTCGGAACGCGATATCGACGACATCCATCGCGCCGTCGATTACCTGAACCTGACCACCCATTGGGCGCAATCCAAAGCAGGTGATGACCAATTGGAAGAAATCACCGACGATTTGCTGCTGGCGATGCACGATCTGCGGTCCGTGCTGGTACGCAAGAAAGCAGATAGGTTGATGAAGCGGTAACGGCCTTTACCCGCCACTTGGAGCGCGGCGTATGCCCCCGTATCAGAATTTGCCGTTCTGGTTCTTCCACTCGGCGCGCGGGGCAACACTCTCGGTGGTATCCCAGTGTTCCACAATCTTACCACCCTCAACACGAAACAGATCATAAAAGGCGGAATGAACACCGCCTACTTCGCCCTCACTGACGCTCAGCACAAAACTTCCTTCGGCCAGAACCCGGTGCACATGCTGATAGTCAATCCGCAGCCTCCCCGCCGAAGATGGATCAAGCACGCTCCGCAACGCTGCCAGATCATCGCCCATATGAGGGTTGTGTTCGGTGTATGCGGTACCATCCACAAAATCCTCAAAACGCTCCACCTGCCCGTCGATCAGCACGCACTCAACAAACGATCGAACCAGCGCCCGATTGACCTCGGTCAGGTCCAGATCCGTGCTTGCAGATGGGCCATCCACCATACTGTGCCCTGACCCGTTCGGCCCCTGCCGTTCTTGGATATTGTCCCAATGTTCAACCGCTTGGCCGTTCTCAAACCGGAACACCTCGAAACAGATCTTTCGACTGGCAAAGTCGTATTCCATGTGCGCGAACACATACTCGCCGTCCTGAAACCCACGGACCATATTCACGCGTGGTTCGGTCTTGGACAGCCGCGCGAACAACTGCGCCAACCCGTCGCTGCCCTCATGTGTTTGCGGATTGTGCTGAATGTACGCACTCTCATTGACCACAGCTACCGGCCCTGGATCGCCTGTTTCGATGCTCTTCAACAGCTCCCTGATCTGCACAACCCGAGGTGTCACCATGCCCAACGCTCCCCAAATTTAGCTTGGACCCACAGCAAGCCGTCCCTTGATGCAAAACACCAGCCCTTTCTTGCACTTCAACGCCGCCAACCCGACCGAAAACACAGTAGCCACCAAATCGCACCAGCGCTAAGCTCAGGCCAAGCAAGACAAAAAGCAAAGGCCGTAGTTTAATGAAACTGGAATTCCATCACATCAACTTTGTCTCCGAAGACGTCGACCGGTTGCATGATTTCTATACCAATGTGCTGGGCCTTGATGACATCGCCCAAGAAAACTTTCCTCGGACCGAGGCCACCAAAGACCATGGTTACACGGGAAAAATCCGCTTCGCGACCGAAGGTGCGATGCAGATGCATCTGGCGGAACGCGCCTTTGATGTGGGGTTTAATCACGATCAGGTCATCAACCCGGTCGAACGCGGCCATATCGCCTTTCGCACCGATGACCTACCCGCCTTCCTGAGCAAACTCGACGATAATGGCATCCCTTATTCCGATTACGGAACCACATTTGCCAAGGAATGGCATCAGGTGTTTTTCATGGATCCCGAAGGCAACGTGATCGAAGTCCACCAACAGGTGGCCTAAACCCGGCCACCTAGATACGTCAGGGGCGTACTCTCACTCAGCAGGCACACCATCCGTGCCAATCTGTTTGATCGAGCGCCCCCAGAACCGCGCCATCAGCAACACCGCTGCGCAACCCAATCCCAAAACCAAGCCCATCCAGACGCCAATGCCTTGCCACCCAAAGATAAAACCAAAAACATAACTGGCTGGAATGCCCACGACCCAATAGCTCAGTGCAGCCATCACCATCGGAACAGCAGTATCCTGCACACCGCGCAACACGCCCAACGCTATCGCCTGAATACCATCAACCAGCTGGAACAGGGCCGCCATCCCCAAGAGTCCAACGCCAATTGCAAGGATCTCTTCACGATTGTCTTCTCCGTCTTTCAAGAACAACGAAATCAGCCAATCCGAACAGGTTAGGAAAATCACCACGGACACCGCTGAAACCGCCAACGAGATCGCCGTAACAACCACTGCACCGCGCGCCATATGCGCCCGATCCTGCCGCCCAAACGCATTGCCTGCCCGGATCGTCGCCGCGTTGCTCAGACCCAGATGCACCATAAAGGTCGCCGCTGCCAACTGCACCGCAATCCCATGCGCCGCCAACGGCACCGTGCCAATCCACCCCATCATAAAGGCCGACGCCCCGAACATCGAAACCTCGCTCAGATTGGTTAAACCAATCGGCAGACCGATCTTGAACACACGTCCAAACATCTCCCAATCAGGGCGCCAAAACCGCTGAAACAGCGCATGCTCGGGCAACACTCGCAGCGCGTAAATGACCACCGCAATCAGCGACACCACCTGTGTCACGACCGATGCAATCCCGGCCCCCTGAATACCCAACTGTGGTGCACCCCAGTTGCCAAAAATCAGCGCATAGTTCCCCATGGCATTGACCACAGCAGCCAGAATTGTGATCCACAACACGATCTGCGTGCGCTCAAGCCCCGCAAGATAGGATTTCAACACCATCACCCACAGCGCTGGGAATATACCCCAGCCCGCAACGCGCAGATACTCTGCCGCCAACGAGGCCACATCAGGTTTTTGCCCCAAGGCCAACAAGATCGGCTCGGACCACCACAGCAGCCCCATCGCCAACAGTCCATAGAGTTGCGTCTGCCACAGCCCCATGCGCGTCACCCGCCGGATCGAGGTATCATCCCCTTGCGCATCCGACGCCGCAACCAGCGGCATGATCGCAATGGCAAGCCCACCGCCCAGCATGAACAGGATAAAGAAATAGCTTCCGGCCAACGTCACCGCCGCCAGCTCCTCAACCCCGTACCAGCCCAACATGACCGTATCGGTCAAACCAATGGCAAATTGTGCTAGGTGCCCGCCAACTAGCGGCAACCCCAACACGGCGATCGCGCGGGCATGCCCGCCATATGTCATAACTTTATTCACCCAACAGGCTTAGGGCGGAGTTTCGCCTCATACAAGAGGCGACTATTAAGTTTCAAAATGACACGTCGAAAAATTCAACCCAACGACACAAAGCAACAGAAAAACGTCACCGATTGGCTGTTCACTAGGGGATTGAAATCAATACATGCGCAGATGCCGCGTTCGGGCGCATATGGCATCTGCGCAACGCAGGCGAACACCGCTCACCTACGCATTCTTCATCCTGATAGATCAGAACATGCGCTTACTTCGTCCGCCCATCCGGGTGCAAAGCTGTACCCAGTATATGTTCCGAGCGATGGATCACATGATGCGCCTGACCAACGATCAACGGATCAGGTTCGCCCACTACATCCAGATCTTTATCCGGATAATCAATGGTCGACAGGAAATGGCGCATACAGTTTAGGCGTGCGCGTTTCTTATCATTGGATTTGATGATCGTCCAAGGTGCATCAGCTGTGTCGGTGTAAAAGAACATCGCCTCTTTGGCTTCGGTATAATCATCCCACTTGCCCAACGACGCCTTATCAATAGGGCTCAGTTTCCACTGTTTCAACGGATCTGTCTCACGCGATTTGAACCGGCGCAGCTGCTCTTCGCGCGTGACCGAGAACCAGTATTTGTAGCAGCGGATGCCCGAACGCACCAACATCCGTTCCAGATCGGGCGTCTGGCGCATAAATTCCAGGTACTCGTTGGGAGCGCAGAAATTCATCACCCGTTCCACACCGGCCCGGTTGTACCAAGAGCGGTCATAAAACACCATTTCGCCCTCGGTGGGCAGCTCACGCACATAGCGCTGGAAATACCACTGGCCCTTTTCCTCTTCGCTGGGTTTGTTCAACGCCACCACGCGTGCAGCACGGGGGTTCAGGTGTTCCATGAACCGCTTGATCGTGCCACCCTTACCCGCCGCATCGCGCCCCTCAAACAGCAAGATGAACCGTTCGCCGGTTTCCTGCGCCCAATGCTGAACCTTCAGCAACTCTGCCTGCAACCGCGCCTTTTCCGCTTCGTACTTACGACGGGGCATCTTGCGCGAATACGGATACCGCCCCGTTTCAAACGCCTGCCGCACGCGCTCGGCGTTTGGAACGGCGGCCTTGCCTTTGGGCGTGGCTTGCGTGTCGCCTTTGTCATTTGCAGGAATCGGTGCGGCCTGTGTCTCTACGGCTGCCTCCTTTGCAGCCTCTTCTTTTGAGGTAGAAACCAGCGCAATTTTGTCGGCGTTGGGGGCTGTTGCCATAGGGTCGTCTCCTGTCCGTTTTTGATTTGAGCGCATCCTACCCCACCCCGCGAAGGCTCACTTTGATCCCGGTCAACAAATTCTGACTTTTACAATCATCAACATAAGTGTCGATGATGTGGACATTAGTGAAATTCCATGAGGTGACGGAGGGTCACTGCAGTGTTTCATTTCAATGCACCGTCTACCCTGCTTCACTCGGACCTGAACCAGTACCCAGCAAATCCGCCGCCCTCATACCTCAGAGACAATCTGTCGGGCGATCAATTCAAGCGTTAAGGAGCCAATCATGAAAACCACTTTCACTGCTGCCGCTGTCGTCGCGAGCTTGACCGCAACCGGTGTCGCCGCCGAAAACCGGATTGATCGCGTGCGCCCTGATGCCCCCGAACTGGCGCCTTACGGAGCTTTGCCCATCGGCGTGCAGACCCTACAATTCACCAATCCCGGCCAAATCGATATCCTCAACACTACGGCAGACGCCGCGCCGCTTTATGATCGCCCCCTCACGGTCGAGGTCTGGTATCCAGCAGTTGATGGAACAGAACAGGGCGGCACCTATCAGGCCAACCTGCGCGATGGGCAAACCGAGGTAACGCTGCATGGCCGCGCCGCACGCGACGCGACGCCCGTCAGCGATACAACCTACCCCCTGATTGTGATCAGCCACGGCTACCCTGGCAATCGATTTCTGATGTCCCATCTGGGTGAAAACCTCGCTTCCAAGGGATACGTCACCGTCTCTATCGACCACACCGACAGCATCTATTCCGATCAAGCCGCGTTTGGGTCCACCTTATTGAACCGCCCCATCGACCAGCGGTTCGTCATTGACCAGATGGAGTCCCTTGGCGGTCCACTTGGCGCCATCACTGACACCAGCCAAACCGGCGTGATCGGCTATTCCATGGGTGGTTATGGCGCGCTCATCTTTGGCGGTGCGGGTGTTACGCAAGCCTCGACCGAATACAGCTGGGGAACGCCAAATGGGCTTCTCGCCAAACATCTCGCCGGATCCGACAGCCACGCAGCACTTGTTGATGATCGGGTCAAGGCGATCATTGCGATAGGGCCTTGGGGCATGAACACCGGTTTTTGGGACACAACCGGGCTGGCGGGTTTTGAAAAACCGCTGATGCTTATGGCGGGTGGCGCGGATGATGTGTCGGTCTACGCCGCAATGCGTCAGATCTTTGCAGGCACCATAGGCACCGACCGTCACCTGTTGACTTTTGAAGGCGCAAATCACAATGCCGCCGCCCCCATGCCAGCCCCAATCGAAAGCTGGGAACCGGTCGAAACGCTCGATTTCATTCCGTTCGACCACTACGCTGATGCCGTGTGGGACACAAACCGGATGAACAACATCACTCAACACTTTGCCACCGCCTTCATGGACCAACACCTCAAGGTTGACGGAAACAAAGCCGCCTATTTTGATTTGGTAACCCGCGCCGCTGATGGAGTTGTCGCTGTGGATGATGCAGGCAAAGAAACCGATGACCACACCCATTGGAAAGGTTTTGCGGCCCGCACAGGCCAAGGCCTCACATTCGAAACCCTGACGAAGGGTAACTGAACCCTCAAAGTTCCCTTTTCACATTGGGGCTGCTTGAGTGTATTTAGTCAGCCCTAAGGGAGCCCACGGATGCAAACCAAAACCATCGCCCTGAACGGGCAGGATTTCTTTGTCAGAACCTGGGGTGAACCTGACCTATCGCCCCTGCTAATGCTGCACGGCTTTCCCGAATACGGTGGGGCTTGGGCAGATCTGGCCCCCTATCTGCAAGACAGGTTTCATTGCATTGCCCCAGATCAACGGGGCTATGGCCAAAGCTGGGCGCCCGATGGGGTCAAGAACTATTCCACCGCTGCGCTGGTGTCCGACATGGTCGCCCTGATCGACCGGTTTGACGCCCCGGTCACAGTGATGGGCCACGACTGGGGCGCGGCTGTTGCATATGGGCTGGCGATGTTCCAACCGCATCTGGTCAGCCGCCTGATCATCGCCAACGGGGTGCACCCGGTGCCGTTCCAACGCGAAATGGCCGCGGGTGGCGCGCAATCCGCCGCCTCGCAATACATCCACACCCTGCGCCGCGACGACGCCGCCGAGATCTTTTCGGCCAATGATTATAAGAACCTCGAACGTTTCTTTCGCCATCACGTGGGCACCGATTGGATTGATGCCGCAACACTGGCTCGCTACAAAACAGAATGGGCGCGTCCCGGTCGCCTGAACGGCATGTTGAACTGGTACCGCGCCTCGCCGCTGCGTGTTGCCGCGCCGGGCGAACCGCTCACCGATCTGCCCAACCTGCCGCTGGATAAGCTGCACGTACCCCAACCCCATCTGCTAATTTGGGGCGATGACGACAAGGCACTGCTGCCTGAATCCACCAATGGGCTCGAAGACTTTGCCCCCGACCTGACCCGCGTCACGATTCCCGGTGCAGACCACTGGCTCTGCCATCAACAACCCCAAGCCGTTGCCGACGCAATCCGCAACTGGCACCCGTAACCGGAGCGCCCCCATGATCAAAGTTCACCACCTCAACCAATCCCGGTCCCTGCGTATCCTTTGGCTGCTAGAAGAACTCGGTGTGCCCTACGAGGTGATCGCCTATCAGCGCGACGCCAAAACCCGACTGGCACCGCCCGACTTGATCGCTATGCACCCGCTGGGAAAATCCCCCATGATCGAAATGGATGGCCAGCTGATCACCGAATCCGCCGCTATCGTTGAACTGATCTGCGCCGCGCATGGGCCACAGATGATCCCGCCCCTCGGCACACCAGAATACATCCGCCACTTAGAGCTGATGCACTTCGCCGAAGGGTCGGTGATGACTCCAATCCTGCTCAACCTCTATGTCGGGCTACTGGGCGAGGCCGGTGCCCCCCTGCACCCCCGCATCCAACAGGAACTGACTAGCCACTTTGCCTATATGGAAAGCCTGCTGCGTCCCTCGGGCCACTTTGTGCTGGATAACCTGTCCGCAGCCGACATCATGCTCAGCTTTCCTGCCGGTGTCGTCGCGCGTCTGGGCCGCGACGCGGAATTTCCGAAGCTAGCCGCCTTTACCCAAGCCATCCAAGCCCGCCCCGCTTTTCAACGTGCCCTGAAATCAGGGGGCGAGGCCTGACTGCAAATACATGGCGCGTGTAAAGTTATGCACGCGCTATAATATTGCGTGCAGCCCAAGGACTACTCCATGCAGTGAACGGCACCACTGAGTCCAAAGTACCGGGACATAAGCTTCCACGCCCAAAAAACCGGATTACTTTATCCCCGTCACGACATTGACGACATCTGGATACACAAGCTGGTCACCAGCGATATTGCCTCTCAATGCATCGGCGACGTCAGCAATAAGTTCCTCTTTCTTTTCATCAGGAAGATTGTGAAATGAGCTAGCGATTGGCATCGATCCAAGGTGTAGCGGGACGAACTTTGCAGCCAAGGGAACTTTGATCAACAATTCTTGGCGTACAACAGCAACATTACGAAATCCGGCTTCCGAAAATCTCGCAATCAACCTTTCTGCTGAAGGTGTTTCCCTTTGACTGCGTTGCTTCCTCGCAATTTCAGGGGAAATGAATTTCTCCACAGCGGAGCAAATAGCTTTGGTGTAGGCACTGTGCCCATCCCATATAGACATTGCGATGCGCCCCGATGGGACAAGAACGCGATAGAATTCAGCTAGCGCAGCAGGTTGGTCAGGAAAGTAGTGGTAGCCATGCTGGGGTATGACCGCATTGACACTGTGCTCCGAAAGCCCCGTCTCAATGACATCGCTTTCGATCCATGTAATATCCATGTCAGCAGCCAGTTCACGGGCCTTCGCAAGCATCCCTCCATTGATGTCCAACCCAATCACTCGCCCATCACTGCCGACATCCCGCTTAGCTATTCGGGTCGTCACGCCGGTCCCACAAGCAACATCGAGAACGGTTTCGCCGGCTTTCAAAGAAACAAATGTCAGAAGGGCCTCTGCCCAACGTCCGAACCATAGCGGTACCATTATATTTTCATATATTTCTGGTGCATTGCCAGAGAGTTGAAATGACATAAACCCTTTCCCCTTTTTCCCAACCTCGCTGCCCCCTTGGTGCAGTAAGAGGCCTCACTTACAAGGCTAAGCTGCGGGATCATCCACCGTCAACTTTGCCCGCTTTTACAGACTCTGATGTCGAGTTTTGGCGACATGTCCGATCAACGGAAAAGAGAATGAGTGTTCCAATTGAGAACTTTGATCTTTTGAGACACGATCTTCATTTTGTTATGTCCACGATCATATCAATCCTCGATCGTTTGGGCGCTCGTAACCTACGCGGTCTCCAACGCACCTGCGGTCAGTTTGTGAAACGTGCTGCCACATCAGGATGTGGGACGAGAAGATCCCACATACAGGTGGATTCTTTTGCACAAATAGCTTGAAGGGATTGCAAGATTTGCAGCGGGTGACAAATTTCTTCATTGGTATGGTTCTAGAAGCCGACCTTACTGTTTTATAAACGGACGCAAACGACATCCCACATTGTTGCCCTTGATCCTACTAATTCCCTGAGCATCCCTACCAAACTTGTCTAATGTCCGCTTCGATCCACAACCGTTCGATAGAGATATCCGAAGTGCACAAGATCCGAACGCTGGGGCCAACGAACAAAGCAATTTCTCTTCCATATGGGTCATTGCTTGATCAGGACAAAGCAGCACCCTACAGAATAGGGCATGAAACAATTTCTACCCATTCTTGTTGCTATCGCGCTGGGTCCCAGCGGAGTAAGCGCGCACCCGCATATTTTTGTCGACACCGCTTTGAAGGTGCTCGTCACGGATGACGGACAGCTTGAGGCCGTAGAAGTGACTTGGGCTTATGATGAGTTTTACTCCCTTCTAATCTTTGAGGATCTGGGGTTGGACGCGGATTTTGATGGGGAGCTGACATCGGAAGAGTTGGCAAAGCTACAGGGTTTTGATCTACAGTGGAGCGAAGGCTTTGACGGTGATATTTACTTGACGCAGGGCGGAAAAGCGTTGGCGTTGAATGGTGCCGAACATCTGATGACAAACGTTTCAGGCGGACAGATCACCACCCGCCATCGTAGAACGCTGCTCGAGCCGTCTTTAGCAAACGGAGTGGTTTTCAAGGCTTATGACCCCACCTATTATACTGCATATACTTTGAACCAGGGTTTGGAAGTTACAGGTGGCTGCACGGGAGAGACAACCCCACCAGATCTGATTGCTGCCTATGATAAAGTAGAAGAGCTGCTGTACGCGACGCCTGTGGACCAGACTGAGAATGCTTATCCTGAAGTTGGTGAAGCATTTGCTGATACCGTGCGGCTGAGTTGCGGAGAGTAAGATGCGCAAAAGTGCATTCCTGCTAGCAGCAGCAGTTTTGGTGGTCGCTGTTTGGCTTTGGGTTTTTGGAGGGGCCGAGGCAGTCCTTGCTTGGGCAGCAGAAGGGCAGCGCAATGTGCAAAACGCCATGGCAAGGGGCTTGCGAGCGCTTCGCAACGGAGAGCCGGGAGCGCTTGCGGCGCTGCTTGCCTTGTGTTTTTCCTATGGTTTTTTTCACGCAGCAGGGCCCGGGCACGGCAAGCTGGTGATCGGAGGCTATGGTTTGGGTAAACCTGTGCCGTTACTAAGGCTGGCCGGGTTGTCGCTGGCGGCATCGTTGGCGCAGGCGGCAATGGCTGTTCTGCTTGTCGTGGGCGGGCTACTGCTGTTGGATTGGAGCAGGGAACAGCTAACCAGCGCGGCGGACGACGTACTGGCGCCCCTGTCATACGGATTGATCGCGCTTGTTGGTCTGTGGCTGTTGATCCGAGGCCTTCGGCGGTTGTTTCTCAGTCGGCATAGCCTGCCCCATGATCATAGCCATGAAAGCCTCGACGCGCATCATACCGAAAATTGCCCGACCTGCGGGCACCGGCATGGGCCGACGGCAGAGGAAGCAGCAGAGATGTCTTCAATCCGGGATGCGCTTGCGATTGTTGGTGCAGTGGCGATCCGGCCTTGTACGGGAGCCGTGTTTTTGCTGCTTCTCACATGGCGTATGGACATCCTGTGGGCAGGGGTTGCCGGTGCTTTCGCCATGGGATTGGGCACGGCCTTGCTCACTGTTGTTGTTGCAGTGGCAGCGGTCACAATCCGCAAAGGCACACTGATGCAATGGCAGGGTCCGGGCGCAGTGCGAGCAGCTGCGACGCTGGAGATCCTTGCAGGCACAATGGTTGCTGTTCTTGCTGGCCAGATTTTTCTGCGGTCGCTGTAATTCGCGCTTCGTCTTCTTGAGCCCCTTTAGGGATTCAAGAAAAAGATGAGGCCGGTTGCCGTTATACCGTTGCCACTTCTTTGACTGTACCCCCCTGACCGTGCCAACTCATTTCTTTTTTACTTTGCATTCAGGAAAAGTGACCTTTGCTGAACCACCCGTCAGCACCCCGAACAAAAAGGCGACAAACGCTCGCAACTTAGTCACCGGATCCTACCGCGAAAAATGTCAGGGGCTTTCTAGATCAGAGGCAGTCTCGTTAGATCAAAGCACAAATTACGAGCCTCCAATTGCTACCTAACAATCGTCTTCACGGGTCCTGACTTGTTTCGGACGGGAACCGCGCAATCAAATGATCTTCTCTATATCACCTAATTGGGGGACGGCTTCCTAACCACCAACCGGACATCACCACCCAAAGCCGCATGTTACAAAACCGGGTTCCTCTCTCACCATCTCGCGAGAACCCCGTCACAGAATTGATATCGTGCCTAAATGCAGGCTTACAGTTCACCAGACACGTAATTGATGAGGCCCAAAAATGAGCACGTCTTCCCGCACCTTTCCGCCGCTGAACGTCCAGACCTTGGGGTTAATGTTCATCTCAGGCTTCTTCGCCAGCAACGCTTTTGATCTCTGGGGACAGATGATCAGCCCGGCATTGGGCTTTGCCAACCTGTCGCCCCACGGGCTTGCGCGCAGCCTGCTTTCAACGCTTGGCCTGCCCTCGGGTGACTTTGCAGGCTACTTTGTCCACTTCTACCTTGTTGGCCTGATAGGCTACCCGGTGGGTTGGTTGTTCATTTTTGAACCCATTTGGACCCGTGTGATGGGCAACACCCACTGGTTCCTGCCCTCCGCGATCTACGGGTTTGGTCTCTGGGTTTTTGCCATTGGTGGCATCACCACCTTTGCGGGCTTGCCCTTTTTCCTGAACTTCACAGGTATCACATGGGTCGCACTGGTCGGCCACGTACTCTACGGCATCGTGATGGTTGCAGTCATGCGCCTGATCACTCGCAAAGCCGCTTGATCCGCCCCTAAACGATATTGCTCAAGGGCACTCGCCAATGCCCTAGAGCACCCCCACGTTTTAAACGTCAACCGTGGCGGCGCCAAAGCCACGCCCCAACGGGCCCCAGGCAAACAGCGTCAAGGCCACCGCCCCAATCGCCGCCACCACAAACGGCATCCCCAACGCAAGCTCGCGGGACATGATGTTTTCGGCCAAACTGACAATCACCCCCGACAGGATCAGCCCAACAGGCATCATCCCCCAGGCCAACAGCCGATAAATACTGTTGACCCGTCCCAACAACACATTCGGAATTGTGCGCTGACGATAGGACACCGACACAGTGTTCCACACCAGCCCAGTAAATTCGAACGCTGCCAGCACACAAGCCAATGCAATCCCATTCGGTGCCAGCGGTATCGCGATGAACGCCACGCCCGAGGCCAACGTCATCCACTGCGCCGCCGCTCCCGGCCCCATCTTCTGAACAATCCGGTCCGCCACAAAGCCCCCCAGAATGCCGCCAATGGCCCCGGCGGCCAGGATCAACCCATAACCGGTGGCCCCCAGTCCCAAGTTTTCCTGCACATGTAGAATTAGGGCAATCACAACCATCTGATGCAACAGGTTCCACACCCCGGTCAGCCCCGCCAACAATCGCAACAACGGTGCACCGCGCAGATAATCCACTCCTTGCTTCAGCTCATCACGCCAATGCCCCGCTTCGGTGCGGTCCGGCATAAACTGACCGCGTACGCTCAGCATCAGGAGTGTCGCCAACACAAACACCACCGCGTTCAAAACAAACGGCAGCCAGATCACCGAAGCGATCAAGAACGCACCCAGCACGGGGCCCAACAAAGAATTCCCGACCAGCTCCACACTCCAAAGCCGCCCATTGGCGCGCTCTAGCTGTGCCGCAGGCACCATCGCCGGCAACATCGTTTGTGCTGCATTATCCCGAAACACCTCGGCAATGCCCACGACCAACGCACAGCCCAACAACGCGCCAAACAGCACCGGCATTGACGTGCCATCCTCAACCGGGGTCGCCAAAGGCTGCGACAGCCAAATCACCAGCCCCGCAGCCCCAAACGCCAAAGCCCGCACAACATCCATCGCCAGAATAAGCCGCCGCCGATCCACCCGGTCCGTCACCACGCCCGCGGGCAGTGCGAACAGAAACCACGGCAGCCGCAACGCCACAGGCATCAATGCAATCAAAAGCGGATCGCGGCTCAGCAACGATGCGATCCACGCCCAAACCACCACCGCAATGCCATCGGCGAGATTGGTCATGCCACTGGCCACAATGAATCGTGGCAGCTGATCAGCTCGAGAAAGGGTCTTCATACTATCACATGCACCTTTGTTAACGTTCAGCGCTTTACTCTGTACTTCCTCAAGTCAACTTGAGATCAATGCCTAAAATCCCCAAAAGACAAATTTTTTGAAGTGTGGTCACACAACGTATTGGTCAGCAATAATGTTGGCACCTCATTGCGGAAGGCTGCGCGATAGACGCAATTGCCACCATAAATTGCAATCCAATGATCCACGAAACAAAGAGCAGACCATTTCACTAGATCAGGTCCTTCGATTGCGTTTATGGCTCCTCTACGCGACAAAGTGCTGATTCTTTTAGGATACTGCACAAATCATTCCAGATGGGGAACCGCGAACCTTGAAGAAAACGTCAGTTGTTCTTCTGGCCTTTGCTGCCCTCATTTTCGCAGGCTTCATACAGCTCAATGATACAAAGCTGTTTGGGGGGGGCGATGACTGTGGGTAAGGCCGCGGTGTTGCTCGTTTGGTCTGCCCCCGCATTACCCGCCGCATCAGTCATCTAAGGATTGCATTGCCAAGCCCCGCATCGCCCGCGCGAATTTGGCCTTTGGCAATTGCGGCTTTGCTGGTTGGGCTGTTTCTCACACTTGTCAGCGCGGCGTTCTCGTCGCCTCACTCTACGCTTTTGTCGATGGCGCATGGTGGTGCTATCTCACTCGCAGTCGCGTCAAGTGTGCTGTGCTTGGCAATCAGGCGCTACGGATCAAAAGGCGCGCGATTGGCCTTCTCGGGGATGGCCCTCTCAGCCACTGCTGCCGCGTGGTCTCTTCTGTCAGTCCCGTCAGTCGTATTTCAGGCCAACCGCATTTCTGCGGGCTATCCTCTTTGCATTTCGCACCACGGCCCGTCGTCGGACGTCAGCTCTATCTGGGACTTGCGAGGGTTTTCTAGGATTCGGGATACAAATCGACGTCCGGCTGGTATTTTCACGGCATCCTAATCGTGGTTGGCAACGATGGGCGTCAGTATTTCAACTGGTCGCCTCGTCGCTTTCGGTTTGACCAAATTGAACCCCCGAACGATTTATCGCACCCTTGCGAAGCCTCTGTGAGCCATCTTCTGCCTTTTGGTCTGAATTTTGAACAACACGAGGGCCCTAATTTCACAACAAAGCGTTTCTTCCTCAACACGTATGTGGCGCTGTTAGGACCCCTTAAGCCCTCATTCAGGTGGTCTTCGCAATCGACGACCGGCTACACAACTCAGCCCCCGCGCATGTGCGCAACCACCAACCCTCTCCGAGCCCGTGATTGCGCAGGTGTTGCCCTTCAGGCCCAATCTTTACTTGTGGCCCCAGTCATCGGGATCATCCGAGTTGTTCGGTGACAGGCCCAAAACGTCCCCCTTGGTCGAACACCCCAACCCCAGAACCGTCCGGTTCGCATAAGAGAAATAGGCGCACAGCTGGTTGATCTCCAACACCTCGCCATCGTCATAGCCCACGGCCCGCAACGCATTCACATCCGCCTTGACCATCTCCGCCGGGGCCTCGGTCAACTTGCGCCCATAGAACAACGCCGCCACCTGCGCATCGTCCAAGGGCACATCCGTCAGATCGCGCGCCTCCAACGCTGCCCGGATCGCCAGCCCCCGCGCTTCGTCGCCCAGCTCGCGCTGCATCCCCTGAAAATGATGCTCGACACAATAGGCACAGCCGTTCAGCGAACTGACCCACACGCCAAGGGTTTCCAGAAACCACTTGGGCAGCGTATTGCCGGTATGATGCAGCACGTTCTTGTACAGAACCATGTGCCCTTCCATCGTGTGGGGACGCAAACTGTGCGACATCATGATGTTATCAACGTTGTTATCCGGCCCCGTGACCCGCTGATACAACTTCTTCAGCTTTCCCGTCGCCTCTTCAAATGGCACCGTTTTAATCCAGACCATAAGGTCTCCTCCCCGAATACTGACTGCACATTCCCGCACCCTAGCCACAAACACCCATCGCTGCGAGACCCAAAAAACCCTCTCTAATTGCGCTGCTGCGGCGGGTGACCTACCCTCACACAATCACCGCCCAACGCCCCAATACAGGAGCCCTCGCATGATTGCTTACGTCACCGTCGGAGCCGATGACATCCCCCGCGCCAAACTGTTCTATTCGGCCTTCCTGCCCGCCTTGAACTACACCCTATCCGAAGGCCCGGAGGGGCTCAGCTACGCCCTGCCCGTGCCCGCAGGCCAAACGCCCACCCTGCCCGATTTCTATGTGAAACCCACCTTTGACGGATGCCCCGCTTCTGCCGGTAACGGCGCTATGGTCGCGTTCGAGGCAACAGACCAAGGCCAAGTCCGTACTCTCCACGCCGCCGCCCTCACGGCCGGCGGTTCAGACGAAGGCCAACCCGGCTTCCGCCCCGCCTACGGAGCAACCTTCTACGTCAGCTACCTGCGCGATCCCCAAGGCAACAAAATCGCTCTCTTCTCCAGTAACCCCACCGACCCCAGCCGGGACCCCTAACACGGGGACTCTGCCTGAAAGGCACGCGGAGGTTGCAAGCAGGCAAATCAACAAGAGCACTTGCACTTTGACCGGCTGATGCCAGTCCAAAGCAGGCCTTGCCATCAGCCCTAGGAGGGGTTGGCATGCAGGGCTTAACGGCCGTTTACTTGTTGTCTATGAATGGCAGTTCTCATTCTCTGGAGACTCAACCTTGGCCCGGGCTCGTCGACGACTGACCGAGCATTAGCCACCCGTCCGGGGTCAGGGTACCATTCATTTCGCGGACGATCTCACCTTAGCCAAGATTGGAACTGAAATTCGGGTTGAGTAACTGTCTCCAACCTCCAAAGCGCCCAATCACAATGCTAAATAACGCGACAAGAATGCGAAATCGACTTCCATAGCTATGAGCAATGCAAAACCTGCCCAACCTAGCAGCGCTAGACAAAATTAAACCACGTGCCCATTGCTATCGCGAATATGCTATTTGATCAGTCATAGTTACAACTTAGTTCAAGCCTTCAAGCTATTGAAGTCAGTCTTCCAACTATCCCTTTTCAAGGGCGCCCACGGATTTCGCCTCGACGGAGTCAACGCGGGGGACAAAGGCAGTTATTCAGTTGCTCTGCAGGGGAGGTGAACCGCGATGGGTTCGATGACATTTTCATTGGTCCGGAGAGTGCCGACCCAAACTGGCAAGACAGCGTAAGAGTGAGCTGTGAGGTGCTTGGCGCGGCAACCGGATTGGTCGCCGCGCTGTCTTTGACAAATCAAGCGTGTCCACCACCGATCAAGCCGATCCCAGCGGTCAGACCCAGCCATGCTTTTATCCGGAGCCCAACCGCCTTGATGATACCCATAGCTTCGATCGCATGAGCGACCACTGAGCCCTCCATCTCGCCATTGAGACCACCGTTGTAGGATTGAACAATGCAGCCACTTCCGGGAACCAGAAGTGCCCGGTGCTCTGGGTAGACAAGGTCAAGATGTACGACGACTTGACCACGTTTTGCCTTCTCACTGGGTTCGATCAAGCGTCCGCTCGGCGCCAGTTGCCCTGACGAGATTGGTTCTTGAATGCGTACGATCCTTGCGGGCAAAATTGTGTTTCGCATCGATATGTTAAAATTGCTTTCACATGCCACTTCAGCAGCCATACCTTCATACAATTCAGTGCGCGAAACCTGCGAAAAACCAGCCACAATACGACCACGGACTTCATCATTTCTATCAGGAATGATGAGCATGGAAGGGCTCATTGCCGCTTGCGCTGCCCGAGAACCGATATTCAGCGTGACTTGTTCAATGGTTCCGTCGACAAAACTATGTGTTACGGTTTTCCCCAATTCCACCTCAGCCTGCTTCAATGACGCACGTGCAGAGGCAAGTTGCGCTGGAATGATGGCATTTGCTTGGACTTGAGCTACGCCCAACTGTGTTTCCGCCGCTTCGACCTCGGCTGTGCGAGTGTCTAGCGTCGCCTGAGCCCGCTCAAGTTGGCTTACTTGAAATGCTGCGGATCCTTTAGCTTGCAGTGAGCGATGATCCATTAAACTAAGTTCAGCTTGTTCCATCAGGGTCACCGCTGCATCGAGAACGGCTTCGGCAGTTGCGACTTGAAGCTTTGCCGCGAGCTTGGCACTTTCGATTTCTTCGACTTTGCGGGATGCGAACTCAACCGCGGCTTGTTCCGATGCGTTCTCAACAGCAAACAATGGATCACCAGACTTTACACGGTCGCCCCCTTTGACAAACACCTGTGTGACGGTACCACCGCTCTCAGCGACAACAGGAACCGTGCGAAATGGCACGAGACCCGTATAGGATTTTGGATAGTAGTAGAAGACTGCAAAGAACACTGCCAAAGCCAAAATAAACCACAGAACAACTGCTCTATGTACATTGTAAAGGGTTATGGGCATGCCGCGCCAACGCAAATAGATCACGCGCAGAACAAAAGGGAAGGAAGTGACAAGGATCTCGATCATCTTACTGCCTCCTCATCCAACGGACGCCACCACAACATGAAATCACGTGCAATTGCGGTCAAAAGTAAGGCTCCGGGTAGCAAAATGCTAAAGTGGCCAAGCGCAGGCATCAGTTCGTAAGCCAGTGCTACGGTCAACATTACGGGAATAGTTGTGCGTAGAGGCGTACCAGTTGCCTTGTGTTCGGTGTAGCGGTCAAACCGGGCGTAGAGATGGGCGACCAGCAGTATAATCAAGAAAAAGATGATCAGCCCAACCCATGCATAGTCATCAGTCTGACCAGGTGCGACCCACCAACGGGGATCGCCCCCGGCGGCAATTGCAGGAGTTGAGATGAAGCCGAATAAAGGCGTCATCCATAACACTGGAAGTTTCATTTGTTTGGTTCCTATAAAGATATGGCAGTTGGGCTACATGGAGAGTTTTCGAACTTTGATGGCAGCTGTTGACGCGTTACTGAGACGTATTGAGCGTAGGCTTCTTAGTTTTGTACGGTGGGTCCCATCGTTGTTCCCCCCGCGTTTTCTCACCAAGAGTTAGTGCGTGTCGTTTGGTGACTTCGTCACCCGACCGTTCAGTTCTACCGGACGATTGGATTGCCTTAAGGAGACGGTAATATCTTGCGAAGTAGAACATTGGTCTTTTCCTTTTTGATAATCAGGAACTAACCGCGACCACCTTCGCGATCATTAGGGTTCTGGACATTTCTTGTTGGGTTTTGGACAATAGATTCATCCGGTTTTTTTAGAAAAGGTAACGGGCCAATCAAAGGAGGGCCGAATAATGCCACGTGTCAGTGCAAGCAGGTTGCAGCATGTCGGTCGCATTTTTGCACAAGAACCGGCGTCGCGTGTTTCCTTCCCTGAACTTCTTAAAATGGCAGGTACATCTGCCGAAGCTATCGAGGGGCCGGACGCAAGGGTAGAATTGCTTCACGAAGCGGGTGTGATTGAGACCGCTTGCCATGCCCTTGAGGACAAGACATTCGCCGCTCGTGTTGGTCTTGGCGCGCGAGGGCCTGGTACACTTGTGACATATATCGTTCGAGCATCTGAAACGATTGGAAGTGCAATTACCCTGACCCAACGCTTCTACGCGATGATCGACCCGGACCTCAGGTTGGACGTAATTGAGCATTCAGATGCACAATGGATCACGCTTGATAGCAACGTGATCCCAGCGCACCAATATCCCCGGCATCGCGAAATGTTACTATTTGGCCTTTACAATCGCATCCAGCAATTTACGTCCGGTGAACTTGGTCCAATATCGATTGAGCTGGAAACAGATGACACCGATCATTGTGCGTTGCTGTCGACACTCGCGGGGTGCGATGTCGAAGGGTTTAAATCAGGCTATGCCTTACGTTTGCCGCCCAACAGTACGAGCTTTCCAATCCCCACGGCTGACCCGGTATTATTAGGTCACTTGCACAAACATGGAGAAGAACAGTTAAAGTCACAACCTGATACGCTTAAAAGCCTTTCTGACAAGATTGTAGACCTGCTTGGAAAGCGCCTTCCAGGCCCCATCCCTCATGGTGATGAAATTGCCGGGGTACTTGGCTTGACGCGCCGTACGATGACGCGTCACCTTTCTGCAGAAGGGACGAGTTTCAAAGCGCTTCTGGATGGTGTCCTATGCGACCTATCAAAACGTATGCTTCGTGCGGGCGAAGGAGTCGCAAGAGTTGCCTTCATGCTTGGATTTGCTGATCAGGCTGCCTTCTCGGTTGCGTTCAAAAGATGGACCGGAGGCACACCGGCGAGTTTCAGAAGAGCCGGTCGATAATGTCTCGATAGAGATTATTAGAGATACATAATATGTTTCCGAAAATAGATTAGACCGTATTTTCATAGGTCGTCTGCCTTCAATGCGGTCGCTAGTTTTTTTACGGCTTTTGAACCGCAAGACAAGATCTTGGCGTTTTAAAGATGTCCAAGATCAACAAAACCTTGTCTCATCGCCAAAAGAAAGCGGGCGTGAGTTTCACCTAATTCGATAGCACAAGGCAGCCACATTGGTTGCCTGCTAAAAACAAGGATGAATCCAATGAAAAACCTTATTAAAAACGTCTTTATCGCACCCCTCTCAGGAGCAATCTTGATCGCTATGACCGCAACTGCCCAAGCGGATTACGTCGCTGATCAAGCGATAAAAGGTGCGGTCGTCGGCGGCACTGTCGCGGCGGTAAGTGGCGGAAGCGTCGTCGGAGGCGCCGTTGCAGGTGCAACGGTCGGTGCAGCAAATGGCGCGGTCAAACAAAGCAACTTCGAAGATGCGCAAGACCGTGCACAAGACCGTCGTGATGATGTCAAAGATGATCGCCACAACCGCCGCAAAAATTAGAGAAACGAAGAACACACATTCGGCCCAAATGAAATCTGATCAGCTTTAGCTCAAAATCACGTGCAGCGATTACGCTGGCAAAGTTTAGGCTGATCAGGATACATAGAAATTGCACAACTTTTAGCAGGTTGTCATGCGGTTCGGTTTTGGGCCGCAAGAAGCCAACACACACTAGAACCTTTGAAATCATCACATCAAACGCTCTGAACCATCAAGATTGAACCGTTAGTAAAGACCTTTTTCTGACAACCGAGCAAACTTTGCAAAGCCCGCATTCTGTGCAAAGCGGCCATCACATGCGGGCGGCTGCTCCCAGCCCAAAGCGGCCCTTGCCTGCCGACAAGATCGGGCGGATAGCGGATGTTCACTGCGGGATGTGCCAATGTCCATTCTGTCCCGATTAGCTGCTCTACGGAGTGTCAAAATGAACTTTCGCGCATGGCCCGAAACAGACCGCCGACACGGATGGAATACGCATTCAAAAACAAAAATATTTGGAAAGTCTCGAATATACGCTACCCTATTTGAGCGGGTTCTTAGTCGCTTTCCACCTGCACGATTATCTCAGATGAGGCGGCAAAATTGAGGATTCGTGCTTCCAACTGCAACGGCCCTCAGGGCCACGTGAAACGTGAAATCCTGTACCAAAATTGATTTTAGGAGGATAGAATGATCCGAACTACAAAAGCGGTGGCCGCCGCTATGATAGCCTTGTCTTTCCCATTGGCTACTTCGGCTTTGGCTGAGAACTTTGATGCCACAACGCTTTCCACTTACGGAAGTAAGCCCAACATCATCCTGATTGTGTCTGATGACACTGGTTATTGGGACCTTGGCGCCTACCATGGTGGCGCAGCACGCGGCATGGACACGCCCAACCTTGACCAGTTGGCCAAGGCGGGAATGATGTTTACGGATTTCTACGCTCAGTCCTCCTGCACTCCTGGTCGTGCGGCGATGCAAACCGGAAGGTTCCCAAATCGATCTGGTATGACGACTGTGGCCTTTCAGGGGCAGGGCGGTGGCCTCCCAGCCGCAGAATGGACGCTCGCGTCTGTTTTGAAACAGGCTGACTATAACACCTACTTCATGGGAAAATGGCACCTCGGCGAAGCCGACTATGCGATGCCAACCGCACATGGATATGACAAAATGGAGAACACGTTTCTTTATCACTTGAACGCCTACACATATGCGCTGGACGATTGGAACGTACAGATGTCAGATGATCAAAGGGCATTCTACAAGGCGAACACAACGGGTGTCTTCGAAGGGGTCGCTGGAAAAGCTGCTAACGAAGTGCTGAAAATCGAGGACATGAAGACCGCTGATCTGGCGGCTCTGGACAAGGTTGGTGCTGAAAAAGCCGTTGCCGAGCTTGAGCGTCTCGCTGGATTGGACCAACCGTTCTTCATGTCTGTCAACTGGGCTGCGAACCACCAGCCGAACCTCCCGTCGCCCGACTTCGTGGGTAAGTCGGCAGTAAAGAACAAGTACGGTGACAAGGTCGTCGAACTTGATTTTCACACCGGTCAAATCCTCGACAAGGTTGAAGAACTCGGCATCGGGGAAAACACATTGATCGTCTACACTGTCGACAATGGCGCGTGGCAGGATGTGCATCCTGACGCTGGCATGACCCCCTTTCGTGGTACCAAGGGTACCGACCGCGAAGGCGCATATCGCGTGCCCTTCTTCGCCAAATGGACAGGAAAGATCGCACCCAACTCCAAATCGAGCGACATCACAGGTGGCACAGACCTGATGGCCACTTTTGCAAATCTCGCGGGTGTGCCACTGCCCACCGAAGACCGCGAAGGTCAACCGACGATCTTTGACAGCATCGACATGGCGCCAGTCCTGTTCGGCGAGGCCGATCCCCAACGCAACGCATGGGCGTACTTTACCGAGAACGAGCTTTCCCCCGGCGCGGTGCGGGTCAACGAATGGAAGGCCGTTTTCAACATACGTGGTGACAATGGCGCACGTGCCGGTTCCGAAGCGCCTGCTGCTGAGCTGGGATGGCGCGGCGCAGAGGCATACGTTGCGACGGTGCCGCAGGTGTTCAACCTTTGGGAAGATCCTATGGAGCGGTACGACATCTTTATGACCACAGGTCGTGAAAATACCTGGACCATGCCGACATTGATGGGGGAAGTTGAGCGGGTCGTGAAGACCTATATCGAGTACCCACCGCGTCCCGTACAGAGCGAATCCTATTCGGGCCCGATAACTCTCAGCCAGTATCATCGTTTCACTACGGTTCGTGATCAGTTGGAAAAAGACGGCTTCAAGCTGAGCCTGCCAACCGGAAACTAACCAGACTTTGGGGCGGCACTCAGTCGCCCCGACCTCGTGTGACACTGGTTTTCAGCAACCAGAACCTGGCGTCAAGCGCCAGCAGCGAACACCGGAGCTTTTAAATGACTTGTTTAAAAGCATTATGCACCAAAACCACCAGTTAAATCTGATTGAGCATAATGCGGGTTTGGCCCGCGTTGCAGTTATCCAACGATAAAGAATGCTGCACGATGCTCAACCGTCTGTTTTGGTGAAGCCGCGCTGCAGCATCCGACGAGTTAGGCAATGACTACAATGAGCCGTTCGCTGAACTTTGCAAACTCCGCTTTCTGCGCATTGCTGCCGCTCGATCCGCCCCGAAAGCGTGAATTGGCTGGCGGAAACAGTCAGATGACCGCTGGCAGCCCAAAAAAGAAATAAGTAAGCAGCTCGTAAAGGCGATTGGTGGGAATCCTAGACGGTGGTGACTCGTAAATTGCATCGGTGTTGGCTGCCACCGATTTTTTGCCGCCTAGCGGTGTTGTTTAGTTCTGCATATTAGGTGTTCGTCACACTTTTTTAGTGGCTGCAGGCTGAGCATATTGGAAACTCGGTGTGCAGCCACCAGCCGATAAACAAGACATGTCTTCAGAGTAACGTTCGCAACAGAGATCGTATTAATCTTCGTGCGATCGGATGGAAACGACTTGCCCGACACTTACGCCTCCCCTCCCCCAAACAAATCGGCCCCGGTTTGCGCAAGCGCAGTAAGATGCAGGATGCTATCACCCAAGTCGGCATACGTGCCAAAATGTAAGTTCCGAAGCTCGCATGTGAATGAGACTCTTTAGATCCCAACCGACCTGAGATTGGGTGAAGTGACTGCCAAAAAATATGGGCGCGCGATGACAATCATCGCACACCCATTAATTTTCGGACCGTCGGGCAGACTAACGAAATTCCCCCATTTAATCCATGCCTTGCGCGGATAGCGCAGCGAGCCCGCCTTTGGCTATCGACCTTAAAAGTGAGCCGATTTCGCCCCAGCAGGGACTGCCAGAGGGGGTGCAAACTTGGTCAGGTCAATCCCTTCAACCGCAGCTTTGTACTCTTCTATGGTAGGGGTCCGTCCAAGGATCGCCGACAGAACAACAACAGGTGTCGAGGCCAACAGGGACTCTCCCTTTTTCTCAGCCGCGTCTTCAACAACCCGGCCTTGGAACAAACGTGTTGATGTGGCCAGAACCGTGTCACCCTTGGCTGCCTTTTCCTGGTTACCCATGCACAGGTTACAACCAGGGCGTTCAAGATAGAGAATGTTCTCATACTCAGTCCGCGCTTTGCTTTTTGGCATGAAGTCGTCGAATTCGAAGCCCGAATACCGCTGCAGAATTTCCCAGTCGCCCTCTTCCTTCATCTCATCAATGATGTTGTAGGTCGGTGCCGCGACAACCAGTGGGGCCTTGAACTCCACCTTACCCTGAGATTTCTCGAGGTTCTTGAGCATCTGCGCGACGATTTTCATATCGCCCTTGTGCACCATGCACGATCCAACAAAGCCCAAATCCACTTTCTTTTCCGCTTTGTAGAACGAAATTGGGCGGATGGTATCGTGGGTATACCGCTTGGACACTTCGGCGTTGTTTACATCGGGGTCCGCGATCATCGGCTCGTTGATTTGATCCAGATCCACAACAACTTCGGCAAAGTAATTCGCGGAGGCATCTGGTGTCAGAGCAGGGTTTTCACCCGACTTGATTTCAGCAATCCGCTTGTCGGCTTTATCGATCAACCCCTGCAGGGTCTGTGCCGCGTTGTCCATGCCCTTATCGATCATGATTTGGATGCGAGACTTGGCCAGTTCCAGCGAACCGATCAACGTTTCATCGTTTGAAATACAGATCGAGGCCTTGGCCTTCATCTCTGCAGTCCAGTCGGTAAAGGTGAACGCCTGATCCGCCAGCAAGGTGCCGATGTGCACTTCGATAATGCGGCCTTGGAACACGTTGTCGCCATGCTGTGCTAGCATCTGCAACTGCGTGGCATGCACAACATCACGGAAATCCATGTGATCAGCCATCGTGCCCTTAAAGGTCACCTTGACGGATTCAGGGATCGGCATCGAGGCTTCGCCGGTGGCCAGCGCCAGCGCCACGGTGCCCGAGTCCGCACCAAAGGCAACGCCTTTGGACATGCGGGTGTGGCTGTCGCCCCCGATGGTGATGTCCCAATCATCCACGGTCAGGTCATTCAGCACCTTGTGGATCACGTCTGTCATGGCGTGGTATTCGCCCTTGGGATCGCGCGCGGTGATCAGACCAAATTTGTTCATAAAGCTCATAAGCTTGGGGATGTTGGCCTGCGCCTTGAGATCCCAAACCGACGCAGTGTGACAACCCGACTGATACGCGCCATCGACGGAAGGCGAAATAACCGTCGCCGCCATCGCTTCAAGCTCTTGCGAGGTCATCAAACCCGTTGTGTCCTGCGAACCAACGATGTTGACCTTCACACGGACATCGGAACCCGCATGCAGATCTGCGGTTGTCGCTACGCCACGCGCGTTTTTGTTAAAGATCTTTTCAACAGCCGTCAGGCCTTGCCCTTCCTGCGAAATCTCTTTCGATGCGGCAAAGGCAGACTTCAAGTCCTGACCTAGGGTTTCAGCAGCAAATGTTTGCAGCTTCTTACCAAAGACAACAGCGTATGAACCGCCTGCCTTCATGAACTCGACCTTTTGTGGGGTAAAGGCAGAAGACACATCAACCAATTCAGTGTCGCCGTCATACAGCTTTTTGGTTTTCGAGTTGATGGTCAGAACCTTGCCGGTTTCAACCGAATAAGCCTGTTCCAGCACTGGATCACCATTGTCATCCATCACGGTATTGCCGTCTGCTTCGGTTTTCTTGACCCAGTTTTTCAGGTCAAGGCCGATGCCACCGGTCACACCAACCGTGGTCAGAAAGATCGGCGAAATGCCATTCGTGCCCGCCACGACGGGGGCAAAGTTCACGAACGGCACATAAGGGCTTGCTTTCTTGCCGGTCCACAGCGCCACGTTGTTGACGCCAGACATCCGCGAAGACCCAACACCCATGGTGCCTTTTTCCGCGATCAGCATAACGCGCGCGTCAGGGTGCGCTTTCTGAAGCTCTTGGATTTCAACCTGTGCTTCAGGTGTGATCATGCACTTTCCGTGCAGTTCACGGTCCGAGCGCGAGTGTGCTTGGTTCCCAGGTGACAGTAAGTCGGTGGAAATGTCGCCTTCACCAGCGATGTAGGTGACAACCTTGATCTCTTCGTCGACCTCAGGAAGCTTGGTAAAGAACTCTGCTTTCGCATAGCTTTCCAGAATATCCGTTGCGACGACATTGCCTGCAGCATGGGCCTCAGCCAGACGATCTGTGTCCGCCTCGTACAGGAACACTTGTGTTTTCAGAACTGCGGCAGCCTGTTCCGCGTTGGATGCATCATCGCCCAGCGCCAGATCCAAAAGAACCTCGACAGACGGGCCGCCCTTCATGTGTGAAAGCAGCTCGAACGCAAACACAGGGGTGATTTCGGCGACAGTGACATCACCAAGCACGATCTCTTTCAGGAACTTTGCTTTCTCACCTGCGGCACTCGTCGTGCCGGGAAGGGTATTGTAAATGAAAAACTGCAAGGACGCTTCGCGATCCTTGTTTTCGGTGTCTTTAATCTGCGAGATAAGTTCAGCTACAAGCGCGCCATCGTCGATGGGCTTAGGGTGCAAGCCCTGTTCTTTACGAGTTTCAATCTCGGTTAGGTAGTCACTGTATAAAGTCATGGTTTTGCCGCCGATATAGTGTTGCACGTAGCTTGAACGCTGGGTGTCAGAAACGTCTGGCGAGTCGCATCAAGCTCAATTGTATGCAATGGTATACTTATTGCTCTGGATTTGCAAGATGCTCAACTGGGCTTTGCTGGGACACCGCCCTAAAACACGCAAAGCAGACGTCAAGATCCGCCGATAGAGGCCCTTTTAGACAAAGGACGCGATGGGTGCACTGCGGCAACTTTGATCACAACACCCGATACACATTGCACACCGCCCCCTGAGGACGCGATGTGCTGCTTGTTTGAGGGTAAATGGGATCAGGACGCCCCCTGCTCTACCGCTTTGACTGCGCACTCTGCCATGGCCAAGATGGCCTCACGTGAACTCGCAACAGCGATAAAGCGCGCGTTATGGCAAAACTTGGCGCCCTTAACGCCCGATGCCTCTTCTAGATCCGCATCAGTCAACCCTGCCCAACTCTCGGGCAGATCTGCGCGTTGTTCGAATGTATCGCCCGACAATTTGATGCCATTGAGGGTCCAGTCCCCTCCCCGTGGATTGACCACGAACAAGATATGATCCGCCCCCGCCTTATCCAGAACAGAGCGATACGGCATGCCCATAGGCAATTCGAGAATGGCCGATATCCCTGCTTTGGCAATCGCATCCTCGACAAGACCTTGCGCACGCGCCTTCGCTGCGAGGTTCTGAATGAAAGCCTCGATAAAGCTTTGCACAATGGGGAGGGCCGCAAAAAAGGCATCGTCGTCCGCAGTTGGAGAGGTGTCGTCAAACACAGGCTTCAGGCTTCCCAACAACGTAGGCAACGTCAGTACAGACAGCGGACCAGCCACCGAAGGTTCCATCGCGCCGTTGTCCAGCAAATCAATAGGCAACACAAACTTCGTGTCAAATTTGGCGTGTATTGCCTCGACCTCCTCGGCCGGCACACCCAATGCAGCAAGATAGGCTTGCCCATAATGCGCCCAGACCAAGCCAAACGAGCTAAAGGGCTGGCCATCTTCGCGCAGCGGACCGGGACGCTGGTGATGATCAAAGATCTGCTGCTCAGCATCATACATGCCCCCCACATCATAAATGATCTTGTCGCCCGCAGGCACAAGCACCGCACGATCGCGCGTCCGCACCAACTCTGCTTGTGGGAACAACCGTCTGAGGATTACCGACGACATCAACTCGTCAGCGTGGAAACCACCAGAATGCGTAATAAGGTAGGAAATGGTCATTGAGGGAGGCTCCAAGAGATCGGGCAAAAGGCAGAGAGTGCGGACGCCATCGGCTCAGGATGGAATCAAGCGCCCTCATCTCAGTGGTTCACGGCCAGATCAATAGGTTTGTCTAAATTTGGACGTGTTGCTCAGACCAGAAAAGGACCAAGCTTGGCCAAAGTTGCGGGGAAATCATTCTTATAGCAGTATGAAAACGCTGGTTATCGAGCACAAAATCACCCATTCTCCAACAAAATCGCGGAGAGAGCACTTTATGAAAAAATTGGCTTGGTTATTGGTTGGCACAGCTCAAGTGCTGGCGTCTTGCGAACAATATGAAACTGGCGGCAGCAGCGCATCTGGCCAATATATTGGGACATTGCCAGAAGGTGTGATTGAGATCGCCGCCCCGCATCAGGATCTGAAATCCGTGCAAATTGATCCGGTGGACGGCTGCTATGTGTATCGCCATGCCGGCCCTGTGGAAACGACGTTCCTGCCGCTCAGATCCAAAAGCGGGCAACCCATCTGTTCACGCGCGCCCGAACCAGCATAAAGGTCGGCATTTCACCGACCTGCGCCGTACGTCCTAGGTCGCCTTAGGCGGTGCTGCTGCCCTCTGGCGCATAAAGATAAGCGGTCGCACCGGTTGAGACGTAGTCGTACAGCCCGTTGATATGCGGCATAACCATGCGAACACAACCGGAGCTGGCGCGCCCGCCAATAGACTGTGGATTGGGCGATCCATGAATGCGCAAATAGGTGTCACGGTTGCCATCAAACAAATACAAAGCCCGTGACCCTAAGGGATTTGTGGGTCCACCATTCATACCATCAGCATGTTTCGCATAGGCACCCGGATCACGTTCGATCATCGCAGCCGTCGGTGTCCATGTGGGCCACTTGGCCTTGCGACGGATCGTGTAGGTGCCCGGCTCGTATAAATTGCCCCGCGCAATCGCCACGCCATAACGCATTGCAGTGCCATCGCCCCGAACATGATAAAGATATCGCGCAACAGCATCGACATGAATATCCCCGGGCGTCAGACCAGCGTTCGCCTCAACCCGTTGCGGCAGAAATCGCCGATGCAGACCCCACGGGTTTGATGTTGCCGGGTCATATCCGGCAGGCGTCACCTGAGCATCCCATGCGGACCACTTGGATTGATTGGACGTCGGCCCTGCCCAAGCAGAGGTCGGCAAAGGAGCCGAAAACAATGCCGCTGTAGAAATGATAAAATGGCGTCTGGTTAACATGGGTCCACAATCCTTGCTTTCGGCGTTTCAATACTCGCTACCCCTTTAAGATACCCATCAATGCCAAAAGTACCAGTCCATTGCCCCAGCAACCTCGCGAAAGGTCATCTCACGTGACGCCTCGCCTGATTTGGGCACCAAATTTGACCGCGGCCATTTCCCCAAATAACCGCTGCTTAATCTGCCAGAACTTACACTCGTAGATCTGGAGGTCATTTTAAGCCCACGCGCCAACAGGTTACCAATATTTAAGTCGGCGGAAAATGGACTAACCCCTTGGAACGCAGTTGCACCAAGACAATTGAAGTGTAACGTTCCTGTGTGTGTCACAAAGTCGTGACACCCTGCCCGTAGCTACAATTTAGTTGATTTTGTCGGGCCACGAGGAATTGTTATGTCTCAGAGCTTACTCAGGTATACACGCATACTCGAAATCGTTGGCGATACACTCAAAGTTAAAGTTCCACAGAAATCCGAGACTGAAACCCACGTGAGATTTGGGGACTTGGCCGTCATTGAAACAGTGGATGGACACAAATCTCTGGCGCAGGTTATTTTCATCGACCGCGATGTGGTCACGCTGCAAGTGTTTTCCGGGACCAAAGGCATTTCAACCGGCGCATCCGCAACCTTTCTTGGACATCCCATGCAGGTTCCCTATTCTGAAAACATCTTGGGGCGTGTTTTCGACGGTGCCGGTGTTCCAATCGATGGCGGTCCAGACTTGTCCGCCGAACCGCGCCTGACAATCGGGGGGCCTTCGGTCAATCCGGCGAAACGAACCGTCCCCAAAAAGATGATCCGCACCAATGTGCCGATGATTGACGTGTTCAACACTTTGGTTGAAAGCCAAAAAATCCCCGTATTTTCGGTTTCCGGCGAACCCTTTAACGCATTTCTGTCGCGCATCGGCATTCAGGCCGACGCAGATGTAGTGATCTTTGGTGGCCTTGGGCTGATCTTTGATGATTTCTATACCTTTCGGAAATCCTTTGAGGACGCCGGTGTCTTTTCGCGCACCGTTATGTTCGTCAACAAAGCGCTGGATCCACTGGTTGAACGCCTGCTGGTGCCCGATATGGCGCTGGCTGTAGCTGAAAAATTTGCCGTCGAAGAAGGCAAACGCGTTCTTGTCCTGATGACCGACATGACCTCTTACGCCGACGCCATGAAAGAGGTCGGCATCAGTCAGGAACGTGTGCCATCCAATCGTGGGTATATGGGGGATCTCTATTCGCAATTGGCACGACGTTATGAAAAGGCGTGTGATTTTGCCCAAGGCGGCTCGATCACGATATTGACGGTCACCACGATGCCCGGCAACGACGTGACCCACCCTGTGCCCGATAACACCGGCTACATAACAGAAGGACAGCTTTACCTGCACTCTGGCGTGATCGACCCGTTCGGCAGCCTGTCTCGCCTCAAACAGAACGTGATTGGCAAAGAAACACGCGAAGATCACGGCCAAATCATGAACACCATGGTCCGGTTCTATTCTGAATCCCGGGATGCAGCGCAAAAACAAGCCATGGCTTTTGATCTGTCTGATTACGACTATCAGCTCTTAAAGTTCGGCGATCTGTTCCGAAGCCGGTTCATGGATATTAACGTTTCAATCGCGTTGGAGGATGCGTTGGATCTGGGGTGGCAAACCCTGGCCGAGTGTTTCCAACCCGAGCAATTGTTGATGAAGCAAGCCTTGGTCGACAAATACTTCCCAAAGGTGGCCCATGGCACGGTTGCAGCTCAATAAAAGCGCACTGGCGCACGAAACGACCCAGCTGCGCAGCTATGAGCGGTTCCTGCCATCGTTGGATCTCAAACGTCAGCAGCTGATGGCCGAACGCGCCAAGGCGCGCGCGGATGTTGCGACATTGACGGCGCAGGTCAACGAACTGGCGCAATCGGTGGGCAAACGCGTCCCTATGCTGGCCCAAGACGGGGTTGATTTAGATGGGTTGGTCACACTGCAAGATTACCACGTCAAAGAAGTGAACGTGGTCGGTGTCAAACTGCCAGAGCTTGACCGGATGGTGGTCGCCGTTCGCCCTTATTCCCCTATGGCCAAGCCGCAATGGGTCGATGCTGTCGCCCAACTGCTGCACGATATGATCGAAGCCCGGCTAAAAGTCTCGGTCGCGCAGCAGCGCGTGCGCATTTTCGACAAGGCAGTGGACACTGTAACGCAGCGCGTGAACCTGTTTGAAAAAGTCCTCATCCCGCGTGCCAAGGCCAATATCAAGAAAATCCGCATTTTTCTGAGCGATGAACAAATGCAGGCGGTGGTGCGCTCAAAGATCTCTAAACGCAAGCGCGCACAGGAGAGGCTGAGATGAGCATTGCCCGGTTGAAAAAACTAACGCTACTTGGTCCGCTGGGTCAAAAACACGCGGCGTTAGAAACCCTGCAAGACTTGGGTTGCATGCACATATTGGCCCTTGCGCCCTTACCCGACGCCCCAGAAAAGATCAATGAATCCGGGGCCAAGGATGCCTATAAGGTCCTGCGTTTCTTGGGTGACGTTCCAAAACCGCGCCGCCAAGTGCACCGCGACCCGGATTTCGACATGACCTCGGCGGTGGAACAGGGTCTTAACCTGATGCAACGCATTCGGGACATGGGGGATCGGCGCGATTTTCTAGCCCATCGCATTGATCAGGTGCGCCCTTGGGGGGATTTGGAATTCCCCCCCAAAGAAGAATTGGCTGGCAACCATTTCTGGTTCTATCGCTTGCCGGTAAAACACCGCAAAACTTTGGATGATCTGCCCATGCCTTGGGCCATCCTGCATCAAGATCATCGTTCGCTCTACGTCGTGCTTATTGCCCCAGACGAACCCGCTGATGACATCCTGCCCGCGCCCCGCACCCACACCGGCTCCCTCCCAATCCATGAGTTGGAGGAGCAGCTGGAAGAGGCGGAAATCGCGCTCGAAGGGTTCGAGGCGGAGCGGATCGCGCAAACTCGATACCTGACTTTGATGCGGCGCAACCTAGCTGTCGCCGAAACGCAATCTGAACTGGCCCATGCCGAACAGCAGGTGCTCACACAGGATGAACTGTTCGCCGTTCAAGGCTGGGTGCCAGAGGATCAATTGGATGCGATCCGGGAAAGAACCCAAGACTTTGCTCTGCTGATCGAAGACCCCGCGCCCGATGAACTGCCTCCGACCTTGCTGGAGCAACCCCAAGACCGCAGCGCTGGCGTTGATCTGGCAATGTTCTATCAGGTTCCCAATTACAACGGGTGGGACCCAACGCTGTTGCTGATCGGCTCATTCGCAATGTTCTTTGCGATGATCGTCGCGGACGCGGGCTATGGCTTTGTCATTTTGGGTGGACTGCTTGCAGCTTGGGCTCCGCTTGGACGAACAGCGCAAACACGATCTTGGCGCCGTGTCGGCCTGATCATTTCCGCAGCCACAATTGCTTACGGAGTTGCGGTCGGCAGTTATTTCGGAACCCTGCCGCCGGGCTTGTCAGCCCTGCAAATTCTGGATCTCAATAACTTCAGCGCCATGATGCTTTTGTCGATCCTGATTGGGGTCGCCCATTTGGTGCTTGCCAATGCCCTTGCCGCGCATGCGAACTGGGGGCATCGCAAAGCCATCGCAAACCTTGGCTGGATCGCGGCCTTGGCTGGTGGGTTACTGTTATGGCTGGCCAGTATGCGCGACTTCACCCCAGTGATCGGGGGGGGCCTCATGGGACTGGGTCTCTTGACCATCTTCTTCTTTTCCAGCGACCGCCCCGTTCAGCACTCCATTGATTGGCTCTGGCGTTTACTGGATGGGGGGCAAGCACTTGCCGGTGCCATGGGGGCCTTTGGCGATGTGCTCAGCTATATGCGCCTGTTTGCGCTTGGGTTGGCCTCAGCATCACTTGCCGTAACGTTCAACGATCTGGCCCTGACGGTGATGGAGGCCCTGCCCGGCCTTGGCATCTTGCTCGGGGTCCTCATTTTGCTGATTGGCCACGCCCTAAACTTTGCCCTCGCGTTGATGAGCGGCGTCGTTCACGGGCTACGACTGAATTACATCGAATTCTACAAATGGGGTTTGCCAGAGGAAGGCGTCGCCTTTCGCAAGTTTGCCCGCAAGGAGGTTCAGGAATGAATGAATTGGTACTCGCCCTGGGATGGCTGGGGATTTACGCACCGATGGCCCTGGGCACTGTTGCCAGCGCCATTGGCTGTTCGATCGCAGGTCAGGCCAGCATCGGTGCAATGACCGAAGTCGACAGCGGCTATGGCCGATTTGTCGGCATCTCGGCGTTTCCGTCGACCTTTGTGATTTATGGCATAGTCATCATGTTCACCCTCAACCGTGATGTCACACCAGAAAACGCCGGCGGGCTGTTTGGCATTGGTATCTTGGCGGGAATCGCGCTGCTCTATTGTGGTATTTCACAGGGCCGTGCCTGCGCCAGTGCCATCAATGCAGCGAAAGAAAAGCCCGAGATTTTTGGATTGGCACTGGCTCCGGCCGCCATCATCGAAGGGTTCGGCGTCTTTGCCTTTGTTTTTGCATTGGTGATCAGTGCGGGGATTAGCTGATGAAACAAGAGGGCATGATTTCACAGGGTGTTGATGCCCTGATCGACAAATTGCGTAACGATGGTGTTGCCGCCGGACAGGCGGATGCAGATCGCATGCGGGCCGAAGCCAAGGCCGAAGCAGCCCAGATCGTCGAAGACGCAAAACGCGAAGCCGATGCATTGGCTAAAACCGCCCGATCCGAGGCCGAAACCTATCGCGCTGCGGGCGAACAGGCATTGGACACAGCTATGCGCGACGCAGTTCTCACCATGAAGGCGGGTCTGACCGAGCAGTTTGCCCAAGACGTGCAGCGCCTTGTGTCCAAGGAAATGACGAACCCTGATCTGTTAAAACAGATGATCCTCGAGATCGTTGGCGCAACCGCAGCGCAGTCAAACCTATCTGGGAAAACCGGGGTTATATTGCCAGCCAAGGTCGCAACCCCAGATGACATTCGACAAGACGCTGACGCGCTCCAATCTGGAGCCTTGACCAAATACGTTCTGGGCCTGACGGCAGAGATGCTCCGCCATGATGTCACATTACATGCGACCGATGATATCGACCATGGCATTCGGGTCCGCGCCGAAGACCAAGGCGTTGTGTTAGATCTTACAGACCGCGCCGTTGCCTCCTTGCTGATGGAACATCTACAACCTCGCTTCCGTGCCGTGCTTGAGGGTGTGATCCGCTAAAATGAGCACTCAGGACAGCTATACAGCGCTTATGTGCAGCCTGCCTCGGTCCGAACGCTTGTTCGTTGACCGATTACCCCCTCTGTCACGGTTGCGCTTGAACAAGCGATTGCGGGCCCTGTCTCCGGAAGATGCCAAGGTCCTCCACCTTCTCGAACACGTGCTAAGTTGGCAGGAATACGACATCGAGATCACCGAAGCCCAAGCTGTAGATCGCGCCAAACAAACGCTCCCCCTTATCCCACACTCAACTCTGCGCCGCCTGTTTCTGGACCGAATGGAACTGCGCAGCGCCGTCGCTGCCCTGCGTTTACGTCATCGGGGGGAACCAGCGCCAATAGCCCCCTTTGGATTTGGCCGCTGGACTCGCCATATCCCGGCCCATTGGTCCGAGCCAACATTTGGATTAGATGCGCCGCTGCCTTGGTTGAATGAGGCGCGTCACCTCTTGGAACAAAACGACCCCTTGGGATTGGAACGCCACCTACTCGACACCAGTCACCGCCAATTGAAACGATACGGTGCGCGGCATCATTTCGATTTCGAAGCGGTCGCTATCTATGTGCTGACCTGGAACATTTTTGACCGCTGGGCCCACAGCAACGCCGAAGCTGCTGCCGAGCGATTTGAAGTGTTGGCACAGCAAGCAATGGCCGCCTTTGGTGACATCAATCTTGAGGGAACTCATCCATGACTGCCCCTACCCCGATCGCTCATACAGCAACTGCGCGTGTCGTTGCGGTCCAAGAGGATCTGCTGAAAATCCAAACCTTGCCAGATGCACAAGGAACCCCCGGCCAGTTGGTCAAGAACGAGGTTGTTTATATCCTGCCCTCGCTGATCGGGCCGGACGGGCGGCAAGAAAGGCTCAAAGCCGAAGTCCTGCGCGTGCGCGGCGACGAGGCGGATGTGCAAGTCTACGAGAGCACCGTTGGGGTTGCCGTTGGTGATCCGGTGGAGCAAACCGGCTTACTGCTGTCTGTCGAATTGGGCCCGGGTCTGTTGGGACAAGTATTTGATGGCCTGCAATCGCCCCTGCCCAAAGTCGCAGAAACCTTTGGCACCTTTCTGCCCCGTGGCGCTGATGTCCCGGCTTTGGATACAGAAAAGAAATGGTCATTCACGCCCATCGCCAAGATCGGTGACACAGTCGTTGCGGGCGACACCCTCGGCACGGTACCAGAGGGTCGTTTCAATCACAAAATTATGGTCCCCTTTAACTGGACCGGTACCTATACGGTGATTTGGGTGCAATCAGGCGCGGCGCACCTGCAGGATACCGTCGTCAGGTTGGCGGATGAGGCTGGGGCGGAACATACAGTATCCTTGATCCAGAAATGGCCCGTACGTCGCCCGCTATCCGAAGGAATCCTGAAACGAAACCTTTCGCAGCGCCTGTACCCAACAGAACCTGTCCTGACCTCGCAACGCCTGATTGACACCTTCTTTCCCATCGCGCGCGGCGGTACCGCCTGCATCCCCGGTCCCTTTGGCGCTGGCAAAACCGTCTTGCAGAACCTGATCGCGCGCAATGCACAGGTAGATGTGGTTGTCGTCGTGGCCTGCGGCGAACGCGCGGGCGAGGTGGTCGAAACGATCAACGAGTTCCCAAACATGACCGATCCCACCTCGGGCGGCAGCCTGATGGATCGCACCATTATCATCTGTAACACCTCGTCGATGCCCGTCGCCGCACGCGAGGCATCGATCTTTACCGGCATCACTCTGGGCGAGTATTACCGCCAGATGGGCCTGAATGTCTTGTTGATCGCCGACAGCACCTCCCGTTGGGCGCAAGCGATGCGCGAAACCTCTGGCAAGCTCGAAGAAATCCCCGGCGAAGAAGGGTTTCCCGCCTATCTCGAAAGCTCGATCAAGGGGCTCTACGAGCGCTCTGGCGTGATCAAAACCAATGACGGCGACACCGGCAGCCTGACGATGATTGGAACGGTCTCTCCCGCCGGGGGCAACTTTGACGAACCGGTGACGCAATCGACACTATCGACGGTGAAATGCTTTCTCGGGCTATCGTCGGAACGGGCCTACAAACGGTTCTATCCCGCCGTGGATCCGTTGCTCAGCTGGTCCCGCTATCTTGATCAACTGTCCGATTGGTACGAAGAAAACGCCCAGCGCGGCTGGACCGCCAAGGTGCGCGAACTTCTTGCCCTGTTGGATCGCGGCGAGCAAATCACCCAGATGATGCAAGTCACCGGCGAAGAAGGTGTCACAATCGAAGATTTCGTGACCCAGCAAAAAGCGCTGTTTGTGGATATGATTTATCTACAGCAGGATGCATTTGACGTCGTTGACGCCACCGTGCCAATGCCACGCCAAATCCTCACATTCCAGATGATGTATGACGTGGTGACATCACAGGCCGATTTTGCGGATAAATCCGAATCAAGACAGGTCTTCACCCAGCTGACTGGCTTGGTCAAGAACTTCCACTATGCCGCTGAAAACACACCCGAATACACATCAACGCTTGAGGCGATCCGGGCGCTTTGCCGTGAAAAGCTCGGGCTTTGATTACTCAGCGGCCTTTAGCTCTTTGCCCTGCGGAATGACCTCGTAACCGGGCTCTTCCGGCTCGTCATCCAGCATTTCGGGTGGGAAACCGGGGGCCAGAATGGACTGACCCGTTGCATCTTCGAGACGACGAATAATGTTTGGCGACAGTTCGCGATCCCCGTACCGGGCAATGCCATCCTCGAAAATCTTGACGATCAACGGGCTGACCTCAAGCGGGACATTGGACCGCTCAGCAATTTCCTGAAACAGGCCCACATCCTTTTTCACCAGGTCCATGGTGAACGAAATATCGCGTGACCCGTTCAGAATAACCTGACTTTCCGTGACGTGAGAAAACGAATTGCCCGAACTGATCTTGATCGCCTCATAAGTGGTGTTCAGATTCATTCCCGCAGCAGCAGCCGTAACCAGTGCTTCGGCGTTGGCGACCAGATGCACGGTGGCCAGATAGTTGGTCAGCACCTTCAGAACCGAAGCTGATCCCAATTCACCCGTGTGCAGAATGCGACGCCCCATTGTGGTCAGAAACGGCAGGATGCGCTCAAACGTGGCACGATCACAGCCCGCGAAAATTGCGATGTTGCCCGTATCCGCACGATGACATCCACCAGAAACCGGACAATCCACAGCCGCACCGCCACGCTCGATCACCATCGCGCCAAGACGCTTGGCTTCGGCTTCATCCGTGGTGGACATCTCCATCCAGATCTTGCCCGTCGTCACCTCGGGCAACATTTCCTGCATCACAGCATCCGATGCCGCAGGTGACGGCAGGCAGGTAATGACCGCGTCACAATCCCGCATCAGTTGGGCCGGACTTTCCCCCGCCTTGGCACCCTTTTCCACAAACGCCTGTACCAAATCCGGGTTCAGGTCATAGACAGTCAGATCCACGCCATTGCGCAGCAATGATCCTGACAGTTTATGCCCGACATTGCCCAGACCGATAAAACCAACTTTCATGTTCTCTCCTCCCTGACGGACGCATGCCCGCATATACGATTCTGAGGGTGAGTATTTCGCGTGACAACCCCCAAGAGAAACGAATAATAAATGCAGCAATGCCCAAATATTTTTGGTGATATATGGAAAACCTCCCCAATCCGATTTGGTTGCGCAGCTTCGAAGCTGCCGCCCGACATTTGAATTTCACCGAAACGGGCCGCGAACTGGGCCTGACCCAAACCGCTGTGTCCCTGCATATCCGCTCTCTCGAGGCGGATCTGGGGGCAAAACTGTTCACCCGTGCGGCCCGACGCCTGACCCTGACAGAATTGGGGCAATCCTATGCGCTGACAGTTCGGCGGGCGCTTGCTGATATCACACTCAGCACCAATGCTCTGTTTGGACCCGCAACCCGGCAAACACTAACCATTCGGGCGGCGATTTCCTCGGCCACCTATTGGATCGCCGCGGAACTCCCCGCTTTTTCAGCCGCCTACCCCGATATTCCCGTGCGATTGGTATCCAACATCTGGGCGGACAGCACAGGACCCGAGGACGTTGATGTCGAAATCCGCCTTGGGTATGGCGATTGGCCCGGTGTGCGGGTCGAAAAGCTATGTGATGAAACCATCGTTCCGGTTTGCCGGGCTGACTGCCCCCTCCCCACTCTGAACCAACTGCGGACTGCCCCCCTGATCCACATCCTTGGGTACGAGGACAATTGGGCACGCTACTTCGAGGCACACGCCCTAGCTCCGCAAGACAGCCCCCCGCTCCATTCGGTCGACACCACGGTGGCTGCCCTGCAAATGGTCATGGGTGGCGCAGGATATGCCACGATCCTAAACCGTTTTGCTCAGAACGCCATTTCTCAGGGTCTGCCATTGCAAATTGCCGGGCCGGCGATTCCCTTTGGACAGTCTCATTACCTGATCTACCCCGATGACACTGCCGCACGTCCTGCTTCGGCACAGGTGTTTACCGCTTGGTTGCGCGACCGGGTTAGTACAAATGCCGTTGGATGATCGCGTCGGGTCGCTTTTCTGCCTTGGCCTGTGAACCATGTCGCCCCATGCTTGACAAGGCCAGTGCCCATGCCGCATGTCCCAACCGTTGGTGTCTGTGAATACAGATGAAAAGGGAATGTGTCAGCAAGAGCCCTCTTGTGAAACACAGCCGCCCCCGCGACCGTGACCGGAGAGGGAGCCCAAGCCACTGGCCATCAGGCCGGGAAGGCGGGACACCCGACAGAAGGAGCCCCTTCTGACATCCGCAAGCCGGGAGACCTGCCAACATCCGAAGACTAAACCGGACGGGGTGTTCCGGTGACGGGCTTATGGCCCGCGCATACCCCGTTCCCCAACCCGTAGGGGGATGAGAGACGTGACCGATCAAGCACCAGTGGAATTGCTGGTTTGTACCACCTGCCGACGCGGCTTGCCAATTGAGGACGACAACCAGCGCCCAGGTGCCCTGCTGCATGCGGCATTGGCCGAGGCCGAATTGCCCGACGGCGTTCAGCTGAAAGCTGTCGAATGCCTATCCAACTGTGATCAGGGGTGCTCTGTCGTGCTGCGCGGCGGTCCTGAACGCTGGACTTTTGTCTACGAAAACCTGAACGAAACCGACGATATCGATGTCATCGTCGAAGGGGCCACAAAATATCACGCCACAGCGAACGGCATCGTTCCTTGGCGCGAACGCCCTGTCCATTTCCGCAAAAACTGCGCCGCCCGCATTCCCCCGCTTGGAGCCTGAATATGTCTGATCTGTCAAAACTTCCCGTTACCGTCATCACCGGCTTTCTTGGGTCGGGCAAAACAACGCTTGTCCGCCACCTTATGCAGAACCCACAAGGCAAACGCCTTGCTGTGATCGTCAACGAATTTGGCGATGTGGGTGTGGATGGTGAGATCCTGAAATCCTGCGCTATCCCTGACTGCCCAGCGGAAAACATCCTGGAATTGGCAAATGGCTGCATCTGCTGCACCGTGGCCGACGATTTCATCCCCACCATCGAGGCACTGATGGCGCTGGACCCGCGCCCCGAGCACATCCTGATCGAAACCTCAGGCCTCGCGCTGCCCAAGCCGTTGCTCAAGGCCTTTGACTGGCCCGATATCCGCTCCAAGATCACCGTAGATGGCGTGATTGCTCTGGCAGATGCCGAAGCTGTGGCCGCGGGCCGCTTTGCCCCCAACGTGGCCGCCGTCGATGCGCAGCGTCTGGCAGATGACTCCATCGATCACGAAACCCCCTTGAGCGAAGTGTTCGAGGATCAGATCTCTTGCGCGGACATCATCCTGCTGACCAAGCCCGATCTGGCTGGCCCCGAAGGCATCGCCAAAGCCAAAGAAATCATCGCCGCCGAGGCCCCCCGCCCACTGCCGGTGGTCGAAGTTGCCGAAGGCGTGGTGGACGTCCGTGTTGTTCTGGGTCTTGAGGCCGCCGCCGAAGACGACATGGATGCGCGCCCCAGCCACCACGACGGTCACCACGATCACGAGCATGACGATTTTGAATCCACCGTTGTTGATCTGCCTGAACTGGCTGACCCGCTCGAACTGGTTTCGCGCATCGAACGTCTGGCAAACGAGCTGAACATCCTGCGCGTCAAAGGCTATGCTGCGGTTGCTGGCAAACCCATGCGCCTGCTGGTTCAAGCCGTTGGCGCCCGCGTCCGTCATCAGTTCGACCGCCCGTGGAAACCCGAGGAAAACCGTCTGGGCCGCGTCGTGGTCATCGCAGAACATGATGACATCCAAGAAGCCAAGATCCGCGATATCCTCGCCGGTGTCACTGAACCTGCCGAGTAAGGGCTGAACCACCAATGCATGTCGTCTTTCGCGAAAGCCACGGGTTAGAAGAATCTGAAACCCCAACCGATCTGGGTCAAAGCCCGGCGGATCTGGTGGTGCTGTCTTATTCAGACAGCGACCTTGGCGCTTTTGCGGCGGGCTGGCATCGCGGTGGTGGACCAGATGGGCACATGCCCACCTTGCGGCTGGCCAATCTGACCGCGCTCAAGCACCCCCTATCTGTCGACACCTATGTGGAACAGACGCTAGAGGGGGCCAAAGGCATCCTAATCCGTCTAATCGGCGGGGTGCCCTATTGGTCTTATGGGTTGCAACAGGTCCTCAGCCTCGCCCAATCCAAAGGGTTGGCGTTGGCGGTTTTGCCAGCGGATGGGCGCGAAGACACTCGTCTGGATGACTATTCAACCCTGCCCGTCTCGACCCTGCGACGCCTGGCGCATTTGTGCGACACGGGCGGCGAAGTCGCGGCACAGGCTGCACTGGCGCAAATGGCGCTTGCGACCGGGCTTTATGCCAAGCCGGTGATGGGGTCTAAATCCCTGCCTGAATGCGGTGCCTGGTGCCCGGATCGGGGTGTGATTGCCCCCGAAACTGCATTTCAGGGCGACAAACCCCGTGTGTTGGTCAGCTTTTACCGGGCCTATTTAACTGCTGCGGATACCGCGCCAATTGCCGCCGTCATTCGTGCCTTTCGCGCCCGCGGGTATGAGGCGGTCGGCCTGTTTGCTCCCTCACTCAAAGCACCCAATTCAGCCAAATGGCTGGCCGAGCAGGTCGTTGCTCTGTCCCCTGCGGCGATCGTCAATGCCACCGCGTTTTCTGGCAAAGGGGCCAAGGGAACATCTCCGCTAGATGCGGCTGGAGTCCCTGTATTTCAGGTCGCGCTCGCCACGTCACGCCGCAAAGCCTGGGCCGAAGCGGAACGCGGCCTGTCCCCGGCAGATCTGGCCATGCACGTGGTTTTACCCGAAGTGGACGGCCGCATCACTGCTGGTATCGTTTCGTTCAAGGAACCCGGTAAACGCGATCCCCAGCTGGAATATTCTCGCTTTGCGCACCGCCCTGAACAGGAACGCATTGAAACGGTTGTGAACCGGGTGTCCGGCTGGATACGAATTGGCATCAAACCTAAAGCCGAGATCACCCCAGTGCTGGTCCTTTCGACCTACCCCGGCAAAGACTGGCAGATGGCCCACGCGGTGGGTTTGGATGCCTTGGCATCAGCCGAAGCTGCCCTGACAGACCTGCAAGAAAATGGGTACAAAACCCACGCAGATAGCGCGCTCCACGAAGAACTGCAAAATAAGACCATTTCATGGCCCGCAGCAGAGTACAGCCAAGCTCTTGCCACATTGCCACCACAGTTACGCCAAAATTTGCATGATGCATGGGGTGATTTTCAGAATGATCCTGCGTTTTCGCAAGAGGCATTCCACTTCAACGCGACCCTACGTGGCAAAGCCATCGTGGCACTGCAACCCGAACGCGGCACGCCAAAATTGCGCGAGGATGAATATCACGACCTGTCGCGCACGCCCCGTCATGGATACGTCGCGTTTTACCTTTGGCTCCGGCATGAGCAGCACGCAGATGCCCTGATCCACATGGGGGCACATGGCACCTTGGAATGGCTTCCCGGAAAGTCGGTTGCGTTGTCAAACGATTGCTGGCCCGAAGCTTTGGTTGGTGATTTGCCCGTTATCTATCCCTTTATCGTCAATGACCCCGGCGAGGCCGCGCAAGCCAAACGCCGCATTGGTGCCGTGACCTTGGGACATATTCCACCGGCCCTGCGCGAAAGCGGAACACCCGACAAGATGGTGCGGCTCGAAACACTGTTAGACGAATTCTCAAACGCGGATGGTCTGGATCCCAAGAGGCGTGACCGCCTGCAAGCCGATATCCGAAGCGAAGCCCAAGCCATTGGCTTGGAGCAGGATCTGGGATTGGACAGCGCTACGTCATTGGCTGAGGCACTGACTCGCATCGACCGGTTTGTCTGTGACATCAAGGAAAGCCAGTTCGGCGATGGCCTGCACATTTATGGCCGCGTTCCCGAGGTTGTTGGCAACTTTGACCCCACCCCGTCGGCAGATGCCGAACGCACTGGTTTATTGAATGCCCTTGCCGGAAAGCGGATCGAGGCTGGCCCCTCGGGCTCCCCATATCGGGGGCGCAGCGACGTGCTGCCAACCGGGCGCAATCTGTTCACAACCGACCCACGATCCGTCCCTACACGCGCCGCCTATACCCAAGGTGTCAAATTGGCCGAAGAACTGGTGCGCCGCCACCTTCAGGAAGAAGGCGATTACCCCAAGGGCTTGATTGTTGATCTCTGGGGGTCTGCAACCATGCGCACCGCTGGCGAAGAATTCGCGATGGCCTTGCATTTGCTAGGGGTCAAACCCGTCTGGGACAAAGGTTCAGAACGTGTTTCGGGTATCGAGGTGTTGCCGATCACGGATTTGGATCGCCCCCGTTTGGATGTAACCCTGCGTGTGTCGGGCCTGTTCCGCGATGTATTCCCGACCTTGTCGGCCCTCTATGGTCGCGCCGTACGCGCGCTGTGCGCCCGTGACGAAGCCGCAGATTGGAACCCCTATGCCGGACAATCCCCTGCCGCTCGCGTCTACGGGCCTGCACCAGGCAGCTATGGCGTAGGCATGGGGGAACTCAGTGAAACATTCACCGAAGAGGCGCGCGTCGCCGCAGGGCAAGCTTGGCTAAACGCCAGTTCCTTTGCCCTCGAAGGCGAGCATATCGCCCAAGATCTGGATGGTATCACCGATCGTGTCGCCAAGGCCGACAGCTTTGTACACCTGCAAGACTTGAGTGAAACTGACCTTTTGTTGGCAAACGATTATGCCACGCACGAGGCTGGATTTGCCGCCGCCAAGAAAGCAACCGGCGGCAAAGCCCAGCTTTATCACTTGGACAACACCAACCCTGACACCCCCCGCGCCCGGACCTTGCCCGAGGAAATTGCGCGCGTTGTCCGTGCCCGCGCCGCCAACCCGGCGTGGATCGGTGGCATGCAACGCCATGGGTTCCGAGGGGCTGCCGAAATCGCCGCAACGTTGGACCACATGGCCTCGTTCGCGCATCTGTCCGGCACTGTTGCCCCGCATTTGTTCGATCTTTACCACGATGCCACCCTTGGCGATCCAGAGGTCGAAGCGTTTCTGAAAAACGCCAACCCGCAAGCACTAGAGGCAATGCAGGACAAATTCCGCGCCCTGTACGAGGCCGGTTTGTGGGACACACGCCGCAATTCCCTGCGGGCCGAGATGGAGGGGCTGTTGTGAGCGCGCCACTGGTCCGTGGCTGGTGCCCCAGCGCGCATAGACCGATGATGTCGGGCGATGGATTGGTTGTCCGAGTACGTCCGCGCGTGGCGCGCCTAACTGCGGATCAGATCCTTGGCCTGTGCAAGGTGGCCCAGACCTATGGCAACGGAACAATTGATCTGACAAACCGCGCCAATCTGCAGGTGCGCGGTGTTTCAGAGGCAGATCATCAACCAATGTTGGCCGGCTTGGCTGCGCTTGATCTGTTGGATCGAGAACCCGGGATCGAACGCAAACGCAACATTCTGGTCTCTCCGCTATACGACCAAGGGGATTTGACCGTCCAACTGGTATCAGAACTGACTGATCGGTTGGCAGAGCTGCCCGATATTCCAGCTAAATTTGGGTTCGCGGTGGATACTGGGCCCGCGCCTGTGATGACCGATTATTCAGCAGACATCCGCTTGGAACGATCTGATGATGGACTGATCTTGCGGGCTGACGGAACAGACACCGGACGCTTAGTAAGCCAAGCCGAGGCAATCGATACGCTGATCGAGCTGACCCATTGGTTTGCCCAAAATCACACCCAAGATGCCCGGCGCATGGCTCCTTTGGTGCGCAACATTACTCTGCCAAACATTTGGCAAGGCACTGCCCCCAATCCCCCCGAGGCCCAGATGTCCCCCGGCATGACGAAGCTAGGCCCAGTGTACGGCGCACCCTTTGGGGCATTGCCCGCACAGGCGCTCAGCGACCTTATCCAGCAAAGCGGCGCGGCCGCATTGCGTGTCACCCCTTGGCGCCTGATCCTGCTCGAAGGTGGTACCTCAATTGAAACCGACGCGTTTGTGACTGCACCAAACGATCCGCTACTGACAACCGACGCCTGCCCCGGTGCGCCTTTCTGCCCGCAGGCCCAAGTCGCAACCCGCGAAATTGCTAGCGCTCTTGCCAGCAAAACCTCTGGCAGCCTGCACGTGTCTGGATGTGTCAAAGGCTGCGCCCGACAATTGCCCGCTGATGTGACCCTTGTGGGGCATGCGGGACGATTTGATCTTGTAAAACATGGCCGCGCAGGAGATGAGCCCTGCCAACGTGGCCTAAGTCCCGAAACATTATTGAGCATGGATCTGACCTGATGCCCTATGAATATGAAACCAACGGCGCGGCTATCTATAAACAGAGCTTTGCGACAATCCGGTCCGAAGCAAATCTAGCCCGCTTTGACGCCGACGAAGAGCAAGTTGCCGTTCGCATGATCCACGCGGCCGGAATGGTCGGCCTCGAAGAATTCGTACACTTTTCCCCCAATTTCGTACCATCCGCACGGACGGCGATGGAAAACGGTGCGCCGATCTTTTGCGATGCGCGTATGGTCTCAGAAGGCGTGACACGGTTTCGGCTGCCCGCGGACAACGAAGTGATCTGCACCCTGCATGATGAGCGCGTGCGTCCTTTGGCGGAAAAGATGTCCAACACGCGGTCTGCTGCGGCGCTGGAATTGTGGCGCGACAAACTGGAAGGCGCTGTCGTGGCCATCGGCAACGCGCCCACCGCCCTGTTCCACCTGCTGAACATGCTAGAAGACCCCGGCTGCCCGCGCCCCGCCGCAATCATAGGCTGCCCTGTTGGGTTTGTCGGTGCCGTCGAATCCAAAGATGCCTTGTGGGAAGCACAGCCAGTTCCCTCGGTCATCGTTCAAGGTCGTTTGGGCGGTTCGGCCATCACCGTTGCTGCGATCAACGCCATCGCGAGCCGTGCGGAATGAGCAGCGGAACCATATACGGTCTGGGCCTTGGCCCTGGCAATCCAGAATTGATGAGCGTCAAGTCTGACCGCCTGCTGCGCAACGCACGCCACGTCGCGTATTTTCGTAAAGCCGGGAAATCGGGTCAGGCGCGTCGCATTGTCGATGGGATGTTGCCGGAAAACGTCATCGAATTCCCGATGGAATACCCAGTTACGACCGAAATACCTCTGACAGATCCGCGCTACAACGAAGTGCTCGCCGCGTTTTACGTCGATTGCACCGTGCGATTGAAAGAACTGTCTGATCAGGGCGAGGATGTGGTTGTTCTGTGTGAAGGTGATCCGTTCTTTTACGGCTCTTTCATGCACCTCTACACGCGTCTAAAGGATCACGCTCCCGTCGACGTCGTGCCAGCGATCACAGGCATGTCCGGTGCATGGACCGCCACTGGCGATCCGATCACATGGGGCGATGATGTTCTTACTGTATTGGTTGGCACGCTCTCCGAAGAGGAGCTTACCCGGCGCATGTCGGACACCGACGCATTGGTGGTGATGAAGATCGGGCGCAATATCGACAAGGTCAAACGCGCGCTGACGGCCGCCGGTTTGTTTGATCGCGCGTGGATCGTTGAGTTTGCGCAAATGCCAAACCAGACAGTGACAAAGCTGTCCGAAGCGGCGGACGGCGTCACGCCCTATTTCTCGATCATCATTGTGCACGGACAAGGTCGGCGACCATGAGCGGCTGGGTCAAAATCGCGGGCCTTGGCCCGGGAAAAGAGGCACTGGTCACCCCTGAGGTAACCGAGGCCCTGAGCCAAGCCACCGATATTGTTGGCTATATTCCCTATGTGGCCCGGATTGCCGAACGCCCCGGATTGACACTGCATGCCAGCGACAACCGGGTTGAAATCGATCGGTCCCAGCACGCGCTGCAAATGGCCAGCGAAGGCAAACGCGTCGTTGTCGTCTCGTCAGGTGATCCCGGTGTATTTGCGATGGCATCGGCGGTTTTCGAGGCCGTGGACAATGGCCCCGCTGAATGGCGCGAGTTGCAGATTGACGTTTTGCCCGGCATCACCGCCATGCTGGCCGCCGCTGCCCGTGCAGGTGCACCGTTGGGACATGATTTCTGCACCATCAATCTGAGCGATAACCTAAAGCCTTGGGAGATCATCGAAAAACGTCTGCGTCTTGCGGCGCAGGCTGATTTTGCCATGGCGTTTTACAATCCCCGCGCCAAATCCCGTCCCGGTAAGTTTGAGCGCGTGTTAGAAATCTTGCGCGAAGAGTGTGAGCCAGAGCGGTTGATCCTGTTTGCCCGTGCCGTGTCCACGGATGAAGAAGCCTTGCGCATTTCGCCCCTATCCGAAGCAACGCCAGAGATGGCGGACATGCGCACGATGGTTATTGTCGGCTCGTCGCTGACCCGGGTGATCGAACGCAAAGGCGATCCGATCCTCTACACCCCTCGGTTCATCGCCAAAGATCAGGCTCAAGAATGAGCCAGCCAGTCCAAGACTTGCGTGGTGGTTGCCAGCTCGGTCCTTTGCGGGACAACGGGTCTGTCAATCATCAGCACGGGCAGCCCAAGATGGCGCGCGGCGTCCAACTTGGCGCGCGCCCCTGTGCCACCCGCATTCTTGGACACGACCAGTTCGGTTTTATGCGCCTGCATCAGGGTGATATCGTCGTCCAGCGTGAACGGGCCGCGCGCGACAACGATCTGGGCCTTGGGCATCGGGACACTGTCGGGTTCATCAACCAACCGCAGCAGATAGTCATGCTGGGGCTGCGCGGCAAAGTCTTGCAGATGCATGCGGCCAACAGCAAGGAACACCCGCTGGGTCGCGCCCTGCAACGCCGTAACCGCAGCCGAAATATCCGCCACATGATGCCAGTTATCGCCAGCGCTGCTTTGCCATGCGGGACGGGTCAGCGCGGCGAGCGCAATTCCCGTCTGGGCGCACGCCTTGGCGGCGTTCTGGCTCATTTGCGCGGCAAAGGGATGGGTCGCATCAACGACGTGGGTCACCGCGTTTTCCGTGATGTAGCGCGTCAGCCCATCGGCCCCACCAAACCCACCGACCCGCGTCGGCAAGGGTTGCGGGCGCGGGCTTTCCACACGTCCCGCGTAAGAATAAGTGGCATTCACCCCCTGTTCGCACACAGCTTTGGCCAAGGCGTTGGCTTCGGTGGTGCCGCCAAGAATCAGGAGATGGGACATGGGTAACGCTCCGTGGCTGACCGTAATTGGGTTGGGCGAAGATGGACTGGATGGCCTGTCCCCCGCAAGCCGTCAAGTGCTGGACGACGCAGAGGTCATCATGGCCCCGCCCCGGCATCTGTCTTTGGTTCCGCACGGACCACAGGACCGGATAGAATGGCCTGTTCCCTATGTGGATGGGTTCGAGAAACTGCTGGATCTGCGGGGGAAGAAAACCGTTGTATTGGCGTCAGGCGATCCGTTTTGGTTTGGCGCGGGGTCTGTGATTGCGCGCAATCTGGCGCTCGAAGAATGGACCGCCCTGCCTGGTCCATCGACCTTTTCGTTGGCGGCGGCACGTCTGGCCTGGCCGTTGGAGCAAACCCTGACGATGGGATTACACGCAGCCCCCTTGGCGCGCTTGCGGCCCCATCTGGCGCGCGGTGTCCGGGCGATTGTGTTGCTGCGTGATGGCGATGCGGTGCTTGATCTGGCGGAATGGCTGACGGCGTTGGGATTTGGCGACACGACACTGAATGTGATGGAGGCCCTCGGTGGGCCACGTGAACGCATGCGACAGGGGACAGCGCAAGCCCTTGGATTTGATGACATCGCCCATCCGGTTTGCGTTGGGTTGGACCTCGATGGATCCGGGGCAAGCATCCCCAAGGCCAGTGGCATACCGGACACTTTGTTTGAAACGGACGGGCAGATCACCAAACGGCCCATCCGTGCGCTGACCCTGTCGGCCTTGGCCCCGCAACAGGGCGAGCATCTGTGGGATATTGGCGGTGGCACCGGCTCTATCGGCATCGAATGGCTGATGAGCCATCCCAGTGTGACGGCCACCACTATCGAGCCTCGTGCAGATCGCGCCGAACGCATTCGCCGGAATGCTGATGCGTTTGGGCAGGATCGTTTAGAAATCGTACACGGGCTGGCACCGGATGCGTTGGTTGGGCTTACGCCCCCCGATGTTGTTTTCATCGGCGGCGGTTTCAGTGAAAGCCTGATGGGTTGGTTGCACGAAACGCTTCCGGCCGGGACACGCTTGGTCGCCAACGCGGTCACCTTGGAAAGTGAGGCGGCGCTGGCTTTGTGGCACGGGAAACTTGGCGGGGACTTGTTGCGGATCGAACTGGCGCAATCTGCCCCCTTGGGTCTACGGCGCGGCTGGAAATCCGCCTATCCGGTGGTGCAGTGGAGCGTGATGCTATGATTGTTGCGGGTCTAGGGTTTTCCTCAACCGCCAGCGCTGACAGCCTGCGAGCGGCCTATGATCTGGCCAGCGCGAACCATGTCGTAACCGATTTAGCGACTGTTGCCGACAAAGACGGGCATCCTGCGCTATCCGATTTTGCGCACTCCGTGAACTTGCCACTCCATCTTATTGCTGCTGACGACCTTTCAGGGCAGCGCACCCTCACCTGCTCTCCGCGTAGCCGTGCCACATATGGCACCGGCAGCGTCGCCGAAGCTGCGGCCCTTGCGGCCGCGGGATCTGGCGCGCGGCTGCTTTCCCCCAGACACATCTCGACCGACCGCCTTGCCACTTGTGCGGTCGCAATTGGAGCCCCTTCATGACTGTTCATTTCATTGGTGCCGGACCCGGTGCCGCCGATCTTTTGACCCTGCGTGGGCGTGATATCATCGCGGCGTGTCCCGTGTGCTTGTATGCTGGATCTTTGGTTCCTGATGAAATCCTGAGCCATTGCCCCGATGATGCGAAAATCATCAACACAGCAGCTATGGATTTGGACGCAATCGTGGCCGAGATCAAAGTCGCTGATGCCGCTGGCCAAGACATTGCGCGCCTGCATTCCGGCGATCTGTCGGTCTGGTCTGCGATGGGCGAACAGATCCGTCGGCTCAAAGCTGAAGGCATTGCGGTCAGCGTCACACCCGGCGTGCCGTCGTTCGCTGCAGCCGCAGCCGCATTGGGCACCGAGCTGACCCTGCCCGGGTTGGCCCAATCCGTCGTCCTGACCCGAACCCCGGGGCGCGCGTCATCTATGCCCGAGGGCGAAACCCTCAGCAATTTTGCGGCGACGGGTGCGACACTGGCGATCCACCTGTCGATTGGCAATCTGGACACAGTGATTGCAGATTTGACCCCTGCGTATGGCGCGGACTGCCCGGTAGCCGTGGTCTATCGTGCCAGCTGGCCAGATGAACAGATCATCCGGGCCACATTGGAGACATTGAAAGACTCACTTGACGAAAGTATCTCGCGCACCGCGTTGATCCTTGTTGGTCCTGCCTTGGCAGGCGAAGGGTTCACCGAGAGCTGTTTATATTCAAAAGATTATGACCGTCGGTATCGCCCGCAAAGCGCCGAGAGCCCTTGGTCGAGCTGGAGCCATGGCGATGACTAACCCTCCCGGAGTATTGATTTCAGCGCCGTCCTCGGGGACGGGAAAAACAACCGTGATGCTGGGCCTGTTGCGGGCTTTGGCCGAAGATGGGATGGCCGTGCAGCCATTCAAAAGCGGCCCGGATTACATTGACCCTGCGTTCCATCTGGCGGCAGCCAAACGGCCGTCGTTCAACATTGACAGCTGGGCGATGGGCGAGGACTTGCTGAACGCGATTTCTGCGCAGGCCGCTGGCGCAGACATCGTTGTGGCCGAAGGGTCCATGGGGCTGTTTGACGGGGTCGCTAAACCCGGCGCAGTGGGCCATGGCACCAGCGCTGAAACTGCTCTGCGCATGGGATGGCCGGTTGTTCTGGTTCTGGACGTTGGTGGGCAAGCCCAATCAGCCGCCGCGACCGCGCTCGGGTTTCGAATGTACAACCCAGACCTGCCGTTTGCCGGTGTGATCCTGAACCGCTGCGCCAGTCCGCGCCACGAACGTCTGACCCGCTTGGGCATGGAACGCGCTGGCCTGCCTGTGTTGGGTGTGCTGCCCCGCCGTGGCGATCTGGCTCTGCCTGAACGGCATTTGGGTTTGATCCAAGCTGTCGAACACCCCGATCTGGAGGCGGCCATTGCAGGTTATGCGACGTTCCTGCGTGACCACGTTGATTTGGATGCGATCAAGGCGGCGGCGGCCTCAGGCCCGGTTGGGCCATCGTCGGTCGCGCTGCCGCGCCCACCCGCGCAACGGATCGCTTTGGCGCGCGATGCTGCGTTCTCTTTCACCTATCCGCATTTGCTTAAGGGGTGGCGCGACGCCGGGGCCGAAATCCTGCCGTTTTCGCCGTTAGCTGATGAGGCCCCAGACGCAGATGCCGATCTGGTTTGGTTGCCCGGTGGCTATCCAGAGCTTCATGCAGGAACCTTGGCGGCCGCTGAAACATTCCTGACCGGGTTACGCACACATGCCGAAACCAAACCCGTACACGGCGAATGTGGGGGGTATATGGCATTGGGTGAAGGGTTGGTTGACAAGGACGGCACCCGGCATCGGATGGCAGGTCTGTTGGGCTTGGTCACCTCTTATGAAAAGCGCAAATTTAATCTGGGTTATCGCAAGGCCGAATTGATCGCGCCAATGCCCGGATTTTCCGTTGGTGCCGCTTTGCGGGGTCATGAATTTCACTATTCTTCGATCCTGGAACAGCCCGATCCGCCATTGGCTCGCGTCTTTGACGCTGAAGGTGCCGAAGGCCCACAAACCGGGTCTGTCAGAGGCCATGTCACCGGCACATTTTTCCACCTGATCGCAGAGGCCGAGGCATGACCGGATTTGTCTCGTTCATCGGATCAGGCCCCGGTGATCCTGAATTGTTGACGTTGAAAGCCGTTGATCGGTTGGGCAAGGCAGATGCAGTCCTGTTTGACGATCTTAGCAGCGGTCCTATCCTAACCCACGCCCACCCCGACGCGGATATGGTGGGGGTTGGCAAACGTGCCGGACGCCCCTCGCCCAAGCAAGATCACGTGAGTCGTTTATTGGTGGATTACGCCGAAACCGGTGCCCATGTTGTGCGGCTTAAATCCGGTGACGGGGGCATGTTTGGCCGATTGGAAGAAGAGCTGGTCGCGTTGCAGGCGGCGGGTATTGAATATGAGATCATTCCGGGAATTCCATCCGCAGTTGCAGCTGCTGCGGCAGCAGGCATTCCATTGACCCGGCGCCTGACAGCCCGTCGGGTTCAGTTTGTGACCGGCCATGATGTCAGTGGTGAGTTGCCCGACGATTTGAACCTGACTGCCTTGGCGGATTCGCAAGCGACAACCGTGGTGTTCATGGGCAAACGCACTTTTCCATTGCTGGTAAATGCACTGCACGCTCATGGACTGCCGCTGGAGACACCCGCGATGTTGGCAGAGGCGGTTTCCACGCCAACTCAAGCCCTGCATCGGACCACGATGGGCGCATTGGCCAAACGCTTGGAGTCTGAAATTGGCTCGGCACCTGCTTTGATTCTGTACGGTCCTTTGGCGGAATTTAACGATGTTTGAATTGAACCTGATCGGCATCGGCACTGGGAACCCGGATCACGTGACTTTTCAGGGGGCACAGGCAATCCGTGACGCGGATTTAATCCTGATTCCGCGCAAGGGAAACAACAAAGCGGACCTTGCTGGCATTCGCGAACAAATCATCGAACAAGTGTCTGACACGCCTGTACAAATTGCCTATTTTGATATCCCCGAGCGCAAGTCGGAAGATGGGTATTTAAGGGGTGTAGACGACTGGCACGACGCAATTGCATTGCGGTGGCAAGACACAATCGCAGCGCATGCCGGAGTACAACAAGTAGCCTTGCTGATCTGGGGTGATCCATCTCTTTATGACAGCTCCCTGCGCATTGCATCCCGGCTTGCGCCTGCTCCGAAAATTCGGGTCATTCCCGGTATCACTGCCTTGCAAGCGCTGACTGCTGCCCACGCGATACCGATCAACGATATTGGTGCGCCTTATGTCGTCACGACCGGACGCCGGATCCGCGATGAAGGCTGGCCAGCGGGTGTTGAAAAGGTTGCGGTCATGCTGGATGGGGAGTGTTCGTTTCAACATCTTCCTATGGGCGCTTATCACATTTGGTGGGGCGCTTACGTCGGCATGAAGGAACAGATTCTCATCCAAGGCCCTTTGGATGACGTTGCACAGAGTATTTTGGACACGCGCGCCACCGCGCGGGCGGATCATGGCTGGATCATGGACATCTATTTGCTCAAAAAGCGCGCAAACTGACCTGAAGTGTCGCGAATCGTGATTGCGTCACCGCACCGATCACGGTTAGATGGAATGGCTTGGTCCTGCTGGAGCAATCTGGATGCTAAGAGGGAATTGGGTGCGACCGTGAAAACGGACAATGCCCAAGCCGCCCCCGCGACTGTAAGCGGCGAGCGTCTGTCCAATCAGCCACTCATGGGGTTCCATGGGGAAGGCGGACAGAGGCATCGACCCGTGAGCCAGGAGACCTGCCAAGCAAAAACTGTAACACCAGCCGTCGGGTGCGACGGCTTTGGAGGATAGAATATGACGACGAAGACACTTAAGGCATCTGCAGCAGGCTTTGGTTTCGCACCAGCACTGTTCGCTGTTGTTCTGGGCTTGGGTATTGTGACCCTGACCGGACACGTACAGGCATCTGCCCTGCATGACGCCGCACATGACGTGCGTCACGCAACTGGCTTTCCCTGCCACTAAGCACGTGTTTTCCCGCATTTTGACCAGCGCGTTGTTCGCTGGTGCTGCAGCAGGGCTGATTGCCGCCATGCTGCAGTTGGTGTTTGTGCAACCTGTTTTGTTGCATGCCGAGCTCTATGAGTCCGGGGAATTGGTGCATTTCGGCGCTGAGGCTGTCAGCGCTCATCCGGACCTGCCGGGCATTGACCTGATGCGCGACGGGCTGAGTATCATTTTCACGATGCTCACGTACACCGGATATGCACTTGTGATGGTTGCGCTGATGGCTATGGCCGAAGGTCAGGGACACACGATCAATGGGCGCACTGGTTTGCTGTGGGGTATGGCAGGTTTCATTGCCTTCCATTTCGCTCCCGGATTGACACTGGCACCTGAAGTGCCTGGTGTTGCCGCTGCAGATGTTGGCGCGCGCCAGATCTGGTGGACCGGGACGGTGGCTTCGGCTGCTGTTGCCATGTGGCTGATTGCCTTTGCACGATCCTGGATGCTGTGGGGTGTAGCCGCTGTGTTGTTGCTTGCACCGCATATTATCGGAGCTCCTGAACCGGCTGTCTTTACCGGCCCGGTGCCAACAGAGATAGGCGCACTGTTTGCTGCCCGTGCCTTTGGCGTTGGTATGGCTGCCTGGGTCCTTGTCGGATGCTTTGCCGGTTATTTTTGGAACACTGAAGGCGCCCGCGCCGAAGCTTAAACCACACACAGACCTTCTCCCCTGCCAGAGCTTTCTTTGGCAGGGGTTTTCATTTTCTGAGGAAAACCCATGTCTCGTTCACTTGCTCTGTTTGGAATTGGCTTGATCTTTGGGGGCGGCGCAGGGTTTGTTCTGGCCGCGGCCAATGGCGCCACATTCACAGGCCATGACCATTCGGACCCAGCCCAGCACGGGTCAAGCGCTGCAGAAATGGCGGCACATGATCATACCACTCCGGTCAACGTGCCAGCCGGATCAGATGCGCCCAGTCTTTCGATTGCGGTTCACAAAGACCCGATGGCAGGTTGGAATCTACACGTCATGCCAAAGAACTTTCGCTTTGCGCCAGAGAACGCATCGGCACAGGATGTCACCGGTGAAGGTCATGCCCACGTCTATGTGAATGGTGCAAAACTTTCGCGCCTCTACGGCGATTGGATGCACTTGACCAATTTGCCAAAGGGGGATGTTGAAATCAAAGTGTCCCTAAACGCAAACAGCCATAGCCCCCTGATGGTTGAGAGTGTCCCAGTGAGCGCCTCTGCTAACATTCAGGTCGACTAAAATTCGACCCTTCGCCGCCGCCACGCCCCTAGAGATGGGGAGCACTAAGGCAGCGATGTTGCGATCTAATAAAGGTACGCTGTTCCCTGTCATTACAGCGCTGGCAGTCGCGCTTTGAGACACAGCCGAAGACGCCCACAGGATCGGGCGTCTTCGATCCAGCCCTTTGGACTGTCCAAATAAGACTGACATGTCGCCGCAATATCCGCTGCATCCGTTACAGGTTCGACATCGGAAAAAACGTAAGTGGCCCGTCCTGTCCCTTGCAAACCAATGGTCACTGGCGCCCCACAGGCATTGAGGCAGGGATGTTCCGCAAGTTCGACATGTGACTGCAGCCCAGCCTGGCACAATGCCTCTTGAACGGATTCAATTTGCTCCGCGGTAGTCGCGTGGCTTTGACACGTCGAGCACAACACGAGACGGATTTGATCACTGGGTGGATGCATTAACCGGGTTACCTAAACTCTGATTTGCGTCTTTTGTCGCCAAACCGAAACTGTGACAAGCGCGTTTCCTTAGCGATATTCAGATTTCAGCCCCCTGCGCGGCCTTTGGCCTTGCGTCCTGCGGACGGCGGGCACGGCGTAGCCCAGATCGGCTTTGCCGCTCTGGGCTACGCCCAACGGAAGGAGATGTTCCACTTGGGACAGCGACGACGGGCGGGAGGGCTTTGAGATCAAAGAAGAACCTCGATTAGATGTGGTCCGGGGACCTCTTGCGTGCGCAGCATTTCAGCCTCTAAATCCTCTGCCGTTTCGACGGTACATCCCGGTACCCCCATACTGTTTGCTTGTGCCACCCAATCCACATGTGGGTTCTGCAGCGTCAGCATATCCACGGCCCGCGGTCCGGGATTTTGAACGCCTACATTGGTCAGTTCACCTCGCAAAATTTCGTAGGTTCGGTTCGCAAAGATCACGACCGTGATATTCAGGTTTTCACGTGCCATCGTCCAAAGCGCCTGTGGCATGTACAGTGCCGACCCGTCCCCCGTCAGCGTCAAAACGGGGCGATCCGGGCAGGCAACCGCTGCGCCGATCGCAGCTGAAAGCGAGTAGCCAATCGATCCTCCGCAATTGTTCAGCCATGTATGTGGGGCCGCGCCCAACGTTGCAGGGTGAAAGGCACGCCCGGTGGTTATTGATTCATCCACCACGATGGCATTGTGTGGAATTGTCTGCCCTATCACCGTTGCAATGGTTTCTGGTGTAGCAGGCCCCGTCACTTCAAATCGCGTCAATGGCTCTGCAACGTGAGCACGTGCATTTTGCGCCCCAACACGTGCACATAGAGATTGAAGAACAGATTGCAGGTCCCTATCCGCACCAGCCAAGGCGGTGATCTCGGCATCTGGGTTTGTCAAAACCGCAGGCTTACCCGGATAAGCAAAAAACCCGATCGGGGCCCGCGCTCCGACTAGAACAATCCGTTTGAACTGGCTCAAACGTTCGACAGCCAGATCGATCGGATAGGGGACGCGGCCCACAGGAACGCGCCCTGCCCCGCGCTCCATTCGGGCATTCGACCACTCGGACAAGAGAGCGCACCCTGTATGTGCTGCGATCTTCCCCGCCAGGAGCAACGCCTCTTCGGTTAAAGCCTGCCCCCCCAACAGCAGCAAAGTATCGGGTCCGGCCAGTGCAGCAGCCGCTTGATCCAACACTTCACTGTCGCAGGTTTCAAGGTCCGGAGTTGGCAATGTCGGGCCGATTGCCCCCCCTAATGTCCAAGCGGTATCGCTTGGCAACACCAGCGTCGCAATTTGCCCGGGCACAGTGCTTGCGGCGTGAACAGCGCGCGCCGCATCTGCCCCAACATCGGTTGCCGAGGTTGAGGTATGAACCCAATGGGACACAGGGCGCGCAAGGCCCTCGATATCTGCGGTCAGGGGCGCATCCAATTCGATGTGAGTCGACGCATGTTCACCGACAATATTCACAACGCCCGACCCTGCCTTTTTTGCATTGTGTAAATTTGAAATGCCATTGGCCAACCCCGGACCAAGGTGCAAGAGCGTTGAAGCGGGCTTTCGTGCCATCCGCCAGTACCCGTCGGCCGCACCTGTTGCGACACCTTCGAACAACACAAGGATCGATCGCAGTCCGGGAATATGATCCAAGGCAGCAACAAAATGCATTTCAGAAGTGCCGGGGTTGGTGAAACAAACCTCGACCCCGCTTTCAATCAAGGAATGCACCAGGCTTTCGGCCCCATTCATTTCAGACATGTTCAATCTCCCCTCTTGCACGCATGGGCGACCATAAGCCGCCAATCCCAAGGGGGTAAATGGGGGGAATGCACGCGAATGTGACCCTGTACCCGCTGATCGTGACCCCGCGGCCCCTGCCGCCTGAAACAATTGCGATGTAAAATGGGATCATATTTTTCTCGTATGTGAGCTTTGATATGAAACATCTCCCACTACAATTCGCCTTTCTCATGGCTTCTGTGCCCGCCCTTGCTCAAGATGCAACCCCTCGGGATGGGTGGGCCATTCACCCAACGGACAAGCCATATTCCGAACTGGTGCTAGCCGTAAAATCAGCGGTTAAAGCCAACGGTATGGCTGTGGTAACCGAGGCCGGGCCGACCGGCGCGGCGGCGAGCCGAGGCATCACCATTCCCGGCAATCGGGTGATTGGGGCCTTTAACAATGACTTTGCCGTGCGTATTCTCGCGCTTTCCACATCCGCCATGATCGAGGCCCCGGTCCGTTTCTATGTTACCGAAAACGACGACGGCACTGCGACCCTTTCGTATAAAAAACCCAGTTTCGTTTTCGCGCCCTATGTGGACGAAGGCGGGGCCACGTTGACCGAGATCGCCGCAGAATTGGATGCCCGGTTCGAAGCCGTCGCGACCTCTGTGAACGAATAACCGATCTCAGCTGGTCACACTGCTGTGAAAGGTCTTGCGCCCATGGTCACACTCCGCATGCTCCGCAGCACACAGACTCGGAGCGTCGATCATGCAAGACCTTTCCCCACGCGCAGCAGATCTGCTCGCTCAACGGCTCTTTGAAGCCGGTTGCCGTCACGCATTTGGAATGCCCGGCGGCGAAGTTCTGACGCTGGTCGATGCGTTGGAACAGGCGGGGATCGCTTTCCATTTGGCAAAGCACGAAAACGCAGCAGGTTTCATGGCTGAAGCCGTGCACCACCGCGATGGCGCGCCTGCCATTTTGGTGGCGACGCTTGGTCCCGGTGCCATGAACGGGATTAACGTGGTGGCGAATGCGTTTCAGGATCGTGTGCCCATGATCGTGCTGACCGGCTGTGTCGATGCGGACGAAGCGCTTACCTATACGCATCAGGTTATGGATCATGCGCAAGTCTATAGCTCGATCACTAAGGGCACATTCTGCCTGACGGCCAAGGGCGCGGACATCATTGCAGACAAAGCCGTTTCATTGGCAACCCAACAACGCCCCGGCCCGGTCCACATCGATGTGCCGATTTCGGTGGCAGATACCAAAGTCGCGACGCCGCGTTTGCGGCGCTTGATCCCCGCTGCCAAGGTCGCCCCTTGCGGTGCGCATTTGGAACAGGCGCGGGACTGGATAAAACAAGCAGATCGTCCCGTCGCGATTATTGGACTGGATGTTTTAAGCGACGGTTCGGCCCCAATTGTTCAGGCCTTTCTTGAACACTTCTCAATTCCTTTCGTGACCACATATAAGGCCAAAGGCATCATCGCCGAAGATCACCCGCTGTGTCTGGGTGGTGCTGGATTATCCCCGTTGGCCGACAAGCACTTGATCCCGTTGATTGAGCAATCTGATCTGGTTCTTTGTCTCGGGTATGATCCCATCGAAATGCGCCCCGGTTGGCGTGACATTTGGGACCCGGCGAAAACGCGCGTCATTGATATCGCTGCCGTGGAAAACGATCACTACATGCATCAGGCGGGTCTGAATATCATCGCGAATACAGGTGCCACGTTAGAGGCAATCGCCAAAGGTGTTGCAGCCCATCCAACATGGACCAACGGTGCTCCGTCGGCCGTGAAGGAAGAGTTGGCAAAAGCCTTCCCGCATGATGATGAGTGGGGGCCGGCTGCAGTCATCGCTGAAACCCGCGTCGCCCTGCCCGCAAATACTCTGGCAACGGCTGACAGTGGGGCGCACCGCATTCTATTGTCTCAGATGTGGGATTGCTCTGAGCCTCGCGGGCTTATTCAATCCTCTGCCCTATGCACCATGGGTTGTGCTGTCCCGATGGCGATTGGGCTGCAACTGGTTGAACCCACCCGACCCGTCATCAGCTTTTCCGGTGATGCTGGGTTCTTGATGGTTGCCGGTGAACTGGCAACGGCGGCCGAGCTGGGGGGCAACCCGATCTTTTTGGTATTCGTTGATGCCAGCCTAGCCCTGATCGAACTGAAACAACGCCAACGCCAGATGAAAAATCGCGGAGTAGATTTTGGCCACCACGATTATGCAGCCATGGGCCGCGCCTTTGGTGGTCAGGGACACACCGTCCGCAACCGGTCCGAATTGAGAGCAGCCCTGAACGCGGCGCAAACAGCGGACACGTTCACTGTGATCGCGGCTGAAATTGATCGGGAGGGGTACGATGGCCGTATCTAAAGGCGCCTTGGAAGGCGTCAAAGTTCTGGACCTGACCCGCATTCTGGCAGGACCGACCTGTACACAGTTACTGGGGGATCTTGGGGCATCGGTGCTGAAAATCGAAAACCCCGGAACCGATGGGGATGACACCCGTCAGTGGGGCCCGCCCTATGTCACAGATGCAGAAGGCAACCCAAGCGATCTGAGCGCGTACTTTATGTCGGCCAATCGCAACAAACGTTCCGTTGCTATCGATATCACCACGACCAAAGGGCAGGATATCATCCGCCAATTGGCGGCCCAGGCGGACATTCTGGTCGAAAATTTCAAGCCCGGCGGATTGGCAAAATACGGGTTGGACTTTGACACCCTGTCGAACGAACTTCCGGGTCTCGTGTACTGCTCTATTTCGGGATATGGGCAAACCGGTCCCAACGCCTCTAAGCCCGGTTATGATTTGATGGCACAAGGCTATGGCGGGATCATGTCACTGACTGGCGACCCCGAGGGGGCACCGATGAAGGTTGGCGTTGGAATCGCAGACGTCATGTGTGGAATGTACGCAACCGTTGGCATTCTCGCAGCCCTGCGCCATGCCGAGCGCACCGGCGAGGGTCAGCAAATCGACATCGCATTGGTTGATTCTCAGGTGGCCTGGCTGATCAACGAGGGAACAAACTATTTAACCTCGAACACCTTGCCGCAACGCCGTGGCAACGGGCATCCAAATATCGTGCCCTATGATGTGTATGAAACCAAAGATGGGCACGTCATTCTTGCAGTTGGAAATGACACGCAGTTTCGCCGGTTTTGTGATTTTATCGGTCTTGATAGCCTGCCGGATGCCCCTGAATATGCCACGAACCCAGCCCGTTTAGAAAACCGCGACAGCCTGAATGCACAGCTGCGCCCGGCGATTGCACAACGCACAACATCCGAAGTCATTGCGGGCCTAGAGGCGCGCAAAGTTCCGGTTGGCCCGGTTCAGACCTTGGATCAGGTGTTTGACAGCGCGCAAGTCGAAGCGCGCGGTATGAAAATTCCAATGCAAACAGACCCCGGTGCAGTCCATCTGATTGGCAATCCACTGAACCTGTCACGCACACCTGTAACATATCGGCGCCCACCCCCGACCTTTGGCGCGGATACTGAGTCAGTCTTACAGGCCCAAAACCCCTTTGAAGACTGAAACACGCAGCCTTTTGCGCGGGGAATAGCTGAAACATCCCCTTGAATAAGCGGATTTTCTCGCGCGATTGCACACATCCTTTCACCAATTCGCGAGCGGCGTCGATACTCGTGCCAGCCTCCCATAGAGTTAGGTAAGGCATTGAAAGCCAGCACTCACAAACGGATTGGAAATTGGCATGAAACAGGACATTTTTGGGCAGATGAACAGCCTGGCCCACGCAGACAGCGTTGCGGCGTGGGATGGGGTGTTGCTCGGTTTCATGGCACATTCGGCCGTGACACCACAGCATCTGGCCAAAGTGTTACAGGCCGAACCCAATTTCGCATTAGGTCATGCGATAAAAGGGATCTTTACCATCCTGCTGGGACGCCGCGAGCTATACGCCACTGCTGCAGAGGCCTTGGCCACGGCAGAGCGCGCGATGCAGCAGCACCCAATTTCGGAGCGCGAGAAACTTTATGTTGATGCCCTGCGGATCTGGCTTGCCGGGCAACCAACAGCAGCCTTGATGCGGTTCGAAAAGATTTTGGTTAATCATCCCGAAGACACACTGGCGATGAAGCTCAGCCATGCGACCCGCTTTGTTTTAGGGGATAGCCAGGGCATGCGCCGGTCGATTGAACGTGTCATGCCAGCTTATGCCCCCGACCATCCGGGTCGCGGGTATTTGCTGGGCTGTCACGCCTTTTCATTGGAAGAAACCGGGGCCTATGAGAAAGCTGAAATCGCTGGGCGTCAGGCGCTGTGGATGGTTTCGGATGATGCTTGGGGTTTGCATGCAGTGGCGCACGTTCACGATATGACGGGCAACGCAGCACAGGGGCTCGACTGGCTCGCAGGGCGTGAAGAGGCTTGGACGCACTGTAACAATTTCCGCTACCATGTCTGGTGGCACAAAGCACTGATGCATCTGGACCTTGGTCAGATAGATCAGGTGTTTGAGCTCTACGACGTTGAAATTCGTAAAGACAAAACGGACGATTATCGCGATATTTCGAATGCAACCTCCCTGTTGTCCCGGCTCGAACTAGAGGGAGTGAACGTCGGTTCGCGCTGGGAAGAGCTGGCTGATCTCAGTGCTGCGCGCACCGAAGACGGTTGTCTGATTTTCGCTGACCTGCACTATCTCTTGGCATTGACCGGTGACAACCGCGAAGACGCGACAGCAAAAATGCTGCAACGCATTCACCGCGACACGAAGCAGACCGACGATATGAGCCGTCGGATGGCGGATCCCGGCCTAGCAGCTGCACAAGGGCTTGAGGCCTTTGGAGATGGTCAATATGGCGTGGCATTCGATCACCTGCTGACGGTACGCGGATCGATGCATCTGGCCGGCGGAAGCCACGCGCAGCGCGATGTATTCGAACGCATTACCATCGACTCGGGTCTGCGTGCAGGTCGTCTGGATGCTGTGGAGCGGATCCTTGACGACCGACGGGCAAAACGGGCGGGTGGAGAAGACAACTATGCGCTTGCGCGCCGCGCCCTTATTGCAACCGGGCGTGATCAGGGTGGCGCGCAGAGCGTCCCTGCCGAATAAGACCGAGAAGGACACAGAATTTATGGCGACCATTTCGCCCACATCCGATTTTGTCCCCCCCACCGCTGCTCCGGCAGCGGTGCCGCGTGTGCGTGATCCACGATTGGATTTCTATCGCGGCATTGCGATGTTCATTATCTTGATCGCCCACATTCCTAACGATCCCTGGGCCCGCTGGATTCCGGCCCGTTTTGGGTTCTCGGACGCGACCGAAATCTTTGTGTTCTGTTCTGGCATGGCATCAGCCATTGCCTTTGGCGGCGCTTACCTGAAACGGGGCTGGTGGATGGGGACAGCCCGCGTATCGTATCGTATTTGGCAAGTCTACTGGGCCCACATCGCTCTGTTTTTCTTTGTCGCCACGTCGATGGCTGCGCTGGATCTGAGCGGAGCGTTCGACAAAAGCTATGTCTCGTCATTGAACTTGCAACACTTCTTTAACGACCCCATGCCTCAAATGCTGGGCCTTTTTACGCTGACCTATGTACCGAACTATTTCGACATTTTGCCCATGTATTTGGTGGTTCTTGCACTGATGCCTCTTTTTTTGGGTCTTTTTACTGTAGGCTTCTGGGCCGTTGCACTTGCGTCTGTTTCGATCTGGGCTGTTGCACAAACCGGCGTCTTAGCGCTTCCGGCTGAGCCATGGTCACAACGTCAGTGGTTCTTTAATCCGTTTGGGTGGCAATTGCTGTTTTTCACCGGCTTCGCCTTTATGCGCGGCTGGATTCCAGCCCCGCCTGTGTCCAAAACCCTGATGTGGATCGCAGCACTGTTTTTGGTTCTTTCCGCGCCCTTTGGATCATGGAAAGTGTTCTTGTGGGTCGACGCATGGAATACAGATGTCGCCGCCGAAGTACGCAAAGTCTGGCCTTTGACCGCAGAATTGCGTGAAAAGACCGATTTTGGCCTGTTTCGCTACATGCACTTCCTTGCCTTGGCCTATCTCGGATGGGTGATCGCTGGCGAGAAAGGCGAACGGTTGGTTGCAACGGGCAACGGCTGGTTGGCGCAAATCTGGCAGGTGACACTGACCCTGATTACAAAAGTTGGCCAGCAATCGCTTGCAGTCTTTGTGTTTTCAATGGCCGCCGCGCGTTTAATCGGCGTGGCTCTGGACCAATCGGGCCGGACGATGGGCACAGTCCTTGTCGCGAACCTGATTGGTTTTGCAATGATCATTGGTGTGGCCTATTTGGCCGCATGGTTCAAATCGCAGCCCTGGAAGGCCCAGAAATGACCCTGACGCGTCGTACATTCCTAACTTCGGTATCCGCTCTTGCCCTTGCACCCGCCGCTTTTGCCACGGGCGCAGGGGCCGGCACCCCATTTGACCGGGATACGGTGATCGCCGAAGCACGTGATTTGGCGAGCCGCCCCTATGCCCTGCGCCCCAGCGTGCCGCAGGCTTGGCAGGACCTGTCATACGAACAATACCGCGAGATCCGGTTTCGATTAGACAAAGCGCTCTGGTTTGGAACAAAGACGCCCTATAACGTGGATTTCTTCACGCCCGGCTTGTACTTCCCGCAAGCTGTCAAAGTGTTTGAAGTCGAAAACGGGATGTCCAAGCCGGTTGGCTTTGATTTGTCGATGTTCAAGATTTCGGACAAGGTTCCAGAGCTACCTGTTGACGAAACTCTTGGGTTTTCCGGTTTGAGACTGCGCACCGAAATGCACCGACCCGGCAAAACGGATGAGTTCTGCGTCTTTCAAGGGGCCAGCTATTTTCGTGCGATTGGCCTGAGCGAAGCCTATGGCCTATCTGCCCGTGGCTTGGCGCTGAAAACTGCCGATCCAGACGGCGAGGAGTTCCCCGACTTTATCCGATTTTGGCTAGAGCGCCCTGCCCCCGGTCAGCGCAATATGATCGTTCATGCGTTGATGGACAGCCCCAGCGTCACAGGCGCGTATCGCTTTGATGTGACGCCCGGCGACGACTGCGTGATGGAGGTTGAGGCCACGTTGTTCGCCCGCGAAGAATTGGACCACGTCGGGCTGGGACCGTTGACCTCTATGTTTCTTTACGATCAGACCAACCGCACGCGGTTTGATGATTTTCGCCCAGCAGTCCATGACAGCGATGGGTTGATGATCCGGAACGGCGCAGGAGAGGTGATTTGGCGCCCGCTGGCCAATCCCAAAACGTTGCAGGTGTCTTCGTTTGTGGACACAAACCCACGCGGATTTGGGTTGATGCAACGAGCCCGTGAGTTTGCAGATTTTGCCGACCTCGAAGCGCACTACCACAGACGCCCCGGTCTTTGGGTTGAGCCAATGGGCGATTGGGGCAAAGGCACCGTGACGCTTGTCGAGATCCCGGCGGATCAGGAAATTTATGACAACATCGTCGCCTATTGGCGACCCGCGACGCCCTATGCCGCTGGCAGCGAAGTCACGATTGGCTATCGCCTCACTTGGGGCGCGGAGCCAGAACGCACCGCGATGCCCCGCGTGATCAACACTGCGATGGGGGATAAAACCTTTGGCGACGGTCGGGTGGCTGTCATCGATTTTGAAGCGGATGAAATGCACGACGATATCGAGGATCTCGATATTTTTGTTCAATCCCCTCATGCCGAAACAACCAAAGGCGTTCTGCAACGCAACCCCGAAACCGGGGGCCTAAGGCTCGCGTTTTCATTCCAACCCGGCGATCATCAACTGGTCGAGCTGCGAGCACAGTTGCGCAAAGGGACCGCGCCCGCGTCCGAAGTATGGCTCTATCGGTGGACTGCATGAGCCCCGATCTGCATATCATGCCCCTCGAACAGCCACTGGCAATGCCGGCACAGAACTTCCAGGCTGGCTTTCGGGATGCAGATGCCCCCCACAATGCGTCGCCTGAGCAAACTATGGTTTGGCGATTGTTGGCGTTCTGCCCGTCTGTTGTGGCGACAGTCGGGTTGTGGTGGGTTATGGAAAACTGGTTTTCCGACGAAGGGATCAGTTGGATTGAAGGCCTGCTGTTAGCGCTGATTTCGTTTAACTTCTTCTGGATCACCTTCACAGTCTGCACTGTATTGCTGGGTTTGTTTTCTCTGTCACGTCAGCATACCCCGGCACGACCGACCCGGGCTCAGCCTCTCAACGTGGCCTTGGTGATGCCGATTTATAACGAAGTTCCATGGTACGTGATGGGCAATGCCCGTTCGATGTTGGAAGAGCTGCGCGCGCGCGGTGGGGTGCATGAATATTCGGTGTTCATTCTATCTGACACACGCGACGACATCATTGCAGCGCAGGAACAAGCCAGCATCATGGCTTTGAGAGCCTCCTTGCCACCAGATCTGAAGTTGTTTTACCGCCGGCGGCCAGAAAACACGGACCGCAAAGTAGGAAACATTGCCGATTGGGTCAGCCGCTGGGGTGGTGCTTATGAAGCGATGTTGGTCTTGGATGCCGACAGCCTGATGACCGGACGTGCCATTGCGCGATTGACCGACGCCTTGGCGCGGGATGCCGGTGCCGGGCTCATCCAAAGCTTTCCACAACTTATTGGCGCACAATCTGTCTTTGCCCGGATGCAGCAATTTGCCAACGGTGTTTATGGCGCAGCGCTCGCCGAAGGGGTTGCGCGCTGGTGCGGGCACGAAGGCAACTATTGGGGGCATAATGCCATCATTCGAACGGCTGCGTTTGCCAATTGTGCTGGATTGCCACGCCTGCGGTCCCTTACAGGCCGCGAACAGCTGATCATGAGCCATGATTTTGTCGAGGCAGGCCTGTTGCGACGGGCGGGGTGGTCCGTTCGTTTCCTGCCGCGTATCCGTGGATCGTACGAAGAAACTCCGGCAACGTTGATTGATCACATACTGCGAGACCGCCGCTGGTGTCAGGGCAATCTTCAACACCTCAAACTGCTGCGATCCAAGGGTTTCCAGTCGATTTCCCGGTTCCATCTGTTTCATGGGGCAATTGGCTATCTGATGTCGCCAATCTGGTTTGCCTTGCTGGTGATGTGGGCCCTGATTGGCCGGGGGGAGGACGCGAGTGTTCTGCACTATTTCGACCCCGATAATCCGCTATTCCCCCAATGGCCAGAAATGACCGAAGGGCGGCATGTTCTCATCATTGTTTTGATGTATGCGATGCTTTTGGTTCCCAAGTTGATGGGCGTTGCAGCGCTGCGCCTGACCGGCGCACGGTATGCTGAATTCGGCGGTGGTGCGCGCTTTGCGCTCTCGTTCATGTCAGAGCTGATTCTGTCGATCATTTATGCGCCCATTTTGATGGTCCAGCAGATGATTGCCGTGTTTCGCACCGCCTTTGGGCTGCAAAAAGGGTGGAATCCACAAGCCCGTGATGGCGGAACCTATGGACTAAAGACTTTGATGATCTGTCATGCGTTAGAAACTGTCAGCGGCATTGCCCTGACAATTGGCATCCTGTTGGGTTTGATTTCAGCTTGGCTGGCTCCTATCGCCCTGAGCCTTGCGTTCGCTATTCCGCTATCTGCCCTAAGCGGCGTGACGGCCGGTACCGCGCGCCGGTTGATGGGGTTGCGTGAAGATTACCGCGAACCTGCAATCACGCAGGCGGCGCGCCATTATCGGAATGAATTGAAATCCATGATCGAAGGACAAAGCAGAGTAACACCTGCTGAATAGTCAAGACCCTAGCAGGCCTTCGTACCAGTCAGCCATCATATCAGCCCACCCTTGCGGCACTTGATGACCGCCGGGGAACAAAGCTAATTCCAACGCAGAACCATCTGCGCACCCTGCCCATTTGCGTCGCATAAAGGGGCCAGTGTTTGAAAAACTGCTTGGGCGGTTATCGGGACAAGCATTGGCCGATCGCCAAATTTCTAAGCCCGCAAAAATGTCCCCCTGCTGAAACTTACCTCCGCCCAACTTACGCCCCTCTAACGGGACAACATTGTCCGTCCAGCCATGGGTATGGAACATGCGAACTGGTCCAGAGCAAGTGGTGGGATGGGGGCGCCAAAAGCCACCCGAAACTGGTGTGTAGGCTGAAAACATGTCCGGAGTGGCGCAGGCAAGATACGAAACCATAAACCCACCTGCGGAAAACCCGCTCAGGATAACTCGTTCTGGATCCACCTTGAACCGTTTGACCGCGTTGGCAACGGCTTCACTCAGAAAGGCTCCTTCGTCTCGCCCCTCCCACCCTGGGAAAAAGTTCCAGCTCAGACCTCGCCCTTCGCCAACTTGTCGTGACCCATTGGGGGCCATTACGGCGTAGCCCCGCGCGATCAGCCCGTCCCGCATGTTTTTGTTGCGCATCGTTGCGGCGCCATTGCCGCCGTAACCGTGCAAAAACACCACCAACGGGGGGGACTCTGTCTTTGGCAAGTCGATGTGGTAGCTGCCTGTTTCAATTTCGCAGGCTTCCGCGGACCCGGCGCAGTTGGCCTGCACGCTACCTGCAAGTCCAATGAAACCCAAAGATGCAAGTAAAGCTCGGATCACCCTGTTGGCTCCTTGTATGACACAACGGGCAAGCCCGTATTTAACCACCCCGGCCCGGCCCGCGATCCCAGCATCCCTTCGGGCACGTCGATGATATTGGTGAACCCCGCCTTGGACAGTACCAAGCTCAAGCGTGCAGAGCGCACCCCACGGGCACAAATCAAGGCGATTGGCTGACCCCGGTCTGGTCCAACAATTGCCGTTAGCGCATCGATAAAATCAGCGCGCCGCAAATCAAGAGGATAGGCGCCTTCACCCACCCCCGAGGATTTCCATTCCCCCGGTGTACGAATGTCGATCAACGTCACCTCACCTGATGCGGCAGCCTGATGAGCCTGTTCAGCACTGAGCTTGTCGCCCGCGTAATCTGGCGGAATAAGTCGATACTCACGCACTGCAAACCCACCGGCGACAACAGCAACAGCGCCAGCCAACACCCAACGACGTGAAATTTTGGGTAGATTTGTCTGCTGCTTTTCCACCAACTTCTTCTCCTCGCGTTGCCAAACTGGTTCTATCACGTAAGGCCAGAGATGCCTCCCCTTTGGGGTTCACCTTCTCGTCAGACCACATTTTTTTGAAAAATGAGTGTTTCAGATGCCTCTAGGAAATATTTGCAAACTTGCAATGGCTGGACAGGACGGAAATTATCCTTACTCAAAGGTATATAAATACGACGTTGTTAAACTGGAGTACTGCTGGTGTCCCTATTCCTGATTGCGGCCCTTCCCTTTCTTGGCGCGGTATTCCCGGCATTGCTGATCAGAGCGGGTCGAAATGCATCCGCTTCTGCTGCTGGCATGACGACTTTTCTGGCTTTTGTCGGGTTGCTGATCAACGCGCCAGCCGTGATGCGCGGCGAGGTCGTAACCGCCCGTGTCGACTGGCTGCCAGGTCTCGGTCTGAACGCAAACTTCTACCTTGATGGCCTTGGCTTTCTGTTCGCAGGTCTCATTCTGGGGATCGGGTTGCTGATCATACTGTATGCGCGGTTCTACCTGTCCCGACAGGATCCAATGGGGCAATTCTACACCTACCTTCTGTTGTTTCAGGGTGCGATGGTTGGCATCGTTTTGTCAGATAACATCCTACTTTTGCTTGTTTTTTGGGAACTCACCTCACTCAGCTCGTTCCTGTTGATAGGGTATTGGAAACATCTGCCGGAAGGGCGTCAGGGCGCACGTATGGCATTGGCTGTGACCGGCTCGGGTGGTTTGGCCATGATCGGTGGCATGCTGATCCTTGGCAATATCGTGGGCAGCTATGATCTAACGGTGATTTTGCAGAACAAAGAGCTGATCCAAGCCTCTCCTTTGTACCTGCCTGCGTTGATCTTGATCCTCTTGGGTGCGTTCACCAAATCGGCGCAGTTCCCGTTCCACTTCTGGTTGCCGCATGCCATGGCCGCCCCGACCCCTGTCTCGGCCTATCTACACTCGGCGACGATGGTGAAGGCTGGATTGTTCCTTATGGCCCGGATGTGGCCAGTTTTGGCCGGAACAGATGCCTGGTTCTATATTGTAGCCACAACTGGTCTTATCACGATGGTCGTTGGCGCGGTGATCGCACTGTTCAAAGATGACCTAAAGGCGCTGCTTGCCTTTTCCACCGTCAGCCATCTGGGGCTGATCACGATGTTGCTCGGCTTTGGCACCAAGATTGCGGCTGTGGCCGCGATTTTCCACATCATCAACCACGCGACCTTTAAGGCGGCGCTTTTCATGAGCGCGGGTATCATCGACCACGAAACCCACACACGCGATATCAAGCGGCTGGGTGGCTTGCGTCATCTGATGCCAATTACGTTTGGGATTGCCGCCATCGCCGCACTGTCGATGGCAGGCCTGCCGCCACTGAACGGTTTTTTGTCCAAAGAGATGATGTTGGAGGAGACCGTTCACACGACTTGGCTCAACTCACCCTACTTGGTTCCAGGGTTTGCGTTGCTGGGCGCGCTGTTTTCAGCTGCTTACTCTTTTCGATATATTGCCCATGTTTTCCTCGGGCCGGAACGTGGGGACTACCCCGCGCATCCGCATGATCCGCCTGTAGGGTTGTGGCTGGCCCCGGCGTTCCTTGTGTTGCTTGTCGTGCTGATCGGTTTGAATTCGGCCACCATCGTGGGGCCTTTGGTCGCCGTCGCATCAGACGCCGTATTTGGCGGAGGGAAACCGCCCTATTACTCTCTCAAAATCTGGCATGGGTTTACGCCTGCGCTCTATATGTCCTTGGTGGCAACGCTTGGAGGCGTTGCGCTTTTGTTGGGACATCGCTGGCTCGAACGCATCTGGAATGCACTCCCGCGTCCTGAAGCCAAAGTTATCTTTGACAGTGTGATCCGGGCATTGACTGGCCTCAGCCAGACGATCACCAACAGCCTGCACAATGGAGTTGTCAGCCGATATGGCATGATCTTTGTCGTGTTTACGGTAGGGCTTGCCTACTACGCCTACGCAACCGGCACGATTGGCCTGCCGACGCGCATTTCGCTCGAGGCACCTTTGCTGCCCATCATCGGCTGGATCTGCTTGGTTGGTGCAACTTTAGCCACCGTCTATTTCCACCGGAATCGGCTGTTGGCACTGGTATTGATCGGCGTTGTTGGCTTGATCGTATCTATGGCGTTCAACTATCTCTCCGCCCCGGATCTGGCGCTTACTCAGATTTCAGTCGAAGTGGTGACCATGATTTTGCTGCTGTTGTCGCTGAACTTCATGCCCACACAAACCCCGGTCGACAGCTCGATGGCCCGCAAGGTACGTGACACGGTGATTTCAATTGTTGCGGGACTAGGCACCGGAGCGCTGGTTTATGCGCTGATGATGCGGGATTTTGCGTTTCCCTCCATCTCGGAATTCCATCTCGCGAATTCTTACAAAGGGGGTGGCGGCACCAATGTGGTCAACGTGATCCTGGTTGATTTCCGCGGCTTTGATACCTTTGGTGAGATCATCGTGCTTGGTATCGCCGCCTTGGTAATCTTTGCCCTCACTGAAAGCGTGTTGGGCACCAGTGTGCGGGCACGTTTGCTGAATCGCAAACCCCACTGGCCACAATCCGGGGATGCACATCCCATGATGATGGTTGTAGTTACGCGTGTGATGATGCCTATGGCTTTGATGGTGGCCGCTTACATCTTTTTCAGGGGTCACAACCAACCCGGAGGCGGCTTTATCGCTGGCCTGATCGCGGCAATCGCCTATTTGATGCAGTACATGGCCAGCGGCTTTACCTGGGCGGCTGAGCGCCAACGGTTTTACTATCACGCGACCATCGGTTGGGGGGTTCTGATTGCTGCCGCCACTGGATTGGGCGCGTGGTTCAACAAGGTTCCGTTCCTGACCAGCGACTATGGCTACATCCACATTCCTCCGTTCGAGGAATTCGAATGGGCCACAGCAATGTTGTTTGATACTGGCGTGTTCCTCGCGGTCCTGGGCGCTGTCATGCTTGCCCTAGAGAGCCTGTCGCGCTTTGCATGGCGTCCTGGCATTGCCTCGGAACACCCGATGGATATCAACCCGGCGCGCGATGACCCACCCGAAGAATCCGCATCTGTGAACACGCAAGAGAAGGAAAGCTGACATGGAACTCCTTCTAGCCACCGCCGTGGGTGTCCTCACCGCCGCTGGGATTTTCCTGATCCTGCGTCGCCGCACCTTTCCGGTCATCCTTGGCCTGTCTTTGCTGACCTATGCAGTAAATACTTTTTTGTTCGCAACCGGGCGCTTGGCCATCAATGCCCCTGCTGTCCTGAACAAATACGAAGACGTCGCTTATACAGATCCATTGCCACAGGCGTTGGTTCTGACGGCGATTGTGATTTCCTTTGGCATGACCGCTGTCATCGTGATGATTGCCCTCAGCGCCTATTTGTCCTCGGATGATGACCGGATCGACATGACCGCCCAAGATGATGCGGGAGATGACGCATGAACCACTGGATCGTAGCCCCGATCATTCTGCCCGCATTGGTCGCGCCCTTCATCATCATGGTGTTGCGGTATCACTTGGACCTGCAGCGCATTTTCTCTGTTGCTGGCACCGTTGGCTTGCTGGGCATCGCCCTCACCCTTTTGGCGCAAGCGTCGGGCGGCGAGGTGATGATATACGAGCTTGGCAATTGGCAGGCACCCTTTGGCATCGTTTTGGTGCTGGATCGGTTGTCTGCGCTGATGGTTCTGTTGACGGCGTTGTTGGCTTTGCCTGTCGTGCTTTATGCCATTGGATCTGGTTGGGACACACGCGGTCGACATTTTCACGCTCTGTTTCAGTTTCAGCTGATGGGAGTCATCGGGGCCTTTCTCACCGGAGATGCGTTTAACCTCTTTGTCTTTTTCGAAGTACTGCTGATCGCCTCTTATGGGTTGATGACCCATGGCGGCGGGGCTGAACGGTTAAAGGCAGGCGTGCAATACGTGGTTTACAACCTGCTGGGATCCACTCTGTTCCTGTTTGCCCTTGGGACGTTGTATGCCGTTACTGGGACGTTGAATATGGCAGACCTCGCAGTTCGTGTCGCTGAAATCCCCGCCGAAGATACTGCCCTGCTACGCGTTGGCGCTGTGTTGTTGTTGTTGGTGTTTGCCATCAAGGCCGCGGTATTGCCCCTGCATTTCTGGTTGCCAGCCAGCTATGCAAACGCGCCGCTTCCGGTGGCTGCCCTCTTTGCCATTATGACCAAGGTTGGCGCTTACGCGATTTTGCGCATGTACACGTTGGTATTTGGGCCTGAGGTTGCGAACACCGCAGGTCTGGCCAGCGATTGGTTGCCAATTGCAGCTATGGCGACCTTGGCGATTGGCGCGCTGGGGATCCTGGGATCACGACAGATCGGGCGCCTTGTTGCCTTTGGCGCCATCGCTTCGATGGGGACGCTGTTGATTTCAATCTCACTGTTCACACCGCAAGCAACCAGTGCCGCGTTGTATTACATCGTGCATTCGACATTTGCTACGGCACTGCTGTTCCTAGTTGCGGATCTGGTTATGGAACGACAGGGGCGCCAAATTTCTGCTGTCAAACCAATGCCCCAAACCGGATTGATCGCTGCGTTGTTTTTCATTGGTGCCATCGCCATGGCCGGGATGCCGCCGCTTTCAGGGTTCATAGGAAAACTGTTGGTGATGGATGCCGCGCGTAGTTCAACCGATTACGCGTTTATCTGGGCTGTGATCCTGATCAGTTCTTTCGTCACCATCGTGGGTTTTGCCCGCGCAGGCACGGTGATCTTTTGGAAAAGCCATGACGCCGCTTACAACCCGGAACCGGACCCCGACAACGACGATGAGATCGTGAAAGAGCCAGCACCTGAGCCCTATCCAATTGTTGCCTTTGCTTCGATCTTTCTGCTGGGCATTGGGCTTGCAGCCCTCACGCTCTTTTCTGGTCCAATGATGGAATATGCGCAGCAAACAGCAGAACAGCTTTATAATCCTGCTGAGTACATCAATGCGGTTCTCAAAGGGGGACAAGAATGAAACTGCTCCATCGTATTTTCCCACACCCGCACATGAGCGTTTTGTTGACGCTGGTCTGGATGCTGTTGGCCAATTCACTCTCGTTGAATTCGCTGGTGTTTGGCCTGTTTTTGGGGATCGTAATCCCCTTTGTCACACAGCCCTATTGGCCAGATCGCCCCAAACTGCGCAACTGGCCGATGGTCGTGTCTTATATTCTGATCGTATTGTGGGATATCGTGGTCGCCAACGTGACCGTTGCCATGATCATTCTTTTCAAACGAGATGCAGATAGACAACCCAATTGGATCTGCGTTCCGCTCGACCTGCGCAGCCCCGAGGCCATCACGGTTCTCGCTGGAACCATCACCATGACCCCCGGCACTGTCAGTGCGGACTTGTCCTCTGGCGGGCACAACCTGTTGGTGCATTGCTTGGACGCCCCCGATCCCGAGGCCGTGCGCGACGAGATCAAGCAACGGTACGAACGCCGCCTCAAGGAGATTTTCGAATGATCAGCATAGCTATTTACTTCGCTTTCGCCTGCTTTGGTGCGGCTATCATGATGTGTTTGTGGCGGATCATCACCGCCGAAGGTGTCGGAACCCGAGTGCTCGCGCTGGATACGATGGTGATCAACACGATTGCCCTGATGATCCTTTATGGTCTGAACATCGGAACCGAGATCTTTTTTGAATCTGCTATGATAATCGCCATGCTGGGCTTTGTATCCACGGTTGCCTATGCGCGCTTTATGCTGCGCGGCAATATCATCGAGTGAGGGTCCCCAATGCAGATGTTTTTTGAGATCCTCATCGCTTTCTTTTTGATCGTGTCAGGTATTTTTGGGTTTGTGGGGTCTTTTGGGATGATCAAGCTCAAGGACCCGATGTCACGCCTACATGCCCCGACCAAAGCAACCACTCTGGGTGTGGGTGGGGTCCTTTTGGCGTCGATCCTGCATTCATTTGCGATTGAAGGGCATTTATCGCTGCACGAGCTGTTGATCACGCTATTTTTGTTCCTAACCGCGCCAGTCACGGCTCTGTTCATTGCCAAATGGCACATTCACCGTCATGAAAGCCCCGAGACTCTCCCCCCCACAGGGGAAGACGACAGTTGGGCCACCCATGCGGTCGAACAAGAAGAAGACGTTCCTGACCACACGGCGACCTGACACACAATGCACACACCTCCACTGCCCCTCACCCAAGATCTGGTTCTGATTGGTGGGGGACATACCCATGCCTTGGTGTTGCGAAAATGGGGCATGTCCCCCCTGTCCGGTGCACGGCTTACCGTGATCAATCCCGGACCAACCGCACCCTATTCAGGAATGTTGCCGGGATTTGTTGCCGGACATTATGCACGCGAAGAGCTGGACATTGATCTTGTCCGCCTCGCCCGTTTTGCAGGCGCCAGAATCATCGTCGGCAGCGTGCAAGGTATCGACACGGAAGCACGCCAAATACACCTCCCGGGACGACCACCGATCTCTTTTGACGTTGCTTCGATCAATGTCGGGATCACATCGGATATGCCCACGCTGCCCGGCTTTGCTGAATACGCTGTTCCAGCCAAACCGTTGGGTCCGTTTGCGACGCGGTGGAGCGATTATCTTGCGAAATCAGGGCCCGCACATGTGGCCGTGATCGGAGGCGGTGTGGCCGGTGCAGAGCTGGCGATGGCGATGGCTCATGCCCTCAGAACCCGTCAGCGGCCAGCCGTTGTGTCTTTGATTGATAGCGCCCGCGCCCTGACAGCACTTGGCGCCAAAGCCGCAATGCGCATCCGTGCCGCCATGTCTGACTTGGGTGTCGATTTGATCGAAGAAGCCCAGATCACTCAGATTGAACCCACGCACATAGACCTGTCGGACGGGCGCCAGATTGCTTCCGACTTTACCACGGGGGCCGCAGGTGCGCGTGCCTACGAATGGATGTCCCAAACGGGTCTTGAATTACACCAAGGGTTCATTGCCGTGGACCGCCATTTGCAATCCAGTGACCCCGCCCTCTTTGCGGCCGGGGATTGCGCCCACCTAAGAGATAACCCACGTCCCAAAGCGGGGGTATATGCGGTACGTGAAGCGCCTATTTTGTTCAACAACCTGCGGGTGGCACTGGGGGCCGGTAAAATGCGGCCTTATACTCCGCAAAAAGACTACCTGAAACTGATCTCTCTTGGACAAAAATCAGCCTTGGGAGAACGGTTCGGAATCCCTGTAAGCGGTGGGCTGATGTGGAAATGGAAAGACCACATCGATCAAACCTTTATGAATAAATTCCGCATCTTGCCCCAGATGCAGACGCCCGCTCTGCCGAAAGAGCACGCCTCGGGTTTGGCAGACGCTGTGGGGGGAAAACCCCTGTGCGGGGGATGCGGTGCCAAGGTCGGACGCACGACGTTGCAAAATTCACTGCGAACATTACCCACAACAACCCGGACCGATATCACTCCGCTCCCCGGTGATGATGCCGCTGTGATGACTACAGGGGGCATACAACAGGTTATGACCTCGGATCATCTGCGCAGCTTGACCGAAGATCCTGTTACGATGACCCGGATCGCCGCAATCCACGCATTGGGCGATATCTGGGCGATGGGTGCTGATCCGCAGGCAGCGACCGCCACCTTGATCCTGCCGCGTCTCTCGCCGACGCTGCAACACCGGACTCTCGAGGAAATCATGACCACCGCCACATCCGCAATACGGGAGGCCGGGGCCGAAATCGTTGGGGGTCATACCTCGATCGGGGATGAGTTGACCATTGGTTTTACGCTGACAGGCTTGTGTTCACAGAAGCCCATCACACTCGCAGGAGGGCAGCCCGGCGACGTGTTGGTTCTGACCAAACCATTGGGAAGTGGCGTAGTCATGGCCGCCGAGATGGCTGGCGTGGCAAAAGGAGAATGGGTCGCATCTGCCTTGGACCAGATGGTGCAACCCCAAGGCAAAGCGTCACGCATTCTGAAAGACGCGCATGCCATGACGGATGTGACCGGGTTTGGCCTTGCGGGTCACCTTGCAGGTCTGTGTGAGGCCTCTGGATGTGGTGCCAAGCTGGATCTAGAGGCAATCCCGGTCATGCGGGGCGCGGTGGAATTATCTGCCGCAGGCATCCAATCCAGCCTGTTCTTAGAAAACCGCATGATCGCCATGGACCTGCCCCAAGGTGGCAAATCCGATCTTCTGTTCGATCCGCAAACCGCAGGTGGATTGTTGGCGGCCATCTCTGCCGATCAATCAGAGATGATCCTGTCTCGGCTAAAAGCGGCTGGATATCAGGCTGCCTGCGTTGGGGTGTTGACTGAAACGCCCGGACTGACGCTCTAATTCCCGTCCACGATCACTTTGATCTGATCTGCGATTGTTTCCAAACCGCTTGGATCTAGGCTCTGGGCCTCGACACGCGCTTGGATCGGTACATCATGTGCTTTGCGGGATTTCTGATAGGCCAGATCATAGTGTTGCTCCATCAATGCCCGCGTCACTGCTTGTTTATCGCCCGCATCGATCAATGCAAACCAACCATCAACCACCTCATGCCCCCGATGTTGCCGCAGCGGTGCAAGACGTTCTTTGAGGCGGATTTCATCAGACAAAATGTCATCATAGGCCGCCGCAAGGTAAGGTATTCGGGCCTCAAGGGGTGCGCCAATTTCAATGCGTGGTGCGTTCTTTAGCGCATTCCAAACGGTGGGTGGGACGATACGTGCGCCAATCTTGCTGGATTCTGCTTCGACAACGACGGGCAAATTCGGATCAAGTTGACACAGGGCACCTGCCAAAGCGGATTCAAATGCTTTTTGGCTGGGTTGCCCCCCCGGCATTGCACCCAAGAGTGATCCCCGATGGTTGGCCAGCCCTTCCAAATCCAGAACTTGCACACCGCGCGCGTTCAAGACCGCCAAAACGTCAGTCTTTGCCGTGCCAGTATATCCATCCAGCGCAATCAAACGATGGGGCAGTGTTTCTTTGTAAAGATATTTGTACACCAACCGGCGATAAGTTTGATATCCCCCCGATACGATATCAGCCCGCCATCCGATCTGTTGCAACATCCATGTAAACGATCCGGATCGCTGACCACCCCGCCAGCAATATACCAGTGGTTTCCACCCACCTTCGTGATGGGACAGGCTTGCCTCGATATGGTTCGCCGCATTGCGAAACACCAAGGCCGCGCCAAGTTTGCGCGCTAAAAAGGGGCTTTCCTGTACGTACATTGTGCCAACTTTGGCCCGCTCTTCGTTGTCCAGAACTGGCAGGTTGATTGCACCAGGCAGGTGATCCTCGGCGAATTCAGCCGGGCTGCGAACATCGATCACGGTGTCAAACCCGTGATCATAAAGCGATTGGAGCGAGGAGAAGTCTAAAGCCATGGTGCTGGATCTATCCCGTCTATCACCCAAGGGAAAGAGACATCAGAAAACTGCCCTAACTGCACCATATTTATCTTGTCAATATTGATCACTTAACTAAATTGTCTTTGGTAATCAGGGAAGACATGCCTCATGTGCATTTACCATCTTGCTGGCCACCTTATCCGGCGTGTCAATCAAATCTCGGTCGCCACGTTTTTGGACAGCATGCAGCGTGCGGGCATTCAACTGACCCCGGTTCAATATTCTGCGCTTGCAACCATCCAATCCGTCCCCGGTATTGACCAAGCAACACTTGCCGGGCGGATCGCCTATGATCGCGCTACGTTGGGCAAAGTCATCGACCGATTAGAACAACGGGCCTTGGTGGAAAGATCCGTGTCCCCAAAAGACCGGCGTTCAAAATGTTTGTCTCTCTCCCCCTTGGGGCAACAGGTTTTGGCTCAAGCCCAACCGCTTGTGGAGTCCGCACAACCGAAAATGATGGCCGGATTAACCGAGGGGGAACAAACTCAACTCCTTGCATTGCTGGACAAAATTGCAATCTCCGGCAACAAACAAAGCCGCGCGCCTTTGGTCCAAAACGCACCTCAAAGCGATTAAGCGTCGAAGGGTTCAATCAACTCTGGACCGCTGGAGCGGTTTGAGTTCACCTTTGGGTCGACGCGGTGGTATGTCAGCGTGTTATCCGGCGTGGCCTGCATCAATCGTGCCGCGCCTTTGCCCTCTTCCCCCAGCCATAAAGACCACTGGTGCGGTTCCAATATGACCGGCATGCGATGGTGAATGTTCGATATGCTGTCATTTGCGCCCGTTGTCACAATCGCACAGGTAGGCTTGCGCTCGTCTGCGGATCCCCAATCCTGCCAAATTCCGGCAAACGCGATCGGGGCGCCATCCTGACGATGGATGTACCATGGCAATCGCGTTTCTTGGGAGGACTTGGTCCATTCATAAAATCCAGTGGCAACCATCAGGCAGCGTCGCATCCGACAAGCGTCGCGAAAGGCTGGTTTTTCAGCCAATGTTTCGCTGCGGGCATTGATCAACAACGGCCCTGCATTTTCGGCTTTGTACCAATGCGGAATAAACCCCCATCGCATGGGTAAAAGTTGGCGGCCGGTTTCCCCGCTTCGAACCACATGCACTTGATTGGTAGGGCAAACGTTGAAGTTTGGCACCTCAGGAAGGGTGTTCGCAGGCTGGGCCGCAAATAATTGCGCCATCGCGTCATTGGGCAGGGTTACAGCAAAGCGTCCGCACATCCCTCAACCTAAACTTACGTATGGATGGATGGCCAGACCCCAAATGAAAACGGCCGCGCCTATTGGCGCGACCGCTGATACTAAGTCCAAAAACTGGATTATTTCTGAACGATACGGCCATCCACATAGGGTTGATAAGGCGCATGCTCAGCCAAGTATTCGGCTGTGACATCGGCCAAATCAGGGCCAAAGTCATAGGCGTTTTTGTCATCCCCCGCGAACATTTTGAAACCATCGCCGCCCTTACGCACATAGTCGTTGGTTACGACTAGATAGGTCTGCGCGAGATCGATCGGTACGAAGCCATCTTCGCTCGCAACCATGACCTCAGAGATACGCCCTTCGTTTGGCGCTATGGATTGATCCCAGACAAATGTCATACCAGCGACCTGCAGGAACCGGCCTTTGGATTCCTCAACCTGGCTAACCCCATGCTCAAGTGCTTCGACAAGCACTTTACCACTTATCTCGAATGTAGAGAGCGTGTTTTGGAATGGCAGCACGGTCAGGACTTCGCCCATCGTGACATCTCCCGCATCAATGGAGGCTCGAATGCCTCCTGAATTGGAAATTGCGATGGTCACGCCCTGATCTGCTACACGTTCTAGCATCGCGTCAGCAACAAGATTGCCCATCTGGCATTCTCCGGCGCGACAGACCGCGCGATCCCCTTCGATAGCCGTCGCAGCGCTTGCAACGACCTTGTTTCGAATTTCATCCAGAGGTTCGGCCAAGTCAGCGATCCGAGCAACCGTTTCACCGTCCTCAAACACGGAGCCATCCATAATGAGCGGTTCACCCGATGCAGCAGTCACGTTGCCATCATCATCAAACGTAACATTCAGTTCACCCAGAAACTTGCCGTAAGCATAGGCTTGAACAATCTGCACGTCATTAACGACCGTGGGATACGGACCCACTGCCTTTTCAGCGACGTTGGACAAATAGGTATTGGAATGCCCACCAACGATAACATCAACGCCTGTGGTTCCCGCAGCCACACGTTGGTCAACTGCGTATCCAGAATGGCTGAGCACAATGATCTTGTTCACACCCTCAGCCGTCAGCCTGTCCACTTCGCCCTGTACCGCAGCGATCGGGTCGCTAAAGGTGATATTCGGTCCCGGCGAGGCCAACTCATTCGTATCTTCAGGAGTGAGACCAATCAGGCCGATCTTTTCCCCCCCCTTTTCGATCACCGTCGATTTCTTGAGCGTATCCGCCAGTTGCGGTTCTTTGCTGACATCCGCGTTGGACATCAGAACAGGGAAGCCAACAGCATCCATGAACCCACGCAGAACTTCGGGGCCATCGTCAAACTCGTGGTTGCCGACAGTCATCCCATCATAGCCGAGCTTGTTCATCATCTCGGCAGCAACTTTGCCTTTGTAATAAGTGTAAAACAGCGAGCCCTGAAATTGGTCACCACCGTCCACAAGTACGGAATTTCCGGCCCGAGCACGTGCGTCTGCAATTGCTGTTACCAGTCGTGCAGATCCACCAAAACACTTGCCTTCGGCGTTGTCGCCATCCCGGCAACCGCTGTCGTATTTGCTGATCGGTTCAAATCGCGCGTGAAAATCATTGGTGTGTAAAATGGTTAGCTTGTATTCAGCCGCCGCCATGCCAGCCGTCAGGCCCAACGCAGCAACCGAAGTTAGAAATCGGGTCAACATGTTAACTCTCCCAGTTGTTTCTTTTTTCCTAGATCGTGCGCTGCCAAGCCTGCGGAGTCAAAGGTCCTGTCAAGCGACGTAGGGGGAATTTGGGGCGGATTGACGCTTGATTCCCATGTCTGGCCAAGGCATCACCCCCCTATGCTGATCTATAAAATCTTTCGCGCGGACGAATGGGCCGCGCTGCAGGCCGAGGGCGAAACCAGCGGGGCTCCGATTGATCTGAGCGACGGGTTTGTTCACTTTTCAACTGCGACGCAGGCTGCGGAAACTGCTGCCAAGCATTTCGCTGGCGTCACAGGATTAACCCTGTTGGCCTGCGAAGGTGATTCAATGGGCGATGACCTGAAATGGGAAGTGTCCCGTGGAGGGGCGGAATTCCCGCACCTTTATCGCGTGTTGCGCATGTCAGATGTGATATGGGCGACAGACTTGCCATTTGTAGATGGCATGCACCAGTTTCCGGAGGACATGCTATGACCCGCTACATCGATCCGGATCGCGCCCAATTCGAAGCCTTCAAAAACTTGGACCGGGATCATCCGATCGAGATGCTTAATCTGGTTCGGTTCAAAGACACTGCGACCTATCCAGAGGGCCACTCTTTGGCCGATCAAAAATTGAGCGGCGCCGAAGCATATGCCAACTATGGTGCAGAAAGCGGCCCGATATTCGCGAACCTAGGCGGTAAGATCATCTGGCGTGGCGGGTTTGAAACAACCTTGATCGGACCCGGCGACGAGGTATGGGATCAAGTGTTTGTGGCACGTTACCCTGATGCGCATGCCTTTCTCGCCATGGTTAGCGACCCTAACTATCAAAAAGCAGTTGTTCATCGCCAAGCCGCCGTTGAAACATCTCGCCTGATCCGGTGCGGCGCGACTGAAACCGGGGGGACATTCGGATGAACCTGACAGAACGGCTGGGCCTTGCCGCCCTGCACAAAGTTGACCCGGAAACGGCCCATGGCCTTTCGATAAAGGCGCTGAAATCGGGTTTAACGCCGACACCGGGCCCCGTGACATCAGATCGTTTGCGCACAACCGTCGCCGGCCTGAGCCTGCCAAACCCGGTTGGTCTAGCTGCTGGATTTGACAAGAACGCCGAAGCGCTTGCGCCGCTTGCGCAATCTGGTTTTGGCTTTATCGAAGTCGGCGCCGCCACCCCGCGCCCACAACCCGGCAACCCAAAACCGCGCCTATTTCGCCTGACCGAAGACAAGGCTGCGATCAACCGGTTCGGTTTCAATAACGAAGGCATGGAGGCCATTGGTGCCCGTCTGGCACAGCGCCCCAAAAACGCAGTAATCGGCCTGAACTTGGGTGCAAACAAAGACAGCGAAGATCGCCCCGCCGATTTTGCCCGTGTTCTGGCCCATTGCGCAGCGCATTTGGATTTTGCGACCGTCAATGTGTCATCACCCAACACGGAAAAGCTGCGCGATTTGCAGGGTAAGGCCGCTTTGACGGCCCTGCTGGCCGGGGTCATCGAAACCCGGGATACATTGCCACGCGCCCTGCCCGTCTTTCTGAAAATCGCCCCTGATCTGACCGACGAAGAGCTGGCCGATATTGCCGATGTTGCCCGTGACACTGGGGTAGACGCGGTCATAGCGACCAATACAACTCTGTCACGCGAGGGATTGCAAAGCAGCCACCGGGATCAAGCTGGTGGGTTATCTGGTGCACCGTTGTTTGAAAAATCGACCCGCGTCGTTGCACGCCTGAGCAAATTGTTGAATGACGATGTGCCGTTAATCGGCGTTGGTGGCATCAGCTCCGCCGATCAGGCCTATGCCAAGATTTGCGCTGGGGCGTCTGCAGTTCAGCTTTATACTGCGATGGTCTTTGGTGGTCTGTCCCTTGCTGCGGATATTGCGCGCGGTCTGGACACACTGTTGGAACGTGACGGGTTTAAAACCGTTGCAGATGCGGTCGGTAGCAAACGCGAGGATTGGCTGTGATTGAATATTGGCACAATCCGCGGTGTTCGAAATCTCGGGCCGGCTTAGCTCTTCTGGAAGAGCGTGGTGCGGACGTAACGGTCCGCAAATATCTGGAAGATGGCCCAGATCTGGCAACGTTGATGGCCACAAGGGTCGCGCTTGGGAATCCTGCGGTTAGCGAGATGATGCGGACCAAAGATGCGATCTTTAAAGAGCTGGGTCTGAGCAAAACAGATGCAGATGAAGCATTGCTTACTGCTATGGCGAAACACCCAGCCCTTATTGAACGCCCCATCGCCATCAATGGGGACCGCGCCCGAATTGGGCGCCCCACCGAAGCGTTACTTGAATTGCTTTAAGCGGCGTTGACCCGTGCTTCCAAGGCCGGGTAGCGCAGCCCAAGCGTGATGCCGCGCGCGGCAAAAGAAATCAACAAGGCCAACCATAGACCGTGGTTGGCCAGCGTTGGAACCAATACAACCACCGCAACACAATAGATGCCAAAGCTGACGACCATCATGTTGCGCATGTCGCGAGTTGCGGTTGCACCAATAAAGATCCCGTCGAGCATGAAGGCAGCCCAGCCCACAACTGGGGTTGCGATCAAGTAAGGCAAATAGAGACGCGCAAACGCACGGACGTCCTCTGAGGTGGTCATGATTTCAATGATCCCACTGCCCCAAATCGCGAACAGGGCTGAAAGAAGACCGGCCACCACAAGCCCCCAAAGGCTACACATCCAAGCAGAGCGCCTGAGCACCGCCAATTGCCGCGCCCCCATCGCTTGGCCCACCAAAGCTTCGGCACCGAAAGCAAAGCCATCCATGGCATGGGCCGTGATCATCAAAAACTGCATCAGCACTTGATTGGCAGCCAAAGTAACGTCGCCAAATCCGGCTCCAAACAGCATGAAAGACACGATCATCGCCTCTAACATCAGCGAACGCACCATAATGTCCGCATTGACAGAAACCATGTGTTTAAGACGGGCTGCATCAAACACCTGCCCCCAATGCCGCCAATCTGGCCGGGCAAACGTATCTCGGCAGAACCACAGCCCCAATGCAAGCCCACTCCACTCGGCCAAGAACGTGGCAAACGCAACGCCGGAAACGCCCCACCCCAACCCCAGCACAAACCAGAAATCCAGAGCGATGTTCAAGCCGTTCATCCACAACTGAATGACAAGAACGGCGCGCGTGCGTTCTTGCGCAATCAGCCACCCGGTAATGCCAAACATCGCAATGGCCGCCGGCGCAGACCAAATCCTGATCTGCATGTAGTCACGGGTGAGCCCTTCGACTTCGGCGCTTGCCGGGGAGATCTGGAAGGCAGCCCAGAGCATGGGAATTTGCAACGCGATGATCGCCAAGCCAGCGCAGCCACCTATCAACAAGGCCCTGGTGAGCAAAGCTGCGACTTCGGCCCGGTTGCCCGCCCCAAACGCCTGGCTGGTCAGACCCGTCGTTCCCATCCGTAAGAACCCAAAGATCCAATAAACGGCCGACAGCACGATCGCGCCAATGCCCACAGCGCCAATCGGGGCAGCTGCCCCAAGCTGCCCAACCACGCCAGTATCCACAGCCCCCAAGATGGGACCGGTTGCATTGGACAACACAATGGGCACGGCAATGTACAAAACGCGGCGATGCGTAATTGGGTTTGGGTCCAGCCTCACAACGATATCAATCCGTTTTTAGGGGCTTCACGTTGGGCATTAAGAAGTGCCCTGTTGCCTGTGCGAACAGCTTATCGTGGTTGTCTTGCCAAGCCTCGACACGCACAGATGCATAGCGCCGCCCAGACCGACTTACGGTTGCACGTGCATAGGCGTCGCGCGGCAGGCCAGACCGCAGGTAATCGACGGTAAAATCAATCGTTTTGGGGAAATCGGGCGCATCGCCTGATCGCACCTCCTCTGGCGTCAAATCCCCGGCTTCAATCAAGGGATACAAATGCCACCAGCTGAGCGTGATAATTGAGGTCACTTCGAGAAACGCCGCCGTAACGCCTCCGTGCAGCGCAGGCAGAAACGGATTTCCAATCAATTTGTCATCAAAGTTCAAAACGCCTGTCAGCTCATCCCCGCGCCGATCAAATGTGATCCCCAGAAATTGAACATAGGGAATCCCTTCGACCAATGCGTTTAACGTTTCGTCGCGGCGTTTTTTGACAACTTGCATCGGTTCGGGTTTGGAACGGGCCATTAGCGGGACTCCACTGTGAATGCGCCAGTGGCTGTGGCGACGGGATTGTCTGAATCATCATCCGTAGCCGTCGCCCGAACAAACGCAACATTTCGCGTGATGTGGTAACACGTAGCCGTCGTGACAATTGCCTGCCCAGGCGTAGCTGCGCGCATGTAATCAATCCTAAGATCAATTGTTGCTGTTCCCGCAGGAGCCGCAGGGTGGCTCATCACAGCGGCCCCACAGCAGGTGTCCATCATTGCTGAAACCGCCCCACCATGAATGACTCCACTGCGTGGGTCGCCAACCAGCTGATCACTATATGGCATTGAAATTGTTGCCGTTCCGCCGTCGATATGAGTCAATTCGAGGCCAAGCGCCTTTGCATGGGGAATTGCTTGAATAAATTGTCGAGCCAGTTTGACTTTGTCGATCATGCGCCGCGTCCTACCTTAGGGTTGTCCCTTTATGACCGGCCATTCGACAAAAGGGCAAGCCCACCTGTTGCGCTTGACGGAACGACGCCATAGGTTGCGCGCAAGGAGATTGCTAATGTCTGACACACGCCTGTCATTCAAGGAGATGTGCGCTGAATTTGATGTCACGCCGCGCACGCTTCGGTATTATGAATACATCGAGCTTTTGCAACCAGATCGCGAAGGCCGGTCCCGCTATTATGGTGCCCGCGAACGTGCTCGGATGAAATTGATCATGCGGGGGCGTCGATTCGGCTTTCCGCTAGAAGAGATTCGTCAGTGGCTTTTGATTTACGAACACGAAGGCAACCTTGCTCAGATGGAAGCCTTTGTGCGCAATGCCGAGGTTCAGCTGAGTGAGCTGGAATCACAAAAACAGCAGCTCGAAGAAGCCATGAATGAGCTCATCCAGCTACGCGAAGAAACCAAACAGGACCTGGCCGCAGGTAAGATCTCTTAGGTCTGCGGCGGTTTCACGTCCGCAAATGAGCCGTGCACATTCTGGTGAGTGCTGCCTAAGTTGATTGTCACGTGATCGCTGTCGGGCCATTCTGCCTTGGCAGCGGAATCGTTTTAAAGGCTGCTGAAACCACAGATAAGGAGTGAACATGAGACATTCCCACATTGTGATTCTGTTTTGTGCAGCTTTTGCGCTGTCCGCCTGTGATACGGGCCCGAACGGCTATGGCACAGCACCCGCTGGAATTTCTCAATCAAATTGGGACGCCAAAGTCGCTGCAGAGAGAGACGCCCGACGTCAATATTACTCTGGCCCGCGCGGCGGTCATTCAGGTCGTTAAACAGAAATCCCATGCAAAGCACCACGCAAACGCTTCTATTCGGGGCGAAACTTTCCTGCGTGGAACATGGACATTTCGTTTTGATCTTACGTCAAGAACTTCGTGACGCAGCGTTCGGCTTACGCGAACGTCAACCAATGTTGTAAATTGAAAACCGAGACAACACCTCACCTTCATGACGCATGTGATGAGAGTTCGAGACATGACTGATGACACAATGACAATCCGCGAGATGTGCGACGCATATGATGTGACACCGCGCACCCTGCGGTTTTACGAATCCAAGGAACTTTTGTTCCCATTTCGTGAGGGCCAAAAGCGCCTGTTCACGAAACGCGACCGTGCACGGTTGAAATTGATCCTGCGGGGCAAGCGATTTGGCTTTAGCCTCGAGCAAATTCGACAGCTCCTGGATTTGTACAACACAGACGACCAGCAGCTGACACAGTATTCACGCACGTATGAAATTGCCCGTGAGCGGTTGGCTGACATGGTTTCTCAACGTGATGAGCTAAATCAGGCGATCGAAGACCTGAAAGAGCAACTCAAATGGGGCGAAAACATTATCGCCTCGATGGAAAAATCCGAAAAGGCTGCTGAATAAGCAGCCTCCTCTCCTCTTCACCAAAATCTCAGGGATCCTCTTCATGCCCATTTACAATGCCCCGACAAAAGACACTCAGTTCTTGCTGCACGATGTTCTCAAAATCTCCCAATCGGATATCCCGGGATATAACGAGCTAGACGCAGATTTCACCGGCGCCATTCTCGAAGAAGCGGGTAAGATCAGCTCCAATGTTCTTCATCCGCTGAATGTCGTCGGAGACACCGAAGGCTGCCGTCTCGAAAATGGCGTCGTTCGCACTCCGACTGGCTTTAAAGAGGCATTCGAAGAGGTCAAAGCAGGCGGTTGGACCGGTCTGGACATGCCCGAAGAATTTGGCGGTCAGAATATGCCGTACGTGATGGGTACAGCGGTTGGAGAGATGTTCTCGGCATCGAACAGCGCATTCACCATGTATCAGGGTCTTACCCACGGTGCTGCTTCGGCCATTCTGGCGCACGGCACGGACGAGCAGAAAAACACGTACCTTCCCAAGATGGTCAGCTGTGACTGGACTGGCACAATGAACCTGACGGAACCGCATTGCGGCACCGATCTGGGCCTGATGCGCTCGAAAGCAGAGCCGCAGGCGGATGGCTCGTACAAAATCACCGGACAAAAGATCTTTATCTCGTCTGGTGACCACGACATGGCCGACAACATCGTGCATCTGGTTTTGGCGAAAATCGTTGGGGGCCCCGAAGGCATCAAAGGCGTGTCGCTGTTCATCGTGCCCAAGTACATTGTGAACGAAGACGGCTCGCTGGGCGATCGCAACCCAGCCACCGTTGGCAAGATCGAAGAAAAAATGGGCATTCACGGCAACTCCACTTGTGTGATGAACTATGACGGTGCCGTTGGGTACCTGCTGGGTGAAGAGCATAAAGGTATGCGCGCCATGTTCACCATGATGAACGAGGCCCGTTTGGGTGTCGGCATGCAAGGCCTGTGCCAAGCAGATGCCGCCTATCAAAACGCTGTGGAATACGCCAAGGACCGCCTTCAGGGCCGTGCTGTAACCGGTGTTCAGAACCCCGAAGGCCCTGCCGATCCCTTAATCGTGCACCCAGATATTCGCCGCAACCTGATGGATCAGAAATCCTTCATCGAAGGCGCGCGCGCGTTCATTCTGTGGGGCGCGTCGATGATCGATGCTGCGCACCGGAAGGAAGATAAAGATGCAGACGGTCTGATTTCGCTGCTGACGCCGGTTATCAAAGGCTTCCTGACTGACGAAGGCTATGACATGACCGTTCAGGCGCAGCAGGTTTATGGCGGCCATGGCTACATCGAAGAATGGGGCATGTCGCAGTACACACGCGATGCCCGAATCGCAATGATCTACGAGGGTGCCAACGGTGTCCAAGCCTTGGATCTGGTGGGTCGTAAGCTGGCCGCCGATGGTGGCAAACATGTGATGGCGTTCTTTGAAATGGTGAAATCCTATATCAAAGAAAATTCTGGTCAGGATGAAGCTTTTGATCGTGATTTCCTTGAGCCGCTGAAAGCAGCCTCAAAGGATCTGCAAGCCGCTGGTATGTATTTCATGCAAAATGCAACCAACCCAAACAATGCATTGTCCGGTTCTTATGACTTCATGCACATGTTTGGTCACGTCTGCCTGGGTCTGATGTGGGCCCGCATGGGCAAGGCGTCGTTGGACGCATTGGCAAACGGAGCCGAAGACAAAGCGTTCTATGAAACCAAACTGACCACCGGTCGTTTCTACATGGCGCGCCGCCTGCCCGCGACTGCGATGCACCTGACTCGCATCCAAAGCGGTGGTGACACTGTTATGTCACTGGACGCCGTCAACTTCTAAACGGCAAACTGGCTTCGGGCTGATTTGCCCGAAGCCAATACACCAGAGGACCTGATGCCAAAACGTTTCCGCCTGACCCGCCGCTTTCCCGTTGCCATGACCGAAGACGGGTATCGCAAACTCAGAAGCTTTTCAAAAGAAGCAGGGTTGGATGAAGGCGAAGCGCTTTCGTTTCTGTTTGAGAATTTCAACAGTGTGATTCACGAGGAAAACCTGACTCACCGGCTGCGTCTATTCAATGCAGAGCTTGAAGATCGCAAGCGTTAAGCCGCCCTTTGGGAACGCACGACTTTGCACCGTTGAACGCCTGCGACGGCACGCCCGACGCAGAAACATAACCGCCTAGGGAGGGCGCGATATGACAATCAAACTGTATTGCTTTGGAGAAAGCGGAAACTCCTACAAAGCTGCACTTGCCCTCGAACTCAGCGGGTTGGAGTGGGAGCCGGTTTTTGTTGACTTCTTCAACGGCGAAACCCGCACGCCGGAGTTTCGTGAACTGAACGAACTGGGTGAAGCCCCATTTCTGGTCGATGGTGACTTCAAAACCGGGCAATCCGGTGCCATTCAGGCTTATGTGACCGAAAAATCAGGTAAATTCGGCGGTCAAACCTCCGAAGAGAACTACGAGATTTTCCGCTGGGTTCTGTGGGACAATCACAAGTTCAGCTCGATGGCTGGCTTGACCCGTTTCCTGATGAACTTCCTGCCCGAGGATAAGCGGCCGCAGGAAGTCATCGCGTTCAATCAAGGTCGCCTAAAAGCGGCATACGACACGCTGGATAAACACCTAGAGGGCCGCGAGTGGATCGTAGGGGATGGCATGACCAATGCCGATCTCAGCTGCTGCGGCTACCTTTTCTACGACGAACCGTTCGGTTTTGACCGTGCGGATTGGCCGAATATCGATGCCTGGTTGACGCGCCTGAGCGCAACACCTGGCTGGAAACACCCCTATGATCTGATGCCGGGCAACCCGTCAGATCGAGCTTGAGGAGCCCCTTATGACCGAAGCTTATATTTATGATGCACTGCGCACACCGCGTGGCAAAGGCCGCAAGGACGGTGCGCTGCACGAGGTGACCTCGTTGCGCCTGAGCGCCCTGACCCTGAATGCGGTCAAAGAGCGGAATAACCTCGAAGGCCACGCTGTTGAGGACGTGATCTGGGGCAATGTCACCCAGGTTATGGAACAAGGCGCGTGTCTGGCGCGTTCGGCTGTTCTGGCCTCGGAACTGGATCAGTCGATCCCGGGTCTGTCGATCAACCGGTTCTGCGCCAGCGGCATGGAAGCTGTCAATCTGGCGGCAAACCAAGTCAAAGGCGGCGCGGGCGATGCTTATATCGCAGGCGGCGTTGAAATGATGGGGCGCGTGCCCATGGGCAGCGATGGCGCCGCGATCGCGGTTGATCCATCCATTGCAATGGACAGCTATTTCGTTCCTCAGGGGATTTCGGCAGACATCATCGCGACCGAGTATGGCTTTACCCGTGATCAGGCGGATGCATTGGCGGTTGAATCCCAACGCCGCGCGAAACAGGCGTGGGACGAAAACCGGTTCTCAAAATCGGTGATCACCGTCAAAGATCAGAACGGTTTGTCCATTCTGGATCACGACGAATACATGCGCCCCCAGACAGACATGCAGAGCCTTGGCGGTCTGAACCCTGCGTTCCAGATGATGGGCGAGCAGATGCCGGGCTTTGATAAGATCGCCATGCTGAAGTACCCACATCTTGAACGGATCAACCACATCCACCATGCGGGCAACTCGTCCGGTATCGTGGATGGCGCGGCCGCTGTTTTGATCGGCAACAAAGAGTTCGGCGAGAAACATGGCCTAAAACCACGTGCCCGCATCAAAGCGACTGCCAAGATCGGTACCGACCCCACCATCATGCTGACCGGTCCAGTTCCTGTAACGCAAAAGATCCTTGCGGATAACGGGATGAACATCAGCGACTTGGATCTGTTCGAAGTCAACGAAGCCTTTGCAAGCGTTGTCATGCGGTTCCAACAGGCGTTTGATGTCGACCCCGAGCTGGTCAACGTCAATGGTGGGTCTATCGCAATGGGTCACCCATTGGGTGCAACCGGTGCGATCATCATCGGCACGTTGCTGGATGAGCTGGAGCGTCAGGACAAAGAAATGGGTCTTGCCACGTTGTGTATTGCGTCCGGTATGGGTGCCGCCACAATCATCGAGCGCGTCTAATGCCAAAGCTGGATCTGTCGCAAATTCCCTTCCAAGGTGGCTCCGGGTATCCCGGTAAGCTGGCTGAGGCGGGCGCTGGTCGGTTTGTCCAGCGTCTTGGGGATGCAGGCGGGTTGACCCAGTACGGGGTCAACATGGTGCGGCTTGAACCCGGTGGATTATCATCCCTACGCCATTACCATATGGAGCAGGATGAATTTGCCATCGTGATCAGCGGCACCTGCACCTTGGTCGACGATCAAGGTGAACATCAGATGCAGCCCGGCGATTGCGCCACGTTCCCGGCAGGTGAGGCCAACGGCCATCACCTGATCAACACCACCGATGCGCCCACAACCTTTCTGGTGGTGGGCACGCGAACCCCGACCGAGACTGGCTATTACAGCGATATCGACATGATGGTGAAGCAGGATGCCACTGGCTCCGCGTTCACCCGCAAGGATGGCAGCCCTCTAACGGCTGACCAGATCGGAGACACCAATGAGTGAATTTACACTGAGCAAAGACGCAGACGGCGTCGCAACCATCACCTGGGATGTTCCCGGCAAGACCATGAACGTGATGTCGTTCGACGGCCTGGCCCAGTTGGACGCCTGTATTGATGACGCACTGGCAGACGAAGCCGTCAAAGGCATCGTGATCACCAGCGGCAAAGAAGGCTCGTTTGCTGGCGGCATGGACCTGAACCTGCTGGCCGTGATGAAAGAACAGGCGGGCGACGACCCGGCAAAAGGCCTGTTTGAAGGCACGATGAAAATGCACGCCCTGCTGCGCAAAATCGAACGCGCTGGCATGGACAAAAAGACCAACAAAGGTGGCAAACCAATCGCAGCCGCCTTGCCTGGCACTGCTGCCGGCATCGGCCTAGAACTGCCGCTGGCCACACACCGCATTTTCGTCAGCGAAAACCCCAAAGCCAAGTACGGATTGCCTGAAATCCTCGTCGGGATCTTTCCCGGTGCGGGTGGTACCACACGTCTGGCTCGAAAACTGGGCGCAATGGGGGCTTCGCCTTTGCTGCTCGAAGGTAAGATGCTGGACGCGAAGAAAGCCAAAGGCGCGGGCATGGTTGACGAAGTTGTGGCCGATCCAGTCGCCGCAGCCCGTGAATGGGTTCTGAATGCGAAAGACGCCGACATCGTCAAACCCTGGGACGCCAAAGGCGGCAAGATCCCCGGCGGCGCGCCCTACTCGCCCGCGGGTTTCCCAACGTTTGTTGGTGCCGCAGCAATGGTTCACGGCAAAACCCAAGGCGCATTTCCCGCAGCCAAAGCGCTGCTGAGCGCGGTTTACGAAGGGCTGTTGGTCGACTTTGACACTGCTCTGAAAATCGAAGCGCGCTGGTTCACCTCTGTTTTGATGAACCCGTCGTCCGGTGCCATGATCCGCTCGCTGTTTCTGAACAAAGAAGCGCTGGAAAAAGGAGCTGTGCGTCCCAAGGATGTCGCCGATCAGCGCGTCAAAAAGCTGGGCGTTCTGGGCGCTGGCATGATGGGGGCCGGCATCACGTTGGTTTCTGCTCAGGCCGGTATGGAAGTTGTTTTGATCGACCGTGATCAGGCAGCTGCCGACAAGGGCAAGGCCTATACCGAAGCGTACCTCGACAAGGGCATGAAGCGCGGCAAGGTTACCCAAGAGAAGAAAGACGCCATGTTGGGCCGCATCACTGCGACCCCGGATCTGGAGCAGCTCAAAGGCTGTGATCTGATCATTGAGGCCGTATTTGAAGACCCAGCGGTCAAGGCTGACATGACCAAAAAGGTCGAGGCGATCATCCCCGAAGATTGCATCTTTGCGTCGAACACCTCGACCTTGCCGATCACCGGTCTGGCCAAGGCAAGCGTGCGTCCCGATCAGTTCATTGGCATCCACTTCTTCTCACCAGTTGAGAAAATGCTGCTGGTCGAGATCATCAAAGGCAAGGAAACCAGGGATCGTGCCGTCGCTAAGGCGCTGGATTATGTTCGTCAGATCCGCAAAACGCCAATCGTTGTCAACGATGCGCGCTTCTTCTACTGCAACCGTTGCATCATTCCTTATGGCAACGAAGCAACCCGCATGATCACAGAAGGCGTCGCCCCCGTTCTGATCGACAACGCGGCGCGTCAGCTTGGCTTCCCTGTTGGTCCTGTGCAGTTGGGTGACGAGACCTCGATCGATCTGGGCGTACGCATCATGAAGGCCACCAAAGCCGCCATGGGTAACACCTATCCTGCATCTGAAGCCGACGATCTGATCGTTTGGATGGAGGAAGAGGGTCGTTTAGGTCGTAAATCCAAAGCGGGTTATTTCGACTATGACGAAAAGGGCAAGCGCACTGGATATTGGCAGGGTATCCACGATAAGTATCCGCTGGCCGATGAACAGCCCGATCTGATCGAAGTACAGGAACGTCTGATGTTCGCACAGGTGCTGGAAGCCGTGCGCGCATTGGAAGAAGGTGTCGTCGAAGACATCCGCGAAGCGGACGTTGGTGCGATCCTGGCGTGGGGCTTTGCGCCTTGGTCTGGTGGTCCGCTCAGCTGGCTCGACATCATCGGCGCGCCCTATGCGGCCGAGCGTTGTGATCAGCTGACCGCCAAATTCGGCGATCGGTTTGCTTGCCCACCGCTGCTGCGGGAAATGGCCGAAAAGGGTCAGACCTTTTATGGCCGCTTCAACCCGGACGCAAAGTCCGCGGCGTAAGTTAAAAAAACCGGCGCATACTTGATGCGCCGGTTTCTTCGTGAGGCCGAGGGATGGCATCCCGGACCTCGGGACGACCGAATTTAGTTTTGGTCAGATCCGCAAACCGCGATCTGGGTGCACAGGCTTCACTTTCAGGCTCGGCAACTCGTCTGGATGACTGGCCAAGGCGCGAATGTCATTTTCATCCCGCAAATGTTCGACCAACATCCGAGCCGCATCACCGTCCAAGACATCGTACAATGTTGGGCTCAGCGCCCCTTCTTCAAACAGAAGCGGCTGCGGTAAGGGACAATGCGCGAGCATGCCACCTTCGACATAGATCGCCTCATCTTGTTCAAATGTCAGCGTCGTAATCCCAACCCGTTGGCCTGGAATACCCGCTTCAATTCCGCGCACCCCTTCCAGCAGGCGCGCAGGGATGACGGCAAACGGATCCCCTAACGCATCTAGCGCGGCCTCGCATTCAACCAGCATGCCCTGATCAGGCATTAACCATAACTCACGCCGGTTAAACAAAGCCCCTTCTGGCACCAGAACTGGCCTGCGGGATTTCGGAACAATCATGTCTTGCATGAACAGCGTTTCACGCTTGATACCCTTGATCTGCTGCATGGCATGATCAAATGTCAACACCTTGTCTCCGATGGACAAAGCCTCGACTGATCGCCAACCCAGATTGGATACGACTTGCGTTCCCGTTAGAAAACCAGACTGGCCGGTTATCAAAATACCTTCGTCGATGGCGTCATCCGCCATTTCCGGAACCCTACGGCTCCACTTCTCTTTCCACCCGAACACGCGCCTCTTCCCTTGTTGTGGCAGCAGCAAATCGTGGCTTGCCGGATTAACCATATTGTTCAGATAGGAAGCCTGATTCGAGAGACCGATTCAGGCCGAGAAAAGGGCATGATTGTGGCACTGTTCAGACATTTCCAGACAATGCACAACAAAGTCATGGGATTGACGCGGCTGGCTCAACAAACCTGCCACAATTCAAAAACGGTACCCAAACTGCGAAATATCTTGAGCACAAGCTGCCCCCAGTAACTCCGCGCTCTGATCGCTGTAATATCCTCGGTAGTCCAACTTACGTTCCGACTTGTTCTCATGCGGTAACTTTAACGAGAATCCCAGATGCTCTTGCAGCGGTTTAACATCTTCATGAAAATGTTCGATCCGAATGTACAAATCACATTTCACTTGCCCATCCACAGTTTGCATATAGCTACATGCAGGTGACCTACGAAACGCGATCAAAGTATCCGGATGCGTCAGAAAAGCTCCAAAATTCAGCGACTTCGCAAGCTGAACCGAAGGATGATCAAACGTTTGCTTCTGAAGCCAATGATAATAGCTCACAGCGCGGTTCCATGGATTGCGTACCAGTGTAAAGCAAAACTGCGCTTGGATATCCTCGATAGACACCAATCCATCTATGTCCGTTAGGGTTGAATGCTTCCACAACCGCCCGTGCGTTTCGATCCCCTGTACGCGCTTGCGCCTTTGCTTGGCCTTGGGCGTGTCCCCAATCAGGATATCATCCTTTTTCGCACGTGCCTCCAGTGCCAAAGACAGAGAGGTCCCACCGGTTTTGGGAATATGTACAAAAATATAGCCGCGACCGGTCGAGATAATCATGCCTTAGATTAGCCCGGTTTTGCCTCAAGCTGAACCCCCTCGCTCCCCGATCGGATGGCAATGATACCACCTGCAAAGACAATCAGGCCAATCCCAAAGATCTGCCAAACACCAAGCGCCTGCCCAAAAGCGATCCAGGCGAAAACAGGGCCAAAAATCATCACAGAATATTCAAACACCGAAACATAGGTGGCGTCGCCCAATTGATAGGACTTTACCAACATGAACACGGCGATCACGGACCCAAAGGCCTGCAAGATGACCCATGGCAAGGCATCTTCCATCGGCCAAACCCATCCCCGCGTCACAAAGCCAGCAGGGCCTGGCACCGATTGTAATGGAACAACCGCCAAAACAAGCAATCCAATTAGGCCAAGCAAACATAGGGACAGCATCATCCCTCCCAAGAGGGCAACTGTACTCTCGCCTTCGCACAAAGTTCGGGTGGCGATTGCGCCCAGTGCATAGAAAAAACCACCTGCGACGGGCAGCAAAACCATGGCGTCAAAATCCTGAGGATTTGGTTGTAGAACGCTCAGAATACCGATGAAGCCCAATCCAACAGCCACAATGCGCCACGGACCAATCCGGCGTTTCTGCACAAACGTTGTAATCAGCAGGATAAAGATCGGCGAAGTGAATAACCCTGCAAGCGCCTGCGCAATTGGCATCAAGGCCAAGGCGCTGAAATAGAACAACATCCCCACAGCCAGCGCGAGACTACGAACGGCGACGGCCCATCCCCGGTTGGGCGCCAGTCGACCCAAGCCAATCCGAGACATAATGACGATCAACGGGAGCATCATAACACCCCGCAAAAAGTGGAACTGCCACAAGCCGATCGTGTCGGCTAAGCGGGCAATGTAATTGTCGATGATCCCAATTATGGCCATGGCAGCAATCATAAAAATCGCTGCAGATACGGGAGAGTCTTTTTGGCTGGTATGCATGCTCTCTCCCTAGTGCTACGGATTACCGTGTGCTGGTCCGTCTGCGACATCCCAAACAATTTACGACTGTAGATCAAACAGCCACTGGCTTTCTCACGTCATCGTCACATTCCTGTGCTAGGTGTTTGCTGCCCCCACCAAGGCCATGCTAAGCTTTCAAAAAAGCACAGGCACACTCAGCCAGAATGACAGCTCTAAAACAATACGAACGGATCGAGGCAACCGGTCTATGGCGCCGCTCACCTGAGGAGCAAAGGCGCGAAGTCGTCATTTCCATAGGCGATGCCACTCTGACAATCTCCGACTTTAATGATCAGGCGCTGACGCATTGGTCATTAGCCGCGCTGGAACGGCAAAATCCGGGCAGTTTTCCTGCTATCTACCATCCGGACGGAGATCCCGGAGAGACGCTTGAGCTGGAAGGTTCGGAGACAACGATGATCGAAGCGATTGAGCGACTTCATCGTGCCATCGAACGCACGCGCCCGCGCCCCGGAAGGTTACGCTGGATGAGCGTAGCTGGTGTTGTAACCGTGGTCATGGCCGTCTTGTTGCTTTGGCTTCCTGGTGCGTTACAACGTCATGTGGTATCCGTGGTTCCCGAAATCAAACGACAGGAAATTGGACGCGCAGTTCTAGATCGCATCGAGCGTGTCGCAGGAACTGTCTGTCACAGCGAAGAAACCCAGGGTGTTTTGAACAAGCTTGCGCAGCGCACCGGCGTGCGGCGGCTTGCTGTGTTGCCGGGTGGTGTTGCCGACAGCTTACATCTGCCCGGTGGTATCGTGTTACTCAACCGCACCTTAATCGAAGATCACGAAGACCCCGCTGTCGCAGCTGGATATGTTTTGGTTGAACGCGCCCGTGCGCAACATCTCGATCCACTGGCCGAGCTGTTGGACGAAGCCGGCCCTTCTGCCTCTTTCCGATTGTTGACAACTGGTATTTTGACTTCGGAGATTCTAGATCATTACGCGGAGCGTATTCTTTCTGCCCCCCGTCCTGAGCTGCCTGAGGCAGAAGTGCTGAACATCTTTGCGCAGTCCGCCATCCCAACCTCGCCCTACGCCTATGCGCGCGACATCACAGGCGAAGCGGTGATTGGCTTGATTGAGGCGGACCCGATGGCTGGACGCACTTTAGAGCCTGTGCTTTCAGATCGGGATTGGGTTTTGCTGCAAAATATCTGCGGCGAGTAGTGATAGCCACCTTCGTCAGTGACGCCTCCCACCTAGATGGAGGCTAAACGAGGAATGCCTATCATGGCATACGCGGCAGGGCCCTAATTTGGGTGCAACACAAAGGCCTGTGGTGTCCGCAAGAATTAGTGGGCAATGCAAGAATCTTGCATTGAAAACGGAAAACTAGGTAAGAGATCTCAAAATTCGTCCACCAGCTTTTTCGGCTTCAGATTTAGCGGTTTCTAAGCTTCATGAACGTTAGAATTAATCAAAGGTCAACACTGCGGAAAACCCTTCTGGAAAGATCGAAACAGGAGTTGTCGGGTGACCTTTTTCCTACTTAGGTTCTGATTAATCTTATTTGCTGACTTTGGCGTTATTGTATCCCGCGCTGCGCACTTGGGATAAGGCCGATTGTGTCTGTTTTGAAGTTCCAAAAGGACCTGCTAAGACGACGCGATACGCCGTGCCCTTCCGTTTTACAGTGCCCAATCTCATCGGCAAACCTTGAGACGCAAGAGACTGTGCCACTTGGCGAGCCTGTTCATCCGTTTTGAACGTCGCTACCCGCACCCAAGAGGACCGTGTTGCTGTCGGCGTTGGCTTAGCCTGTGCAACGCTCGCATCCGGCGCGGACCGGGTCGAAATCCGAAACAAGGTTGGGGCTGATGCAGCGTCCGAATAGGCCACAGCCCCCTCTGGCAAAGTAACGACCGGGGGTGTTTGTTCGAGTGGGATAAGCGAACGCGGGATTGTGCGCTGCCAAATCTGATCAGTCTGAGCATCCCCAGCGGCAGTGCGAACGCCCCGGTTCGGGTTCAATCGGTCATCTTCACGCTCAACAGCACGATACCCATTTGGAGCGATATAGGTGCCGCTCACAACCGATGGTCTCGCGGTCCGCTCAGCCCGGTGCTGATTTAGACGATCATCTTTCCAAACAGGACGATAACCTTTGGGGACAGAGACATTGGTTGTGTTGTGACGGTTTTGGTACACATGGCGACGCACAACCCGTGTATTGGGTGTGAGCTGAGCAACCTGTGTGGTCGCGCCTGTCGCGGACGTCGCAGGAGCAATCAGCTCGGAAGAGTTCCGCGATCCGCCCCGACCCGGCGTGACCGGAGACTCGGCCTGTGGTCCACAACGGACACCCTTTTTGTTGATAAACTGCTGGCTAAAGGACGACGCATTGGAGCACCCATTGCTCGCTGGAACCGTGCGGGGAGCGATGGCTGTGGTTGGCGCAACGGAACGCGTTGTTTTTTGTGTCTTTGGCGCGACGGTTGTCGTTGCAATCGTTGGCACCGGCTTGCGCGTTGTCCTCGCAGCAGTGGTGGCCGGCGCAGTCGTGGTGCGTGTCGTCGTCGTTGTTGTTCGCGTCGTTGTGGTCGTCTTAGGCTTGGGCGCCGCCACAGTGGTAGCCGCAGCGGTCTTTGGCTTGGGCTGTGCCTTTGGCTTGGCAGGTGCAGCTGTTGGCCCTGACGGATTGGTGATCACTGTGGGCGCTGCCGCTTGCTTGGTTGTGGATCGCGCGGACCCTCCAGCGACGGCTGTGGGCTTATATCCACACACCTGTCGACGATCCCGCGCAACGCGTGGAACCCACGTGACGTTCCCGTCGATACCCGCCCGGATGTAGATACATCCACGGCTGTCTACATACTGCTTCCCTTTAAAGGAGGCAGGAGGAAATTCCGCAGGCGGCGCGGCTTTACGCAGGGTCTGAGCCTGCAAGGATGTTAACCCGAAGGTTGCACCTATGATGGTAACTGCAATAACTCTTGTAATTCTCATGACTGCCCCCACAAGATATGGAGGTCAGGATGCAGCAATTCTGTCCTTGAGTAAAGCGCGCTTTGCCTTTGATTCGCCTTATTTTGTCCCGAACATCCGATCCCCGGCATCGCCAAGCCCCGGCATGATATAGCCTTTTGAGTTCAGCTCACGATCGAGTGATGCCGTAACGATCGGAACATCGGGGTGTGCTTCCTTCATCCGGGCAACGCCTTCGGGGGCCGCCAGCAGACACAAGAACCGAATATCAACCGCCCCAGCCTCTTTCAGCAGATCAATCGCCGCTGCCGAGCTGTTACCCGTGGCCAACATTGGGTCCACGGCAATGACCAAACGGTCTTTCAAGCCTTCGGGGGCTTTGAAGTAGTACTGAACAGGTTTCAGTGTCTCTTCGTCTCGATACAAGCCAACAAACCCCACACGCGCTGAAGGGACCAGTTCGAGGACCCCATCCAACATGCCATTGCCAGCTCGCAAAATCGACACAAGCGCCATCTTTTTGCCCGCAAGGATCGGCGCATCCATTTCTTCCATCGGCGTTTCAATTTGGCGCGTGGTCAATGGCATTTCGCGCGTGATTTCATACGCCAGCAACTGAGTGATTTCGCGTAGCAGTTGCCGAAACCCAGCGGTCGAGGTGCCTTTGTCCCGCATCAAGGTGAGTTTGTGCTGAACCAGCGGGTGATCGACGACAGTCAGGTGGTCGCTCATGTTGTCTCCAGTTTCTTTTTGACCCGATCTCGGGTGTTGTCATCACAAAAAGCCGCATCAAGTGCAGTTGCATTCAAAGCGGCGAAATCTTCTTTGGCCCATCCAAATGCCTCATGCAGCATCTCATATTCACGGCGCATAGTGGTGTGGAAAAACGGCGGATCATCAGTTGAGACTGTTACTTTCACCCCGGAATCTCGCAATCGAGCAATCGGATGCGCAGCAAAGTTCGGATACAATCCCAAAACGATGTTGGAACCGGGGCAAACCTCGAGCGTGGTTCCGCGATCTGCCAGCTCGTGCACAAGATCGGGATCTTCGATGGCCCGTACCCCGTGACCGATCCGTTCAACGCCTAAGATCCGCACCGCATCACGCACACTATCAGGGCCGGCAAATTCACCAGCATGCGTGGTCAGCCGCAGCCCTGCTTCGCGCGCGCAATCAAAGCTCCATCCGAAATCGCCTTGTTTTCCGACGCCTTCGTTTCCGCCCATTCCAAACCCAACGACCCAATCGCCCGTAGTTTCTGCCGCACAGAGCGCCGCCGCCTTGGCCTTGTCCGGTCCAAAATGGCGCACACAAGTCACAACACCGCGCAGAACGATGCCATGCTTTGCTTCGGCTTCAGCGGCAGCGTCCTGAATGGCAGCCAAATAATCACGCCATGCATGTAGATCCCCGCCACCACAAAAATCGGGGCTCAGAAACGTTTCTGAATAGACGACGCCATTCGCGGCGCTCTCCTCTAAGATCGCAAGGGTCAGGCGGCGAAACTCCTCGGGGCCGGTCAAGACCGTACTTGCGGCCTCGTATACCGACAAGAAATGAGTGAAATCGCGAAAATTATAGGCACCGTCTGAGGTGAAAATCCCACTCAAATCGACCCTCTTTTCATGCGCCAACTGGCGAATGAACGCGGGCGGTGCGGCACCTTCGTGATGCAGGTGCAATTCGACCTTGGGAAGATCCGCTACCGTCATAGAAAACTCCTCCCCGGCCCCTGCGCCGGTATATTTAGGTGGTGGGCAACGCTGGCGGCAATATCGACAAAATTGACCTTACCAATCGACCCGGTGCCGCGCCCGGCTATCAGAACGGGGACTTGTTCTCGGGTATGGTCAGACCCGACCCAGCTGGGGTCATTTCCATGATCGGCTGTCAGAACCAACATGTCCTCAGGTTTCAAGTTCTTCAGAACCCCGCCGATCGCGGTATCGAACCATTCCAACGCGCGTGCATATCCGCTGATATCCCTACGGTGGCCAAAAAGGCTGTCAAACTCCACGAAGTTAGCAAAGGTCAGGCTACCGTCCTCGGCATCGTGCACGAGGTCCTGCAAATGCTGCATCAAGGTGGCATCGCTACCTTTTCGCAAGTCGTCGATCCCTTGCATTGTAAAGATATCGCCGATTTTTCCGACACCATAAACCTTGCGACCCGCATCTTGTGCCCAATTGGTCAGGATCGGCGCCGGGGGAGCGATTGCAAAATCTTTGCGATTGATCGTACGGGTAAAACCCTCTTCAGGCGTGCCAACGAAGGGGCGCGCAATTACACGACCCACTTTCATGGCATGAAGGCGAGGGGCGAGCGCTTTGCACAAATCCAACAACCGCGTTAGGCCAAACGTCTCTTCATGCGCCGCGATCTGAAACACGCTGTCAGCAGAGGTATAGCAAATCGGTTTGCCGCTCTGCATATGCTCTGCACCGAATTGGGTAATGATTGCTGTTCCTGAGGCGTGACAATCCCCCAGAACCCCGGGCACGCCGGCGTGTGAAATTACGGCCTGTGTCAACTCAGACGGAAACGCCGGTGTGGTATCCGGGAAATAGTGCCATTCCCACGGCACGGGCACGCCAGCCAATTCCCAATGCCCTGAAGGCGTATCCTTGCCAAGCGAATGTTCTTGCGCACATCCCCAAAGTCCCGTGGGCTCGACCCCTAGTCCCGGCGTCGCATCTCTCGAGGCCAACCCCACGGCTGCCCCCAAGCCCAAGGCATCGAGATGTGGCACATTCAGCGGGCCTGTGCGCCCTTCTTCGGCTAAGCCGTTTGCACAGGCTTGCGCGATATGGGCCATGGTATTCGCACCAGTATCGGGCGTCTTTCCATTGAAAAAAGCATGAGCATCCGATGCACCCCCTATGCCAACAGAATCCATGACCACCAGAAAGGCCCGCGTCATGCCAGAATCCGTTCATGGATAAGGGGCTGAATGGCGAGAGGCTTTGGCCCGATAGAAATCGCTTTGCGGATTTCAGAGTCTGCCAATTGCGCCGCGTCTTCACGTGCGGCGTGAATGACCGCCAACGGTGTTGCGGGATCGACCTTATCGCCCAGGCGAACCATATTTGACAGGCCCACTGCGGGATCAATCACGTCGCTTTCCACTTGACGCCCCCCACCCAAAGCCACCACGGCCAGCCCTAAAGCTTCGCCATCAATTGCGGTGACATATCCGGCCTTGCGGGCAGAGACCTCTTGAATCACGTTCGCCTCAGGCAAAAAGCGCGCCCAACTGTCGACAAATTGAACCGGGCCACCCACGGCAGCAATCATGCGACCAAAGCGATCAGCGGCCCCACCGTTGCGGATAACTTCAGCAATCTGCGCCCGACCATGGTCAGCATTTTGCGCCAGCCCTGCATCCGCCAACAACACGCCCCCCAATACTGCCGAAAGTTCAGCAAGGGCGTTCGCCTTGCCGCTGGTGAGCGCGCGCATGACTTCGGCAACTTCCAACGCGTTTCCAAGCGACCCGGCCAATGGTTGGTTCATATCTGTGATTACCGCCGAGGTTTTGCATCCCGTCGCATTCGCCGTCTCAGACAAGGCAGACGCCAGAGCGCGCGCATCCGCAAGGGTTTTCATGAAGGCACCACTGCCAACTTTGACGTCTAAAACCAACGCATCCGGACTGGCCGCCAGCTTCTTTGACAAAATCGACGCCGTAATCAAATCAAGGCTTTCAACCGTCGCGGTCACGTCACGGATCGCATAAAGGCGTTTATCAGCCGGTGCAATTTGCGCCGTTGCACCCACGATCGCCGCCCCTGTATCCGCCACAATCTGCGCAAGGCGGTCTTCGGACACTTGGGTCGTGACCCCGGGGATGGCCTCCATCTTGTCGAGCGTGCCACCTGTATGCCCCAGCCCACGGCCAGAAATCATCGGGACATATGCGCCGCACTCAGCCAAGGCAGGTGCCAGAACAAGGCTCACGCAATCCCCGACACCACCCGTGGAATGCTTGTCAATCACAGGACCGTCCAAATCCCATGTCAAAACATCACCGCTATCGCGCATGGCAAGTGTCAGAGCAGCCCGAGCTGAGGCATCAAGCCCCCCCATGCACACCGCCATGGCAAAGGCGCCGGCCTGTGCATCGGAAACGCCGCCATCGGCCAACCCTTGCGCAAACCAGCGCATCTCATCAGCGTCCGGCACCAATTGGCGCCGCAACTTGGCAATAATAGCACGCGCATCCATGGTCTTAGGATTCTTCCATGTGCTCTGCGCCAAAGGCACCGGGCAACAACTCGGATATGGTCATCGATTTTTCGACACCATCCGTTGTGGCCATGGTCACGACAACATCCCCCTTGCCAAACTCCGCCAACTTTTGACGGCAGCCACCGCAAGGTGGAACCGGGTCCGGGCAATCCGCCACGACGTAAACCTCGGTCAGTTCGACTTCACCCGATGCAACCATCACGGCGATGGCACCGGCTTCTGCGCAAGTACCTTCGGGATAGGCGACATTTTCAACATTGCATCCAGCATATACCTTGCCCGAAACGGACCGGATTGCCGCCCCAACCTGAAAACTCGAATACGGCGCATGGGCGTTTTTACGAACAGCTAGTGCAGCATCTTTAAGGCTCATGGCGATTCCTTTTTTTGATCATCTGGTCAGAATATCCCACCCTACGCGAAACGTACTCAAGAGGTGAAGCCCCTCTTAAGCACGTCTTTGTTGCGCGGCGTTATTCCACCGTGGTGTTAAAGGTTCCGGGCAAGGTGACCTCGAGCAATTCAATATCGTCAGAAGGCACGCTGAGGCGGGTTTTCATGCCGGGCGGAATGACGAACGCATCCCCTTGTTCAAGCGGATAGGGATCGCGCCCTTCCCCCTCGAGGATCACTGTGCCCTGCATCACAAAGGTAAAGTGAATATCTGTGTCGTGGGCGGCCCATTGAGGCTCCCCCTCGCCGCGGCGCGCCACCTGAACACCTGCCACACCTTTTGTATTAGCGGCGATAGTGGTGTCACGACAGATGTATCCCGGCAATCTGAAGGGAACCCATTCTGCGTCTTTGGCTTGGTTGTAGACAAACTTTTGCCCCTGCCATTCGCGATCTGGGCACAGGTGCGGTGTGGGCAACTGCATGTCATGGTCAATCTCAGTCACATGCTCAGCTGGGACGCCGATCTCGATCACCTGCACATTATCCGAGGCCTCAATTACCCGATGGCGAATCTCCGGCGGTTGGATAAAGCAATCCCCCGCGGTAAGGCGCATCTTTGGGCCTTGGTCTTCGTATACAACATCAACCCAACCATGGATGCAAAAGATCAGCTGGAACCCGACTTTGTGGAAATGCACCATGTCCGGAACTGGGCCACCATCTGGAATGCGGATATGGCTGGCAATAATTGATCCGCCCAGCCGATCCGGCACCAAGTCGCGATAATGCATGCCAGCACGCCCAATGATCCACGGCGCCTGATCCTTGAGGCGGCGGACCACAAAGGAATGCACCGTCTCAGGCATTATCATCGGCGGATTGCGATCTTCGATCTCTACCCGGGTGCCATTCGGCGCCAAAAGGCTGCGTTGCCCATCCGCAAATCCGTCTGGGTCACTCGTCAGGATCCGAATGGTCCCGGGCTGTTCTGGCGCGTCTTTTTCGACACGCAATCGTAAACCATGACCAGAAAACACAGCGGTGCTTGGATCATCCGCCGGGTAAATCATGTCCATCCGCATCCCAAGAACCTTGGTAAAAAACGGGATATCATCTCGCAGCTCGCTTGTAGGCAGGCGCATTTCCGCTATCGTATCGGTCATCAAGTTCTCCTCTGGCGCGGACATTGGCGCTGAGCGTCTTGTTTTGCAAGAAGACGCCTGCGACAGTGTTTCCTGAAAAGGTCTGTTTCCCTGAGGTCAATTATAGTTTAACGCTAAACTAGTTTTTTCAGGAGCACCCGAATATGTCCGACAATCAAAACCAACGCCAGGCTGCTCTTGATTATCATGAATTCCCCAAACCCGGTAAACTCGAAATCAAAGCCACCAAACCGATGGCCAACGGGCGCGATCTAGCACGTGCATATTCGCCGGGTGTTGCTGAAGCCTGTATAGAAATAAGCAAGGACCCCGAAACCGCAGAACGTTATACAGCCCGCGGCAATCTAGTTGCGGTTGTGTCAAACGGCACCGCGGTGCTTGGGCTGGGGAATATTGGCGCGTTGGCCTCCAAACCCGTGATGGAAGGCAAAGCTGTCCTGTTTAAGAAGTTCGCCAACATCGACTGTTTTGACATTGAAGTGGACGAAAAAGACCCCGAGAAGTTGGCGGAGATCGTTTGCGCTTTGGGCCCAACTTTCGGCGCGATCAACCTAGAAGACATCAAGGCTCCTGATTGCTTTATTGTCGAAAAGATCTGCCGCGAACGCATGAATATTCCCGTATTCCATGATGATCAGCACGGCACAGCGATTGTTGTCGGGGCTGCTGCAAAAAATGCGCTGCACGTTGCTGGCAAGAACTTTGAAGACATCAAGATCGTTTCAACGGGTGGCGGCGCTGCAGGCATTGCCTGCCTCAACATGCTTCTTAAAATGGGCGTGAAACGCGAGAACGTTTGGCTGTGCGATATTCATGGTCTTGTCTACGAGGGCCGCGCCGAGGATATGAACCCGCACAAGGCAGCCTTTGCTCAAGCCTCGGATAAGCGTACGTTAGATGATGTCATTGATGGGGCTGACCTATTTTTGGGCCTGTCCGGGCCCAACGTATTAAAGCCGGAAATGGTCGCCAAAATGGCTAGCCGCCCGATCATCTTTGCACTCGCAAATCCCAATCCCGAGATCCTGCCGGACCTTGCCCGTGAAATCGCACCGGATGCCATCATCGCAACAGGGCGCAGTGATTTTGCCAATCAGGTTAACAATGTGTTGTGTTTCCCCTTCATCTTTCGCGGTGCGTTGGATGTTGGCGCGACAGAAATCAATGATGCCATGCAACTGGCCTGCATCGATGGCATTGCTGAATTGGCCCGTGCCACAACCTCGGCCGAAGCAGCGGCTGCGTATCGCGGTGAACAGCTGACATTTGGCCCTGATTACCTGATCCCCAAACCCTTTGATCCACGGCTGGTCGGGGTGGTGTCTTCTTCGGTTGCCAAAGCCGCGATGGAAAGCGGCGTTGCCAAACGCCCAATCGACGATCTGGAACAGTACAAAGAAAAGCTGAACCAAACCGTCTTTAAGTCCGCCCTGCTCATGCGCCCCGTATTCGAGGCCGCCTCAGTCGCGTCGCGCAGAATTGTGTTTTCTGAAGGTGAGGATGAGCGCGTTTTGCGCGCGGCCCAAGCCATTCTCGAAGAAACGACAGAGACGCCGATCCTGATCGGTCGCCCCGACGTGATCGACGCACGGTGTGAACGGATTGGCCTAGACATCAGGCCCGGCCGAGAGTTTCAGATCGTGAACCCCGAGAACGACCCCAGATACTATGACTACTGGACGTCATATCACCAGCTGATGGAGCGTAAGGGGGTCTCTCCTGATACGGCCAAAGCAGTTATGCGGACCAACACGACCGCGATTGGGGCCATCATGGTTCAACGTGGCGAGGCCGATAGCTTGATCTGCGGCACGTTTGGGGAATACCGCTGGCACTTGAACTATGTCCAGCAAGTCCTGGGCGGTGGCAGCCTGCGCGCACATGGCGCCCTCTCGTTGATGATCCTAGAAGATGGCCCCTTGTTCATCGCAGATACGCATGTGCATCAATTGCCCTCTCCCGAGGAATTGGCCGAGATTTCAATTGGGGCTGCGCGTCACGTGCGTCGCTTTGGGCTGGAACCCAAAATCGCATTCTGCTCACAATCGCAATTCGGCAATCAGGCCGAAGGGTCCGGAAAACGGTTGCGGGCCGCATTAGACATTCTAGATAGGGCACCACGTGATTTCATCTATGAGGGTGAAATGAATTTGGATACCGCACTCGACCCCGATCTGCGGCAACGGATTTTTCCCAATTCACGCCTGCAAGGACAAGCAAATGTCTTGATTTTTGCCCATGCTGATGCCGCCAGCGGTGTACGTAACGTGCTAAAGGTGAAGGCCGATGGATTGGAAGTTGGCCCAATCTTGATGGGCATGGGCAACCGGGCTCACATCGTGTCGCCCTCAATCACGGCACGGGGGCTGTTGAATATGGCCGCCATCGCCGGCACACCAGTTACCCATTACGGATAAGAACGAAGCGATCAGCAGAAGCACATGCGAACCCCAGCGCGCGCGCCCGGTTCATCAGACGCCTACCTGCCCCTCTTCATCACTGATCCATACTCGAACTCTGGGGCCCGGCGTACTTTCGGGCCCCAAGCTTAAACTTTGCAAACTCTGTTAGATTTCCCAAAAAAGCGGGGCAAAACTCCCTGTTTGCAAAAATTTGCAGGGCGAAAAGTGGGGAATCTGCAAATCTCTTGCGATAATCTGACGCTACGTCGTGTAACCTTCTTGCCCGAACCGTGGCGCTTGCCTAACACATCATACAAGCCGAACGTGAGGAGGACGCCATGGCATATCAGGACGTGTATCAAAGCTGGAAAAAAGATCCCGAGGCTTTTTGGCTAGAAGCAGCCAAGGGTATCGATTGGGTCGAAGCCCCAACCAAAGCGCTCTTTGATGACAATGCGCCGATGTACGAGTGGTTTTCGGACGCGAAGGTCAACACATGCTGGAATGCTGTGGATCGCCACGTCGAAAACGGCCGTGGTGAGCAAACCGCGATCATCTATGACAGCCCGATCACCCACACCAAGCGCGAGATCTCCTATGTTGAGCTGCGCAATCGCGTCGCCAATCTTGCAGGTGCATTGCGCGCCAAGGGCGTCGAAAAAGGCGATCGCGTGATTATCTACATGCCGATGGTCCCTGAAGCGTTGGAAGCTATGCTCGCCTGTGCGCGTCTGGGTGCCGTACACTCGGTTGTCTTTGGTGGCTTTGCTGCCAACGAACTGGCGGTGCGCATCGACGACTGCAAACCCAAAGCCATCATCGCCGCGTCCTGCGGTCTGGAACCGGGCCGCGTCGTCCACTACAAACCGCTGCTGGATGGGGCCATTGATCTGGCCGAACACAAGCCCGATTTCTGCGTCATCCTTCAACGTGAGCAAGAAGTGGCAGAACTGGTCGAAGGCCGTGATTTTAACTGGCATGGGTTCCAATACGGCGTCGAGCCAGCGGAATGTGTACCCGTCAACGGTAATGACCCCGCCTATATTCTGTATACCTCGGGCACCACGGGCGCGCCCAAAGGCGTCATCCGGGCGACGGGCGGCCATTTGGTTGCGTTGAACTGGACGATGAAAAACATCTACAACGTGGAACCCGGCGATGTGTTCTGGGCAGCGTCAGATGTGGGTTGGGTCGTTGGGCATTCATACATTTGCTATGGCCCCCTGATCCACGGAAACACCACCATTGTATTCGAAGGCAAACCCGTCGGAACCCCGGATGCGGGCACCTTCTGGCGCGTTATTCAGGAACACAAAGTCAAAACCTTCTTTACCGCGCCAACGGCATTCCGGGCTGTGAAACGCGAAGATCCGACAGGCGAGTTCGTCAAAAAATACGACCTATCCTGCCTTGATCAGGTTTTCCTTGCCGGTGAACGCGCGGATCCAGACACCATCGTCTGGGCACAAGAGCAGCTAAACGTGCCGATTATTGACCATTGGTGGCAAACTGAGCTGGGCTATCCTGCGGTGTGTAACCCTGTCGGAATCGAACTGATGCCGGTCAAACTAGGGTCGCCTTCGGTTCCCCTACCCGGCTATGAGATGAAAATCCTCGACGAGGACGGCAATGAGCTGCCACCGGGTGAGCTGGGTGCGATTGTAACCCCGCTGCCACTGCCGCCGGGCACGTTCCCGACTCTGTGGAATGCCGAGGATCGCTATAAGAAAAGTTATCTGAACACCTTCCCCGGTTATTATGAAACTGGCGATGCGGGCATGATTGATGAAGATGGATACCTCTACATCATGGCGCGAACAGATGACGTCATCAATGTGGCCGGGCACCGTCTGTCTACAGGCGGCATGGAGGAGGTCTTGGCCGGTCATCCAGATGTTGCAGAGTGCGCTGTTATCGGGGTTTCAGACGCGCTGAAAGGCCAGATGCCCGTTGGTTTCCTATGCCTCAACTCTGGTGCGGGTCGTGACAACGCTGAGGTCGTTTCCGAAGTTGTCAAACTCGTCCGTGAAAAGATCGGGCCAGTGGCCGCATTCAAACTTGCCGTTGTTGTGGACCGGTTGCCCAAGACACGGTCAGGCAAGATCCTACGAGGCACAATGGTGTCGATTGCGGATGGCAAAGACTACAAAATGCCGGCCACAATTGATGATCCAGCCATTCTGGATGAAATAACTGACGCGCTGAAAACGCTCGGCTACGCAAGCTAAACTTTTGGCCCTCCTCTTTGCGAGGGGGGCCAGTCCCGTTTCGCCTCAAAACAATCCAGCTCTGGCAAGACGTTCCCCACCTCGAAAGTGACGTTGGGGCGCGAACAGAGTCCCTTGCCTTCTCTCTCTCCTCGCCTAGGCTGCGAAGCGGGAGATTTTTCATGACGAATACTGATGTTTGGCGTCTAAGCGCCACTGAAACCGTTGCGCATACCACCGCTGGGGACCTAACCGCCGAAAACACCGTTGCAGCAGCGTTGGATCGGATGGATGCGGTAAATCCTGACCTGAATGCGGTGGTCGATTTTTGCACCCAAGACGCCCAAACGCGCGCGCGCGCGCTCGACAAAGCCCGATCCAGTGGTGCACCAACCGGGCCATTGCATGGTGTTCCCGTCACCATCAAGATCAATGTTGACCAGACGGGCTATGCCAGCAGCAACGGCGTGGTCGCGCTCAAGGATCTGATTGCCCCGGCCGATGCGCCCATCGTAGCGCGCCTGCAGGAAGCGGGCGCTGTTATCATCGGACGTACAAATACCCCTGAGTTTTCGTTTCGCGCGGACACCGACAATCCGTTGCATGGGCGCACGCATAACCCATGGGGTCGACATGTGTCCCCCGGCGGATCATCCGGTGGCGCGGGGTCTGCTGTTATGGCCGGGATCGGGGCATTGGCCCACGGCAACGATATCGGCGGGTCCCTCCGGTTTCCTGCGGCTGCCAATGGGGCCGTAACAGTCAAACCGGGTCTAGGACGCGTGGCGGCATGGAATCCCAGCCAGACAGCAGAACGCGGTCTGTTGGCGCAATCGATGTCAGTGCAGGGCCTGCTTGCCCGCTCAGCCCAAGACCTGCACCTTTCGATGCCAACCATTGTTCAACCAGATGCCCGTGACCCGTTTCACGCCCCCCTGCCCTGGCGTGGGCCAGCGTTGGACGGGCCGATAAAAGTAGGGCTTACTAAAAACACCTATGAGTTCGACCTGCATCCAGAGGTGTCGCGGGCCCTCGATATTGCCCGTGATGCGCTTGTCGACGCCGGGTACCAAATCGAAGAGATCGACCCACCCCATTTGCGTGATTGCGGAATGGATGGCTATCGCGCCCTAATGGGCGAAGTGCTCGCAATGATGGGCGAGAGTGTGCGACAGCACGGATCGCCCACCATCAACGCCATTTTTGACGAATATTTCGACCAATTCACGCCCTACAAAGACACCGAATTGCTCAACATGATGGCAAAGCGCAGCTTTTATGCACGGGAATGGTCGGTGTTTCAGCAAGAGTACCCATTGGTGCTGTGTCCATTTTTGCCGCAGCCGTTCTTTGCACCTGATCGCGACACCCAAGGGCCAGAGGGGGTCCGCGAAGTATTGGGATCCGCTTTGTGGTCTTATTCGATGAACTTCATGGGGCTACCTGCGGCTTGCGTCCCAACCCACGTCGCTGAGTTACCACAAGGACCGCAATCGATGAACGTACAGATTGTTGCACGTCGCTGGCGCGAGGATCTCGCAGTGGATGCAGCGATCGCAATTGAAGCACGCGCGGGCCGAATGTGCGACGCACTTTGGCAACGCATGGCGTAACTGAAACAGGCTGAGGGAGCGGCCTGTTCACTCAAAGAGGGAAGAGAAAAGCAATGCAGATAACCTCTGTTCTAAGACGCGCTGTTCAAGTGAATCCAACTGGTACGGCAACCATCTATCAAGGACGCCAACAAAACTGGTCGCAACTGCTTGACCGGGTGCAACGCCTTGCCGGAGCCTTGCAAAACATCGGCATGAAACCGGGCGATCGGGTTGCCCTGCTGTCGCTGAACTCTGATCGCTACATCGAGTACTTTTTTGCCACAGTTTGGGGTGGAGGCGCGATGATGCCGATGAACATTCGCTGGGCTCCAACTGAATGCGCCTATGCCCTAAACGATGCCGGAGCGGAAATTCTGTTGGTGGATGAGGCATTCAAAGACGCGGCAGCGGCTATTCAACCCGATGTCGCAGGCTTGAAAACCGTTATCTATTGTGGTGACGGTGACGTGCCCGAAGGTATGCATGGATATGAGCAAATCATAGCAGCGGCTGAGCCGGCTGAGGATGCCGGACGCGCGGATGATGATCTGGCCGGAATCTTTTACACGGGCGGCACGACCGGTTTCCCCAAAGGTGTGATGCTATCGCACACCAATTTCTACGTCAGCGGAATTTCCAACGCGCAAGAAATCAAATTGGTAGATGGCACAGTTTACCTGCATGCCGCGCCGATGTTCCATATCGCGGACCTGTTGTTTTTTATGGCGGTCACATTTGTCGCTGGAACACACAGTGTCATCCCAATGTTCACGCCTGCTGCAACCCTAGAGGCTATTGAAACCACGCGACCTTCGCATGTCTTGTTGGTTCCGGTGATGCTACAAATGGTGCTTGCCGACCCAAAGCTAGAACAAACGGACATTTCGTCCCTCGAACTCATAGCTTATGGGGCTTCCCCAATTACCGAAGCCACGCTTGCCCAAGCCTTTGAACGCTTTCCAAAAGTGGCATTCTTGCAGGCCTTTGGGCAGACCGAGCTAAGCCCCGTGGCGACAATTCTCGATACGAAATATCATACGCTCGACGGGCCATTTGCCGGAAGATTGCGCTCTGCCGGGCGTGCAACGCGTGTATGCGAGATATGTATACTTGATGATGCCGGGGCCCAAGTGCCACAAGGTGATGTCGGGCAAATTGCAGTCAAAGGCCCCATCACCATGCTTGGATATTGGAACAAGCCAGAAGTGACTGCTGAAACCCTTGTGAACGGTTGGGTGATGACTGGGGACGCCGGATATATGGACGACGAAGGATTCGTCTACCTGATGGACCGGGTCAAAGACATGGTCGTATCAGGCGGTGAAAACGTCTATTCTGCCGAAGTCGAAAACGCGCTTGGCCAACACCCGGCTGTTGCAACAAGCGCGGTTATTGGCATTCCCTCTGAGCAGTGGGGCGAATCTGTGCATGCAATTGTCATTCTGAATGAGGGTATGACCGTCACGCCCGAAGAACTGATGGCCCACAGCCATACTTTGATTGCTGGTTACAAATGTCCACGCAGCGTCGAGTTCCGGTCCGACCCCTTCCCTCTATCTGGGGCAAACAAAGTGCTGAAAACGGAACTGCGCAAGCCCTTCTGGAAAGATCAGGAACGTCAGATCTCCTAAGCCCCAAATGAAATAGATCCCGGGATGCGAGCATTTGACTGCAAGCACCCCGGGATCGAGCCGGAACAATAAAACCAACATCTAATGTTACAGACGCCAAGATGGGCACGGCGCCTACATATGCAAAACATGCAAAACTCACCTAATACGGCTCCCCGGGACGGCCACTCACCTCCGTGCCGGGCTTTGATGTCAGTAACTTAGGTATACCTGAGGGATTCGACGACGACTGTGATCTGCTTCACAAACGATGAATTTTTCAGCAACTTCAATCTGAACGATTAGGTGAATTGCTCCGATATCAGTCGCTCTTCAAGCCCATGCCCCGGATCAAACAGGATATTGTGCTCGATCGCGGGTTCAGACCGAATTTCGACCCAATCGATATCGGTAATCGAGATTGAATCCGCGTCCGCCATCACCGGGCGCTTTTCTGGATCAACCACGTCAAACCGGACTTGTGCCGTTTTGGGCAGCAAAGCACCACGCCATCGACGTGGGCGGAACGCTGCAATTGCAGTCAGCGCCAGAACATCCGAGCCAATCGGCAAGATCGGCCCATGCGCCGAATAATTATAGGCGGTCGATCCAGCAGGTGTAGCAACCAATGCCCCATCACAGACCAATTCCGCCAGACGCACCCGCCCATCGACCGAGATTCGTAATTTGGCCGCTTGTGGACCGGCGCGCAGCAAAGACACCTCATTGATCGCCAAAGCCTCGTGCATCTGCCCCGACTGGTCCATCGCACGCATCGAAAGTGGATTGATGATTTCTTCTTCTGCCTCGGACAGGCGCTCTATGAGATCCGTTTCGTTGTATTCATTCATCAGAAAACCGATCGTTCCTCGGTTCATTCCATAAACCGGGGCCGGAAGGTGCTGAGTGTTGTGCAGCGTGCGCAGCATGAAACCGTCACCACCAAGGGCCACGATAACGTCCGCATTGCCCGGCGCCGCATTGCCGTATCGCCCGATCAAAGTCGCCCGGGCGGTTTGTGCAACCGGGGCCTCACTGGCAAGAAAGGCGATTCTTTTGGTCATAGCAGGAGGTTTCCGGTATTGCGCATTCGGTTCCGAAACAATCATACCTTTCCCCAAGAGGCCAGCCTTGACGCCGCAGCAAGCCAATTCGTCGCTTTCCAGTCTTCCTGCCCGGCTTCGTTTCCGATAGGAAACCGTCAAATCAACTCAGCTATTCGGAGCTCCCATGACTGCGTCCAACACCGATACCGGCTTTTTCACCGAGTCCCTCTCCTCTCGCGATCCCGAACTGTTCGGCTCGATCACATCTGAACTTGGTCGTCAGCGCGACGAAATCGAACTGATCGCATCCGAGAACATCGTCTCTGCCGCCGTGATGGAAGCGCAGGGTTCGGTGCTGACAAACAAATATGCCGAAGGTTACCCAGGGCGTCGCTATTACGGTGGCTGCCAGTTTGTGGATGTTGCCGAAAACCTGGCGATCGACCGCGCCAAGCAATTGTTCAACTGCGAATTCGCCAACGTGCAACCCAACTCCGGGTCGCAGGCCAACCAAGGCGTGTTTCAAGCTCTGCTTCAGCCAGGCGACACCATCTTGGGCATGTCGCTGGATGCAGGTGGACACCTGACACACGGTGCCAAACCCAATCAGTCGGGCAAATGGTTCAACGCGGTTCAGTACGGTGTACGCAAAGAAGACAACATGCTGGACTATGATCAGGTCGAAGCCCTGGCCAAAGAGCACCAGCCCAAAATGATCATCGCTGGTGGTTCTGCTATCCCGCGTCAGATCGACTTTGCCCGCATGCGTGAGATCGCCGACATGGTTGGTGCCTATCTGCACGTCGACATGGCGCACTTTGCCGGTCTGGTCGCCGCCGGAGAGCACCCCTCGCCGTTCCCACACGCCCACGTGGCCACAACAACCACACACAAAACCCTGCGTGGCCCACGCGGTGGCATGATCGTGACCAATGACGAAGCGATTGCTAAAAAAGTAAACTCAGCAATCTTCCCCGGCATTCAGGGTGGTCCGTTGATGCACGTGATCGCAGGTAAGGCTGTCGCATTTGGTGAGGCACTGCGCCCCGAGTTCAAATCCTACATCAAAAACGTCATCAACAACGCGCAGGCGCTGTCGGACCAACTGATCAAGGGTGGCTTGGACACTGTTACCCACGGCACCGACACTCATGTTGTGCTGGTCGATCTGCGCCCCAAAGGCGTGACAGGCAACATCGTCGACAAAGCATTGGGCCGCGCGCACATCACCTGCAACAAAAACGGTGTGCCATTCGACCCTGAAAAGCCAACCGTAACCTCTGGCATCCGTCTGGGTTCACCTGCAGGCACAACCCGTGGGTTTGGCGAGGCTGAATTCCGTCAGATCGCAGATTGGATCATCGAAGTGGTTGATGGTCTGGCCGCAAATGGCGCAGACGGCAACTCTGCTGTTGAGGAAAAGGTAAAGGCTGAAGTCGCGGAACTGTGCGCGCGCTTCCCACTCTACCCGAACCTCTAAGATAAATCAGGTTGGTCGCATAAGCGGCCAACTCTGTATGGGCGGCATCCGTTGGATGGCGCCCATTTTTTTGCACACCCCTTCGGATACTGCGTTGGGTTTGAAAGTAGGTATTCGAGATCCGCGAGGACCGGCCTCAAATGAGGTTGCGCCACCAGAGAAACAAAATCAAAAGCGCTGCCGCAACCAGAACGTTGAAGGCAAGGCCTCCCAGCATGCTAAGCCACCACCCCTTGCGACGATCCGCCAAATCAATCTCGTTGAGGTAGGCGGTCACTTCTCGCGTTGCAGACCCCAACCCGGTGAGATCCAGCGTTAGGCGCAGCTTTGGGTGATGGGCCAACGTTTCAACCTTGGCCAGAGACATCGCTTGTTTATGGATACGCCGTGGCAGGCGGTGTTTGGCCTTACGCAAGGTCTTGGACAACGTTTTACCGCGCACCCCAAGTTTCCGATGCAACAGGGTGCTGATCTGAGCGATCTGATCTTCGGCGGACATAGTCTCTGACACGGGCGGGCCTCCTGAAGGGCACCCTACTTTAGACGCTTGGCAGGCTCAATGGGGCTAGTCGTCAGGCGCGCAGCCGGGTATCACCCCAGCTATGCTAACTTCTATCTCCCACGGAACCGCCACCGACCTTCCCCCGCTTGTTATTGCACATGGTCTTTATGGCTCTGCCCGCAATTGGGGCGTGATCGCTAAGCGCCTGTCTGACACTCGGCACGTAATTGCCGTAGACATGCGAAATCATGGCAACAGCCCATGGACCGCTGTGCATGACTACCCCTCAATGGCGGATGATCTGGCGGAGGTTATCCAACATCATGGGGGGGTGGCTGATGTCGTCGGGCATTCGATGGGCGGCAAAGCGTCGATGGTTCTTGCGCTGCAACACCCTCAGCTGGTGCGCAAGTTGACCGTAGCAGATATCGCGCCGGTCCCTTATGGGCACAGTCAGATCCAATTCATCAAAGCGATGCAATCCATTGATCTGAACGAGATCGAACGCAGGTCTGATGTGGAAACTCTGCTGGCGGAACAGGGCGTCGAAAAAGCTTTGCAAAGCTTTTTCACTCAATCTTTGGACGTTCCGGGGAAAAAATGGCGTCTCAACCTTGATCTGCTTGGCGCGGAAATGCCCAAGATCATGAGCTTTCCTGATCTTGCTACCCAATGGGAGGGGCCTACCTTATTCCTGTCAGGGGGAAACTCTGATTACGTGATGCCAGAACATCGCGCGACGATCCGTGGTTATTTTCCCAAGGCCAAGTTTGCCAAGATCCCCGGTGCCGGCCATTGGCTCCACGCAGAGAAGCCGCGCGAATTCGAAGCAGCAACCCGCGCGTTTCTGGATGCCTAAGGCTTAGCCCGCCGGGTCATTGTATAGCTTTTTGGCCAGCACCCACGAGACGGGTGCGCCCGCAACAAACCCTATCGCAGCGGACAGCAAGATCGCGTTCACCGAGACATAGCCCGCCGCCAGAACAATAATCACCCCAGTGCCTGCGAGCGCGGTTGAAATCAAAGTAAAAAGAATCGAAGCGAGGCGTACCATTTCGGCATTCTCCTGTTGAATGTGTTGGGGTTTCCTACCTCCCCAAACATCGCGTCGCTTTGATCTCGATCAGCTGATTTTTTACATTCCAGAATCGACAGGTTCGGTCACTGGCCCACCTGCATTTTTCCAATCCTCAAAACCTCCAAGATTGTACACCTCTTGGAACCCCATATCTTTCAACAGCTTGCCAGCCAAAGCCGCACGTCCGCCCGAGGCACAGTGCAGAATAATCGCCCGATCATGGCGCAGTTCCGGATCATGAAACGGCGTATTGCTATCCGCCCGGAACTCCAGCATCCCACGGGGGATGTGGTGCGAGCCCACGGCCCGACCACTCTGCTCAAGCTCTATGGTGTCACGCACATCCAGAAGCAAAGCGCCCTGCGCAATCATCTCTTGTGCCTTGGCGCTGTCGATACGCGCCACAGCCGCATTTGCGGCCTCCATCATCGTTTTTACTGTAAGTGCCACTGACTGTTCCCCTTAACAATTCATCCAAGGCTAACATGCAAAGAACCGCAGATGTAGTACAGATTCCTAAAACCTTCATCGTGATCCCAAATCGAGCGGGGGTCTGAAAATAAGGCCGGAAAACCAAACAACTCCCCACTATATTGAACTATATTTGCGGGTCATAGGCCGCGTATAAGGGAAAAATGGTCTGACAAATTCAGGTGGCATTTCAATTGTTTGACCGACCACTGCAAACGTCTAGGCTAGGGCGACATTGCGAGCCATGCGGGTCTGACCCACATGACCGGAGGTGTCGTTTCAGTCCAGCCACCGCTGGACTAAGTTTCGTGATACTCCACAGCCGACGCGGTTTCTTGTGGTTTTGAGGCTGTAATACCTGATCCGTTCGATTCCGGTGTTGACTCGGGACGCAGGGTGGGTACAAGCGCCCTTCATATGAATTATTTCGAAAGGCCCCTGCCTTTCACTGCAGGAGAGAACTCATGGCGAAACCAACGACCATCAAAATCCGTCTGAATTCGACCGCGGGCACGGGCCACTTCTACGTGACCAAGAAAAACGCACGTACCATGACCGAAAAAATGGTTGTGCGTAAGTACGACCCCGTTGTTCGTAAGCACGTCGAATACAAAGAAGGCAAAATCAAATAAGGTTTTGATCCTTTCTTGGATGACTTTAAAGGGTCTCACCATTTGGTGGGGCCCTTTTTCGTGGCTGCCCCTCGGCGGGGCAGGACAGAATGCTTGCTATCACACCCCCGCTGCCGCTACGCTACCAATGTCTGCCACTAACCACTGATCATCATGTATAAAATTCTGCTGCCTGCCATAGCCTTGATCGGCCTATCTGCCTGTGACGACATCTGGGACCGTGAAGGTGTCGGCTTTACTGGTATAGACGGCGAACCCCGCACTATCACCGCAGCAAAGGGCGGGGCAGACTATGTCTCACGGCGGGGCGGTGTGCCGGCTCAATTCGCAGGACAACCAGTGATACCGGTCCGTGTCGAGTCACAAGAGCTGTCTGAACTGGCGGGGGTTGCGATTGCAAACGGTGGACGGGATCTGAACACAGCGATTGAAGTGGGCGGAGAAGCCGGGACATTGATGATGAGCCAGGTCGATGTGAACGGAATTTTGTTTGCGGTCTTTCGCACCCCGACAAGCGGTGATGGACAGATGGCAGCGGGACGTGGCGGTGCCTTTGCGGCGTCAGTTCCGCGTTTGACTGGATGTCTGGTCGCCGGTGATGCGTATCAAGCGGGTACGTCTGAGCGTCGCACTATCGGGTATGCTGTCCCTCTCAACTGTCGCTAGGACGCAGTCGCCCTGAACCGACTCATTGCGAGAGCGACGTGATGTTAGCGATCTTGTGCGGGCGTATCTTTCAATTTATCAGACAGTGCTTTGCGGTCTTCAACACTGTATTTGTTGTGCCGCCGTGTGGTGCTGGCAGGATGGTTTTCCAAGCCCGTACCAGAACGCCATGCGCCTTTAGGGCGAATGGGACGCGGCACAATGTTTCCACCACAGTTGGGACAAACACCTTTCAAAACCGCTTCAGCACAGGAAGCGCAATAGGTGCATTCGTAGGTGCAAATCCTAGCCTGATCTGTCTCCGGCGGCAGGTCAGCGTCACAGATTTCGCAATTGGGATGAAGTGTCAGCATGGAAGTAGAGTGCAGAAGCTCTTCGCGGTTTGCAAGGGCATCAAAACCCCCGGTGCTCCGCGCCGCTTCAAACTTTCGTTGTACGATGGCCAGTTCATAATCTCGTGTGTCTGAGGGGCCCATCGGCTCATACTTTCGAACTCTAACACTGGATTCGTACAATGAGCCCCACCAACCGAGTTGCGCAACAATACCACTCACAGCCCAATACGAGCATTAGCTATGATTTCTGCTTAGGATTATTCTCAAAACTCCGAAGCTTTAATAAAGCCCAAGTTATCTTCAAAGTTGATCGATAGCGGCTCTGCTCTCGTAAAGCATTGCGATTTTGAAGGTCTATGGCCAAAAATATATGACATCAGGTTCTTTATGCGTATGATTCATTACCGATTTGTAAATTTATTAAACCTTTTACCATAAGCCGCGCAGCGATTTGCGAGAACTGAGGAGTTTTAGGGTATGACTACTTTAACCGAAGGCGATATCGCCATTGTTGAATACCAAGGGCAGTTTGGCAGCCCCGAATATTCCTTTGTCCTGCTAAAAGACATTGATTCCAGTACGTCGATCAACTTTACCAACAAAGGCTATATTGACGAGAACAGCAACAGCGCGACCAACGACGGCTATTACGACGGTGGAGAATTCCACTGGGGCTGGTCTTCTGGCACCGCTATGACTGCTGGAACCGTTATAACTATTTCTCAACTTTCCGATGCCACAGCTGGCGGTGGTAAAGTCCTGGGCGCCAGTTCCGGCAGTATGGCTTATCAACCGACAGGCAGCACCGCTTTCGATTGGCGGTTGGATTTCTCTAACTCGATTACAGCCTTTCAGGGGTCCTACAACGCTACCGGCGCGGGCATGACCGAGCTGTTCGGGGTCAACGTATCCGGAACCGACGGGTTTCCCGGATTCGACGCTGGAACACAAGCAGCTTGGAACGGAACGGACCTAAACGGACCCAACGCCGATCAATCGGGTCTTCCCCCCGGATTGACACCTGGTTTGACCGCCGTCGCACTTACAGAACCGGGCGGTTCTTTCAATGATGGGAACACCCGCTACACGGGCACCCAATCGGGTACACAGAATGAGCTTTTGGCGGCGATCGCGAATCCGGCAAACTGGACCTTTTCAGGGTCAACCGCACCAACCACCCCGGGGGCTTTCTCTGTAACCGCGCCCGGCGCCGCCCCTACTTTGGACACCAACACCGGGTCCACCTTGAATGAAGGCGCCGATGACGAGGTTTCGTCGTCAGAGTTGGACACCAACGATGCGGATACGGCCGATGGAAGCCTGACCTATACACTGGACACGGATGTTTCCAACGGCACTCTCTATCTGGACAATGACAACTCGAACACCTTCAACGCTGGGGATACTGATCTGGCCGCGACCAGCACGTTCACCCAGGCCAACATCAACAACGGCAACCTACGCTATGAACATAATGGCGGCGAAACCACCTCTGACAGCTTTGGCTTTGTTGTGAACGATGGCGCTACATTTCTATCCGCCGCTGCCTTCAATTTCACAGTCACGCCAGTTAGCGACGCGCCTGTCATTACAAACGTCGATGGCGACATCATTAATTATTTCGAAGGCTTTACCACCACCAATGTTGATGTCACCGGAAACGCCACCGTTTCAGACATCGATAACGCCAATTTCAATGGGGGGTCGTTGACGGTTTCTTTCTCTGCAGGTGGCCAGAGCGAAGATGATCTGACTGTCGCCAATAATGGATTTTCTGCGGGTCAAACGGGTCTCTTGTCGACAAGCGTTTTTGCCGATGGTGTACAGATCGGGTCATTCTCTGGGGGAACCGGGGGGACGGCTCTGGTTATTGGCCTAACGGCCAATGCGACTGAAGCTCGTGTTCAGACCTTGATCCGCAACATCCTCTATCAAAATCAGGGGGGCGATAATCCCGATGCCACCCAGCGAACCGTTGATATGGTGTTGAATGATGGGGCTACGAACAGCTCTACGCAGCAGGTCACAATTAACTTTACCGTCTTCAACGACGCCCCCTCGGTG
>NZ_BAABWT010000007.1:0-313883 GCF_040365955.1 Phaeobacter sp. NW0010-22
TTTGCGAAACCGCCGATGGCCCACAAACCACGGCGGTTTTTGCTTGTTTATCAGGTGCTAATACTAGTATTCCAGCCAAATCTCCCCGCAAATGGATACTGTAGTCTTCTTCTGAATGCGTAAGGACTACGCTCTCGATAAGTCCGCGTAACGCCTCGCTGGCCTCAGTGTGGGCATTGGGTGCATTAAGAGCCCCTGCCAAGTTGCTGACTCTTGCGCGGTAGAGATTTGACATATTGGGATGCACAACAGGCTGAGGTGTTGGCGCTGACTTTAAGTCATGCTCAAATTTGGCTTTCTGTGACTCTAATGACGCTTGAACGCCAGCAAAGGCAAAGCGTTTGTAAACGCTGGCAACATTTTCCTAGTCCCGGGAAAGGCGACCCAGCGAATCCGCGAGAACGATTTCGAACCAACCGTTTTGGGCGTCAGCCAGTAGAGCTTGGATACCGGACCTGATCAGACTGGCAGCGAAAATGGACCTGTCACTGTAGCTATCCACCATGTCTCAGCTCCTGCATGTTCACGGCAAAGGCGCACCTGATTTTCAATTGAGTCGTCACGCAGGATGTCGAAGCTGTAGCAGGCTTAGAGCGCTACGCGGATTAAGAGGGTGTTCATCAAGTTGCTCCTTTTTTAATTGCGGGTAGCAGCAAGCCTCCACACCATGAATTTGAAATCCGCTCTTCTAGCTTTATCTAAGGCACCGTTGCAACCTGGACATTGCAAAGTTAAGTTTGCTCCTTTCTTTGATTTGAAGGGCCTGATCGTAGTGTTTCTTAGCAGATGCGTGGCCAAGTAGGGGAGTTGCCAGTCCCACGTTCTCCGGGCTGACCTATGTAAGTGTAGTTTCGGTGCGGACTTGAAAAAAGGTGTGGGGAGATCGCTTTGCCAAAGGCCTTGGGCATCATTGCAGTGCCGTCGATCGAAATCCTAAGCGCTCGTCGAGGATCACTGTACCAACGACCTTTGAGCTTCATCAATGGTGGACACACGTCTTCCAGACATCGCCAACTTGCAGGAGGTGATCTTGCAGATGAATGGAGACAAAAGCACGAATGTGTACTGGACGTAAAGCCAATAGCGCGATGGCCAATCCTTCTCGATATTGGGCCAAAGGTAATCTGGGATCGCCCCCTTTGAGATTTGCTGAGCGCGCCATCAGGTCTTTACCCAACGCGACTAAGTCTTCGCTTGAACGCAGGCGGCATCGTTTGTCCTTTGTTGGTTTGGCTTTCCAAGCCAGTGAACGCCCAGCGCGCTTTACGTGGGCGAGATCAAAGGGCCGCCAAGCATAGCGGAGATACCCATGAAGATCTCTGATGTGGTCCAAGACGGCAAATGGGGCGACTCTTCCATCGAGCCGGCCTACATTGTTGCGCAGCGTGCAAATAGTGGCGACATGTGCAGCATCGACAGCCATGCGGCCCTTCACATCATTTAGCCAACCCAAGAAACGCCCAACGGCTTGCGCAATACACCGTATCGAGGGCGCACGTAGGTGAGATGCGGCTCCCGTGTCATCAAAAATACCTTTGGGGTGAGGGGCTTTTGTCCCAGCCTCGTGATCCTTCTCTGTCTATTCAACAACGGGCACGCAGCGTGGGGGTCTGTGTTTGGTTGTCACGGGCGCAATCTCCTTCATTTGCGTCTCGGCGCGAGCACCACTGCGTCAAACCGATTTGCCGCGGTGGAAATCTCCATTCCGGCGTAGAATTGGATCGTGGTCTGCAGTGACTTATGGCCCAACAGTATCCTCACGGTCGCATAGTCTCTTGGGCATTGCTTAGAAAAAGATAGCCAGCGATATGGCGAAACTGGTGAGGGTGACGCGAACATCAAGCGCTCGCTCCATGGCTTTGGCGAATGCCATGCCCAACTTTTGAACACTTTGCCACACTATTACCGGCGAAGAGGTCTCGGCATCCTGGAGTTGCGAGAACAGGCAGGGCCTTCGTAAAGTAGGAGCCTAGCAGGCGGATTGTCTCAGCAGCCTACGACAACTCGATCGCTCAATCATTCTTTACTTCAAGCGATGGCCATCAACACACCGCTAACATGGTGGAATTGTTGTGATGGCATGCCGCTGTTGCGTGCGAGAAACCATCTCAAAATTCTTTTAGTGCGCCCTGGGTCGATTAAAACAGACAGATCCACTATCTGCGCAGGGCTTTCATCTTCGTGCACCAAAGTCTATGTGCAGCGTAAAATGTGGTCGCGTCGCCATTTGACGCTTACGGGTCTCAGAGGTATAACGTTGTTTGTCCAAAAGGTCTGCGCCTGAAATACGCTCGCACCAGCTGTTCAAATCGTCGCAAAGCACTGCGGGAAGGTTGCTTCCTGAATCAGGAAGACTTCTCGACGGGAAACGGCGTTATCTTGGTGTCTTGCCGCCCTTCAACCATGGCAGCACATGCATTCCAGCTACGGATGAGATTCTGAACATGCTTTTCGCCGTTCTTGACGAAGCTTCGTTGGAGCAAGGCTTCACGGTACTTTGTGATCGTGTTTTCGTCCACTTCGCCTGGCACTATCTCACGTAGGGAACACCATTGAGAAAACCGAGCAAGCGCTTGTTTGTCGTTCTGCGTGGATAGACCTGCCTTTAGCTTCTCCAACGCTGGGGCGAGTTGCGCATTCAGGCGCAAGGGTTCCACCTCCATAACAGTCTCATCCAAAGCTCAAACAAACAAAGAGCGGATGTTTCGCAGTCTACGCCCGGAGATATTGAACCTGCGTGGTTGCAGAGTTTCAAGAGTCTGCCGCAGCTTTCCTATTTCCACAATAACACCAGATGGAGGCAGATAAACGAAACTTGCGACTTTGCGACCTGCCGAAGCCATCTCCTGGGCTTCGTGCTTGCTCAAGTCATTGATAGTATCGAGCCTGCCAACCACGTTGCCAAGTGTGGCGGCTGATCTAACAGAAGGTGACAGGTCGTGCATCTTGTGTACTCCAGATGTCCGGCATTTAAACTAGTGATATCTATCCTTTTATCAAACTGAAAACCATGAAGGTATAGTATGCACTACTGCGGTTTTGGCATTGATTTTACATGATATAAATCGCCGAGATTGGCGGTACGCGGTGACCCAGGTTGCCGATTTATTGTCGATGAAAACGTCCAGTTCTGCGCCAGAAATTCGAAGCACATGCCCGGTCCGAAAGGCCTTCAAGTGGCCTGACGCTATCCAGCGAAAAGCAGCGCGGTCTGAAACGTTCATATGCTCTGCGACAGCCTCAACTGTCATCATCGGCGCTTGTATAGGGGGCATTATAGTTCCTCCGTTTTGGCGGAGTTTTGACCACCGCCATCGCTCTCGCCTGTTTCATGCTCCATGTTAGGCACACATTGCCGTGCCGAAGTGCGAGCGATTGCGCGCACCAAGGTCGTCAAAGAAGCTGAGGCGCCCTTGTCATGCCGTTGCTGAAAATGGCTCGAACTGTCTGTCATGGACACTTCTTAGAGCACGGAAATGTATGGCCCATAGTCGCGACCCGCGCGGAAAATTGTAAAGGTTATGACTATGGGGGGATCAAGAGGGGTTCGTGCGTTCTTTCCTTAAAAGGCGATTGATGGCTTCGTCCAAGCCAATGGTGTCTTCATCAAAACTCTCGAAAAGAAGATAGCAATTCGTGCAAAACTTGCCGGTTTGTGTCTATGTGGCGAACTTGTCGAAAACCTTGTCTTGTAACGCTAATAGTTGCTTAAAAGAGTATTCCCTAACGCGTTTTGGGTTTGGCCCGCCGGTGTCCCGTTTGAACTCTTCAATCTCTCGTTCAAGCTTCTGCAGGCTCTTAAAAGTTTCCTTTCGCGCTTGCAGAAGTTCGCGGCGGCTCTCTCTGGGGTTATTGACCGTCAAACGGGCATTTTTTAAACAATTCATCGACGACGAGAGCTTCTTCTACGAAGTAGTCTCGTTTTTCGACCGGAACCTCAAGTTCGGCTGCAATAAGCTCAAAAACTATCCTTTTTGCTCCCGAATTCTGCATGAGTATCTCCTTGATTGCAGTGATTGCCAGGTGCGTCTTTCGACGAAACCACCCAGCAGAAACCGGGTTGGTGGCGGCCAGATGACCGCTCTCTTCACGTTGTCTTACAGGCACAAGTGCGTGCTCATGAGAGCAGTTCAAGAGGTAAGAAGACAGGAATTTATCTCGGAAATCACCGGCTACCGCAAGCATCTAGGGAAAGCCGACCTTCAGACTCCAATGCTAACTCCAGTGAGCGCCGGACAAACTACCACAAGAGGTGCCAATGGCTGCAATGCGCAGATAGCGGACCAACAGCCTGCTCAGTGCCCTCGACAAGGATCACAGGGTAGATCGGGGCGGCCTTCGATTGGTTCACACGAAGACAAACTCTTCGATTGAACTGAAATAAATTGCGGCTCTGTAAGTTGTGCCGTCACTTTGGAGGAGTTCAACGGTGCCCGACATCGAACCCGGATCGCTCGGATCAATAACCTCGTCGACAATGCGATACGGACCGAAACCAGTCAGGTGCAGAATGTCGTAGTCATTCCCCCCTTCGACGGTGTCACCGGCGGCCTCTTGAAGTGTGAACAGGAACGTGTCGTTGCCATCGCCACCATCCAGAATGTCCCGATCACCCCCCCCTGAGATGGTATCATTGCCATCTCCACCAAGGACTGTGTCGTCGCCAAATTCGGCATTAACCGAGTCATTGCCTTCGCCTGCCTCGATATAGTCATCGCCCCTTCCGGCCGTGATCGTGTCATTATCCCAACCGCTAAAGATTGTATCGTCGCCGCGGCCTGCAGTGATCAAGTCCTTGTCATCTGCAGAAAACGCGAAGTCGTTAGAGGAAAAAATGTAACCTCCCTCATTTCCGCCGTTGATGGTGTCATTTCCGTCGCCGGATCGGAGGACGTCAAACCCGGCGAGACCCACAATGCTGTCGTCACCACCACCTGTGTTGATGCGATCCTCTCCAGAGGCCGTTATAACGGTGTCGTTTCCATCACCGGTGTCCACAGTAGAGTCGCCTGAACCAGTCTGAATGAAGTTGTTGCCGCCCTCAGAGCGGAAGTCGCTTTCGCCAATGCCGTTGCCATCGCCGGCGATGATCGTGTCATTGCCAAAGCCGGTAGAAATGTCGTTATCGCCATCGCCTGCATCGATGTAGAGGCTATCCAAGGAGGTCTGCGCGTTGAAATCATCATCTCCTACACCCATGACAAATCGCTCTATCTCTTCAAAGGTTGTCACTTGGGCACCAGCCGTCAGCGTGCCCTGTTCTGATCCTGTCAGAGTGATTCTGATATTGCGGGAATCAGCGCTTGCATCCAGCGTGTCGCCGCCGCCGTCCTCATCGGTTTCACCGCCGATGATGTGGTCCGCGTCGATGCCCGTTCCATCTGGCACGATCAGGAAACGATCATCCCCTGCGCCCCCATAAACGGTATCACGGCCCATACCGCTTGCAATTGTATCGTCGCCCCCATGGCCAAAGATAATGTCGTTCAGACCATCAGGCCCGTCTATCTGGTCGCCCTGCAGATCGGTATAACCCACCTCCATGAGTTCACCGGTCTCCAACCCGTCGACAGGATCGGGATCAACACCATGCAATGTCACGCTTACGGTTGCGGTGTCTGTACCGCCGTTCCCGTCTGAGATCGTATATGTGAAGGTATCGACCGCTGTTTCACCAGCTAACAGGTCAATAAAGGCAGAATCTGGGTCATAGGTGACAGAGTCATTGTCCGCATTTATTGTGACCGACCCCAGTGTGCCGGTTGTATTGATGGAAAGGATCTCAAGATCATCTGCCACCTCGGGATCGGTGTCATTGCCGGTGAGGTCAATGTTGATGGCACCTGTCTCGTTGCCCGAACCGGTGTCATCCACCGCGGTTGGACCATCATTGGTACCGAAGATTGTGATGTAAACATTGGCGGTGTCCGTTCCGCCATTATTGTCCGTTGCGACATAGGTGAAAGTCTCACTACTTATTTCACCTTCACCCAGGTAATCGAACGCCCCATTGGCATCATAGGTGGCCCCTCGTCTGTCAGGGTTTATCGTCACACTGCCCAATACGCCGGTTGTATCGATGGACAGGATCTCAACAACATCCGATGTGTCGGGGTCGATGTCGTTGTAAGACATCGACATTATCGTTACGTCGCCCTCACTCAGATTCACTGATGTTGGGTAATCGTAAGCGACTGGCGCGTCGTTTTCCCCGTGAATTGTGACCCTGACCGTTTCTGTGTCTGTGCCCCCGTTGCCGTCTGACACGGTGTAGGTGAACGTGTCTATAGCAGTTTCACCCAAGGCCAGATAGTCAAATAGCCCGTTGGGGTTATAGGCTACGGAAACGCCGTCCACGTTTGTTGATACCGTGCCCAGCGTGCCGGTGGTGTCGACCGACTGGATGGCAAGCACATCCGACGCGTCAGGGTCGATATCATTCCCAGTGAGGTTGATATCGGTGGGTGAGGTATCGTCCTCGCCCACTGTTGCGCTATCTGCGAGGGCGGTTGGCAGGTCATTTGACCCAGTGACGGTCACAGAAACCGTAGCGGTGTCTGTAAAGCCTTCAAAGTCTTGCACCGTGTAGGTGAACGTGTCGATTACGGATTCGCCAGCGCCCAGCCACTCGAATGCGCCGTTTGGATCATAGTCTACCGTTTGACCGTCAATGTTTATCGTGACCGATCCGTTCGTACCGGTTGTGTCGACAGACGCAATGTTGAGGGTGTCGCCAAAATCCGGCTCGTAATCGTTGTCTGTCAGATTGATTTCGGTGGCAACGGTGTCGTTTTCGCCGACGGACGCGGAGTCATCGACGGCAACCGGTGCAGGTGTCAGGATATGCTCAATTTCTGAGAATTCCAGCAGGCCGGACACCTCGTCACCATCAAGGAACTCAACAGTACCCGAGGTTGAATCGCCGTCGGCGTCCAGAAATTGACCGACGATCCGAAACAGCTGTTGAAAGCGCGAAAGATCCAGCGTGTCGACATCGTCACCACCAGTACCGCCGTCAACCGTGTCGCCATATGCATCTGTGGACACGCCATAAACAATCTGGTCACGGTCATCGCCGCCAAGCAGGCTGTCGGTACCGACGCCACCCCAGAGCGAGTCGTTGCCTTCATTGCCATGAATCGTGTCGTCTCCGGCGTCGTCCACGATGCGATCCCCGCCGCCGCGCCCGAATATCAGATCATCGTTCGCGCCACCACGTAGAACATCTGTGTCCGCTCCACCTTCAAGCGTATCGTTGCCGTCGCCGCCATAAATGGTGTTCTGACCATCCCCTCCCAGAATGCTGTCATTGCCCGTACCGCCCTGCACGCTGTCGTCGTCCCCCCCGGCGTTGATAACATCGTCGCCGGACCCAGCATCGATGGTGTCTTCGCCATCGCCAGAGTTGATCGTGTCTGCGCCTTCGCCGGTGGTGATCCTGTTGTAGCCAGAGGTAGTATTCACCAGATCCCGATCATCATCGGGGTCTGCTGTCTCTACGCCGCTGGCTGTATTGATTGTATTGTTGCCGGTGCCGCCATCCACCGTGTCACTGCCTGCGCCAGTGGTAATGTTGTCGTCGCCAGACCCACCAAGGACGCTGTCGTCGCCAGCGCCACTATCTATGGTGTCGTTGTTGCCACCCCCATCGACAGTATCATTGCCATCTCCGCTGGTGATGTTGTCGCTCTGATCCCCGCCATCTATGAGGTTACTGCCGTCGCCCGCTTGGATCGTGTCGACCCCAAAGCCACCCATCAGGGTGTCGTCGCCATTGCCCGTTACAATGCTGTCGGCTCCATCATAGCCGTCAACGTAAACCGCACTGTCAAAGGCCGCGCCAGAAAATGTGTCATCCCCATCTCCAAAAATGAACCTTTCGATTTCAGAGAATGTGGTTGTCTGTGCACCTTCTTGAAGCGTACCAGCCTCGGCCGCGGTCAGTGTCAGGGTCAGATTGCGAAACACGCTGTGCGCATCAAGGATGTCGCCACCGCCGTCTTCATCGGTTTCGCCGCCAATGATGACATCGGTATCAATGCCCGGTCCAGCAAGACGAATTTGAAAAAGATCATCACCGGCGCCGCCATCCACGGTGTCGTTGCCAAGCCCACTGTAGATCGTATCGTCACCACCGTTGCCAAAGATCGTGTCGTCATTGCCATCGGTGCCGTCAATCTGGTCGCCCTGCAAGTCGGTGTATCCGACCGCCATGTTCTGTGCGCTTGCCAATCCATCGACAGGAAAGGGGCCGTCATTTGTACCGGTGATCGTTACACTGGCGGTGGCCGTGTCGAAACCACCGTTTCCGTCAGTCACGGTGTATGAGAAGGTGTCCACAGTGGTTTCGCCTGTTCGCAGCGCAGAAAAACCGCCGTTTGGATCATAAATTACCGAGTGTCCGTCTGCCCCCAACATCACAATGCCAAGTGTGCCTGTGGTGTCGAGCGCAGCAATAGCAAGATCGTCCGTTGTGTCCGGATCGCTGTCGTTGCCAGTCAGGTTGAAGGTCAGGGTGTCGCTGGCAAGGCCATTGATAAAATCGTTCTGTGCAGTCGGTAGATCGTTGGTACCGGTGATGGTGACCGAAACCGTTTCGGTATCCGTGCCACCATTACCATCAGACACCGTAAAGACGAACGTATCCAGCGCAGTTTCACCTGCGGCTAAGGCCTCAAATGCACCGTTAGGATTGTATATTACGTTGCCATCAGCGGTAAGCGAAACCAAAGCCCCCGAAGCACTTGCCGATACGCTGGTAATCTCCAGCGTGTCACCATCAGGGTCTGTAGCCCCAGCCAACAAAGTGTCGATTTGTAGCGGTGTATCTTCATCGGTATTTGCTGTTTGCGGCAGAATGACAGGGTCTCTGTTTGCAGAAACGAGCGACAACTGAGCGTCGTCAAACTTCAGCATTTCGACGTGACGCACAACGTCTCGACCGTCCCGCCCTACAACCAACCATTCAAATTCTGTTCGTTGGGTGATTGTATAATTCTCGATTGCCCCTGTGAACACCGCAACGTCATACCCGGTCCCACCGTGTAGGAAATCGTTTCCGGAGCCACCGTTCAGGACGTCATCATCGCGCCCACCATAAAGCCGATCGCGCCCTTGGTCGCCGTGAAGAATGTCGTTGCCCTTGTTGCCCCAAATTCGGTCGTTGCCCGATCCACCACGCACGTAGTCCGATCCGGAACCAGCCCAAATCCGGTCGTGCCCGCTATCGCCATAAAGTTTGTCGTTGCCGCTGTTGCCCCACAACCGATCGTTCCCCGACCCGCCGCGCACATAATCTGACCCGGAGCCGCCCCATATCCGGTCGTGTCCGCTATTGCCAAAAAGCTTGTCGTTGCCGCTGTTGCCCCAAATGCGATCGTTTCCTGTGCCACCAAAGACCCAGTCAGCCTCTGCTCCTGCACGAATTCTATCATTTCCGAAATCGCCAAAAATAAAGTCTCGGCCTATTCCGCCAATCAAGAGGTCGGAGCCAAATCTTCCGAAAGAAAAATTGAAGTCCATTCTATATGAGGGCTCACCCCATGACGCGAAGAGGTGGGGCCATTGCGCATGATAAGAAAGTACAGTTTTTCCAGCTGGGAATAGAAGTTTCACGCGCCACCCTTTTATACAAACGGGGGCTCCGTGAAATTTCACGCCACCCCCAAAAGAGGCTCACCTTACAAGGATTTGAAGCGTTTTCTCCTGTTTTCTTGTTTTGAGATGACCCGCACCTTTACCTGGGCACAATTGCAAAGGCAAAAAACTTGCTAAATTAACTGTTAATGCGATCATTTCTTGATTGCTGCGCATTTGGAAATTCTGCGTTTCCCAGGTGTGATTTAGGTAAAAACGCAAAGTGCTAAACACTTTAGTGCGATGCGAACCTGATTTGGTCTGGAAGCCCACTGATGCAAATCTATACGATTCGCCCATCTAAACGAGGCGGCAATTACCAACTTTTACTGGGGCAAAGGACGCGTCAAATTGGGGGTATGCTCGGCTTGGTACAGTAAGCTTGATTTAAGTGCGTCGCTTATAATCGCCCCGACTTAGCAACTGGTTCAAACGGCTCGAGTGGTCTCTGACGACGAGCGAAGCGGAGTTGGCCGACTGGTTGTAAAGTTCTGAGATCGACACGTGGATCGAAAATGAAATACCGCCCCCTCGCTCAACCAATTACTGAAAAGCTCGGAAGCTGAGGCGCAGTTAGCGACCTTTGCAAATTTTCTGTAATCAATCGTCTAGCTGCGCAGTAGCCTGTCATCGCTATAGCTCGAATTCAGGCGAACTGGGTGAGGAAAGCATTCTGAACGCAAAGTAAGCCGGTCCCTTAGGACATGAATTTTGGGATATGATTACCTTCAACTTGGCCTGGGATTGTTCGTTTCCGGTCATGTCGGGCTTGAGCTAATTGTTTTTTCCATTGGCTTTTCAGTAGAATTTTCGGACAATCGGCCCATTGAGAGTCAACTTATTTCGGAGGCGGTTATGCCCAATCTATCTGAAAGCAAATTTGAAATTATTCTGGAAGCGATGCTTCAAAACGTCGACCTGTTTAGCCCTTTGAGCTTTGCCAATGAAGGCGACGAAGGCAACGAGGGTAATGAGGACAATGAAGGCGATGAGAATGACGAGGGCAATGAAGGCAATGAAATCTCTGCCCTTGCCTTTGATGATGACCACAACGAAGGCAACGAGGGTAATGAGGGCAATGAAGGCTTAGCAGGACAAGAAGACGACGAAGGCGATGAGGGTGATGAAGGCAATGAAGGCAACGAAGGTAACGCAGACGTCGGTGGCGATGAGGGTAACGAGGGGAATGAAGGCAACGAGGGCGACGATGGCGATGAGACTGACGTTCCGTACGACGGCGACGAAGGCAATGAAGACAATGAAGGCGACGAACACAACGAAGGCGATGAAGCCGACGAAGGTAACGAAGGCAACGAAGGTAATGAGGGAAATGAAGGCGGCCTAGACGACGAAGGCGACGAGGGCGACGAAAACAACGAAGGGATCGAAAACGACGAAGACAACGAGGGCAACGAAGGCAACGAAGGTATATATTACGATGGCGATGAGGGCGACGAAGGCGATGAAGGCGACGAGCTGAACGACCGCGATGAAGGCAACGAAGGCGACGAGGACGACGACGATTGGGTGACCTACAACGAGGGCGACGAAGGCGATGAGGACAACGAAGCCGACGAAAAAAACGAGGGTAACGAAGGCAACGAAGGCAATGAACGCAACGAGGGCAATGAGGGTGACGAGGACAACGAAGGCCACGAAGATGACGAGGGTAACGAAGGCAACGAAGGCAACGAAGCCGACGAGGACAACGAAGGCAACGAAGCCGATGAAGACAACGAGGGCAACGAGGGAAATGAAGGCCACGAAGGCAACGAAGGAAATGAAGGCGGCCTAGACAACGAAGGCGACGAGGGCGACGAAAACAACGAAGGCACCGAAAACGACGAAGGCGACGAGGAAAACGAAGGCGACGAAGGCAACGAAGACAACGAAGGTGACGAGCGCGACGAAGGACGCGAGGGTAACGAGGGTAACGAGGGTCACGAAGACAACGAGGGCAATGAAGACGACGAGGGCAACGAGTGGGACGAAGACGAAAGTGACCGGGGCAATGAGGGCAACGAAGACGACGAAGACGATGAGGGGAACGAGGACAACGAAGGTAACGAAGACGACGAAGACAACGAGGGCAACGAAGGCGACGAAGGTAACGAAGAGGACGACGGCAACGAGGGCGACGAAGACGACAATTTGCCGGACTCAGGCAACGAGGATAACGAGGAAGACGAAAGCCTGAACATTCTGGACGACGGCGACGAGGGCGACGAGCATGACGAAGGCGACGAACATGACGAAGGCGACGAGAATGACGAGGGAGACGAGCTGGATGAAGGAAATGAGGGTGATGAAGATGATGAGGGTGACGAAAGTATCTAACTGCAGGGCAAGTTGTTTCCATCCGATGGCATTGTTTGCCTCATAGAATTGCGTGGAGAACTATCTAATCTCTACTGCCAAACAAAACTTTGAAAACACGCCTTTATCTTACTCATTTTTTTGCTGCGCACCTAGTTTCCAAAGTGCGCAGCCTTCAGGCCGTGATCTGTTGCACCTGGGAAAACGAGCTCCAGGCGGAGGGTTGCTGCTGGAGTTACGAATGACCACTTTGGGCCGTTGGCGCGATTTGCAAGATACTGATCCGCAGCCAGCCGAAGCGGACGTTCGCCGTAGGTCCGCCACTTAGTCTGTTTGAATGATCGGAATGCGGACAAAGCTACCGTTCGTTCCATGTCCGCTTTTGCGAAGCCTTGTCAATTTGTAAAGTTGCAAGTGCGGGCTTCCCACGTTTGGTCAGCGAGAGCATTCTGGGTGGCCTCGGCAAAGGTACAACGTGCAAGCCATTTGGATGTCGTGCGTGCTATGAAGTCCTGGCCTGAAATTGTGATGTGCTCCGCAGCGATCTCGCCCCGAAAAAGAATGCCCCCTCCAGGCCGATTAACATACGCGCAGGTCCGCTTCGATGCTCAGGTCGATATCAAATTTCAGGCCAACAAATCGCAGGTCGGATTCCTCGCTTGGTTTGGCGATCTGCCAACAGTGAGCGCCCTCTCTCACGCGAGTCTCGGGCCAATGGCAGTTTGCTCTGGTGTCTCTTGCCATGGCTCCACTCCTTCTTCGATTTGGAGCCACTTAAAAAGCTGGAGTGGTTCATGACACCAGCGACATGCCTCCTTGCCCATCGTCACTTCCAACAAAAAAACGTGCTCTGAGGTTGAGAAAAATTATTATTGTATACCCCAAATAATTTTTTTAGGGTCCTGACTGCGTAACACCACATTGTGGCGTGGCGATATCTGCAAGCCTGAACTTTAATCGGCAATCACCGAGATGGGGCGTTTCTTGTTCCAAAAATACAAGCGACCCGGGAGATCAATGAGTGCTTCTTTGCCGAACAATCTGATCAGAAAAAACAAATATAACTGCTTGCGGAAAACACTTACTAACAGCGAGGTCATCATGAAAAAGACACTAACACTCCTGACGGTTGCGGCACTAATGTCGTCAACTGCCGTGGTCAACGCCGAAACCCTTAAATGGGCTCGCGCGGGTGACGCCCTGACATTGGATCCGCACTCGCAAAACGAAGGCCCCAGCCACACCATGCGTCACCAGATGTATGAGCCGCTGATTATCCGCGACACCAGCGGCGCGTTCGTTCCGACTCTGGCGACTGACTGGGCCCCCAGTGCTGACAATCCGAACGTCTGGGTGTTCAACCTGCGCCAAGGTGTGAAATTTCACGATGGCGCAGATTTCACCGCCGAGGACGTGGTGTTCAGCTTTGAGCGTGCGAAACAGCCGAACTCGGACATGAAAGAGCTCATCGGCTCGATCACCGCAGTGCGCGCAGTTGGCGACCATACTGTTGAGATCGAAACCGACGGTCCAAACCCGATCCTTCCGTCGAATCTGACTAACCTGTTCATGATGGACAAGGGTTGGACCGAGGCGAACAACACAGTCGACGTGCAAGACTTTGAAGGTGGCGAAATTACCTTTGCGACCACCAATGTGAACGGCACCGGCGCTTACAAACTGGTCAGCCGCGAGCCTGACGTGAAAACCGTCATGGTGCGCAACGAAGAGTACTGGGGCCGCAACGACTTCCCATTGGAAGTCAGCGAAATCGTCTATACCCCGATCCAGAACGCCGCCACGCGTGTTGCGGCACTTCTGTCGGGTGAGGTGAACTTCCTTCAGGATATGCCGGTACAGGATTTGGCCCGCGTGGACAGTGCAGATGGTTTGACTGTCAAACAGGCCCCACAAAACCGTGTGATCTTCTTTGGGATGAACCAGGGCGCGGCTGACCTTGAGGCCGACAACGTCGATGGTAAGAACCCACTGGCAGACGTACGCGTGCGCAAGGCGATGTCCATGGCGATCAATCGCGATGCCATCCGTCAGGTCGTGATGCGTGGCCAGTCTCAGCCTGCCGGTATGATCGCACCACCTTTCGTGAATGGCTGGACCGCGGCGATGGACGGTGAAAGCTCCACTGATATGGAAGGCGCTAAAGCACTTATGGCCGAAGCCGGCTACGGCGAAGGCTTCTCGATCCGTCTGGACTGCCCGAATGATCGCTACATCAACGACGAAGCGATCTGTCAAGCCGCAGTCGGCATGCTGGGTCAGATCGGCATCAAAGTGAACCTGGACGCCATCCCTAAGGCACAGCACTTCCCCAAAATCACGGACGGCAAGACCGACTTCTACATGCTGGGTTGGGGTGTTCCGACATACGATTCGGAATATATCTTCAACTTTCTGGTGCATGGTCGTGGAAGCGATATCGGAACCTGGAACGGAACCGGCTTTGACAACAGTGACGTGAACACCAAGATCAAATCGCTGGCTTCCAACACCGATCTGGACGCCCGGAACGCGGATATCGCCGCCATTTGGCGGGTTGTTCAGGACGAGCAGCTCTATATCCCAATTCACCACCAAGTGCTGAACTGGGGCATGAGTGACAGTGTCGGCATCGAGGTTGATCCCGAAGATCAGCCCCGCGTCAAATACTTCACCATGAAGTAAATCAATCTGGGCCGCTTGCCTATTGCGGGCGGCCCGTTTCTGACGGGCGTCGTGGGAATTCCTCGCCCCGGCCCCCTTCCGTGACCTGCCAATTCAACGCGTGACCCCACGTGTATTGGCACAAGAAAGCCTCTGCGATGTTGCCATTCATCCTAAAGCGTGTGTTCCAATCTATGCTGGTTCTGGTCGTTACCGGCGCTATTGCGTTTTCCATGTTCACCTTTGTGGGTGACCCGATTGACAACATGCTTGGCCAAGAACGCACGATGGACGACGTTGAGCGTCTGCGCGCGCAGTTGGGCCTCGATAAACCGCTTCCTGTACAGTACTTCAAATTCCTCAACGAAGCGGCCCAAGGCAATTTTGGCATCAGCTACCGTCAGGGTCGCGAAGTCTCTGAGATTATTAAGGAGCGCGCTCCGGCCACGCTGGAACTGGCCGCTCTATCGGCGATCTTTGCCGTTGTGATGGGCATTGCGCTGGGTGTGTTTACCGCCATTCGCCGCGACGGGTTCGCCGCCCATTTCATCATGTCTGCCTCCCTGATTGGGGTGTCCCTGCCGACCTTCCTGATCGGTATTCTGCTGATCTACTTGTTTTCAGTTGAACTCGGATGGCTGCCTAGTTTTGGCCGCGGTGAGGTGGTCAAGATTGGCGGCTGGACCACCGGTTTACTGACTGAATCCGGTCTCAAGGCGCTTATCCTGCCAGCGATCACCCTAGGACTTTACCAAATGACCCTCATAATGCGGCTTGTGCGTTCGGAGATGCTCGAAGTGCTGCGCCAAGACTATATCCGCTTTGCCCGCGCGCGCGGGCTGAGCGACCGAGTGATCAACTTCCGCCACGCGCTCAAGAACACAATGGTCCCGGTTATTACTGTGATCGGTTTGCAATTGGGGGCAATCATCGCCTTTGCGATCATCACCGAAACTGTCTTTCAGTGGCCCGGCCTCGGGCTTTTGTTCATCAACGCAATCCAGTTTGTCGATATCCCGGTCATGGCCGCATATCTGATGATGATTTCGGTGATGTTCGTCGTCATCAACCTCCTGGTTGATATCCTCTATGCCTTCATCGATCCACGTTTAAGGGTGAGTGCCAAGTGACCGACCAACCCATTTCTGCGCAAAAAGAAACGCAATCGGCGCGCCCATCCAGGCTACGCCGCGCGCTGGACAGTGACCTCTATTACGCTTTCCGCCACTCGCCCGTCGCGATGGTGTCGGCCGCCGTGGCGATGCTGTTGATCCTGTCGGCCATATTCGCCCCTTTGATTGCGACAACCAACCCGTTCGACCCCACATCGTTGAACTTGATGAACGGTTTCACACCGCCGATGACGCCGAATGCCTTTACCGGCGAGACCTTCCTGATGGGCACCGACGATCAGGGGCGGGACGTGTTTTCGACCATCCTTTACGGCATGCGGATTTCGTTATTCGTGGGCTTTGCCGCCGTTTTGTTCGCAGTGGTTCTTGGCATCTTTCTCGGCCTTTTGGCCGGGTATTTCGGGGGCTGGACCGACAGTTTCATCATGCGCGCCGCCGACGTGCAGTTGACCTTCCCGTCCATCCTTGTTGCGATGCTGATCTTTGGTATTGCCAAAGGCATCACTCCTATCGAACACCGCGACCAAATGGCAATTTGGGTACTGATCCTCGCCATTGGTCTTAGCGACTGGGTACAGTTCGCTCGCGTTGTGCGCGGCGCGACGTTGGTGGAAAAGAACAAGGACTACGTGTCGGCGGCCAGGTTGATCGGACGGCGCCCTTCGACCATCATGCTGCGTCATATTCTGCCCAACATTCTGTCACCCGTGCTGGTGATTGCCACCATCTCGCTGGCGCTGGCTATCATCGCCGAAGCCACGCTCAGCTTCCTCGGAGTGGGTGCCCCCCCCACGCAACCATCTCTGGGTACGCTGATCCGCATCGGACAGGGTTACCTGTTCTCCGGTGAATGGTGGATCCTTTTCTTCCCTGCCTGCACCTTGCTGGCGCTGGCGCTCAGTGTGAACATGCTGGGTGACTGGCTGCGCGACGTATTGAACCCGAGGCTGAAATGACCGAACCCGTATTGTCCATCCGTGAACTAACGGTCGAAATTCCCACGCGCCACGGGCTGTTCAAACCTGTACAGAATGTCAGCTATGACATCTACCCCGGAGAAATCCGCGGTGTTGTCGGCGAAAGTGGCGCGGGCAAGTCGATGACGGGCAACGCCATCATCGGGCTCCTGGACGACCCTGCCCGTATTGCTTCCGGAGAAATCTGGCTTAAGGGACGCCGCATCGACAACCTCAGTGCGGAGGAAAAGCGCGCCATTCGCGGTCGCGAGATCGGCATGATCTTTCAGGATCCCCTGACCTCGCTCAATCCGTTGTTCACCATTGGTGAACAACTGGTCGAAACGATCCAACTGCACCTGAAAGTCTCTGCCGCCGAGGCAAAGGAACGCGCGCTCGCCCTGCTGGACCGGGTATCGATCCCGAACCCAACCGCGCGGTTCAACCAGTATCCGCATCAATTCTCGGGCGGTATGCGTCAGCGTGTCGTTATCGCGCTTGCTTTGTGCTCCAATCCTTCAGTCATCGTTGCGGATGAGCCGACAACCGCGCTGGACGTGTCCATTCAGGCGCAGGTGCTGGACCTTATCAAGGAACTGGCCTCGGAAACGCAGGTGGGCGTGATCCTTGTTACGCACGACATGGGTGTGATCGCCGACACCACCGACCAGGTCACCGTCATGTACTCTGGCGAGGTTGTCGAGAACGGACCAACCGACAAGGTTCTGAGCACCCCGGAACATGAATATACCAAGTCGCTGATCTCTGCCGTGCCGCGCCCGCAGGTCAAGTTGCACCGCTTCCAGCAGGTCAGTTATGGCGGTCGTGAAACCACCTTCAAGATCGAAGACCTCGCCCGCAACTGGGAAAAACCGGCCCTGTCCAAATCCGGCGCACTGCTCGAAGTCGAGGGGATCACCAAGAAGTTCTTGGAAAAATCCGCTATCCTACCGTCCCGGCGCACCTACTTCACCGCCGTAGATGACGTGTCGTTCGACATCAAGGATGGTGAGGTTTTTGGCCTTGTCGGAGAAAGCGGATCGGGGAAATCCACAGTTGCGCGCATGATCGGCACGCTCCTGCCGGTTGACGGTGGCAAGATCAACTTTGACGGAGATGACGTCACAGCCATGTCCACGGTCGACATGGCGAACTATCGCAAACAGATCCAGATGATTTTCCAAGATCCGTTCTCAAGCCTGAATCCGCGCATGAAAGTGGAAAACATCGTGGCCGAGCCGTTGATACACCACAAACTCTTGCCGCCGGATCAGATCAGCGGGCGGGTGCACGAATTGCTGGATCGTGTCGGTCTGACCCGTGCAGCAGCGGCGAAGTACCCGCATGAGTTCTCAGGTGGCCAGCGGCAGCGAATCTCGATTGCCCGTGCCCTGGCAACGCAGCCACGGTTCCTAATCTGCGACGAACCCACCAGTGCGTTGGATGTGTCCATTCAGGCGCAAATACTAAACATTCTCAAAGATTTGCAGGAATACTTAGGCCTTACCATGTTGTTCATCAGCCATGACCTGCCGGTGGTGCGTCAGATGTGTGACCGCGTTGGTGTGATGAAACAGGGCCAGTTGATCGAGGTGCAGGACACTGAAACGCTGTTCGCCAACCCAAAGCAGGAGTATACCGCCCATTTGCTTGATCTGATGCCCCGATTGGCGCAGTTGTCAGGCTGACGGAATGCGTCCTTTTTTCATATCACCTGCCTCCTGCGTGGGCCTTACACCTGCAATCCGGAGGTGTGTGACATGATAGCATCCGAAAAGATCGAACCGGCAAAGCTTGGCAACTTGATTCGCAAGTGCCGACAGAAGCGCAAGTTGACCCTTAAAGAGCTCTGCGACAAGGCAGGTGTGTCCGTCGGCTACCTGTCGCAGGTCGAAAGGGGCAATGCTACGCCCTCGCTTGGAACCTTGGCACAGATTGCCCGTGCACTTGACTTGGGCCTTGATTACTTTGTGATCACGCCCAAACCGGGGGATGCTGTCTCCTATGCCGACAAGCGGCGCAAATTCTCGATCTCGGACACCGGCGTAACTTATGAAGCGCTCAGCACCGAGTTCCCAGGTCACGAATTGTCAGCCTTCATCGTGAATTGTCCCCCGGGATTTCAGTCCGAAACTTTTCAACATGAGGGCGAGGAATTCATATACGTCCTCAGTGGCTCGATCGAAAAAAGCTTGGATGGTGAAACCTTTACACTGCGTGAGGGCGATAGCTTGCATTACAATGGAATAACGCCCCATGGGTGGAAAACCGTGGGCGACACCCCCGCGCGTATGCTGTGGACCGGCACTTTGGTTGTCTTGCAGGACGCTCAGAAAGGCCGTCTGCCCGGGCATCGCGGCTGACCCCACCCAACGTATTGCCACTGAGGAGAGGCTCTTTGTCTGATATTGTGGAAAACAGGTTGGCGCGGTTGCGTCAGCGAATGGTGGAAACCAACACAGATCTGGTCGCCATCGGGCCGGGCAGCCACATGCAATGGCTCTTGGGACTGAACCCACATGGCGATGAGCGCCCGGTTATGGCGATTGTCACCGACAATCAAGTTGGCGTGCTCATGCCCCTCCTGAACGCCGAGGCGTCCCGCGCCCAATGTGCCAACGTGCCTTTTTTTGAATGGAGCGATGCTGACGGTCCGCTGGGCGCCCTTACGCAGCTTTTGACCGAGGCAAACGCCAAACGCCCCGGCCTCCGCATCGTGTTGGACGAGATGATGCGCACTGATTTTTCGTTCCTGCTCTTAGATCAGTTGGACACCCCGACACATCGCTTCACGCTGGATACGGTTGGCCTTCTGCGCGCTGAAAAAGATGCTGAGGAACGACAACTCTTGAAAGACTGTGCACTTTTGAACGATGCTGCCTTTGAGCGGGCGTTCGAGGCCTTGCATACCGGTATGACCGAAATCGAAGTGCGCGATATCATCAACGATCATTATATGGGAAATGGGGCAGAACCCGCTTTTTGCATCGTTGCTTTTGGAAAGAACAGCGCCTATCCGCACCATCACACGACCACAGATACTCTGCAGCCTAATATGGCCGTGCTAATCGACGCGGGATGCCGCTTACGAGGCTACCCTTCAGACATGACACGCTGTGCCTGGTATGGGGACACGCCGAATGCCCGGTTCTATGAAGTGGCTGGCATCGTTGAACAAGCTGTCGAGTCTGCGCAATCGGCCGCCCTGCCCGGTACCCTGTGCAGTGACGTTGATAAGGCCGCCCGTACGGTGATTCAGGACGCTGGCTTTGGCCCGGAGTTCCTGCACCGGACAGGTCATGGACTGGGCGTTGACGTGCACGAACCTCCATATATCGCCGCCAACTACCCCGAACCCTTGAGGGTCGGAAACGTGTTTTCCGTTGAACCCGGCATCTACCTGAAAGAGGAGTTTGGTATCCGGCTGGAAGACGTGGCCTTCCTGCATTCAGGCGGCGTCGAAATCCTTTCCGAATTGCCGCGCACTGTGCGCCTACTGCCGGTAAAAGACTGAGACCCATACAACACGCAGGATTTGGCCTAAACGCGATCCCAGACAGATGATCTCGTCCAATTGGTGTCTTTAACAGGTCAGGCATTGATACCTTTCTGCCCAAGGGTGTCCTAAGTGAATATACCCACTGCATCCGTGGAGGTCTTTGGTAGGTCTAGCCATACCATTCGCCGACCGCGCCAAGGTTCGACATTCTAACAGACCACAATTGTTGCCATTCACGCGCAAGGCCGCATTTTGGTTCGTTGGGCGAGTTGCGGTAGGCCGATTCGAGCCCAAACTGCTGGTTTGACTTGACGCTTGCCATAAGCCAACTTCTCGCCAGACCAACGTAAAGGAAGCTGACATTGTCTGATACGAAATCAGATCAATTGGATAAGAAGATTGATCGCTTCACGGAGAAGTACAAGTTGCGGCTTGTCATCCCGTTGGTGATCTCCGGCCTAATGGCGCTCAAGAACCCATACGCCGGGTTTGGTTTATTTTTGTTTTTTGTCTCTATTTGGTTCATCGGAAAAATACTGAATGATTTTATTAGGTTGTTGCCAAAATCACTAACTCAATACCAACACAAAGCAATTGGCGAAGCAGCGGGCGCAACACTGTTCTTAGGCGGATTTGCCATTATCGGGATTGTCTTACGCGCCGACAATTTTGTATCGGACTGGTTAGAAGAAAAGATGCCGGGCGAGGTGAGCCTTGGGTTTATTGACCCAGTTTTTGCAGCAGTAGTTCTTCTATGCATTTGGATCTACACAGGATACCGCGTCAGCCGCTGAAGTAAGATTCTTCTCTGGCAGTTTCGTCCCGCAACACCAACGTTCGTTGAAACCTGACGCGAAGGGCGCTCCCCAGCCCAAAGTTGACATGTCATTTTGACATCAATGGCGGATTGGAGCGAACTCGCTATCACTGAAGTCATCGTAGTGATGCCTGCATTGGTCTTGAGCGGACCATCGCTTTGGGTCGATTTGTCGTAAGGAGAGGCTTGCGAGTACTTGTGTTATTATGGGCCATGTTCAAACAGGGTATTACAATGAAACACGTTTATTTTGCTATGGCGTCGCTGCTGGTTTTCGCTGCAAATCCAGTGCTTGCAGCGGACGAATGCACCGATCTATGCGGCGCTGAATTCTACTTGTCAGCGACAACCGCAGATGTTCAACAATTGATCGACCAAGGTGTCAATGTGAATGCAAGGGATGAAATCGGAAAATCTGCCTTGCACTGGGTTGCGGGAGCAAAACCAGAAGTAATCGCTGCATTGCTTGCTGCAGGTGCAGATGTAAACGCAAAGGATCAATGGGATCGAACGCCGCTTCATTTCGTGGCAGCAACCGGAACAACTGAAAATGTCAGGTTGCTTCTCGATGCAGGGGCAAATGTGGATGCGAAAACAGCAAATGATTGGACGCCAATACATGGCGCCGCGAAATTTGGTTCGCCAGAGAATATCATAGCTTTGCTCGAAGCTGGTGCAGATGTTGCTGCCAGAACCGAAATGGGCGAAAGTGCATTCGGACTGAGCGCTAACAACAAAAAACTGACAGGCACCGAGGCACTTAAGATGCTAGAAGATGGCCAGTAAATGAGCGCATTCTCTCAGTCTGACAATCATCTCAATCCCGAGCTACAGCACGGTACTTGAACGACAAGAATGCGTAAGTTGCACTACGGCGCGAACTTGGCCAGCCAATGTTTGCTTTGGGCTGGCTCCGGTCATCCGTGCCAGACACAGCGGGCGTCGCCTTGGAACCCAACGCAAAGCCGACAAAAGTCTTTCTATGACTAGCTTGAATACACCTAAAGCGGGCAAAATTAAGTAGCAGCGCATCAGCCATAGGCAGTAAAGCCGTTTTGGGACACGTCCTAACGGTCAAGCTTGAAAACACCGATAAGAAACGCCAAGCTCAACATATTATCAAGGCAAGTGGGATATGTCGGCGTAGTTATCAACGAGTGCGCCGCCAAAATCCCGCTATTGGGCAGCTTCTTTTTCATGCGGCGGGAAGCCGCGACTTTTGTCGCCAAAACAGCTGTTTTGCATTCTCTCAGACCCCAGGCGGGATTAGATTCGGGATCATTTTGATGCACGCACATGCTCTTTCCTTCGACTTGGACTCAAATGATCAAGCCGATCTTGTTGTCGCTCTGTTTCAGTCTCAGCCCTCCGTTCACGCCGGGGTAAGCTTTGCTCCTGTACTGGCCAACGGAGGCAATGAGGAGAACGAAGGCAGCTGAGGTCTGTAGGCATCAGACCCTTTTCCCTGAATTGGCCGGCCAACGCAGGTCCGGATTGCTTCCGCCACGCGTCACTTCCTGAGGGGCGTGCCCGCCTCTTGGGTTGGCGTGCGTGCCCAGCGAATTGCTCCAAGGGCCGCCTTGTTCGCACGCATCTAGATCCGATCCTGATGTCGGCCTGCAACCCGCCCTGACTCTTGCATTCACGCTATCACAAGGTACTGCCATGGCCGTATTGCGCAGGAAGTTAGCTTTGCAAAGTCGCGGGCAACCATTCATCCGATCAGCTGACCCATGTTCGTCAGCAGGATCAGGGGCCGTCCAAGACCCCCTATGAAACTAGTTTAACGATAGTAATAAGTTATCATTCGTGATGGGGCTAAGTCTAATGCCATCCAAGAACTGGACGGCAAAATTCGTAATTGTCGGGTCGATGCGACTTTAGGCAAGAGTGTGAAGAAGACTAGGTAAGTATCGTTGGTGTCGAGCTTCCGAAACAAAAGTAGAAACACAATATCAATACCTTAAAACTCGCTTCGGCGGGGCCGTTCGCGTTCAGCCTTCAACACTGGAAGCACTGTGGAAGCAAACGGAGCCAAGTCGCGCTGTGCTGAGCTTGGAATACACTACAGTCTGAACAACTGGCATGAAAACGCTTAAGCCCGACAGTTGTGCAAGAACCAACAAAATACCGATCACAGTCCAAAGCAGATCTTGAGTTGTGACAAGCAAAGCGAATTAGCTGCGAACAAAACGAGGGGCAGGTCACGTAAAGTTTTGCGTGTCCTCTTTGAAAATCACCCCTAACCTATGGCTAAATTTCTCGCCAAGAACACGGAATCCTCATGTCGAACATCTCTCCTAAGCTTTTGTCTGAAATAAGAAACCGGTTTGCCCAGATCGATCATTGCCCCCAGCAAGGCCCTCGGATTTTCTTTGAAAATGCGGGGGGGGCTTTGACCTTGAAATCGGTTGTCGAGACGTCTCAGACCTATGCGGCGATCCCTGATAACCAAGGTCGAGACAATGTTGGCAGTCACGAATTGGTACGGGTCATCAACAAAGCCAAAGAGGCCATGCGCGTTTTCATGAACGCGACATCCGGGCAGTTCTTTGTTGGTGAAAGTGGGACTGAGTTGTTGTTCCGGTTGATCATGAATGCCTGTCTTGGCGCCGGACCGGGACGGGTGCTTGGAAGTTCGCTTGAACACCCTGCAACCCGTAGCGCCTGCGCTCGTTGGGCGGGGGTCGCTGGACAGACGCATGTACTGGTCCCTCATGACGATGCAACGGGAACTGTTACAGCCGAGGCCTATGCCAGCAAAGTCACACCAGACACAAAGGTTGCGACGATCGTACACACGTCCCCTGTCACGGGCATGGGCGTCGATGTGGCAGCGGTGTCTGCTGCGATCCGTGCGGTTGCCCCGGATTGCTACATTATCGTTGACGGCATTCAACATGCTGCGCATGGGCGCATGGATCTTACAGCTTATGATATCGATGGCTACGTTGTGTCGCCCTACAAGGTGTTTTCACGCCACGGCTATGGTGTTGCTTGGATTTCAGACCGTTTGACCAAGCTGCCGCACAATTCATTGATCGACGGCCCTGAGGACAATTGGGAAATGGGTACGCGGGATACTGGATCTTATGCCACCTTGTCCGATGTGGTTTCGTATTTCGAATGGTTGGGGGAACAAGTCAGCGACACGACAGACCGGCGTGAAAAGTTCATTGCTGCGGGCGAAGCGATCCATGCGCAGGAAAAGGTGCTGACTGATGCCATGATACATGGAACCGGAAATCTGGCAGGTCTCAAAGATATGGAGAACGTGCAGATTCTGGGCGGGGTGGATAACCCGGCCCGTGAAGGGTTGGTGTCTCTGACCGTTTCGGGTGTGCCATCGGTTGATGTCGTCAAGGCGCTTAACGCGCATGGCATTCGGACACATCTGCGCAAAGCGGATCATTATTCCGGCAACATCTTAGATCCCTTAGGGTTGGATAGCTGTGTGCGTGTTTCTATGTGCCACTACAACAGCGCGCATGAAGTGGCACAGTTTTTGACCGCGATGAAGGATATCTCTGCCTGATCTCTCTGTTTGCGACGCAAAGTGTCGGTTGCAGAGAAGTTGAGCAAAAAATCCGGTGGCTCACTCCCTGATTATTTGTCGGGTGTTGGGCCACAGTCCGGGCTAGCTTCTCGCTTAGTGCATCAGGGAGAAGCCACGCCATGAAAACCCACGCTCAGGCCGTTGTTATCGGGGGCGGCCTTGCCGGTTGTTCCATCCTTTATCATCTGGCCAAACTCGGCTGGACAGATTCAGTCTTGTTGGAACGGGATGAATTGACATCAGGGTCCACGTGGCATGCTGCGGCCAACATTCATGGCTTGCATGACAACAACAACATCACCCGCATTCAGCATTATACGATGAACCTGTATAAGGAGCTGGAAACAGAAACCGGTCAGGGCTGTGGCGTCTTTCAACCCGGTTCGCTCTATCTGGCACAGACCGAAGAGCGGGAACATCAGCTACGCCTGCAAGAGGCAAAGGCCCGGTTTTATGGTTTGAACTTCCACGAAGTCAGCCGTGAGCAGGCCAAGGAGTTGCACCCGCTGGCGCAATTCGATGACATCCGTTGCATCATGTATGAACCCGATGGCGGCAATGTCGATCCCTCGGGTGTGACCATGGCTTATGCCGCTGGGGCGCGTAAGATGGGCGCAACGATTGAGCGGTTCTGTCCTGTGATCGGGACTGAGCAGCAACAGGATGGATCGTGGATTGTACGTACAGAAAAGGGTGATATCCATACGCAGTGGGTGGTGAACGCCTCTGGCCTCTGGGGGCGCGAAGTTGCGGCGCTGGCGGGATTGGAATTCCCGTTGCAGCCCACCGAACACCAGTACTTTGTGACTGAGAGCATTGACGAAGTCGCCAACATGGGGCGCCGTTTACCTTCAATCGCGGACCGGGATGGCGAATACTACTTCCGTCAGGAAGGCAACGGGCTGCTTATTGGGGCCTATGAGAAAGACATGCGGTTCTGGGCAGAAAACGGAACCCCGCTGGATTTTGCGCACGAGCTGTTCCCTGATGATTTGGACCGGATCATGGAAAACGTGATCCGCGCAACTGAACGTGTGCCAGCGGCGGCAACCGCTGGTGTGAAACGTGTGATCAATGGCCCGATGATCTGGTCACCAGATTCTAATGCCCTGTGGGGGCCGGTGCCTGAACTAAAGAACTATTTCATGTGTGGCGGCATTATCCCTGGCTTCTCGCAATCCGGTGGTCTGGGCCTGTTGGCGGCGCAATGGATGATCGAGGGTGAGCCCCAGTACGACATGTTCGCCTGGGATCTCGCGCGCTTTGGCGATTGGGCGGATAAGCAGTTCACGAAAGCACGGGTCGAGGATCAGTACACCCACCGCTTTGCGATCCACTTCCCGAACGAAGAACGTAGCGCTGGTCGTCCGGCCCGTGTGCGCCCAGCGTACGAAATGCAGAAAGAAATGGGTGGTGTATTTGGCATGAACTGCGGTTGGGAACATCCCCTGTGGTTTGCCGGCAAACCTGGTGTCGTCGATACCAACAGCTTTACCCGCCAGAATTGGTGGGCGCCGGTGGGCGAAGAGGTCAAGATGCTGCGTGAAAACGTGGGCGTCATCGATATCTCGAATTTTGCCAATTACGTGATCAAAGGGCCAGGAGCGCAGACCTGGCTGGATCAGCTGGTCGCCAACCGGGTGCCGTCAGAAATCGGGCGGTCCTGTCTGACACCATTGATCGGGGTGCGTGGTGGTATCGCGGGGGACTTCACCATCACCAAGGTTGCGGATGATGAGTACATGATGGTCGGGTCGGGCATGGCGGAACGCTATCACCAGCGGTTCTTTAACATGATCGACCTGCCCGAAGGCACCACGCTCGAAGTGGCGACCAATCGTATCGCGGGCTTCAACGTGGCGGGACCGAAAGCGCGCGACATGCTGCAGCGGATGACCAATGCGGATCTTAGCAACGAAGCCTTCAGGTTTATGCGGTCTGCGACAATTGAGGTGGCGGGTGTGAGCTGTTTGGCGATCCGGGTTTCCTTCACCGGAGATCTGGGGTGGGAGCTGCACTGTGCCGAGGAGAACCAGGTGCGCCTGTACACCGCGCTGATTGCGGCGGCCAAAGATTTTGATGGCGGACCGGTTGGCGGGCGTGCGCTGGGATCTTTGCGGATCGAAAAAGGCTATGGCTCTTGGGGTCGTGAATATAGCCCAGAATATTGGCCGCAAGAGGTGGCTCTGGAGCGCCTGATCAAGCTGGACAAAGATTTCCTGAACAAAGACGCCTATCTGGCGGTGAAAGACAACACACCGCGCGAGGTTTTGTCGGTCTTTGCCATTGAGGCAGACAACGACGCAGATGCTAGTGGCGGTGAACCGATCTTCCTAGCGGATGGCACACCAGTTGGGCGCGTGACCTCAGGGGCTTATGGATATTCCGTGGGGAAATCGCTGGCGATCGGTTTTGCCAACCCTGCGGTTGCCAAGCCCGGTGATACGGTTGAGGTTTTCATCTTGGGTAAGCCGCACAAGGCGACCCTGTTGGTAGAGCCACCTTTTGATGCAGCGGGGCAACGCCTGCGGGCGTGAGCCTACGGCTGCATCTGTGCCGCTGCCTCCATCAGCCAGGTTTTGAACACTTTGACTGATGGGGTTGGCGAGCGGGTTTTAAACCGCACACAATAAACCCACGGGCTGTCGATATCAGTCTCAAAGGGTTCCACGACCATCCCACGCTCGACATACGGTCCAACGAGCGAGCGTGGAACAACCGCGCAGCCAAGCCCCTGAACCGCCAATTCAATGGTGAGTGTGGATACATCCGTTTGAAACCCACCAGACAAATCCAAGGGTGGAAGATCAAAGTAAGCCGCGACTTTTTCCCAATAGGCCAACCGCCCCAGAATACAGAGCAGATCGGCCTGCGCCAATTGCGCTGGGTCAATCAGGTCAGCACCGTTTACTTGGTATCCGGGCGCACAAATGATTGCCAGTTTCTCGCGCCACAACGGTATCGTCCCATCGGGGATTTCGTCCTGATGATTGATGGTGATTGAGACATCAGAAATATCCCCTTCGACATCGTTCCAGACCGTTCCGTGCACCGTCACCTGCACCCCGGGATGCACCGCGTGAAATTCACGTAAGACTTTGGCAAGCCAGAGTCCCGCCAAACTGGTTGGGCTAGATACGACCACTTCGCGTTTTCGGTTTTGTGTCAGGATCGAGGATGTCGCGATATCGATTTCCTGCAGCGCGTGGCGGACCGATGGCAAATAGGCCTCACCTACCTCGGTTAGTGATAGGGATCGCGGCAAGCGCACAAACAAGGGGCGGCCGATGAATTCCTCAAGCGATCGTACGTGATTACTGACGGCAGATTGGGTGCAGTTCAGTTCATCCGATGCGCTGGTAAAGCTCAGGTGACGGGCGGCGGCTTCGAACGAGCGCAAGAAGGTCAGGTGGGGCAGGTTTTTCATACTGCCACCCTATCGCGCATATCTGCGGAGTGCGACTGTTCCGTCCCCGCCGTCAGATGTCGCAAAATCACGACGAAGCGCCGATATTAACGTGCGAAATTATCCGGGGCATAGGGCCAGTCTTCTTTGCGTGTGGGTTTGGTGGGAAAGCTCTAACTTTTTAAGCAGCAGGTTCACCGTGCCCGGAGGAGATCCCATGAACGCAACCTTTGATAGTATTGCTGATTTTGCGCTGGATTTAACGCCTGATCAAATACCAGCCTCTACGCGAGAGGCGGCAGCGTTGATGGTGCTGGATACATTAGGCATCACGATTGGTGCTGGGCCGATGGAGGCGGGCGTAATCGCACGTGATACCGCCGCGTTGCTATACGGCTCGTCAGATCCGAATTTTACGGCCCGGATGATGTTTGACGGACGCAATGTCAGTGTCGCGGGATCTGCCTATGCCGCGGCGACACAGACTGACAACTTAGACGGTCATGATGGTTACAATCCAACCAAGGGCCATATCGGCGTTGTTGTTGTCCCCACGTTGGCGGCGTTGGCAGAGGTGTCAGATGATATCTCGGGGCCCGAGGCGCTGACAGCGGTGACCATTGGGTATGAAATCGCAGGCCGCGCTGGTTTGGCGTTGCATGATACGGTCAGCGATTATCATACATCAGGGGCTTGGAATGCATTGGGTGTGGTTGCCATGGCAGCGCGTTTGCGGGGTATGACCCACGATCAGATGCGACAAGCACTTGGCATTGCTGAATATCACGGTCCGCGCAGCCAGATGATGCGGGAAATCGCAAACCCAACAATGTTGCATGATGGGTCTGGCTGGGGAGCGATGGTAGGGGTGTCTTCGGTTGTGTTGGCCGAACGGGGCTTCACCGGGGCGCCTGCAATCACCATCGAGGCGGACGAGGCGAAAAACCATTGGCAGGATTTGGGGACGTTCTGGCAGATGGAACATCAGTATGTGAAACCCTATCCGATCTGTCGTTGGGCGCATGCGGCGATTGATGGTGCACGCGCAATCATGAAAGAGCATGGGCTGAGTCATGGGGATATAAAGCATGTGCAGGTAAACAGCTTTCATGAGGCGGCTTGCTTGTTTCAGGACCTGCCAGATAACACCTCTAAGGCGCAGTATTCGCTGCCTTTTGCGGTGGCTATTCAGATTGTGCATGGACGGATCGGGGTCGAACATATATCGGGCGCGGGGTTAAAAGACCCCACTGTTGCGGATGTGATGACGCGTATTTCTGTCACAGAAGCCGAACACCACAGCAAACGGTTTCCGGTGGGGCGTTGTGCGGATGTCCAGATCACCACCACGGATGGCCGAGTGCTGGATTCAGGCGACACCCACGCCCGCGGTGGCCCAGAAGCTCCGATGAGCCGGGATGAAGTGATCGAAAAGTTTATGGAATTTGCCACGCCGTCTTTGGGGGTTACCCGCGCTGCGGCGATACGGGATGCGACGCTGGGCCTTGTGCGGCCTGACAGCCAGCTCTCGGATTTGACACAACATCTCTTTGACGCCCCGGAGGCATAACCCAATATGGCACGAGATCGACGCAGCGGTGGTCGCCGCGGCAAATCAGACCGCACAGGTGGCAGTATCGACCAATTGCCTTGGCAACAGGTACATAACACCTATCCGCCGTACCAACTGTTGAACCCTGATCAGCTGGATCAGCTGCATGCCACGTCGATGCGGATATTGTCTGAGGCGGGCATTCGCGTCATGGGCGACAATGTTCTGGATATCTTTGAACGGGCCGGGGCGATTGTTGACCGTGACACCAAAACGATCCGGATAGACGAGAGTCTTGTCACTGAGGCGTTGAAAATGGTTCCGGCCGAATTCACGCTGACGGCGCGCAACCCTGCCAAGCGGATCACCTTGGGCGGTACGCATATGAATTTTGGCCTGGTTGCAGGGCCGCCAAATGTGCATGACCGGATCAACGGGCGACGACAGGGTAATTACACGGATTACTGTAATTTCATCAAGCTGGCGCACCATTTCAATGCGGTGAACCTGATCGGAAATCAGGTGATGGCCCCGATCGAAATGCCGGCCAACAACCGCCATCTGGATACTTATCTGGCCAACCTTGCCTATTCTGACCTGTCGTTCCACTGCACGGCAATCGGGCGCGGTCGGGCGTTGGACGGGATCAACATGATGGCTATCACGCGTGGGCAAAAGCCTGAAGATATGCGCGATGACCCCGGTGTTATCACAATAATCTCAGTCAACTCACCGCGTTTGTTTGACGATGCCATGGGCGATGGGTTGATCGCGATGGCTGAATACGGCCAGCCGGTGACGGTGACTCCGTTCACCTTGATGGGCGCGATGACGCCTGTAACTTTGCCAGCAGCACTTGCGCAACAAAACGCAGAGGCGTTGTTTGGAGTGGTTCTGACCCAGTTGGTACAGCCCGGTACGCCGGTGATGTACGGTTCTTTCACGTCAAACGTAGACATGCGTTCTGGCGCACCTGCATTCGGGACGCCCGAAAACGCCAAGGCCAATATCGTCGGCGGACAACTGGCGCGCCGGTACGGCATTCCCTATCGGACCTCGAATGCCAATGCGTCAAACGCAGTGGATCTGCAGGCGGCGTATGAAACGATGATGGCCACTTGGGGTGCTGTGTTGGGCGGAGCAAACATCGTCTATCACGCGGCGGGCTGGCTTGAAGGGGGGCTGACCGCCAGTTACGAGAAATTCATCATGGACGTGGAAATCATCCAGAACATGATCGAGTTTCTTAAACCGATGAAGTTTGACGAGGATGAGTTGGGCTTTGATGCGATCAATTCGGTGCCAACCGGTGGGCATTTCTTTGGCTCGGACCATACAATGGCCCGATACGAAACTGCGTTTTACCGCCCGATGCTGTCGGATTGGCAGAACTATGAGAATTGGGAGGCCGCAGGCGCCAAAGACGCGTTGGAGCGCGCAACCGAGATCTGGCAACAGGCGTTACGCGATTACGAAGAACCGGTGATGGACCCCGCCATTCGCGAAGAGTTGGACGCCTATGTTGCAAAGCGCAAAGAAGAGATCGGCGCAGGTGAACCCTAGGTGTACTATGTGTCCACTCACAAAAATGGGTGGGCACGCTAGTCAAAGCTTAAGCTTTATAAATGATCAAACAGCTTTCCCGGTAATCTATCATGGCGAGGTAAATCCAGCGCCTGCATCAGGCAAAACATCATTGCCTGGTTAGAGGTAACAACCGGTTTGTTAAGTGTTGCCTCGACCCGCTCGACTGCTTCTACCGATCGCATATCGGTACAGCTGAGAACGATCGCCTGAGCATCTGGATGATCCGCTTGGCAGGCCAGTTCAAACACGTCATCGGGTGTCAGTTCGCCTTGCCCATAATTGCCCAATTCGCGTCCCACATCTGTGCAGTTAACGGTGTCGATGCCGTTTGATTTCAAAAAGGCCATTGCTTGTTCATTGATTTCGCCCAGATAGGGGGATGAAAAACCAATGCTGGTGGCGCCAAGCGCTTTTAGACCGGCGATAAGGGATCCGGCCGCCGTTAGGGAAACCGCACCAGACCCAGCCTTGATTTTGTCTGAGAGGTCGGAATCAAATGATGGACCGTGTGTCAAGGTGGCCGACGTGCAGCCGTACAAAACCACATCTGGTCGAACGCCAGAGATCATCCGCAAATCATAACTGATGTCCGAAGCACCCAATCCTGCCATTTGGTCAGAACCGGGAATTTCATCCACATCATACCCACCCATGCGCTGGAAATGTATGGTGGTATTCGGTGGGCGCATCAGCTCGAAATCAGGCTCTAAATTGGTATTTGTGAAGGGGACAAGAACGCCAATCTTGGCCGCAGTTCTGGTTTCGGTCATGTCAGAATTCCTTTTAGAACGGTTAGGGCGCGATCCATGATGTCTGATCCGCAGATTGTGGCGCGTAGACAGTCAGGCAACGCGTAACCGCCCATGCCGCGCATCAATAAATTGTTGGCGCGTAGGGCTTTATCTGCCTGTTGCGCCTGCTCTGGTGAGGCGAACCGCAAGAGTACGAAGTTGGTTTGGCTTGTAGGGACAATCAGGCCAAGATCACGACACTGAGAGGCAAACTGATCCCGAATTTTCGCCGTCTTTGTGACCACGTCTCGCATATGTGTTTGATTACGTATAGCCGCAGTGGCCATTGCTTGAGATGGGATAGAGATGTTGTTAGGGTTGAGCAACTTGCGCACTTGTTTCGCAACATCTGGTGGAAAGTAACCCCACCCAACGCGGGTACCGGCCAGACCGTAAGCCTTGGAGAATGTGCGCACGACGACTGTGTCGCCTCGACCTAACAAGGCAAAGATGTCTGCTGGATCATGCGTTAGATCAGAAAATTCAGCATAGGCTTGGTCCACGACCAACAAAACATCTTTGGGCAGCTCATGGCGAAGGCGTAGAATTTCAGAGTTCGGGATAACGGTGCCCGTTGGGTTGCCGGGGTTGCACAAAAAGACGATCCGGGTCTGGATATCCACGGCGGCAAGAATATCGTCAACTGAAACCGTCAGATTGATCTCGTGCGCTTTGACATATTTTGCCTGAACCTGCGCCGAGGCTGATGCCACAAATGCATAGCCATAATCCGTTCCCAACACGTGATCACCTAAGCCAGCATAGGCCCGGATCAGGCAGCCAATCAGCTCCATCGAGCCTGCGCCACACAGGATCATTTCTGGCTCTAACTTGTGGATATTTGCGATTTCTGTGCGCAATTGCGACCATTCTGGATCAGGATACAATGGTATCTGATCCATGACGGCTTTTCCTGCTGCAACCGCTGCGGGGCTCGCTGCAAAGGCGCTCTCGTTTTGGGCCAATGAGACGGTGTTTGCCCCACCCAGATCAGCCAGAGCATAGGCGCCCATCGCCTCGACATGTGCGACCGGTTTTATCATTTCTCGCCCCCATAACTTTTGGCGCCATCCGCCGTCACCAAACCTCGCATGAGGTCTAAGGCCAATGCATCTTGTGCGCGATCTGTAGGTCGCCCAAAGCCACCCCCGCCGGGTGTTTCAAAGATCAGGTAGTCATCCCCTTCGACTCGTAATTCACCTTTGCCGGGAATATCTTGGGCTTGTCCTTTGATGCGGATGCGACCCGGCGCGCCCGGTTGTCCGCCCATGCGCCCCAAGGCCGGGAATTTCAAACGCTCCACTGACAAGAAGACGATGAAGGGCGCATCGTTCGCAGCACTCATTTCAATACGTTGGCCTAATCCACCTCGGTACTGTCCTGCACCACCTGAGTCGGGACGTAATTCGCGTTTCCACATCACCACTGGGGCAACAGATTCAGTGATTTCAACCTGTGAGCCAAACACGCCGGACGGATAAGCGGTCGCCGACAAGCCATCGGAATGAGGGCGCGCGCCGGTGCCGCCATTGTGCACGGGTTCGATTGCAAATTCCCGCCCGCCGTTCGCCGCCACCTCAGGCGCATGGCGCATTGGCAGGTCAAACATACACGAGGCCCCCTCAGCCGGGACTTGATCTGGCAGGGCTTGATGGAGGCACCCAAGCACCAGATCGGGTGTAACCTGTCCCAAGGTGTGGCGCATCGCGACGGGCACCGGGCGCTGGGCGTTCAAAATGCATCCTTTGGGTCCATCAACGGTGAAAGGTTCCAGCGATCCTGCGTTGTTGGGGATGTCTGACCCTACGATGCAGCGCATGGCAAAAACAGTATAGGCCGTCGCATAGTTGAGCGGGACATTGATACCCTTTTTGGAACACCCTGACGTTCCCGTAAAATCAACATGCAGGTCTGTTTTGCTTACGGTCAGCGTGGCGTGAAGCTCAAGTTCGGCTTCGTACCCGTCCATCTTGAGCATGTTTGAATACACGCCCTCTGGCACCTCTGCGATTGCGTCCAAGGTGCCCCGGCGTGAGGTGTCGATGATATAAGTTGCCAGCTCTTCGAGATCGTCGATCCCGAATTCGTCCATCATCCCGACCAACCGTGTGACGCCTGCTTCGCAACAGGCCACCAGCGCGTAAATGTCGCCTTCGTTGGCGATGGGTTCGCGTGAATTCGCGCGCACGATATCCATCAAAAGCGCATTCAATTCGCCCTGATCGACCAATTTACAAGGGGGGATCAACAGCCCTTCATCATAGATATCAGACCCTTCTGGCCCCATACCAAGGCCACCGAGATCCACTAGATGAGAGGTGCAGGATGTGAAACCAACCACTTTTCCGTCTTTGAAGGCGGGCATCATCAGCAAGAAATCATTCAAATGTCCCGAGGCAAGCCAGGGGTCATTGGTCATGTATATATCGCCGGGTTTCATGGTCTGAATAGGGAAACGTTCGCGCAAATGCAAAACTGCCTCGGCCATGGTGTTGATATGGCCGGGGGTGCCGGTCACGGCTTGGGCTAACATGCGCCCGTGCACATCAAAAATCCCGGCGGAAATATCACCGCATTCGCGCACGATCGGGCTGAAAGCCGCCCGGATCAACGTTTGTCCCTGTTCTTCGACAACGGCGAGGAGACGGTTCCACATCACTTGCAAGCGGGCGGGGGACATCACAGTCATGCTGCACCTCCTTTTTGATCTTGGATCAGGACAAGGTTTCCAATGGAATCGACATGCGCCGAGAAGTCGGCAGACACGAGTGTCGTTGTTTGCGGTTCCGTAATCAGGGCAGGGCCTGCGATCCTTTGGCCGGGATGTAGCCTGTCACGCGCGATAAACGCGGCCTCTTTTTTCGTTCCATCTACATCACAAAGGATCAGCCGCGTTTCTGCTGGTGTGAGTGTGCTTAGCTTGGGTGTTTCTGGTACTTTGGGGATCTCACCATTGGGGGTGGCGACTTGAACGGACCAATTCAATATTTCGATCTGCATTCCCGGCACTGGGCGCGAGAACTGTTTTCCATATTCGGCTTCAAAAGCCATTGTTAGAGGCTGAATATCACCACTCGCTAGCGGGCGATTAGGCAGGGGAATTTCGATCTCATGGCCTTGTCCATTGTAGCGCATAAAGGCGCTGCGTCGGGTTTGCATGGTGCGATCTCCGGCCCCTTGGGTGACCACGTCTTTGGCCTCGGAAATCATGTCATCGAACAGAGTGTTTATTCCGTTCAAGTCGAGGGAATCGAGCATCGAAAAACGGCTGCGTACAATCTCGAACGACACAGGCGCATATAGAAATCCCACTGCGGATCCGACCCCGGGATTCGGTGGAATGACAATACGGGATACGCCTGCTGAACGAGCCACCCGGGTGGCGTGCAAGGGGCCATTGCCACCAAATGCGATCATGGTGCGACTGCCCAGATCCTTGCCAGACTCCACCGCATGCATACGTCCGGCACTGGCCATGCTCTCATCAACGATGCGGCTGACGCCATCCGCGGCCCCGGTGCCATCAACGTCTAAGGGGGTACCAATTACCCTTGTTAGAGCCTGTTTTGCGGCAGTAGGATCTATGCTGATATGGCCTTCGGCAAAAGTTTCAGGAACAATGTAGCCCAGCGTTATATCGCTGTCGGTCACAGTGGGTTCCGAGCCACCACGATTAAAGGCGACCGGTCCGGGTTCTGACCCGGCGGATCTGGGCCCAACTGTTAGTCGCCCCAAACGATCGACCCCTGCGATAGATCCCCCTCCGGCGCCGATTTCGATCATCTCAATGACTGGGATGCGGACAGGCATGCCGGATCCCTTGATGAATCGCGCGGCGCGGGCAATTTCAAACTGGCGCGAGGTTTGCGGACGGGCATTGTCGATCAGGCACAATTTGGCGGTGGTGCCGCCAACATCAAACGACAAAACAGACTCTAAACCAGACCGTGCAGCAATCCGGGCGGCAAGGATTGCCCCACCGGCTGGGCCGCTTTCAACCAGACGGATTGGGAATCTAACGGCGGTTTGGATCGTGCACATACCACCGCCTGCGGTCATCATCAGGATTGGGCAGGTCACGCCTTCGGCGGCAAATCGTGCGGCGAACCGATCCAGATAGCTTTCCATCAACGGCTGGATATAGGCGTTGGCGATTGTTGTGCACAGCCGATCAAACTCGCGGGCTTCGGGGCTGACATCCGAGGATATGGAGATGGTTAGATCGGGGCGCTTGGCGCTCAGAACATCGCGTAGGCGGCGTTCGTGTTCTGGGTTGGCGTATGAGTGGATAAGGCAGACCGCGACTGCGTCTGCACCGCTGGCATCAATATCTGCCAACAAGGCGTTGATTGCACTGTCGTCCAAAGCAATTAGGACGTTCCCTTCAGCAGACATGCGCTCGCGTATGGTCAGAGCGCGCTCTCTCGGCACCAGAAGATCGGGTTTTTCCAGATTTATATCGTACTGCGAATACCGCCGCTCATAGGCGATTTCGAGAATATCGCGAAACCCTTCGGTCGTGATTGTCGCAACGACTGCGCCGCGCCGTTCGATCAAGGCGTTTGTCGCCAGGGTTGTGCCATGGATGAACCCGCTGATCTCATCCAAGGACCGACCTGACTGCGCCATAACGCGTGCGGCTCCTTCCATGGCGCCGTCAGCTGGATTGGCATGGGTTGTCAACGTCTTGGTTGAGGCGAGGATCTCTTCGTCGCCGCGTACCAGTACCGTGTCAGTGAAAGTTCCGCCAATATCGATGGCGAGTCGCAGCATATCGTTAGCCGTCATAGGTCCGTCCAAAAATCAAAGATTATCGAGTCGTGATGTCAGTCCCCAACAGGGGGCTTACATCGTAACGAGGTCGCAGCCTGTGGCGCGTCGATCTGTGCGTTTTGGAGTGATTCCTGTCATGCTATGGATTCTGGCCGCAACTGATCGGGCTGGTCTGTGCCAAATGCGACTTAACAGAGCGCAAGCGACATCAGCGGATACTCGATCGTGAACTTGCCCAAAAAAGATTGGGTGAAAAACGATCTGAAGCGGAAAATGGTTCAATTAGAGAATGACATCGGCAACCGCCTTGGGGTGATCATGTCACCCGACGCGATGATCTGTAGGGAATGTGTATTTAGCGACATTGGTGGGGCCTGATAGTGGGCCTTAAACAACTCAGTGGCCATTTGGTAACGAAGGCCTTGTATCAGGGCGTTTGCAAAGGGGCACCGGCTGGGGCTTATATCAGTAATACGATGCTAAATGGTCGTTGGCAGCCTTATTGTGACCGTAAGAATTGTCTTAAAACGATGCGCTGTGGGTGAATTTTTTTACAGTTTTACCTGTTAGAGCTCTCTTAACACCTCGCCTGATATCCCGGTTATGGGTGATTAAAATAAGGTGGTGGAGATGAGTGCGCAGACTAATGTCGCGCCGGTCATCATCAAACGTAAAAAGGTAGTAGGTGGCGATGGCCACCATGGCGGAGCCTGGAAGGTCGCTTATGCGGACTTCGTGACGGCGATGATGGCCTTTTTTATGTTGATGTGGCTGCTGAATGCGACGACTGAAAAACAAAGAAAAGGGTTGGCGGATTACTTTTCGCCAACAATTCCGATTAATCCCGTGTCTGGTGGCGGAAGCGGTGCCTTTGGTGGCCAGAACATGTTCTCAGAGAGCACAATGGTCATGGATGGATCTGGGGCGGTTAGCCGTGCCCCATCCAATGCCCGACGGTCTCGCGGTGCTACAGGAGTGGATACTCGGGGGGACGAACAGAAGAAACATGATGAGTTCAAAACCCTCGAGGCAGCGTTGCAAGGACGCGGTGGTGAAAGCCTGGTTTCAAGCAAAGCCCTAAAACACATCGTGACCAAGGTGACGGACGAAGGGCTGATAATCGAATTGTTTGCGACTGAAGGGGCCCCTTTGTTTGTTGCAAATACGGACAAGCCAACGCCGCTGATGAAGGAGTTGGCCCAAGTGATCGTGCGTGCGTCTGACCTGGTGAACAATGGTGTCGCGATTGGTGGACACATTCGGGCCCATCCCGTGGTTTTGGCCGCTAGCCCAGTGTGGGAGTTGTCGACAGCACGCGCTGCCAGTACGCGCACGTTGTTCGAAGGACTTGGATTGCAGGCGGAACGCGTACAACGTGTGACGGGTCATGCAGACCGAAAGCTAACCGACAAGAATCCGATGGCTGTTCGCAACAATCGCATCGAAGTCGTGTTCCTGCGGAACCTGTGATTCAGAATTACCGAGCTTTTTAATTGTTAGCCGCCTGTTAAGTGGTCGCACGCTACCTGTTGCATCAGACGAGTTTTGATGCAGCAGAAAGGCGTATCCATGACTATTTCCTCTTCGCTTAATGCCGGGGTCGCGGCGTTGAGAGCGAATGCCAACCGCTTGGCAACGATTTCCGACAATATCGCGAATTCTTCTACCTTTGGGTACAAACGGGTGGAAACCGATTTCCATTCGATGGTTAATTCCAGCACGGGGGGGACATATACAGCGGGTGGTGTGCGAACCAGCACGCAGCGTATGGTCGATTCGCGTGGCTCATTGGTTACAACTGCAAATGCAACGGATTTGGCTGTCCGGGGCCGTGGCATGCTGCCTGTGACACGCGTTGCCGAGTTGGAAGGCGGCAACGGGTCTGCCAACATGTTGCTGACGACAACAGGGTCATTTCGAACGGATTCGAACGGGCGATTGGTGACTGAGTCGGGGTTGACTTTGTTGGGGTGGCCCGCGCGAGCCGATGGCAGCATTCCAACCTTTCCAAGAGATACCTCTGATGGGTTGGAGCCTGTGAAGTTGAGCGTAAATCAGTTGTCTGGATCCCCGACAACACGCATGTCACTTGGAATCAATTTGCCGGCAACTTCAACGGATGCGGGATCGACTGTCGGGGCACAGGATCTTTCGGTTGAGTATTTTGGCAACCTTGGCAAATCTGAAAGCATTCAGATTGAATTTGTGCCCACAGTCCCGGCAACAGGGTCATCGAACGAATGGACGATGACGTTGCGGGACACGGCCTCTGGGAACGCAGTGGTTGGCGAATATACGATGACCTTTACAGACAGTCGGACCAATGGGGGCACCTTAGACAGTGTAACTACCGTGTCTGGTGGAACCTATGATGCTGCATCGGGGGCATTGGTTGTTGCCACGGCGGGTGGCCCAATTGAAATCAAAATCGGAAAACCCGGGGATACCAGCGGTATCACACAGTTGAGCGACCGCTTTGCCCCAGTTTCGATCAGTAAAGATGGATCAGCGGTCGGCAGCATGACACGGGTCGAAGTCGATGAGAATGGCTTTGTTCACGCCTTCTTTGATTCTGGTGCCAGCCGCCGGATCTATCAAATTCCGTTGGTTGATTTGCCCAATCCAAATGGCATGATTGCGATGGACAAACAGACCTATGCGGCGTCTCGCGAAAGCGGGTCTGTCTTCTTGTGGGATGCGGGTGATGGCCCAACCGGTGATCTGGTGTCGTTCGCTCGAGAGGAGTCCGCCACGGACATTGCCACAGAGTTGACCGCAATGATCCAGACACAGCGTGCGTATTCATCAAGCGCCAAGGTCATCCAAACGGTCGATGAGATGTTGCAGGAAACCACCAATATCAAACGCTAATCTAACGGGTAATCTGATCGTTTCCCCTAAAGGAGGGTCCTTATGACCATCTCTGCTGCCTTCAATAGCGCCATGAGTGGACTTACTGCTGCAAGCCGTGCTTCGGGACTTGTTTCTGAAAACATCGCAAACGCTCTGACACCTGGGTATGCGCGGCGTTCGCTTGAATTGTCGTCAAATTTGGTAACGGGCAGGGGTGTTCAGGTCGTAGGGGTTACACGTCACTCGGATCCTGTACTTGTGGCCAATCGGAGAGCGGCGGATTCAGCACATGGGTCCGCCAGTACGCTTTCTGATTTTCACTCCAATCTGGAAAACTTGATAGGGCGTTCAGGGTCCGTCAATTCGATCTCGACGCGTCTCTCAACGTTTGAGAACAAGTTACTCACAGCTGCAAGTATGCCAGATTCGGCCACTCGATTGGATGGCGCATCAGCAGCTGCAAAAGATTTAGCGCTTAGTCTCAACAAGGCATCTGATGGGTTACAAGCCTCTCGGACACGTGCTGATAAGAGTATCAATACTCAGGTAAATCGTCTCAATGACGTGTTGCAAACGGTTCAGGATCTGAATGCGCGGATTCAATCTGTTGGGACCCAACAAGGAAATACGGCAACGTTGCTTGATCAGCGCCAATTGTTGATTGATGAAATCAATGAAATGATCCCGGTCAACGTGATCAATCGCGAAAATGGCAAAGTTGCCCTGTATTCTGAAGGCGGTGCAATCCTTGTGGATGGGAGTGCCGCCCAGCTTTCGTTTACACCAGTTAATGCGACCAAGCCTCATATGACAGTTGGCAACGGGCTGCTGTCAGGCCTTAAAATTAACGATATTCCGGTTCAAACGAGCGGGGATAATACTGCGATCCGCGGTGGGACCTTGGCAGCGCAATTTGAAATTCGTGATGTGCTGTCGACTGAAGCGCAACAAGATCTAGACGCGGTGGCGCAAGATCTTATCGAACGGTTTGAAGCAGCAGGTGTCGATCCGACACATACCCCAGGCCAGCCGGGACTTTTCACAGATGCGGGCGCAGCACTGGGATCACCGACAGCCTCCGGCCTTGCGGGACGGTTGGCTTTGAACGCAGCGGTGGATCCGTCTCAAGGTGGGCAAAGCTGGAAATTGCGCGCTGGGCTGGAGGCGACAGATCCAGGTGCCCCCGGGGATGCTACGCTTCTCAAAGCTTTTGATAAGGCGCTGACCGATGCGCGCGCCATGTCAACGGATCGTTTTGGGACCGGCGCCTTGACAGCAGGAGAGGTCAGCGCGGGGCTTCTATCCCGGGTGGCTCAAAATAGTAATTCGGCAGCGCAAACCTTGACGTTTTCTGCAGCGAACAAAACAGAAATGGAGCGCCTTGAGCTGGAAACAGGCGTGGATACCGATGCGGAACTCCAGTCATTGATGCTTGTTGAAAGAGCCTATGCCGCAAATGCCCGCGTGATTGAGACGGTCAACGGGCTGATGGACACATTGCTGAGGTTGTAAGGATGAGTATGAATTCTATCGGAGATTTGGCACAAAGCCTCACCCTGCGCGCTCGGAGCGTTCTGATCAAGAATGAGATCGAGACGTTAACGCAGGAAATGTCGACGGGTGAAACGTCGAATATCACGCAACGCCTGGCAGGGGATTACTCGCATCTGTCAGATATTGATCGCAACCTCAGTCGGATTGAGGGATTTTCTGTAACAACTGCGGAAACAGGTTTGTTGTTTACGACTGCGCAAAATCACCTTGAAATCCTGCATACCCGAACGGACGAATTGGCAAATGCGCTAACGGCTGTCGGCTCTTTCGGTCAGACAGTAAACCGTGAACAGGTTAGCAAACAGGCGCAGGGTGATCTGATCACAATGGTGGCATCTTTGAACGGGGCAGTCGGGGGGCGCAGTCTTTTTGCTGGCGTTGCAACAGATACAATTGCTTTGAACTCTGGCGATACATTATTGGCGGATCTGAAAACCGCTATCATAGGGCAAACGACTGCGGCCGATGTGTTGCAGGCGGCTGAAAGTTGGTTCAACGATCCAGCCGGCTTTAGATCAAGCATGTATCGGGGATCGGACCAAACGCTTGCTGCTTTTGAAATCGCCGAGGGGGAAGAGGTATCCTTAAAGCTCAAGGCGGATGATCCGGCGTTTCGGGATATGTTAAAATCTACAGCTCTGGCGTCTTTGGCGACTGACTCAGCGGTGGGTCTGAGTCCCCAGGAACAGGCAGAGTTGCTGAAACAACTTGGAGGTCAGCTGGCGACCAGTCGGGATGCTTTGGTGGGCGTGCGTGCGGATGTAGGGTTCTCTGAAGCTCGAGTCGAGCAGGTTGAAACCCGGAATGCAGCCAGTAAGACAAGCCTGGAATACGCCAGACGAGAACTGTTGGAAGCAGATCCGTTTGAAACCGCAACGCGCCTCAAGGCTGTCCAGTTTCAGCTCGAAAGCCTATATGTTGTTACGGTTCGCACATCTCAGCTGTCCCTTGTGAATTTCCTGAGATGAGTATTTTTCGCATATTGGCCCTGTGTCTGTTGCTGCCTACGGCGTTACAGGCGGGTACGATCCGTCTTAAGGATTTGGTGAACTTCGATGGTGTGCGCAGCAATGATCTTGTTGGGTATGGTCTTGTAGTCGGGCTGAATGGCACCGGTGATGGATTGCGAAATTCACCCTTTACCGAAGAAATCATGTCCAACATTCTTGAGCGTTTGGGTGTAAACATAACAGGCGAACAATTTCGACCTAAAAATGTGGCTGCGGTGTTTGTAACGGCCGAACTTCCACCCTTTTCCCGTGTCGGAGGGCAGATTGACGTCACCGTGTCTGCCATTGGGGACTCAAAGGGCTTGTTGGGTGGTACGTTGATCATGACACCTTTGAATGCCGCTGACGGTCAAATTTATGCAGTTGCGCAGGGAACTGTCCTTGCCGGGGGGGCCTCGGCCGAGGGCGAAGCAGGGTCAGTCACACGCGGGGTTCCTACGTCAGGGGTTATTCCATCCGGAGCGCGTGTGGAGCGTGAAATTGATTTTGACCTCGCCACGTTGACCCAGCTCAGGTTGGCTCTTCGAGAGCCGGATTTTACCACAGCGGGTCGCATAGAAAACGCCATCAATCGTGAATTCAATCGCCGGGTGGCAATCATGCGCGATTCAGGCACGATTGAGTTGGACGTTTCTGCCACGAATGTCGCGTCAACGGCGCATGCCATTGGCCGCATCGAAAATATAAGGGTAGAACCACAGCGTAAGGCGCGGGTTGTGGTGGATCAGCGATCAGGAACCATTGTTATGGGGGATGATGTGCGGATCTCCCGGGTCGCAGTCTCGCAAGGGAGTCTGACTTTACGTGTTGAAGAGACACCCTTGGCAGTGCAGCCCAATCCGTTCTCTGATGGTGAGACCGTTGTGGTTCCGCGAACCAATGTTGCGATCGAAGAAGGGGAGGGTATTAAATTGGCCGAAGTTCCAGAAAGCACGTCTTTGGCCGAAGTTGTTGCGGGCTTGAATGCGCTGGGCGTTTCGCCGAGAGATATGATTGATATCTTAAAAACTATAAAAGCCGCTGGTGCATTGCATGCAGAATTTGTTGTTCGATGAGGGTTCTACTTTGTAATTTGACACATTCAGAGAGTTTCGTCGGACACTGTTTGTTATACTATTCAGATGGGTTGGGTTTTTCGTGAAAGCCAACGTTAGCTGGCTGCCATGTGCTACTGGATACCAAAGGCATTCAGCACCAATCACTCGCAGTCGACAATGGTGCCCAACGGGAACCTGGTTCTCGACCGATCTATTGATTGGCCAAATCGGCAACGTGTTGGATAGTTTGGGTTGTCACGACTTCAGAATGCATCAGCGAATGCGCCTCTGAATCAAGCTTTCTGATAAACTGGGCTTGGAGACTATCTCTGTTGGAGCTGGCCGGTTTGGGTTCGGCGGTTTTTGTATCTCTTTGAGGGCCATATCAGGATCATCGTCCCCTCTTGTAAGATTACTTTGCAATTCGCTCGGCTAATGATGTCGCTGCTCATGATACATGCATGCTTCGATTCCATTATGGCTTGGAGTACCAATGCTGTTATCAGCCGAGAGTCCTGTGGAAAACCGCCCGGGAACCAATCGGCAATCTGGGCTTTGTAATTGCGTCTATCGAGGTCAACTCATCAAAATCATAGGGGCAGTAATCTGGATTGCTTCGTTGTCTCTTTTGGCTTCGTTAAATACCCCCAATGGCACTCATCGCTCAGAAAACTGGAGGTAACCAGTGCCCGCGTTCGCGTGAGGCGCGCGCGCACTGCGGGACCTAAGTATCTGACCGGGATCACCAATTTTATACATCATCAGCCTGTGCGGGTGCGCAAAGGCTGTGAATCCTCAAGTGCTAATGGATGTCAATATTGACATGTTTATCTCGCAGTAGATTACATGCGTTCAGACAAGGACGAATAACGCTTCGTTGATGTTGCTTTGACGGTTTGTCATCAGAGGTTTTCCAGCGTGGACATAGTCAGTGGAGGCAATGATCTGATCGAGCGGCTTGTCATCGGCGTAGCCCGCCAAGATGTGACCAAAGGGCACTTTCCTGCTGGCATAGTTGCCGCTCCAGAAATAGCCATGCACGATCCCAGCCAGCAGTTTGGCCTCACGGTCGGGATGGCCTGCTATGCCGTCTTCGCGAAACAGCCCCGGGTAAAGCGGGGTGTTTGAAACGGTCTTAACCACTTTATTTCTCAGCGCGCAAAGATAGGTCAGATAGGTTCTGATGTTCACGTCCAGCGGCATCGGCTGGTTATGGGCAGGAGCATGAGGGCCAACCCAGAATGAAGTTCTACTGGGCAGTGGGAACAGCCCGATCTCTCCGTTTGAATGCACGAAATCCGGGTCTACGATTCCGCCCTTTAGCCCCGCCTCGGCCATATAGACCACGGCGACATCAGTCAGAGTTAGCGGTTGCAACCTAGCGCCGACGAGATTGCTCATCTGTGCATTAGCCTGGGTGATCTCGTCGATGAAGCGGGTGCGATTGTCCTGAAAGAACTGGGTTTTGTTGCGCCGTCCAACCAGCCAGTCTGACGTTGGGTCCGCGCTGCTGTAACTGGGCACGGGCAAGGTTTCACGGAGGGAGTTGGGAGACAGCCCTGCCCGCGCCAGCATCTGGTGAAATGCTTCGTCAAACGAAAGTCGCTCTCCATTCCTAGCAGGCGTATTCGGCAGATCGGCAAGCGATAGGCGCAACGCGATGGGGCGATGATCCGAGGTCTCCTTGACGAACCGGCTGACCGTGCGATCAGTTTCGATGATGTAAAAATCATCCGCATTGGCTACGCGCGACATGGAGTCCGAGACAAAGATATTGTCGATCAGGCTTTTGTAAGGCGCCTTGAGATAAGTGAAAGCACCATTATTCTCGTCTACAGCGCCAAGCGCGGTGAAGCCGCCTTCTTCCAGTGCGTCGAAATCGCCGCTTTTCAATGAGGCGTTCACGTCGCCCAAAATAATCCAGTCGCTGTCCTTACCGTGAATCTGGATCATCTGATCGACCGCATAAGACAGAGCTTTTGACGCCATCTCGCGGCGTAGACTGCCTTCCTTTTTTGCCTTCAGGTGCAGCGGCACGAGGTAAAAATCAAAGTCCTTCTCTTCGCTCTTCAGGTTGATCCGGAAAAGACCGGGGTAGCGGTTGAAGATTTTTCCATGCACCGCTTCGAAAGGCAGATCATCGTCTTTGCTGTGAGAACGGAACAGAGCATCCAGGTCCTCTGGCCAGTCTTCGCGCGTGCATTCGACCACGTTAGGGCGCCAGATGATGACTGTCGACTGCTTGCCGGTGCTGGAACCGGGTTCGGAATAGGCGGCCTCGAACTCCTGCTTGAACGTGTCGCGCAGGACCTTGATCAAACCGTCAACAGCGGGGACGGAGACCTCGGACAGCGCCCAGATATCAAGGTTCAGGTCAGAAATGACGGTGGCGACTCGATGCAGCCGGTCTGCGTTATCATAGTCTCGGTTTAGCCATTCGATGTTCCAGGCACCAACGTCGATATCCTGCTCTCGGCCCTGATAGACAGTGACAACCTTTTCATAGGCCGGCGCCGTTGTTTCGCCGCTGTGGCGACCCAAGCTGCCAAACATTCCGGTCAGAGTGTCCGATCCGTCAAAAGCTTGCAGAACGGTCGCCGCATCACGTGCCTTTGTGTCACCCATGGCAATACGGCGTTCCAGATCGATGGCCATGGCCGCCAACTTGATTCCTTCGTTGGCATGGCCGGTGATATTGCCATCGTTCAGCCGTCCGGTAAGGTTTGGAAATTTCGCCCGGAGGCTTTGAATGGGCCACCAAGCGTGGTGTAAGCCTGCCAGTTGCCCATGCTTGTTGAACACAGGTGCCCCCGACGATCCCCCTTCGGTATCCGCTGCGTAAAGCAGAAAACTGGAATTTACCGACAGCAATTCGGTGTCGTCCACCGACGCTTTTTGCGGATGTCCGTTGGGGTGATGCAGGATAAAGGTCGGTTCGGTCTGGCGGATCAGAAACGATCCGCGCGTCATCTGGATCGTGCCGAACTGCTCGGCCGCCGCGCTTTCGATCCAGACAAATGTATAGTCGAAATCTTCGAATGAACTGGTGATGAAAAGCCGCTCGGGCGTCATTCTGAAGTGTACGGCGGAAGGGGAGGAATTGGGTGGCCCGCCCAGCAGATCCGCCTCCGAGGTGCGATAATCGAATTCGGCTACGGCTTTGGACGCAACCGTTTCGTCATTCAGAACGTGGTGGTTGGTCAGCAAGATATTCGGCGCCACCAGAAAGCCGGTGCCATGCCAGCCACCCGTTGCCATTTGCCCTCTGAAATCAACCTCGCCTGCCGGCACACTCACTCGGCACACTGCACGACTGTGCTTGGCTAGGAGGGAAATCAATCGGGCATCAATCATTTCCTTGCGGCCCACGGTCTTTTCCGCGCCGCCGCGCAGGCCGTTAGAAAACTGATCCAGCATCCGCCGCGGGTTGTCGACCTTGGCAACTGCGCCGAGATCGTTGAAGGGGTCCAGATTGTTCCAGTCTGCTTTAAAATCGATTTGGGGGGCACTGTTGGGCGATGAATTGGACATTGTCTTTTCCCTTTGCTTGCCCGGGTTCGGCTAGGCCGATCCCCAACGTTCAAATTTAGAAAATTCAGGTGTAGCGGGTATCGATATGGACGAAGTTACCGCCAGCATAATCTTTGATGAAGCCTGCGAACCGACTGGGATCGGACGCCTGCAACTGTTCGGCGACCTGACGCCAATGAGCGCGATCATGCGCGGTGCAGTACCAATCCAATGCGTTGAACCGCATGTGCTGGGATGCGCTGGCGCCGCCGATACAGGCGTTGTATGGAGGCGAACGGTAGGCAGAGGTGATAAAGACAGGCGCGTTTAGGCGGTCGCGGATCCTGTCCACCAGCAACGCCGTGTTCGCGATATTTCCCCACAACGATTGCGGGGGCAGGGTGTTCTTACCCGCACATTTGCCAGATTTATTCTGCCCTCCCAGAACCAGAAACTCGGACGGGCTGAAATAGCGCAAGCCCAGGCTGCGGATGAAGGCTTCGAAGTCGCTGTGGGAAAAGCTCGTGCTTTCCACTCTGCCAAACACGTCCGCCAATACCGTCACATTGGCCCCGACATCAAAGGAATGAGAGCCGAAAGCGCGTTCAATGGCAGGATCCCGTTCCGAGGTTTCGTGGCCTTCATCCGGACCGTCGATGACGTGGCCTTGACCTTTGGAAAAGCGGGCTTCGATTTCGGCCAGTGCGTGCAAGAACCCTAAATTGCCCTGAGCAACCGAATCCATACCCAGCAGATGACCATTGGATACGTCATGCGTTTCGAAACCACACTCGTCAGTGTCGTCTGAGGTATCTCGCCATTCGAACAAATGTTCAGCTGCAGCGGAAAAATCGCTTTCAACTTTGGCCAGTTCCACGGCATCTCCCAGCTCGATTTCGGCGGCACTAAAGTTTTCGGCCGGTGCTATTCCTGTCAGGTAGGCCTCGATCCCGTCTGCCAAGGCGATGGCAATCTTGCGCTTGTAAGACACCTTTGAAAGCCGCTCTTCTTCATCGGCTCGATCCAAAAAGCTGACTTCGTGCAGGACAGCTGCGGTTTGCTGGGCATGATGGTGCGGGTTTAGCACACCAAAGCCGCCGGACTTGGCACCCAATGGAAAACCCTTATTGCGGTCGCGCAAACCCAAGGCGGCCACCATTTCCGATTGCACCGCGCGGCATAGAGCTTTGGAAGGATGCGCACCATTTGGCAGAGATTTATGCACGAAGGTCTCAGTCCCTTGGGCGTTGTGATTGGTCGACCCGTTGAAATGGATCGAGACAAATGCCGCAGCCCCCACCGACCGAGCGACCGCAGCGCGCGCAGAAAGACCAAGATTGACATCGCTGCTGCGCGTCAGAAGGACGTTGTACCCCCGGTGCTCCAAAACTGTTTTTGTGCGCAGCGCCACATCGAGTGTCAGGTCTTTCTCCAAGGTGCCGTGAGGCCCGATGGCGTTGTTGGCACTGGAACCGCCAACCTTTGTGGTTCCACCGTGACCGGGATCCAGAACCACAGTTCCGGCCGCTTTGCTTCGCTCGGGATTAGCCTTGGCAGTCAAGTGCCCGGGCGTGGTTTCCAACCCGCCCAGCATGCGATCGCGGATCACTCTCTCGATGGCGGTGGCGGCGCGGGCGTAGCCAGCATTTTTGGGGTGCAACTCATCGAACCAAGAATTCAGTCCGCGATCGACCTCGCCCCGGAGATCGCAAAACACCATGTTGGAATGACGCGCTTCCAGCGTCACCATCTCGGCATTGAACATGTCGAGGATCACGTTCAGCACCCCGCGTCCGATGTCGAAAGGAATGCTGCGCGCTGTCAGTGCGGGTCCGATCCATTTACCGTCGTCCAACGGAAACGGCAGATCATAGCCGTGGGTGAATATGCATACGTCGGGAAAGGACGTGGCAACGTCGGTCAGGATTGTCTCGTAGTTCTCAGTCACTGTTCGCAGGATTGGACCAAAAGCTCCGTGATTAATCAGATCTGCAGGGCCGGCACCGTCTGTGTAGTCGACTAAAATGTCCTGAAGGTGGCCGAACATGTCATTGCCACCACCCGACACCAGCAACACCGCAGCGTCAGTGATCTGCAAAGCGCTCAGATATTCTTTTTCGTTGGCCATGTCGGACACCAAATCGCCCGCGCCCCCCACGGAAAAGACCGCGAAATCGTCCTTAGCCTGCAATTGATCACCAATATCCTCAAGCAGGACTGGGTATTGTGTCCAGCTGTCGCCGTCTTCGACGATGCGCAGCCCGTCAAAGCCGAACAACGTCTTGAGTCGATACTCTGCCCGGCGTTTCGCCCGTGCAATAGCGTTGGCTGAGTCCAGGGCCATGCTGCCGATGAAGCGGCCAAACTTGACTTCCGCGCCCCCCTCAGGCGCCTGTGCATAGGTGGTTTCAAACTCTGTCGTCATCTCGAGCGCGGGCGCATAAGGCAGCGCCGAGGCTTCGGCTTGGACGAACCCATCTTTGAGCATCGCGTCTAAACGCTCGATTGCGTCAGTCAGGCTATCCTGATCTACGGCGGTATCCGCCTGAGCAATGACCCTTGAAAGCTCTTCGTTGATCTTATTCATTTTTCGCCTCCTCGTAATGATCTGAAAGAGTTCGGTTGAAATCGATGAAACGCCGAACCAACAATTGACGAGGGGTGTAGACCGGGCCTGTGATTGCTGCGTGATTTATGTGTGACACGCTGGGTCACAGAAAAATCACAGCGCTGTTTTAGACCTCAGAGCCAATGGGGCGTGACTGGTAGGAAAAATAAGCGGAGGGTATCAGCAGCATGGATTCAACCAGAACTAAACCCACGTATTCGAAGGCGGCAGCCACAGAAGCCAACCAGTTAATTGCGCATTGGAGCCGCCATGATTGGCGTGAGGTTCTGACGGCTCCCAATTTGTGCGTCATCCAAGCTCTTACTTTGGACGGTGCAACGGCGAGCGGTGCGGGCGAGACTCGCGAAGATGCCCTGGCATGTTGCTTGGGTGAAACCGCCGAGATTGTGGCCCTTGCTACATTGCGTAATGCGGGTCAGGCCGCGATTGCCGGGGCATATTCGGGCGTTGCTGCGCACTCGACAAACCAAAAAGCACTGCGGCTGGCCATATTCGAAGCTCATGAACGCACAGCCGTATGGGCGTGGTGGTTGGGGCAATTGGCTGCCCAAAAGGTGACTGCGGATTGGTTGCACAAGCAGGGAATAACCCAATGGCTGAAACGGGCGCGCCGGGGGAGCATGTTGCGTCGGCACACAGATGTCTGGTTGCTTGACTACCCCGGCCCGGTAACGGTCGCGGTGGGTCGATCGCAAGGGACCGTTGCACAGGACCCGATCTTGGGTTTTGGCGCTGATTCAGAACCGGCACAGGCCGTGCGCAAAGCGCTGCGCGAAACGCTGCTGATGGAGATTAACCTAGGCGAAGTGCTTGCTTCGCGTAGTGGGTACAGTGTGCAAGAAACGCGTTTGATCGAAGAAAAGATCGCCAACTACGCCGAGCGATGCCCAACCTTGCTTGGAGAGGATAGTCTGATCGAGCCTCGGGATTCACAGACCGCAGTCGATCAGGTCACTGAAGAGGGGCTCATGTTGCAAGACATAACGCCAGCCGGTCAGCTGCGCCGCGTTTGGAGATGTCATTTGCCCAACAGCCAGAACTACGGATCAGGGGGCGAAAACTCGCCGTTCATGTAACTTTGGGGGGGACAACGAATGAAAATTACTGCAACCGCCGACGAGACTATTGCTGCCTTTGAGGGCGAAGTTGGCCACCGCAAGGATCAGAGCTGGGTCAGTGGTACCGGGTGTCCAATTGCAGGTGCGATTTGTCACGATGCATCACCTTCAAGGCAGCCAAAAATCGACTTTGCCGCACATAGTTGGAGGGAGGCCTGCATCGTCGACAAAAAATGTATTCCTGCGGGTTACACCTATCTGGGCCAGTTGATTGGTCACGACATGGGCCACGCCGTTCCGATCAATCAGGTGCCCTATGCAATTCGGTCCGGCGACCCGGTCAGCAGCCCACCGAGACGCCATAACGCCATTGAGAACCCGTTGACGCTGGAAACGCTTTATGGAGCAGGTCCTCGCGTCTTGCCCCACCTTTTTGATCAAGAGACGCTGCTATTTCGAATTGGCCGAAAGAGTATAATCACTCTGGCCCATAGGGGCGACGATCCCAGCGTTCGCGCCATAGCCGACGCCCGCAATCGGGACGTGCATATCTTGCACCGAATAACTGCGATCATGATGCGATATCATAATCGCATTGCCGAGCGATTTTTTGCAGCGCTTCCCGCGAACCTCGCGGATCGCCGGATGTTGGCATTCTGTATGGCCCGCAACCATGTCCTACACAGCTGGCATGTCATTATACGCAAGGATTTTCTACCGCAGGTTCTGGATGCTCAGATTGCAGCACTGTCGATGGATGGGCTTAGGCAATACCCCGTCATAGACGCGGTCACCATGCAGCATGGCCTGATGCGCGCGTTTCATGCAATGCCGCGCAAGAGTTATAAATTCCCTGAACAGCGGGATCTTGGCGCGTTGGTGCTGCGTTCGCCACAGGACAATGAACACAAGCTCAGTCGTTGGCCATTGGATTGGGCATTGTTTTTCACCCCTGACGAGGGTGGTACAAAGACGGGCATTTCGGCCAGTTTCTCGCCAGCCTTTCGACCCCGAGGCGGGGTGACGATCGACCAGCTTGATGCGCGTACGGCCCGAGACCTTGGGCCTCAAGGATTGGATGGTCCTGATATCAAGGCGGTTTTGGCACAAATGCCGTCCGAATGGTCTAGCCGTCTGGAACCCGGTTCATTGGCTCAGGAATTCACCAGCCAAGTGGCTGCACCTATGGGGCTTGAATTGACGGAAGCCGAAGTACAACGCTGTCATATCCATTTGATCTTGATGATCGAGGCCCAACTTTACGGCAAAAATGGGCGTTTTGGTCCGCTGGGCAGTTTGCTTTTGTACCGCAAGATTGAAGACGCGATTGCCAATGTGCGGATGGTCGACCCCAGTGCTGTCGCGCCGGATCTGCCCCGGCCCAACCGCTTTATCCAGATAATTAATGAAGTGAATTCCTGAGGAGGAGGGACAAGATGGACAAGTACATTATCGTTGGTCGAAAGGTCGATGGCGGCGGGACGAAATTTCTGCATCACGATGGATCCGTCACCACCGACCCTGCCAAGGCCGGCGCAGCTGGCCGAGCGCTGGATGTCGAATTCATTGGGAAAACTGTAGTTGAACTATCGCGCGGAGGGCCGCTTGATGAAAATAGTCCCGAATATCAAAAGGCAGCCGAAGTTTTGCGTCAGGCCATGGCGGTTCTGCCGATGGACCCTACGCATGACTTGAATGACCCTGAAATTGAGCGGATCCATGACAACATTCAGGTCAAACTGGTTTGGGATCAACGCGTTAAAAACACTGATGAAGACGACGCAAACACTCGAACCCTGGTGGTCCCTGTACAGGACACACTGGCCGAGCGAGAGGATTACTTTAGCACGCAGATTAATCAGCCGGGCTTTGAACCACCTCTGACCTACACGCTTGATCAATTGATGATAAAGCACTTTTTTGACGGAATCCTAGACGAAGCTATGAATGAAGCACAAACGACGGGTACAGACCTGCCTGACGCTACCAAACAAGCGATCAAAACACGGGTCAACGCTCTGTGGAGCCAGAAGACGAGCATCTTCCAAGACCTCGGTTCCGAAGATGAAGAGGAGGACCCAACCCGCAAATCCATGGCGCGCATCCTTACGTCGCCCGTGTCAGCTTTCCACCGCGCTGTGGGTATCTACATCACCAATATGTGCGACTAGGGTGCCCGTTCTTAAAGGCTGCGCCGCAACATCATAGAGAGTACGGCGCAGGTCCTCTCGAACCGTCTCGCTGCGCAACGGGAAACATGCGACGTACCAGTCAATCACATCGTGCAGCCCTGGCTCTTTGGGTCCATGCCAAAGGGCGCTGATTTCCTGATGGTATTGCTCTAGCCGCTGGCGCGCTATTTGTGATTGACCTAGCTTTGCCAGAGCGGCGCTGTGCCAGCCGCCGGTTGTAGACATCAGACCGTCCCCGCCCACGCAGTGTTTTGCAGCCGCAGCGAAGTCCCCTAGTAGGTAGCTGGCCGCCGCGAGATAGATATCATGAAATGGTTGTAAGGTCTCCGGCAGCCGCTCTAGCTCTGATAACATAGACCGCGCCCGGGGTGCGTTGTCGCAAAACACAAAACCCAGCACACTTGACGCGAGGGTCTGGGTGTTCTGTGCGTTAAGCTGTAGAGATTGCTCGAAATGGAACTCGGCTAAGTCGAACTCGCCTTTGTGGCAATAGCACCAGGCGAGCACCCGATGCGCGCGCGTGTCCATCGCGTCCGCAGCGACCGCATCCAGCGCATGCGTTAGTGCCTTGTCTCGCAGTTTAGGGTCCTGCTGGGTGCCGGGGCGCAGTATGTGCCGAATGTTGTAGATCCCTGCCAGCTCGGCATGAGCAGGACCGAAATCCGGCGCTTCTTGTGTGATGCAACGCAACAAAGCCACAGCGCGGGCTTCGTCTTCGTGTGTCCAAGTGCCTTTTAGCGCAAGCGATTGCAGCCAGCGATCATAGAGCTCTGCCCGGTCATCTTTGCCCTGCCGATCCGCGACTACAACCCGTAGCGCGTTGCCGATGTTCAACAATATAACACGAACCTTGCCGACCCAGTCGTTGTGCGGATCCTCTATCATCTCGGACCAGATCAGCTCCCGGTTCTGCGGATGTACGATCTCAACCAGAAATCTGCATTGCTCGTCCAACCGAAACAGCCGCGGTCGAATCAAAAGAAAATCACTGTCTTTGGGTTGTGACGCAATGACTTGCCACTCGCGAAAGCGCCCCAAACGGCCTCGCAGGTCTGTCGCCAGAACCGTTTGAAAGCTGCTGTCTCGATTGTCCAGCAATCCCGGTTCGGGATCTTCGACCACTAAGGTAACGCGGTTTGAACGCGGTCGCTTGGTGCGGGTTTTGCCCGTGCCACCATCTGGGTTCAACTTGATTGCAGCCAATAGTTCGATCGTCGCACTTTCCGGATCTTGGTCGAACATCTCATCAAGAGCTTGGTACAAAAGATTGTACAGCTCTATCGCCTTGTGTGCAGCGCCGCTGTTCCAGTAGTGCAACATTAAGTGGCGGGTTGCCGCCTCGTGGCAAGAGTCTAGATACAGTAGGAATGTTGCGGCGTCTCGCGCTAGCGTTTCGTCTGGACAATTGATCAGCGTCTCGAGTGCGGTGCTGATTCCGGACAGGGCGTGGTTCTTGGAAATCGCTAACCAGCTGTCGAAATTGGAGGAAATTCCTAACAGTTGCTCGAAAATATCCAGCAAATCCAGTGAAGTTCGACGAGCAGCTTGGAAGGTGTCAGGGGTTGAAAAAGCCTGCGCCAGATCTCTGAATAGCGCCCATTCTCGAGGATACTCCAAAAAAAGGAGTCCATTGTTGGCCCGCAACGGAAAACTCAACAGACCGTCAGAGGTAGTGCGCAAGTGTCTTATTGTTTGACGCAGGGATGCTCTTGCTTTGTCCGTTTCAGATGCCTGCCACAAAAGGTCTATGACAAGCTCGCTGCGCCTTTCCCGGCCCGGTTCTATGGCAAGGTAGAGAGCTAACGCTCTGGCCTTCTTGAGTTTTAGCGCAGACAGGAACTCAACAAATTTATCAGGCGCAACAAACATAAAATCACTATGTCACTAGAAATTCGAGCATGCAATGTACACGAATTTAGTCTCTGACCTCATAGCCAGACTATGACGGTCGCGATGTTTGTCATTTGTAAAGCCCTGCCGTGTGACTTTAGTGCGGTGAAGAAAGGCGTTGCTTTCACAATGACACAGGCTCCACGGAACCCATCGCCACTATAGCCACGATCTATTGCCCGGCTAGGCTATGTATCAGATGAACCAAAAAGGTGCCAAGCAGCCAGTCGGCTTGTGGTAGGCTACTCCTAAGAGTTCTTGCCGAGTATTTTCCTTCATTCGATTAGCGTTTTCGAAGAACCGATTGAGCCCCCCAACCGTTTCTGACGATCAGACAGCGCGGTATTTGGGTCAGATTGTCCGTTGTCAGGTTTTTTAGAACCAATGGGGGCCGGAACTGAGAGAGAGTTCGGCTCACTTGGTTGATTTTTTTATGCGGTGAGTTGGGGCGCCGCATCTAGTCAATTTTCGCGCGTTTCTTGGTAACCTAGTCAAACTTTTGATCCATGAAAAATTGAGATGTCGAGGAATCGATCTCACTGAAACTCAGCGGAAACATGTTATTGAAGAGAACGTCATTGGCAATGGGGCTAGACGGTTGTCATTTCTGTTGTTTATTTCAAGCTTCAAGCCAACGCTTTTTCTGCACATCAATCATGTTCTTTCGTTTGATCTGAAGGCCTTGAATTCTGATGTCCCAACGGATGACTGTAAAATCTATGAGTTACGCCTAGCCTGAATCATACAAATGGGTTGCGGTGAATACTTGCAAGTAAATGGCGTTCAAATTCGGAAAAGCTCGGAAAACCGATGAGTAACGGCGAGCTAAACGGAGTTTCGCGCCACTAAGTGACCCCAAAACAGGAAATTGCCCCCGAAACAGTTTGTTTACTATGGTTAACCACATAGAGTGAGCTACCTTTTTTATGATTAGGTGGGGGTTTTTCAATGCTGGCGTTGGCAGCTATCTTTACGGTTTTCACCGTTGCGCTTTGGTACGACGATAGTGATACAACAACTCTTTCTGAAGATGATGAATTGGATGCTGAGGCTGGAGCAGATCCCGAAGATCGAGCGACGTTCCTCGGAGAAGACACCGGCGAAGATATAGTTGGAACGTCTGAGGCTGATTTTATAGACGGTCGTGGAGGAAACGATCTGCTTGAAGCGGGCAGTGGCGACGATTCCGTCCTTGGCGGGAGTGGTAACGATCTCATATCAGCGGGTGCCGGCACAGACACATTGCAAGGGGAAGAGGGTGATGACATCCTTTCAGCCCTTGATGGTCCAGAGGGTCTAGGTACTGCCGATGAACTCTTCGGTGGTGATGGGAATGATCAGTTATTGGGTGATGACGGCGATCAAATGACCGGCGGTCAGGGAATTGACGTGTTTGACGTAGCTGTTGGTCTTGACGATAGCGAGCCGGTTGTAATCAAAGACTTTATTTTCTTTCCGGGCGAAGAAGGCGAAGGCATTGAACGGATCAATTTTGTTAATCCGGAAGGCCAGTTAGTACCGCGCAATGAGTTGCTTGGATCTGCATTGAGTATTCAAGATGATCCAGATGGAAACGGCGCTCAGTTGATCTTCGAAGGTCAGGTCGTTGCGTTGGTAGAGGATCACACCGCTGAAGAATTGAACCATCAATCAAATTGGATCGGGAACTTCACGCCTCACGAAACCAGTTACCTGGAAGATAACGATTTCCTGGCAGGTCAAGAATCCCCAGAAGGGTCAGACGATGACTTCTTCGGTGGTCCAGGTGATGATGTCCTTTACGGTAACAACGGTCAGGACTATCTGCGAGGAGATGAGGGCGACGACTATATTTCTGCTATCGATGGTCCAAGCTCTGCAGGCACTCCGGATGTTTTGATTGGCGGAGAAGGAAATGACACGTTAACCGGTGATGATGGCGATTTCTTCTTTGGCGCAGAGGGCTTAGATCTATTCGAAGTTGCGATCCCTGATGCGGAGTCAGATCTGCCAGTTATTCTGTTGGATATTGGACAAAACAATACCGCCGAAGATACCGAACTGCTCCAGATTGTGGATGGCGATGGCTCGCCTCTTGGTCCTGAGGACATTGAAGAAAATCTGACGATTTCCGTTGATGAAGAGTCTGGCGATTCAATTTTGGCATATAGAGATCAGCAGTTTGCGATTATTCGTGGTGTAGACGTTAGCCTTTGGGGTGATCAAACCAGCTGGATCGCAAATTTTTCTACCGATCTTGGCGAAGGCGATCCCGCACCAGCGCCACCCTCGCCGCCTCCTGTGCAATCGGGAAATATTGTCACGATGGATCTTGAGAGCCACGCCTCGACCGGAAATGTTGTTACTCAAAGTCTTTTTGGGGCGAACACAGTGTTTAATATTAACACTGAATCTGGGACTCCGTTGGCGAATTATACAAGCTCTGTTGATACCTTAGGCGTTGAGCACTTGCGGTTTCCTGCCGGGCAGGGCGACGATTTAGCAAGAAAAGAAGACGGCGCAGAATGGCTGAACGTCGTCAAATTAGAGAACAATGCCAATGGTGAGCTAGATCTGCGTCCAGAAGTTCGCAATATGCTCGATTGGGTCAACGAACAAAACGCGGCAGGAAACCAAACAAAAGTTACCCTGGTCATCCCGACCAAGCATCTGAGTGCAGAAGAGTACGTTGGCTTTGGGCCTGATATTGAGGACTTCGTTGATCGTGTCGTGACAGAATACCCGGATGCTATTGAGGCCTTCGAAATCGGCAACGAATATTGGCGGATGGGTGAAACTTCTTACTCCGCAAAGGCTAACATTGCCGCTGTTTCTATCGAAAATGGTTTGGAGTCCGCGGGTATTTCTGAAGCCGACCAGCCCAGTATTATCGTACAGATGGGCTCACCCTTTTCCGGATCGGAATACCATTCTTCGGTCGATGATCGCGGATTTATCGCACGCAATGCGGATTCCAATCAGGCCATTATTGATGGTTTAGGGAGTGAAGCACGCAGCGCAATCGATGGAGTTGTTGAACACTATTACTACGACAGCAGAGGCGTGACATTCTCAGATAGATCGGCGGAAAAGGACTTTATCCCTCAGGACTTTAACGTGTGGGAGGATAATTTTGACAAAGAGCTGGATCTGCATTTGACGGAATGGAACGTGCGGATCAACAATCTTTCTCAGAACGGAATGGTGTCTGCGTCAGTCTTGAATGAGCAAGTCGAAAATATGCTTGAGATGGGTGTTGATGTGGCGCACATCTGGGCCGTGCAGCACAATACTGCAACCGATCTTGTCGGCCCGCCGCGCGAACAACCCATGCTAGACGATGCGGGTCGCGTGACAAATAGTATTCGTGGAGCAACCTTCGACCTCATGTCTTCGAGTCTCGTGGGAACAGAACTGATTGAGACAACATTTTCAAATGATGATGGTGGTGTTGAGATCAACGCCTTTCAATCAGAAACAAAAACAGTGGTTTATATTGCGTCTCGGTCATTGGATTCCACTCTTTTGGATTTGGATTTATCGTCGCTTGTTCCGGAAATTGAATCTGCAAGCGGTGTGAAAATCGGTATTGATCAAGGACCGCGAAGCTCAGATGGTGTTCATTATGAAGCAGGTGTCGGCCGGGTAGAAGCTGATCATGTGATGATTGACGGGGACCGGTATTATTACAATGAACACGACGTTCGTGCGTCATTGACGGACTATACCTATGAAAGTGCTGACTTATCTGTTGAATTGTTGCCTTTTGAAGTTGTCGAGGTAACCTTTGTTCATTCCGCTCCCATTCTTGCTCCACCTGTTTTTAGCCCTCCACCCCCAGAAGAAACAACGCAACCAATTCGCGGAGACGCAGGGGATAACACTCTGCGGGGTACTTCGCGGGATGATCGTATCGCCGGCAAAGCAGGGAATGACAAAGTCTTTGGGCGTCCAGGTGATGATGAAATCTGGGGCGATGAAGGGGCAGACACTCTTGAGGGGTGGGGGGGCGACGATACTCAGCGAGGCGGCTCTGGCAACGACCGGTTGGACGGTAATCAGGGTGATGATGTCTTAAATGGGAACCAAGGGAATGACACACTACGAGGAGGCAGTGGGGATGACGACTTGATGGGCGGCATTGGCAACGATGTCCTGCGCGGTGGAGAGGGCGCAGATTCCCTTAGAGGTTGGGCTGGCTATGATACTTTCTTATACGACAGAGGCGAAATTTCACCGGGCGAAACAATTTCAGATTTCTGTATCGGACAAGATATCATACAGCTCAATATTCCTGGTGTTTCGTCGATAAGCGATTTGAATTTTTCCAGAAACCAATCGGCTGGGGCGGTTGATATTCGGATTCAAGGTCAAGGGACAATTCGCCTGACCGGAGCGTTTTCGGTGCAGGAAATCAGCCAAGCCGGTAACTTTAGGTTCGTTTGATCCGTTCGGCACTTAAACCTAAAGGGTTGGGGTAATACTTGTAGCTTAGAGTTGGGTACATGAGTGCAGCGATCATAGCTGCTTGATGTTTTCTCGTGTCAGGCGCCGTCGGGTGTGTTGGCTTTTGAGTATTTACAAGAAGATCTGGGGGGACGGCCACAGATGCAAAGCCGCCTATTGTCCCGGCTGTGTTGCACATATCATCTAAAGGATGTCTTTTCGCTGGCTCCAGATGAATTCAGCCGATTTGCTCAGTGACAGGTATGCCTAGTTCTGTTTGGCAGATGAGGACGTGACGCGGGTTTGAGTCTTATCAAGCGGCCTTTCGAAGCCCCTCATATTCAGCGAATGACCTAATAGTGTCCGGCAACTTATCTTTGTTTCGACGGGCCTTCTGTATTTACGAGTCGCATGCTTATCTTAGCTGATGTGCTTGAATACGGGGTTTCTCGTCATTTCATTGTGGATCCCAAAGGGCCAACAATTTGAAAATCCACCTGAATTCTAGGTACTAAGGGAAACGACTGGTGCCCAGGAGAGGACTCGAACCTCCACGTCCATACAGACACTAGCACCTGAAGCTAGCGCGTCTACCATTCCGCCACCTGGGCAGGTGTCGTAGGGGCCGTTTAAGCATGTGGCTGGGGAGGGTCAACCAGAATTTGAAGATTTTTGGATATTTTTTCTACACCCCTCTGATTGTCCGTCACATCCGGTTTCTTTCGGTGTTGGAGCCCTTTCCATATCAGGGCAATCGCGGCGTTATTGCGCCTTGTTTGAAAGGCTTTACAGCGGTACATCGGGATAACAAATTGTTTGCAGGAGCCACAGAATGTCCAAACTGGTCACGATTTATGGCGGGTCAGGCTTTGTCGGTCGCTATATCGCACGCCGCATGGCGAGCGAAGGATGGCGGGTCCGTGTAGCCGTGCGTCGGCCAAATGAAGCCATGCATGTCAAGCCTTATGGTGTGGTTGGGCAGGTGGAGCCTGTGCTGTGCAACGTTCGGGATGACGCTTCGGTGGCGGCTGCTCTCAAGGGTGCAGATGCTGTGGTGAATTGCGTTGGCATTCTGAACGAGCGTGGGAAAAATGGATTTGATTCCGTTCAGGTAGATGGCGCGGAACGTATCGCGCGCGCGGCTGCCAAGGCAGGCGTTTTGCGCATGGTTCATTTGTCGGCGATTGGCGCAGATGCGGAATCAGACAGTGACTATTTGCGGTCCAAGGCTGAGGGCGAAGCGGCGGTTCTGAAGCACATGCCGCAAGCCATGATCTTGCGTCCGTCGGTGATTTTTGGTCCCGAAGATCAGTTCTTTAACCGGTTTGCCGGGATGACCCGGTTGGGCCCTATTCTGGCGGCACCGGGGGCTGAGACCAGGTTCCAGCCGGTGTTTGTTGATGATGTTGCGCAGGCTGCTGCGAAGGGTGTGATGGGCGAGGCTGAGCCGGATGTCTATGAGTTGGGCGGACCTGATGTGGCGAGCTTGCGGTCGCTGTTGCAGATGATGCTGACGATCATTCACCGTCGTCGGATTATTCTCGGTATGCCGGGATTTGCAGCGCGTCTTATGGCGTCTGTTTTTGATTTTGCAAAGTTCGCCAGCTTTGGGTTGTTTCCGAATAATCTGCTGACCCGGGATCAGGTCAAATGCCTGCAGATCGACAATGTGGTGTCAGATGGGGCCAAGGGATTTGACGCTTTAGGGATTGAACCCGTTACGATGGCATCAGTTCTGCCAGAGTATCTGTGGAAATTCCGCCCTTCTGGTCAGTATGACGAGATCAAAGACTCGGCGAAGAATCTGCGCGCCTAAAGGCACCTTTGGGCCGTTTTAAGTGTAAGCGTAGACAAGCAAAACAACACCAAGGATCACCCTGTAAATCACATATGGGGTGAAACTGACACTGCGCAGCAGACGCATCATCAGCGTCAGTGCGATAAGGGCAGAGACAAAGGCAAAGACGGCGGCAATTGCGCCGTCTCTTGCAATGTCTGCATTGGCGTCGATAGCCACTTTTGTTCCCAGCAGGACACCGGAGGCGATGATGGTCGGAATCGACATCAGCATCGCGATTTTGGCCCCATCTTCGCGATTGTAGCCCAGACGCCGTGCGCCTGTGATCGTGATGCCGGACCGTGATGTGCCCGGTATCAAAGCGATGGCCTGCCACAGGCCCATCTTGAGCGCGTCCTTAGGTCCCCAGTCTGAGCTGTCTTTTGTGGTCGCGCCGGATTGATCGGCCCAATAAAGAACGAGGCCGAAAATCAACATGGTCCAGCCAATCACAGCGACAGAGCGTATCATGTCACTGAGGCCGGTGAAGTGCAGGATAGCCCCGGCGATGACCGTGGGAACCGTTGCGATGATCAGGCCAAACGCCAACTGTGACCCGGGGGTGTCTGTTCGACCTGTCAAGGCGCGCGGTAGCCCTGCGAGGCCGACTCGGACATCGCGCCAGAAGTAGAGGACCACCGCGCCAAGGGTTCCGATATGCACAGCGACGTCAATGATCTGACCTTGATCCTGCAGCCCGGTCAGCGCGGGCAATAGAATCAGGTGGCCAGAGGAAGAGACTGGCAGAAATTCGGTAATACCTTGTATCAAGGCCACAAGGATCAATTGGAACAGGGGCATTCATCGGGCCTCAGATCAAATTTGGACGATGATCTCTGGGTATAAGTCATTGTCACAAAAAGAAAGCTATGATTTAGGTCCGGTTCGATGCTTAAAATTCTTGCAAAAGCACCAAGTGTCTCGTAGTGAGAGCCTTAGAACTCAATAAAAGGTCAGTATGACTGACTTTTAATCCGAAACAGCGTCTAGTACACAGTCGCGATATAGCCAATTCATGGAGTCTGCCCCGTGGCCAAGCAACCGATGCTCAAATTCGTACAGATCGATCGCGACATGCCCCAGAAGCGTGATGCCACTGTACGCCGAGAAGATTTCAACGAAATATATGCTGAGTACGCAACCGCCAAGGCAGAAGAGCAGGCAAGCCGGTGCAGCCAATGTGGTGTTCCCTATTGTCAGAGCCACTGCCCGCTGCACAACAACATCCCCGACTGGTTGCACCTAACTGCAACAGGCCGGTTGGAAGAAGCGTATAAGGTGAGCCAAGCCACCAACACATTCCCCGAAATCTGTGGTCGCATTTGCCCGCAGGACCGTTTGTGCGAAGGCAACTGTGTGATTGAACAGTCGGGCCACGGCACAGTAACCATCGGTTCGGTCGAGAAATACATCACAGATACGGCGTGGGACAAAGGCTGGGTAAAACCTGTGTCGCCAGCCCAGGAACGTGCCGAAAGCGTTGGCATCATCGGCGGTGGACCCGGTGGGTTGGCGGCGGCGGACATGCTGCGCCAAGCCGGCATTCAAGTCACGGTATACGACCGTCACGACCGCGCTGGTGGTCTGCTGATGTACGGCATTCCAGGCTTTAAGCTGGAAAAAGACGTGGTTCAGCGCCGCAATGATCTGCTGGCTGAAGGTGGCGTAAAGTTCGTTCAAAACTGTGATGTGGATCCGGCCAAGTTTGCCGAAATCCGTGCCGCGCATGATGCGATCATCATTGCCACTGGTGTCTATAAATCGCGGGATCTGGAGATGCCGGGCAGCGGAGCCAAGGGCATTGAAAAGGCGATCGATTTCCTGACTGCGTCGAACAAAAAGAGCTTTGGTGACGAGGTTGCGGATTTCGACAATGGCCGTCTGAATGCTGATGGCAAAAAGGTTGTTGTCATTGGCGGCGGTGATACTGCCATGGACTGCGTTCGGACCTCGATCCGGCAGGGCGCGACCTCTGTAAAGTGTCTGTATCGTCGGGACCGGGCCAACATGCCGGGGTCGTTGCGCGAAACACAGAACGCCGAAGAAGAAGGTGTAATCTTTGAATGGCTGAGCGCCCCCAAAGGCTTTGTAGGCGACGGCAATGTCACCGGTGTGATGGTGCAGAAAATGCGGTTGGGTCAGCCCGACGCATCCGGTCGTCAGGCCCCCGAGGTGATTGAGGGCGCGGATTACGTCGAAGAGGCGGATCTGGTCATCAAAGCGCTGGGTTTTGAGCCTGAGGACCTGCCAACAATGTTCGGTCAGGCTGATTTGCCTGTGACCCGTTGGGGCACTGTTAAGGCGGAATTCTTGACCGGGGAAACCGAGATGGAAGGCGTTTATGCAGTTGGGGATATCGTGCGCGGTGCGTCGCTTGTGGTTTGGGCCATCAAGGATGGGCGCGACTGTGCTGAAGCAATCCTGGACAAGATAAATGCCAAGGCTGCAATCGCAGCAGAATAAGCCAAGACACCGGGGGGCACCATGCGTGCAGCCCCTGTGCACCCCCCGTACACCGCCGCAGCGCAACATTGGCGCCGCATCGCAGCCAAAGGGTCACAATCAATGACCCACCAGCCAAAGGACAGTTCGATGATTGCACGAGTGATGCTTGCTCTGATCGCCAGTTTAATGGGTTCACTGGCATGGGCACAGGAAACGATTGTGATCCCACAAGGGTGCACACCTTTGGCGACGGTTCATCAAACGGCCTGCAACGTGACCACATTGTTGACCTGTGGTGATGATCAACGTCAGGCTTTGTCTTACAAAAAGGGCAACCTGGATCAGGTTCATCTGTTTGATGCCAACTGGGGGTTGCAGGGCTTCTTGTATCAGGCCAACGCCGAAACCCGGTTTGATTTGAAGCCCGGCTTTGGGGAAACCTTTGTATTGGCGGATCTGATCAAGGACGGTGCGGACAGCGAAGACGGCATCATGTTGTTTTCAACACGCGTGGTTAAGAACCGAGAGTTCCTGTTGCGCGGGTCGTATGACCTGACCGGCGAAACCGTTGATCTGGACGGACATGTGTTTCGCAAGGGCACGTTGAGCCGTGAAATGGGGCGCGAAGGCATTGCTAGTAGCTGGTTGGGATTTGAATTCGATATTCTGGTGTCAGAAGAGTTGGATTTGTTCATCGAAGGATCCGTTGTGAACAAAGCAGAGGGTCGGGATGATTTTGAAATTTCCCAAGAGCCACAATCCATCCGATTTGAGGCCGACACAGGGTTTCTTGCGTCGATATCTGAATTCGGCTGTGACGGGTAAGGAGAGCTGTGATGACAGTACTGAACGGACAATGCATGTGCGGCGCGGTCAGCGTCACGGCGACCTCATCAAACGGTTCTATCGGCGCCTGTCACTGTGATCAGTGCCGCCGTTGGACCAGTTCGATGTTGATGACCTTTGCAGCGGAGCCGGGGTATGCGGCCTTGGGACCGGTCAAGACGCACAAATCATCGGATTGGGCCGAGCGCGCATTCTGCGAAGAGTGCGGATCGGCCTTGTGGTATCGGATGACCACACCGGGAGAGATGCACGGGCACACGCAGATGTCGGCGGGCCTATTTGAGAATGCGGGTGGTAACACCCTGAGACTGGAATTGTTTATCGACAAAAAGCCCGAAGGCTATGCGTTCGACGGGGAGCGGCGGCAAATGACAGAGGCAGACGTTGTTGCTGCATATGCGCCAACCCCGAATGAGGACGCGCAATGAGCCAGACAAAGACCGGCCATTGTATGTGCAGCTGTGTGAGCTTTGTTGCGCGCAACGTGCCCGAAACATTCGGGGCCTGTCATTGTGACATGTGCAAACGCTGGTCTGGCAATGTGTTCAATGGTGTTCCGGTACCGTCCGAAGATTTGCAGCTGAGTGGAGAGGGTCACATCAAGCGGATCCAAACCTCTGATTGGGCTGAACGCGCGATCTGTGCCGAATGCGGGTCACCGCTATGGTATCGGATCACTGCAGAAGGCCCCACAACGGGAACGACCAATCTGGCCCTTGGCCTGTTTGATGACACCAGCGACATGACGTTGGGATACGAATTTTTTGTGGATCGCAAAACATCAGCGAACGATCTGCCCAAAGACCGAAAACAGTTTACCGAAGCAGAAACTCTGGCGCTGTTTGCGCCTGAGGACGCCTCGCACGACCAAGGAGATAAGCAATGACCAAGTATGATGCAGAATGGGTAAAGGCCGAAGAAGCCAAGCGCACGTTTATGGCCGAAAACGGTCTCTATGCTGAGGAAGAAGAGCATTCGTCCTGTGGTGTGGGTCTGGTCGTGTCGGTTGACGGCAAGAAGAGCCGCAAAGTGGTTGAGGCCGGTATCGACGCGCTGAAAGCAATCTGGCACCGCGGTGCTGTTGATGCGGATGGCAAAACCGGCGATGGCGCGGGTATTCACGTGCAGATCCCGGTGTCGTTCTTTTACGACCAGATCAAGCGCACTGGCCACGAGCCGCGTCAGGATCAGTTGATGGCGGTGGGTCAGGTCTTCCTGCCCCGGACCGATTTTGGTGCGCAGGAAACTTGCCGGACCATTGTTGAGACCGAAGTGTTGCGGATGGGCTATTACATCTACGGCTGGCGTCATGTGCCAGTCGATGTGACCTGTCTGGGTGACAAAGCCAACGCGACCCGTCCTGAGATCGAGCAGATCCTGATTTCGAACTCCAAAGGCGTGGACGAAGACACGTTTGAGCGTGAGTTGTATGTGATCCGTCGTCGGATCGAAAAGGCGGCCAATGCGGCGCATGTGAATGGTTTGTATATCGCGTCGCTGTCGTGCCGGTCGATCATCTACAAGGGTATGATGCTGGCCGAACAGGTTGCGGTTTTCTATCCCGACCTGATGGACGAGCGGTTTGAAAGCGGGTTTGCTCTGTATCACCAGCGGTATTCGACAAATACTTTCCCACAGTGGTGGTTGGCGCAGCCATTCCGCATGTTGGCCCACAACGGCGAGATCAACACGCTGAAGGGCAACCTGAACTGGATGAAAAGCCACGAGATCCGCATGGCGTCGGCGTTTTTTGGCGATATGGCTGATGATATCAAACCCATCGTTGCAGGCGGATCATCGGATTCGGCGGCGTTGGACGCAGTGTTCGAAGTGATGGTGCGTGCGGGGCGGAATGCGCCGATGGCGAAAACCATGATGGTGCCCGAATCGTGGTCCAAGCAGGCGGTGGACCTGCCACAGCCGTGGATCGACATGTATTCGTACTGTAACTCGGTGATGGAACCGTGGGACGGCCCGGCTGCCTTGGCGATGACTGATGGTCGCTGGGTCTGTGCTGGTCTGGACCGGAATGGTCTGCGCCCGATGCGCTATGTTGTGACTGGTGACGGTCTGCTGATCGCGGGCTCTGAGGCGGGCATGGTGCCAATTGACGAAGCCACCGTGGTGGAAAAAGGCGCGCTGGGTCCGGGGCAGATGATTGCCGTGGATATGGCCGAAGGCAAATTGTTCCACGACACTGAGATCAAGGATCAATTGGCAGCGTCGCGTCCGTTTGGCGAGTGGGTCGGCAAGATCAACACCTTGGATGAGGCATTGAATCAGGTCACGGAAACCGCGCTGTTCAGCGGCGAGGCGCTGCGCAAGCGTCAGATTGCGGCCGGATATACCATCGAAGAGCTGGAACAGATCCTGTCGCCCATGGCCGAAGATGGGAAGGAAAGCCTGGCTTCGATGGGGGATGACACCCCGTCGGCGGTTCTGTCCAAGATGTACCGCCCGCTGAGCCACTTCTTCCGCCAGAACTTTAGCCAGGTCACAAACCCGCCGATCGATTCGTTGCGTGAATACCGGGTGATGTCGTTGAAGACACGGTTTGGGAACCTGAAAAACGTGTTGGACGAAGACAGCAGTCAGACCGAGATCTTGGTGCTGGAAAGCCCCTTTGTTGGCAATGCGCAGTGGGAAAAGCTGGCAGAGAATTTCAACGCCACGCTAGCTGAAATCGACTGTAGTTTTGAACCCGGCCCCGGTGCGCTGGGCGTGGCCTTGGCGCGGATTCGCTCTGAGGCAGAGGATGCCGTGCGCTCGGGCGCCGGTCATCTGGTGCTGACGGATCAGTATTCGGGCGAAGGTCGTGTGGCGATGCCGATGATCTTGGCGACCAGCGCGGTGCACTCGCATCTGACACGCAAAGGGTTGCGGACCTTCTGTTCGTTGAACGTGCGGGCGGCGGAATGCATTGATCCGCATTACTTTGCCGTGCTGATCGGCTGTGGTGCGACCGTGGTAAACGCCTATTTGGCCGAAGATTCGATTGCGGATCGTATTGAGCGCGGCCTGCTGGATGGCACGTTGACTGAAAACATCGCGCGCTATCGTGAGGCGATCAATCAGGGTCTGCTTAAGATCATGGCCAAGATGGGGATTTCGGTGATCTCGTCCTATCGTGGTGGTCTGAACTTTGAGGCCGTGGGCCTGTCGCGCGCGATGTGTGCGGAATTCTTCCCCGGGATGACCAGCCGTATTTCCGGGATCGGTGTGACCGGCATTCAGACCAAAGCCGAAGAAGTACACGCCAAGGCTTGGGTTGATGGTCTGGACGTGTTGCCAATTGGTGGTTTTTACAAAGCACGCAAATCTGGCGAAACCCACGCGTGGGAAGCCACATCCATGCACATGATGCAGATGGCCTGTAACCGTGCCTCTTACGAGATGTGGAAGCAGTATTCGGCCAAGATGCAGAGCAATCCGCCGATCCATTTGCGTGATTTGCTGGACATCAAACCGCTGGGTCAGTCCGTGAACATCGAAGAGGTGGAAAGCATCACCTCGATCCGGAAACGGTTTGTGACTCCGGGCATGTCGTTGGGGGCATTGTCGCCTGAGGCGCACAAGACCCTGAACGTCGCGATGAACCGGATTGGTGCGAAATCAGACAGTGGTGAAGGCGGCGAAGATCCGGCGCATTTCCACCCTGAGCCCAATGGCGACAACCCATCCGCCAAGATCAAGCAGGTCGCATCGGGTCGGTTTGGCGTTACTGCCGAATACCTGAACCAGTGCGAAGAGCTGGAGATCAAAGTCGCGCAGGGCGCCAAGCCCGGCGAAGGTGGCCAGCTGCCCGGCATGAAGGTCACCGACCTGATTGCGCGCCTGCGTCATTCGACCAAAGGTGTGACCCTGATCTCGCCGCCACCACACCACGATATTTACTCGATCGAGGATCTGGCGCAGTTGATCTATGACCTGAAACAGATCAACCCGCGCTGTAAGGTGACCGTGAAACTGGTTGCGTCCAGCGGTGTTGGCACGATTGCTGCCGGTGTGGCCAAGGCCAAGGCGGACGTGATCCTGATTTCGGGTCACAATGGCGGTACGGGCGCATCGCCTGCAACCTCGATCAAATACGCAGGTCTGCCGTGGGAGATGGGCCTGACCGAGGCGCATCAGGTTCTGGCTATGAACAACCTGCGGGAACGTGTCACGCTGCGGACTGATGGTGGTTTGCGCACCGGTCGGGACATTGTGATTGCTGCGATGCTGGGGGCCGAAGAATACGGTATCGGTACGGCTGCGTTGATCGCGATGGGCTGTATCATGGTCCGTCAGTGTCAGTCCAACACCTGTCCGGTTGGTGTGTGTACACAAGACGAAGCGCTGCGCGGTAAGTTTACTGGCAACGCGGATAAGGTTGTGAATTTGATCACCTTCTACGCGCAAGAAGTGCGCGAATTGCTGGCCTCAATCGGGGCACGTAGCTTAGATGATGTGATCGGGCGTGCGGATCTGTTGGCGCAGGTTTCACGGGGTTCCGCGCATCTGGATGATCTGGATCTGAATCCGCTGTTGATTACCGTCGATGGGTCTGCGGACATCGTTTATGACCGCACCAAGGCGCGCAATGTTGTGCCTGATACGTTGGACGCGGAAATCGTGCGCGATGCGGCGCGGTTCTTGGAAGATGGCGAAAAGATGCAGCTGTCGTATGCGGTTCAGAATACTGACCGGACCGTGGGCACGCGCACTTCTAGCCACATCGTGCGCAATTTCGGCATGCGCAACTCGCTGCAAGAGGATCATCTGACGGTGAAATTGCAAGGCTCTGCGGGTCAGTCATTGGGCGCATTTGCGGCTCCGGGGCTCAAGCTCGAAGTGTCGGGCGATGCCAATGATTATGTCGGGAAGGGTCTGTCAGGCGGTACCATTGTGGTACGTCCTGCGCAGGTCAGCCCGTTGGTTGCGGCCAACAACACCATCATCGGCAACACGGTCCTGTATGGGGCGACCGATGGCTATCTGTTCGCAGCTGGTCGCGCGGGTGAGCGGTTTGCGGTGCGGAATTCGGGAGCCAAAGTGGTGATCGAGGGCTGTGGCGCGTCGGGATGTGAATACATGACCGGCGGGATCGCGGTGATCTTGGGTGAGATTGGGGCCAACTTTGGCGCGGGCATGACCGGCGGCATGGCTTATATCTATGACCCGGAGGGCAAGGCCGAGATGCTGATGAACATGGAAACCTTGGTGACGTGCCCCGTGACTGTGGCCCATTGGGAAGACCAGCTTAAAGGTCTGATCGAGCGGCATCTGGACGAAACCGGCAGCCGTAAAGCCGCGGATATCCTGCAGCATTGGGATCTGGAAAAGGGTCATTTCCTGCAGATCTGCCCCAAGGAAATGCTGGTCCATCTGAAAGCGCCGCTGAGTGTGGAAGAGACTGCGGTTCCTGCTGAATAAGGTACAGTTTTAGACATTTAAAAGGCCCCGTTCGCGTTGATCGAGCGGGGCCTTTTTCTTGGGTTAGTGCAATTGCACCCCGGCGCGGCGCAAGATGAGGTTGAGCTGATCAAAGCTGCCTTTGGCACCGTTGGTTTCGATGCGGGCAAAGAATTGATCCAGCTCGCCATGGGCGCGAATGGCCTGATCCACCGACGGGTCAGACCCTTCGGCATAGAGACCCGCCTTGATCATCACTTCGGATTGTTCATAGGCCCCGAGCAGACGTCGAGCGTTTGAGATCATCTGGTTTTCGGTATCAGTGGCCGCAGCGGGCAGGCTGCGCGAGACAGAGCGGCTGACGTCAATGGCGGGGTAGCGACCGCGTTCGGCAATGTCGCGATCCAACACGATGTGACCGTCCAAAACGCCGCGGAGGATGTCTGCGACGGGTTCATCCATGTCTGAACCGGCGACCAGAACGCTGAACACGGCGGTGATGTCGCCTTGATCCTCGGTCCCGGGACCGGCGCGTTCGCATAGGCCGGTGATCAGCGGTGTGACTGACGGTGGATACCCTCGCAGGGCTGGGGCTTCGCCCATGGCGACGGAAATTTCGCGGTGTGCCTCGGCAAAGCGGGTGATCGAGTCGGCCAAAAACAGGACATTCATCCCCTCATCACGCAGCGTTTCGGCAGCCGCCATGGCAGCCCAGGCGCAGCGGCGGCGCACCAAAGCCGATTGATCCGAGGTGGCGGCAACAACGATGGCGCGTTCCATCCCGTTGGGCCCCAGTGTTTTTTCGACGAATTCGTTCACCTCGCGCCCGCGTTCCCCAATCAGGGCCACAACCACAGCATCGGCTTGCATGGTTTTCGCCAACCCCGCCATCAGGCTGGATTTCCCAACGCCGGACCCGGCAAACAGCCCTACGCGCTGGCCCTGCACGATGGGGAGCATGGTGTTCAGCACGGCCAACCCGGTCTCCATCCGTTCGCCCAAAGGTTTGCGTGTGACGGCAGGCGGTGGCGATTGCATCAGGTCGCGGGGCAAGTTGCCGCGCAAAAGTGGCCTGCCATCCAATGGGCGACCAAAGGGATCAACGACTCGGCCCAACCAATGGCTACCCGGCGCGAATCCCGGTGCCTGTCGCAAAATGACCCGGCTGCCGACGGACACGCCTTCGGGTGCAGAATCAGGCAACATATTCACAAGGTCCTGATCGACCTGAAGGGTTTCGCCAATCAGGGGCGGGCCAAAATTTCTATGCAATTCAAGCTGATCGCCAATTTTTGCTTGCTGGGCGAGGCCCTGAATTTGGATCATTCCGTTTTTAACACCGACCACGCGACCGATGTGGCGCACAAGGCTTGCGGCGTCGAGTTCGGCCTTAAGGGACAGAGGATTGAGGGCAGACATCGGGATTCTCCACAAATTTCTTGAAAACAGTTTTTAAAGGAATCGGGGTTAAGCCTTGGTTGAAATCAATCGAGGGAGAAGCCCCGATGTTCTCTGACTTGAACGTCTTTAAGATGGCGTACGCCATGGCAACACATGCAGGAAAACGGCAATCCGTCGTTTCCCAAAACATGGCGAATGCCGATACGCCTGGATATCAGGCTCGCGAGATCGAGCCGTTTGCCAGCACCTATTTGCAAGAGCGTCCGCGTGCCGGAATGCAGTCCACCCGTGCCGGGCATCTGAATGGTCTGCAAAGTGGGCAGATGCAGTGGGCCGAATACACGCCCAACTTGCCCAGCGATCCCAACAACAACAGCGTCTCGGTCGAAGAGGAGATGCTAAAAGGTGTCGAGGTCAAGCGTCAGCATGACCGCGCGTTGGCGATCTACAAATCATCAATGAAACTGCTGCGCGCCAGCATCAACGCGTCCTGAGGAGCAGCCTGATGAGCGATTTTGGAAATTCACTAAACGTTTCAGCGAGTGCACTGCGGGCTCAAGCCACGCGTCTGCGCCACGTCTCGGAAAACCTGTCGAATGCGGACACGCCCGGATACCGCCGGAAAACGGTTCCGTTTGAGGCTGTGCGCGAGGGGATGAATGGCACCACCACAGTGCAGACCGGCAAGGTCAATTTGGACCGCAGCGACCTGACACGCATTTATGACCCGGCACATCCGATGGCCGATGCCAGTGGTCATTTCGAGGGATCCAATGTGGATCTGATGATCGAGATCGCGGACGCGCGCGAAGCGCAGCGAAGCTACGAGGCCAATCTCAAAATGTTCGATCAGGCACGGCAAATGTCGTCGTCCCTGATGGATCTTCTACGTAAATAAAGGAAACCAGAATGGATATCCGCTCTCTCTCAGCTGCACAAAGCTATACTTCGGCCCGCTCGGCCACCCAAGTTGACCCCACCCACGAAGGGGTGACAGCAGGTCTGCGCAACACGTTTCATGATTTCGCGACGACCCTACAACAGGGTGAACAAGCCGCGCAGGCCGCAATGGTGGGCAAGGCCGATCCACATGCTTTGGTGCAAGCGTTGGCGCAGACAGAACTGGCGGTCGAGACCGCCGTCACTGTGCGGAATAAGGTGGTCGAGGCCTACCAAGAAATCCTGCGGATGCCGGTCTGATCCATGCTGAGCGAAGGTCTGTTTTATGACACTCTGCGTCAGGCGTTGTGGATTGCGGTCATCATCTCAATCCCGATTCTGACGGTTGCACTGGTCACGGGTCTGACGGTCGGTTTGTTTCAGGCCCTGACATCGATTCAGGAAATGACGCTGACGTTTGTGCCCAAATTGGCCGCGATCATCATCGTGTTCTGGGTGTCGATGGGGTTCATGACGCAGACCCTCGTGTCGTTCTTTCAAACCACAATCATTCCTATAATTTCCGGAGGTTTCTAATGGAATCAGCGAGTTATGCGACCCTTTCACGCCAGTCCGGATTGATGAATGAAATCCGGGTGGTGGCCAACAATATCGCCAACGCAAGTACTACAGGGTATCGCCAAGAGGGGTTGGTTTTTTCCGAGTACATCCAAGAGGCGCGCAACCAACCGTCTTTGTCGATGGCGAGGGCCGAGGTGCGCAATACCAACTTGCAGCAAGGCGTTCTGAACCAGACCAATGCCAAGTTCGATTTGGCGATCGAGGGCGAAGGTTTCTTTATGCTGGATACGGATTCGGGCGATCGATTGACCCGCGCGGGCAGTTTCACACCTGATGCTGCTGGCAATCTGGTCAACCTGTCAGGCTATCGTGTGATGGACAGCAATGGAGCGGCGATCTTTGTGCCACCCGATGCACGGACAATTCATATCGCCAGTGACGGAACCATCAGCGCTGATGGACGGTTGATCGGGCAGGTTGGGGTGTTCAGGCCCAACAATCCCGGCGGCATGATCCGCGAAGGTGGCGTTATGTTTCGCGCCGAGGATGGGGTTGAAGCGACCGCTGAGGCCAAAGTGATGCAAGGGTTTTTAGAAGGGTCGAACGTGAATGCCATCGAGCAGGTGTCGCGTTTGGTCGAAATCCAGCGGGCCTATGAGCTGGGGCAGAGTTTCCTGAAAACCGAAGATGAGCGCATCCGAAATGCGGTCAAGAACTTGATGCGTTAACCCACAGAGAGAAGGAGGCACCATATGCGTGCTCTGAAAATTGCCGCCACCGGCATGACGGCCCAACAGCTGCGGGTCGAAACGATTTCGAACAACCTCGCGAATATGAACACCACTGGGTACAATGCCCGGCGGGCTGAATTTGCCGATTTGCATTATCAACAGATGTCCCGCGCCGGGACGGTGAATGCGGCGGATGGCACGGTGTTGCCGACCGGTGTGCAGTTGGGGCTTGGGGTGCGTCCGGCGGCCATTTCGATGCATTTGGCGCAGGGGGCGATGTCTGAAACCGGCAGCGATCTGGACGTTGCCATCGAAGGACGCGGCTATCTGGAGGTCACCTTGCCGTCTGGGCAGTCGGCCTATTCCCGCGATGGCAGCCTGAAGCGGTCTGCCGAGGGGCTGGTGGTTACGTCAGACGGGTTCACGGTGGCCCCTGAAATCACCATTCCCAGTGATGCGCGACAGATCTCGATCAACCCTGCGGGTGAGGTCTATGCCTATTTTGATGACAATTCCGAAGGGCAATTGTTGGGGCAATTCACGCTGGCCAGTTTTTCCAATGCCAAAGGGTTAGAGGCAATTGGCAGCAATATGTTCAAGGAAACCGAAGCATCGGGCGCCCCTGTGGTGGCAACCCCGGGCGAGGACGGTTTGGGCACCTTGCGACAGGGGTATCTGGAAGACAGTTCGGTGGACGCGGTGCGCGAAGTGACCGAGTTGATCGAGGCGCAACGTGGCTATGAAATGAATGCGAAGGTGATTTCAGCAGTGGACCAGATGATGAGCGCCACCACGCAGGTCCGCTGATGAAACGGGTGTTTCTTTCCTTACTGTTGTGTCTTGCGGTGCCTGCTTGGGCCGAAATACTGGTGCCTGCGCGGACGATCCGGGCCAAACAAATCATCTCGGCCGAAGATGTTGTGCTAAAAACGGCGACCGTCGATGGCGCGATTGCGGATCTGGCCGATGTGGTCGGGCAAGAGGCCCGTGTTGCGCTGTACCCCGGGCGCCCCATTCGATTCGGCGATGTCGGTCCTCCGGCCATCATCGGCAGGAACGATCTGGTGACCCTTATTTTCGATCGCGGCGGCTTGAGCATTTCAACCGAAGGACGCGCCTTGGGGCGTGGATCTGAGGGGGATGTAATCCGCGCGATGAACCTGACTTCTCGTTCAACAGTCACAGGCCGTATCCGGTCAGATGGCGCAATTGAGGTGCATTGATGAAAATTGCTTATTCCCAAACCCTTCTGATCACCTTGTTTGCCATAAGTGCATGTGGACGGTTGGATCATCTAGGCAAGCCGCCAAGCTTTACCCCAACAACAGAATCGCCCGAGCAGGTTGCCATGTTGTGGCCCGGTCTGCCGTTGCACAGCCAGCCGCAGCGATCCGTGGATCAGGCATCGTTGTGGAGCGCCGGTCAGGGGTCTCTGTTGGGCGATCGGCGCGCAATTAAGAAGGGTGACATCATGACCGTGGTGATTGAAATCGACGAAAAGGCCGAGATTTCAAATGACACTGCCCGCTCGCGTGTCGGATCCGAGAGTTTGGGTGTGCCCAACCTGTTTGGGGTTCCTCAGCGGATCGACGAAAGCCTGCCTGCCGGGGCCAGTATGGCCGATGCGGTAGAGATTGATTCAACTAGCAAAACCGCGGGCAAAGGGTCGGTGAAACGCAAGGAAAAGCTGACGCTGCGGGTGGCTGCGACGGTGGTGGATGTTCTGCCCAATGGGGTTTTGTCGATTTCGGGTTCACAAGAGCTGCGGGTGAATTTCGAATTGCGAGAGCTGTTGGTGTCCGGATTTGTGCGCCCCGAAGATATCTCGCGTCAGAACGAAATCACCTATGACAAGATCGCGTCGGCGCGTGTGTCTTATGGTGGACGTGGTCAGATCACCGACGTTCAGCAACCCCGTTATGGCCAGCAGGTGCTAGACACCATTCTGCCGTTCTAAGGACAAAGGCATGAAAAAGTTACTCCCAATTGTTTTCCTTTTAGTTGGCCTTAGTGCAGGCGTCGGGGCGGGTGTCATGATGGGCGGCAAGCCGCCCGAGGTGCCCGAAGGAGACCAAAGCCATGAGGACGCCGAACTCGACGCGGCGGAGCACGAGACAAAGGCTGAAGCATCTCATGAAGATGTGACAGAGAATGATTACCTGAGATTGACCAAACAGTTCGTGGTGCCGCTTGTGGCGCAGGATCGAGTGGAGGGTTTGGTCACGGTGTCTCTGAGTTTGGAGGCAACGCCGGGCAACAGTGATGCGTTCTATGCCAAGGAGCCAAAGCTGCGGGATGCTTTTCTGCAGGTGCTTTTTGATCACGCAAATATGGGGGGTTTCAACGGTGCATTCACGCGCCCGGAAAACCTAGAGGTGTTGCGTGGGGCTTTGTCCGAAGTGGCAAAGCGGGAAATGGGGGATGAAATCCACGGTGTGCTCATTTCAGACATCGCGCGACAAGATACGCACTGATCCGCCGATTATGAGAGCCAACAAAAGGACGTGCCCTGAGGGGCGCGTCCTTTTGTTATTTCAGGGCACTACTCAGAAGGGTTTCTTGCATCTTACGGCGGCGGCGTACAGCGGCGGCCTGTCGGGCGGATTTGTCTAACGATTGGAGCGCCTCTTTGCGGCCAAAAGCCACGCGAACCTTGTCCATTTCCTGCAACCGTCGCGCGCGCGCATGCGCCAATTTGTGCATCAGTTGCTCGCGGGTTTGCGCGGCCCATTTTTGCCAGGCCACGTCCGCCCCGATATTCGCTAGGGCATGGCCGGTTTCCAAGGTTTGATTTGCCTGTACTGTTTGGTCATCCAGCTGCTGGAGACGGCGTTGCGCCTGCGCCTCGGCTTCGAGCGCGGCCTGGATTTTCTGAAATTCACGCAGATATTGCGCTTCGGCGATCTGGTTCAGTTGAAAGAGTGCGTTTGCCTGTTTCATATCTGGGACTTTGCCTTGAGCCGCATTGCTTCGGCAAACCGGATCGCGGCGGCTACAGCGCGGAACTGGTCTTCGAGGATTTCCTCACCGATCTCGACACTGGCATGCAACGCCCGAGCGGTGGGGGGATCGGAATGGATCGGCACGCCGGCCTCTTGTGCTGATTTTCGAATGGCGGCGGCAATTTCATCAACACCCTTGGCGACACAGACCGGTGCGGTGCCCGGTGTGCGGGCCCATTTGAGCGCGACGGCATAGTGGGTCGGATTAACAATAATCACATCTGCATCCGGGACATCCGCCATCATTTGATTCATTGCGATTTGCTGCCCGCGCTGACGCCGCTGATTTTTCATATGCGGATCGCCTTCGGAATCTTTGGTTTCATCTTGAATTTCTTTGCGAGACATCCGGTTTTTGCGCTGATGCTCGTGATATTGCCACAGGTAATCGATACCCCCGATGACAAGCGAAATTGCCACCACGATGAACAGAAACCGGATCAACAAGGTCATCATCAGCGTGGCGGACAGTCGCAAATCAACACTGCTGGACGCCACGATGTCTGGCAGATTTGCCCGCAGAAACAGGCCGAGACAAAACGAATAAATCAGGAGCTTTGAAAAGCTTTTGGCGAATTCGAACAAACCGGAGCGTCCGAATTTGTTCTTTGCATTTGATATAATGGACAGCCGCGACAGCTTGGGTTTCAGTTTCGTGGGGGCCACAACGAAGGCCCGTTGCGCTATGATCGTTATAATGACCGCAAAGGCGGGGAGGACAAAGATCGGGGATAAGGACAGCGCGATTTGGGCAAAAAACCCTCCAAAAGGCGCGCTGGGGGATCCATCGAAAACCAGATCAGAGATCTGATCGGATTGATCAATCAGTATCATCAGCGCAGTGCCAAAATCGAAAATCCCCGATTGGCCCGCAATGATGAGGCCCAGAACAAGGCCGGCATATCCTGCAACCACCGACAGGTCAGCCGATTTGGCAATTTCGCCTTTTTCGCGGGCTTTTCGGAGTTTCTCTGGCGTTGGGTCAAATGACTTATCGGTATCGTCGTCATTGCTCATGGAATTAACCCAAGAGGATCCTGGAAAAATCCAAACAGGGCGTCTGCCCAGACAGACAGCATGACCGGAAAGGAGACCAGAAGCATGAGCATGCCGCCCATGGTAATGGCCGGCGCACCCACAAAGCTGACCATCAATTGCGGCATGGCCCTGTTGATGACGCCAAGTGTCAAGTTGTAGATCAGCGAGATGATCAAGAAGGGAGCGGCCAATCCGACTGCAAACCCAAAGGCATCGGCAATGCGGCGCACGCCCCAATAGGACAAATCAGGGGCGGCAGGCACTGTTCCCATTGGAAGCAGTTGATAGCTGAGGATCAGGAATTCAGCGACCCGCACGTGCAAGCCTGCGGCAACGGCGAGTGCTAGGGCTGCCATAACGAGAACATACCCCATCGCGGGAATTGGTTCGACCGCAGCACCGCCCAGAATTTGCGAAAGCGAGGTCGATTGCGCAGCAACAGATCCCGCGGTTTGTAAGGCAAGGATGAACAGCCGTACCCCAATTCCAAAGGCGAGGCCGATCAGGATCTCGGTCAACACGAGCCCTGCAAATTGGGTAAGATCGGGAGACGTTGATGCCGGTTGGACGGCAGGGGAAATGATCAGCGTAAAGGCGCTCGCTACAGCAAGCTTCACCCGTACGGGCAGGGTGCGTTCGCCAAAGGCGGGCAGCAACGAGGACATCGCCGACACCCGGAGAAACACCAAAAAGACGCCGATGACTTCGGCGGACAGCGTTTCAATCAATCCGGGCGGCAGTTGGATCATGCAGCAACCATCCCGACCAATGCGGGATGTGCTTCGATGCCGATTTCTTCGAACGAGAGGACAGGGTTGGAAATCCCACGGGCGCGCATGATCGTGCGCAGGAAGCGTCGGCGCCTGCTTGAGGTGACAAGGGCCGGGAACAAGCCCTGTTCCGCAGTCAGTGACAATCGATCAGAGATGCCATTGGTCAACCGATTGAACACATCCGGAGGCAGTGCGATATCAAGACCGCCCTGCACCCCATCGATTTGGTAGCTGAGGAAGGTTTCCTCCCATTCAGGTGCGAGCTGGACCAAAGGAATGCTGCCATCTTCACGCTTCATCTCTGCAACCAGTTGGAACCCCAATCGTTGCCGGACTTGTTCACAAATGGCTTCGGGATTGGTGACAGTCAGACGGGCCTCGGCGATGGTTTCCAGGATCAGGGGCATGTTTCGGATCGAAACCCGTTCATCCAAGAGTAGGCGTAAGACCGAGTGTAGGGTGTCGATCGGAACCTTGTCAGGGATCAGCTCGTCCAACAGCTTTCGGTTTGCCTCGGCACGCGCAGGGTCGCTGAGCTGTGTGAGTTCAGACAGCAATCGGCGCAGGGATTTTAGCGTCAACAAGCGGCCAAAGTTTTGTTTGATTACTTCGAGCAGGTGAGTGGCGAGGATTTCCGGAGGGGACACCAATGTCGCCCCTGACAGGGCGGCATCTTCTTGGTCTTTGGGGGTAATCCAGCGCGCAGGTGCGCCGTAAACTGGTTCGGTTACATCGGTTCCTGAAGGCAGGATATCGGGTCCGTCTGGCATCAGTGCTAGGATCAGATCGGGGTGTAAAACGCCCCGGACCTGTTCCACGCCCTGGACCCGGATCAGATAGGTCCCGGTGGGCAATTCGGCCTGATCGGTGAGTCGAATATCGGGCAGGATCAACCCAAAGGCCGAGGCCACGTGGGTCCGCATATTAGCAATGCGGGCATCCAGTCCAGTGCCGGGATCCAGAACCATGCCAACGAGGTCTGGTGCAAATTCAAGGTGCACATCATCAAGGTCGAGGATATCGCCCAAGGCGCGCGAACTGGGATGATCGGAGGGAGCGTCGTCGGGCATCTCTTCTTGAGCGGCGCGTTCCAACGCCCGCATATGGACGTAGTAGGAGGCCCCGCCCAATGTGATCGCGCCAATAATAAAGGGAATAAAGGGCAACCCGGGAACCAAGGCAAACAACGCCATCAGAATGGCAACGGTGCCAAGTGCGGCAGGGTGGCGACCAAGTTGATCGAAAATGGCGGTGTCCGTTGCGCCGTGTGTCCCCCCGCGCGCCAGGAGCAGCGCAGAGGCAATGGAAATGATCACAGCTGGGATTTGCGAGACCAATCCATCCCCGACCGTGAGAATAGCATAGGTTTCGAACGCCGCGCCGATTGGCATTTGATGGACAACGATACCCATGATCAAGCCCATCACGAGGTTCAACAATGTGATCAACAGGCCGGCAATGGCGTCGCCTTTTACAAATTTTGATGCGCCATCAAGCGAGCCGAAAAAGGTTGTTTCTTGTTGTTCAGTCTCGCGGCGGTCCCGTGCTTGGTTGTGATCAATTGCGCCCGCAGACATATCTGCATCGATGGCCATCTGTTTGCCCGGCATTGCGTCCAGGGCAAAGCGTGCGCCGACCTCGGCCATTCGGGTCGCGCCTTTGTTTATCACCATGAAATTGACGATCAGCAGGACGCCAAAAACTACGAGCCCTAGGAAAACGCTGCCGCCCATGACGAATTGTGCGAATCCTTCGATCACGTTGCCGGCTGCATTTGGACCAGTGTGGCCTTGGCCGATGATCAACTTGGTTGAGGACACGTTGAGCGACAGGCGCAACATGAGCGAGGCGAGCAAGATTGTTGGGAACGCGGAAAAATCCAAGGGGCGTTCGATAAACAGGGTCACTGTGAAAATCAGGACCGCGAGGGCAAAAGAGGCGGCAAGGCCAACATCTAAAATCCACGCAGGCACCGGCAGGATCATCATGACAATGACCGCCATCAGCGCCAAAGCCAGCAGGATTGTTGGGTTGAACAGAGATTGGGCCGAAATTCTGGGCATTTGGGGCTACTTCATCCGGAACAGGGAAGGTCGACCCTTTGTCTGGGTCAGGGGAACAAGAGAGGCGTGCGTGCTTTGACCCGCCCCAATCAGCGGGGCTGTGCTGTGCAACAGAATTGAACCGCCTTGGGCCACCCGCATATCGCTTTGGGGCTGCGCAGGGGAGGTGTTGAGCTGTTGGCGCACCTGTTCGTATTTGCTCAGGTAGATGTCAGACAGGGATTCCGTGCGCGAATGATAGGCCCCAACTGCTTTGGTCCAGCTGCCATGTTCGCGGAACAGCTTATTCAGGAATTTCGCCGCGTATTCACTGTTCAATGTGGGGTCGAACATGTCGTCAATTGATGAAAATTCTTTGGCGTGCCAACGATAATTGACCTGGAAACAGCCCACATCGAAGCTGCGCTTGCCTTCTTTGAAGGCTTTGAAAACATAGGACATCGCCGTGTCTTTGGACTTAAACCAAAGGCCCTTGCCCTCCATGTTTACGGTCCAAGGCCAAGGCTCCAATCCGGTGTCGGTTGAGCGTCCGGTTTCAACTCTTGTGATCGCGAGCATCACATCTGTGGGAATGTCGAATTGTTGCGCGGCTTTGGTGGCGGCAGAATCGCATATCCTGTTTGCTGACCGTGCAACATTCGGGACCAGAGACAGCACAGCAAGTGCCACTGTGAGGGTCACAATGCGGCTTGAGTGCTTGCCTTGATTCTCAGGGGGATCAAGTTTACCGATCGGCCAGTAGTGCATTCTGCGACTCCGGTGTAAGTATTTATAAAGCAACGACTAAGTGCGCTTTATTGACATTTGGTAAGCAATTGCTCTGAACCATGCGTAAACAATATTTTATTCAAGAACCGCCAGCAGATCAGAGACATTCCCCCGGGTATTTTCACTGTCTTTGAGCAGGGCGCGCGCCTGTTCTAACGGTGCCAGCCCGCCCCAATCGTCTTCGGATTTCAGTTTTGTGGCGACGGTGGCCAAGATCGGATATTCTGACTGGGTTTCTTCCGGTATTTGGTCCCAGGTGTTGGACAACCAGAAATTTCGGGCAGCCTGATCCGGATCTCCTGCGGCCAACAGTTCCTCGCCTGCTTTTTGGAGATTTCCATTCAATTCTAAGGCACGAGCGCGGAGCTGTGCGGCCTCAGGACCAGTGATATCCAGCAATTCCAGTAAGGCGCGATGGGGGCGGCGTATCTGTAGGGAAGCTTTGGCACGCAACAGGCGTTGTTGTTTCCCGATGTGGCGGGAATTCAATCTATCGAGTACCTCCAGAGCAGATTCTGCGAACCCCAGTTCAATCAACCGTTCCGCCACCATGCTGCGGCTTTCAATCGTGACATGTTTGGACCTGACATCGGTTTCGTGCAGTGCATGCCGCAGGAACGTTACATCGTCGGCGCGGTCAGACAGCAATTGCAGTAATCGATTAAGGGTTTGGATCCCCTCGGGGCTCATTGTGGCGGGTTCATCCGTCGTGTCGGGATCGAACGCTTTGTCAAAATCCCCGGCCAGGCCGAGGGCCAACAGATGTGCATTGCGCAGAGCCGGACCAATGTCGGCTTTTCGGTATTCTAGTGAAAAAGCAGCCGCCAGTTCTGATTCTTTTGCCGATACGCTGGTCTGGGTTTCCCACGCCTTTTCAATGACCGCTATGAGAGCTTTGGGAGCCTGCTCAGAGTCTGACGGGGCATATATGACCTCTTTGAGTTTTGCATCATAGGAGACCGCGTCACCGTCCAAATTGGCGAGTTTGGCTTCGACCATTTTCACCGCAGGAGCCTCGGTTTTTCCGCTTCGGGTGATCGCCCTTAAAATAGCTTTGGCCGAGGCTTTATGGCCAGCGTCTGCCAATCTTTCACTGATCCGCGGGCCGAGGTATGTGCGCAAATGGGACGGGAGCCGGGAAAAGGCTTGTTGCAAGGCCTTTGTCGCCAGTTTTGAATCCACATCGGGCTCAGATAAAAGCGCCCACAATGCCACGTCTTGGGTGCAATGTTGCTGACCGCCAAACGGATTTACGGAGCCAATAGAACCATTGTCCAGAATGTGCCCTAAGGCTACTAAAGAGGGGTAATCAGCAGCTAAACCCGGATCCAATTGCAAGATGACAATTGCCTCTGCACCAAAGCCAAAATGCAGATAGAATTTGGCCAGTTGCAGAGCGGTGGCCTGATCAACGGTATCGAATTCCCGGAATAACTTGGACCTCAAGGTACTGATGTGTTCGGACAGCGCCTGATCACTGCCCCAGTTGCCGATATCCAACTCATCAGATGGATGACAGTCCGTGGGTTCTGTGCTCCCTTGCGACAAGGACAAAGCAGACCCAAGATCACGATCTATCACTGTGGTCACCGCATAGTTTTTGGGTGTGAGCGCAGTTGCAGAGGGTGTGGGGGCTTGGTCCAGAACCAACTGTGCCAAACGCGGGTCACTTGGAATGTCACTGACCAATAGTTCTTGCTGCACAGCGCGGCCAAGTTCTGACAGTAAGCGTTCTTCAGTCAGGGAATTGTGCTGAAGGGGGGCCGCAGGCACGGTTCCGGGGGTGGGCAGACGAAGGGTTGGATCATCTTGCACCTCTCGGGTTTGAATGCGGCTGATCCGGCCGGCTCTTTCGCTGATCAAGGACAGAGGTTCTGCAACTTGCGCGATGGCATTTTCCGGCCTGGACTTGATATCCACAACCAAAAGATTCCGCGCATCAACAAACGCCGCTGCCTCGCAATCACAGGAAAACGTCATGTTCAGGCCGTTGTCACCCTCGTCTTGAATGCCGGCGAGCCGGTTGTTCCCAATGCGGGAAAACACCTTACTGACATCGAATTTAAGCTTGGGATTGGCCAGTTTCAGTTGCGCTGTATTTTTAGCGTTTTCAAGGGTATACTCTGTACCAACCGGGATTTTGATGACCAATCGTGTAAATGTGTCGTGCTCTCCTGATCGCACGTTGAGCGTCTGAGCGGGCAGGGTCGCCGCCCAGACCCCAAAGAGCAGAGAAAATCCAGCCAGCCACTTCATGCGACATCCTGTTTCACAGTTTTCAAGGCTTCTTCGAGATCAGCGAAGCTAGGACGAATGTGGGCCGGTGTGTTTTGACGACCAACTTCGATACAGATTGAGGCCGAATGCTGATGCAGGTTTGCGACCAGAACTTCGCGGATCAAATGATAGAAATGGCTATCCTCTTCAACAACCGATTTGACCTTGGATGCAAAGGGGCCAACCAAGCCATAGGCGAGGAAAACACCCAAAAACGTACCAACCAAGGCACCGCCAATCAGCCTTCCCAAAACTTCGGGGGGTTGATCGATTGAGCCCATGGTTTTGATCACGCCCAAAACCGCGGCAACAATGCCCAGAGCAGGCAGGCCATCTGCGACTGTTTGCAGTGCGTGGCTGGAGTGCAGGGCATGGTGCAAATTGGCATCCATCCGTTTTTCCAGAACCTCCTCGACCTGATGGGGGTCGTCATAGTTCATCGAAGCCGATCGCATCGTGTCGCAAATTAACTCGACCGCTTCCCGGTCCTTTAGAATCTTGGGGTATTTTGAGAACAGGCTGGAACCATCTGGATCTTCTATGTGTTGTTCAATCTCGATTGGATTTGCGCGCGCAATTCGGATCAGCGCAAACAACAAACATAACAGATCTTGGTAATCCGCAGGCTTCCATTTTGAGCCTTTGAAAACTTTGCCAAGGTCTTTGGTGGTGTGTTTGATTCCACCCATGTCATTGCTGATCAAAAAGGCCCCAACGGCGGCGCCTCCGATCATCATCATTTCAAACGGAAGGGTTTTGAAAATAATCGCCATCTTGCCACCGGCAGCAAGATACCCACCGAAAACCATGACGAAGATCACTACGATTCCGACAATTCCTATCATCTTCTATCTCCGATTTCTCATGGTCAATTCTTGGGGACTGATGCGTTTCGACCGGCCAAAACCACACTGATTGTATAGGCGACAGTGGGGCTGAGACCGGCCATGATCTGGGCTGCTGCCTCGGGTCGCATACGCGCCAAAAATCCGGCTGCGAATCTTGAATCCATTTCTTCGAACAAAGCGGCGGATTCCTTTGGTTTCATCTTTTCGTAAACTTTGGTCAGACGGGTTAAATCGTCTTCGGCAGCGACGTCTGCCAAGGCCAAAGTCTTACGCAGTTTCTGTTCAGCTTCGGTTAATGCCGCGAGTTTTCTTTCCAAAGCTTCATCTGCAATTTCCAAGGCTATTCGTCTGTCTTCAAACTCTTTCTCTCGCATTTCAAGGGCACGTTCACGCTCTTGAAACAGGGTTAAAAGATGCTGAAATTCGGCAGAAGAGGTCCGGGTCCCTGGCGTGTTTTCGGGCTGCGTTTCAGCCTGCATCGCTTCATCGCTGGTTCCTTTCGCAAATGCGGGTCCCGCCTCAAGCGAGATGCGGATGACCGCAGACGTCAGCATTAGCCCGGCAATCAGCAACAGCGTGCTGCTTCGCGGTTGCAGTCGCCGCTTGGGTGTCTTGGTTGTGCTCATTATGCGGCCCCAGCCTGGGACCGGTCGTGGCGAACAAACATAACACCTGATTGCTTAGGTGGTGGTGACGGTATTCCAGCTTCGACCGGGATTTCTTTTTCGGGTTCAACTGCTGGAGCAGAGGGTGGTGTGGGGGGCACCGTTTCTGGCACATCGTGCATTGATGCCATCATCAGCTCTAGGCGCTGCGCCACCGATTCAGCCTTGTCCGTCAATTCGCTCAGGGCTGTATTCGAGGTTGTTGACGAGTCCCGTGCCGCAGCCAGTGTTTTTGTCAGATCATCAACTTGCGCTGACAACACCGCAACGGCCCCACCGACGCCCTTTTCAAGATCATTGAATCGCTTCAGCCGCTGTGCCAGCACAAAGCAATACATGCCGGCACCTAGTGCACCCGCGACCAGAAGAATATCTGCAATAAGTTCCATAGTTTTCTCCTAGTTCAAGACAAATTCCATGACCAAAAGGTCACGGACATTGCCTTCTCCTGCCACGAGGCTGACTCGGCGCAACATTTGCCCCCGCAGGCGGGCAAGTGATTTTGGGTCCCGTAGATCTGACAACTCAAGCGCGCGCAGATATCCATTCAACACATCTATGATCCGTGGGGTGATTTTTTCCACGTTGGAAGCCGCGGATGAAGCAACTTCAAGTTGAGCGTGAAATCGCAGATGACGAAGGTCACCGCCCCCTGTGAGTGAGATCATGATGGGAGGGAGGTCGACAAACGCGATGTCCTGAGCCGCTGTCGTCGCCATGGCTGAGCCATGCGAATCTGGGTCTTTATTGTCTGCCTTCGTGGCGTGACTTTCCCCTAAAGGAATCAACCCGGAAATGGTGGCATAATAGCCGCCGCCAGCGCCCGCCAACGCCAAGCCCAGACCCAAGAAAAGACCAGTTTTACTGGATTTCTGGGGCTCTAATTCGTCTTCTATTGTGGCATCGGTCATTCTGCGCCTCTTCAAACGTCATGCATCATTCCTAACACCGCAGGGACTAACTAATTATTAAGCCAGATCGCTCAAAACCAGAGATGAGCCGAGCAGAATGTCGGTGAATCGGAGGTAGATGTGCAGCAGATTAGAACGATCTGGACGAATCTAGGAAAACGCAATCAAGCAATTGTTATTGCTTCATTTTTTGCGTTGGTTCTAAGCGTTGGTGTGTTGTCGAGAATAGCAACGTCGCCGTCGATGACCTTGCTTTATGCGGGTTTGGAGAATGGGGCGGCTGGCGATGTTGTCCGCTCGCTGGAACAGCGTGGCGTTCCTTATGAAGTGCGAGGCGGTTCCATTTATGTTCCCGGTGGTCAGCGCGACGAGCTTCGTATGACATTGGCAAGTGAAGGGCTGCCTGCCAATGGTGGGCAGGGCTATGAATTACTTGATTCCCTCAGCGGGTTTTCAACTACGTCGCAAATGTTTGATGCCGCGTATTGGCGCGCAAAAGAGGGTGAGCTGGCGCGAACAATTGTTGGCAGCCGACATGTCACGCAAGCTAGGGTCCACATTGCAAACAGCACAGCAAATCCGTTTCAAAAAACGGTCGAGCCAACAGCCTCTGTTGCCGTGGTCCCGTCAGGGGGGCAAATCACGCCGTCGCAGGCGAATGCGATTCGCTTTCTGGTTGCGTCGGCGATTACGGGGCTTTCAGCGGATAATGTAGCGGTGATTGATACCAACGGCACGGTGATTGGGTCGCCTGAAACAACCGCTGCGGCCAGCACCGCCGATGACCGCGCCCAGAATATGCGAGAACGTGTGTTGCGGTTGGTCGAGGCCCGCGTGGGTCAAGGCAACGCGGTTGTCGAGATCAGCGTCGATACTGTGACCGAAACCGAATCCATCCGCGAGCGCCGTTTTGATCCCAATGGACGTGTGGCCATCAGTACAGACGTCGAAGAACGCTCTGATGCGTCGAAAAGCCAGTCTGCGGACGTCACGGTGGCCTCGAACTTGCCTGATGGCGATGGGGCTGCGGGGGACGAATCGAACACCAACACAAGCGAAACCCGTGAGCGTGTGAATTACGAAGTGTCGGAAACGGAGCTGGAAATTTTGCGCGTTCCCGGCGCGGTCAAGCGGCTTTCCGTGGCGGTTTTGGTGAACGGATCACAGGTCGTTGATGATACCGGAACTGCAACCTTTGAACCGCGGCCAGACGCCGAATTGGAAGCACTCCGGGATCTGGTGTCATCAGCGGTTGGCTTCAATGCAGAGCGGGGCGATGTTATCACGCTTAAATCTATGGAGCTGCCATCGCTGGCGCCTCAAGGGACCTTGGTTGGGTCGTCGTTTCTACAAAACATCCATCTGGACGTTATGAACTTGATCCAAATGGCGACACTTGCTGTTGTGACTATGGTTTTGGGGCTTTTTGTGATCCGCCCCATCCTGTCCAACGCAGCGCAACTGCCAGCACCTGCTGTGGGTGCGTTGCCTGAGTTCGCCCCAGCAACTGATAGCTCCACATCATATCTGACAGGTGAAATTCAAGACGGCACCGGAGGGTTTCCCACGCCAGTTCCTCTGTCACTGGATGGTGCGCCCGGGACGCTTCCGAATAGGGGCGGAACCGATGATGCGGTTGACCGCTTGCGATCGATGATCGGGGAGCGTCAGGAAGAAACAGTCGAAATTCTACGCAGCTGGCTCGAAGAAGGTGAGGAGAAGGTCTGATGTCTATTGCCCACTTATTGGAAGATTTTGAAGTAAGCATGACCACGGCTGGCAGGATGCAATTGATCAGCCAGGAGCTGTTGGAAGATGAAAGGCTGGCCTCCTTCGAACAGGGGTATTCAGCTGGTTGGGATGATGCGGTTTCTGCGCAGGGGGAATCCCAAGCCCAATTGGTGGCCGCCTTGTCCAACAATCTGGAGGATCTTTCGTTTACCTATAACGAAGCTCTGTCACAGATGGCTACATCGTTGGAGCCAATGTTTGATTCCCTGGTGCAGCAGGTATTGCCGGACACGATGGCACAGGGCTTTGGCCAGCATATTGTTGAACAACTGACCGAAATGGCGACCGAACAGGTGGCCCAACCGGCCCTTCTGATTGTCCCCAAAGGCGTGAGCCGGGCACTTAAGCCTGTTCTTGATCGCGATTTTTCTTTCCCCATACAACTGGTGGAAGAGGCAACTTTGCCACCGGGGCAAGCCAGCCTGCGGGTCGGAACTGCAGAACGAGAAGTCAATTGTTCCGAGCTGTTAGAGACAATTTCCACAGCAATGAGCGCCTTTGTTTATCAGGCCAAAGAGGATTCAAAACATGGATAATGCATCAAATTCACAAACAGGCGCGGCCTCTCCGTTTACCTCGGTTCCAATCGAAATCACCGTTTCGGTGGGCCGCGCACGGCCTTTGATCCGCGAATTGGTTGGTCTGGGTGAAAACGCCGTTCTGCCGTTGGACAAGCGCGTCGAAGATCCGGTTGAGCTCTATGTTGGGGACCAACTGGTTGCGCGTGGGCAGCTGGAAGAAATGAGTGGCGATCAAGCCGGGCAACTGGCGGTCCGGCTCACTGAAATTTCGGATTTGCAGAACGGACTGGGATGAAACGGACACTACTCTGTCTGTTCAGCTGTTGTTTGGTGACGCTGGTCTGGACTGGTGCCGCTTCGGCACAGGAGCTCTCCTTGTCATTGGGAGAGGGGGGGTCCATTTCCGCCCGCTCCATCCAGCTGATTTTGTTGATCACGGTGCTGTCGATAGCACCGGGTCTTGCGATCATGATCACGTGTTTTCCGTTTCTGGTGACGGTTCTTTCGATCCTGCGGCAAGGCATCGGGTTGCAGCAATCACCGCCAAACATGTTGATCGTCAGTCTGGCGATGTTCCTGACCTATTTTGTGATGGAGCCAGTGTTCATGGATGCGTGGGAACAGGGTATTCGACCAATGATGGATGAAACCATGGCCGTTGAACCGGCCATGGTCCGGGCGGTTCAACCATTTAAGGCCTTTATGGCCGCGCGGATAGATCCCGACACGTTTCAAGCGATGGCGGCTTTGCGGCCCGGGACTGAGGTTCAGGATCTAGGCCCGGATGCGAACCTGTCTATCTTGATGCCATCCTTTATGCTGTCGGAGGTTTCGCGAGCCTTTCAGATCGGGTTTCTGGTTTTTTTACCGTTTCTGGTTATCGACCTTGTTGTGGCTGCGGTGTTGATGTCGATGGGGATGATGATGGTGCCTCCGGCGACGGTCTCGCTGCCGTTCAAGTTGGCGTTCTTTGTGGTGGCGGATGGCTGGTCGCTGATCGCGAGCGCGCTTGTGCGCAGCTATGCCTCGTAACTTATAAACCTCAACGGGTTCGCTGATCAGAGCAGGATATTCGGCGTTTCAGACACGGCGCTTTTCATGGATGATCTGATGGCTTTCGGGACACGCGGCGTATCGCGAGGAGCGTGACCGGAGGCCCCAGGATTTCAAATATGACGGTGCTGGTGATGGTATAGGCCATGATCGCCGTCTCCCATTGCGGAAACCGCTCGCCAGCGACCAGCGCCATGCCAACGGCCACCCCGGCTTGGGGCAGCAGTGCGGGACCATACCAAAGCACCTCCTTGCATGGTGTCCCGCCAAGACGGGCCCCAACAATGCCACCTGCAAGACGTCCAAGAATGCGCAAGACCACGAACATTGCGCCGGTCAGTCCCAGCATTCTGAGCGCGTCAAATTCGAGCGATGCGCCAGCCAGCAAGAAGAACAAGATCATGAAAGGCCATTGGATGTGTTCGATTTCGTGGAAAGCGCGGTCATGATGGCGTGCGAAATTGGCGATTATGGCGCCTGCGGTCATGCCAGCGATGAGAAATGAAACCTCGGACCAGAGCGCGATGCCCGCCGTCAGAAACACAATGCCGATAGCTTCGGCCTGCATGGGTTCGCCGGGTTTGAGACGCCCGGTGAGAAAAGCCGCCGGGATGCCAATCCCGATGCCGAGGGCGACGGCCCCCCCCAATTCGTGAAACGTCCCGGACAGAACGCCCATCCATCCGTCGCTGTGGCCAGCAAGAACAAGTGCGACGCTGAAAACGATCAATCCCCACGCGTCGTCGATGGCTACGATGGCTTTGAGTGTATCGGTGAATCCGTTTTCGACGCCGGACTGCCGGATCACATCGGTCATCGCGGCTGGGGCGGTTGCGGTGGCAACGGCACCCAGCAACAGCGCCAACCCCGGATCCATACCAACAGCCGTCAGGCCGGCCGTTACCAACAGGATCGTAAAGGCCACGATCGCCAAAGAGATCGCGAGAATCGCGCGCCCGTGGCGCATGAGGTTCCCGTGTGAAATTGATCCACCCAGCAGGAAGGACACCATTGTCAGCGCGATGATTGAGAGCGCATCAAACCAGGCTGCGACCCCTTCTGGGATCAATCCAAGCCCTGCATTTCCCGCAGCCAAACCAAGAAGAAGAAGCAAAGTCACCCGCGGAAAGCGAGTGACGCGCCCAAATTCGTCAGCGGCCAATCCGGCCAGAAACAGAACGCCGAGCGTGATAAGGAAACCGGCAAGATCCAAGGTCAGGGTATTCCTTTGGAATAAGAAACTGTTGTGATCTTTATCATAGGCAAAAGGGGTGCATTATGGAGTTTGCCAGTTTGAAGCAGGTGCCTGTGACTATTGTGGGTACCACATAACAGTCCCTGAATTAATTCAAAGGCCCCGATGACCCTGCCGGGATAGAGCGATACACTCAACATCATGAAATTGGAGGTGGGTGAGTGTATTTCGAGATGGGCGCAGATGGGCAAGCCAAGGTCTTTAGCATTTTGAAAGTGTTGAACTTTCTAAGTCTTACTCTTGCTGCGATGATTGGGTTGACGGCGTGTTCGGTTCAGGCCCCTCAATCAGGGGCGACGCTGTATCGGGAGAACTGTCAGGTTTGTCATGGGCGTACAGGGGCAGGAGACGGACCGAATGCTGGTGACCTGCCGATTGCGCCCGCTAATCTGAGGCTGTTGGCCGAGGCGAATGGTGGCGTGTTTCCGACCGAGCAAGTGATGATAGAAATCTACGGATATCGTGGCAAAGATCTGGATGCTTTGATGCCAGAGTTTGGCCCTGTGTTGGACAGTCCACAAGTCATTTGGACGGCAGCCGATGGTCGGGAGATTCCGACACCCTCGGCGTTAATCACGTTGGCGCAATACCTGGAAACATTGCAGGATTGATGTGATGGGTTGCGTTATCAGAAGCAACGCATGTTTGCATCTATCGGTAATTAGCGACGCAAATTTGTGAGTGGGAAAAGTCAGGTGACGCCTGTTGCGCGGTCATAAGTTAATGGCTCCGTCGGGGGTATCTTCCTTATTTTTCCTACCCTTTCGGAAGGCTCCGGTTTCGATTTTAGAGATTGGAAAGAGGGGGCGTTTTGGAACGCGGTACAGCCCTGAAAGTTGGCAGAGTGAAAGCCCCAGGTGTTTAGCTTAACGGATAGGAACCGAGAAAGGCACACACCTTTATAGTTCTACTTTGTACGAAAATGAGGGGCAAACGTACGTTTGGGCCTATCAGAATGGCTAAGCGGGCGCCCGAGAGCACCCGCCGTCATCTTTATCCGCGCGAATACATGTCCTCGTATCGGATGATGTCATCTTCGCCCAGGTAGGCACCGGTTTGAACTTCGATCAGAACCATCGGCACTTTGCCGGGGTTTTCCATGCGGTGTACGGCCCCAAGCGGAATGTATACGGATTGATTTTCGCTGATCAGTCTAACCTCGTCATCGACTGTCACTTTGGCTGTGCCTTTGACGACGATCCAATGTTCGGACCGGTGGTGGTGGCTTTGCAGACTAAGCGCGGCCCCCGGATGTACCATGATGCGTTTGACCTGAAATCGCTCTCCGACTACGAGGCTTTCGAACCACCCCCAAGGACGGTGATCTTTTGGAAAGGACTCGGCTTGTTTGGCCTGTTTGGCTTTCAAGGCGTTTACAGCTTGTTTGACGTCTTGTGAGCGGGATTTGTCTGCGATCAGAACCGCATCGGGCATGGCAACGGCAACGATATTCTCTAACCCGATCCCGACAACCTCGAGAGAGTCATCCTCGGACCGAAGGAGTGTGTTGTCGCAATCAATGGCAGTGGCTGGCCCGGAAATAGCCACGCCTCTTTCGTCGGGGTTGGATTCGCGCAAGACAGAATCCCAATCCCCTAAGTCAGACCAGCCCGCGGAAAACGGTACAACCGTCAGGTTTGTTGCGTGTTCCATGACAGCATAGTCGATTGAAATATCATCAACTTGATCCCAAGCTTCTGGATCTAGTCGTAGAAATCCGAGATCAGGTTTTGCCTCTGTCACTGCGCGTTCAACAGGGTCGATCAATTGCGGTGCAAAAGCAGTGACGGCTTCGAGTAAGGCGCGCGCAGAAAACAGAAAGATCCCAGCGTTCCACAAAAAGTGATCTGAGGCGACCATCTGTTCAACTGTCTCGGCATCCGGTTTTTCGACAAATCGCTTTAGTGCAATTGACGTGTTTGCGCAGCTTTCAGGTGCCGCAGTTAGCTCGAGGTACCCGTACCCGGTTTCGTGTCGCGTTGGTGTAATGCCAAATGTAACCAACTGGCCCTCTTTGGCTTCTTTGAGGCCAGCGTTTACAGCGTCACGAAAGGCTGCGCTGTCAGGAACAACGTGATCCGACGGGGCCACCAGCATCAGCGCGTCTGGATCGGATTTTGCCAGCCAAAGGGCTGCTGCCAGAATTGCAGGCGCTGTATTGCGCCCCGAAGGTTCAATCAAAACTGGGCCGGGATCGATCCCAATCTCGGCCAGTTGTTCGGTCACGATGAACCTGAATGCGGAATTCGTGAGCACCATAGGGGCGGCGTAATCTGGGCCGGACAGTCGCTTGGCCGAGGCTTGAAACAAGGTGTCCGTCCCAACCAGAGGGACAAACTGCTTGGGGTAGCTTTTTCTCGACAAGGGCCACAACCGGGTGCCCGAGCCGCCACATAGAAGAATGGGATGAATCATTTGGGTCCTGTTCCCTTTACGCCAATGACGGGATGGTGCGTTCAAAGTGATGGCTCATCAAGTGTCGTATCGGCTTGAATTGGTTTTCTTTCCCATAGTGCACGACCCGAACCGTAAACTAAAGGCAAGGGGGCCATTTTGAGGGGGTTCACGGTTGGAAAAAAGTAAAGGCGATAGTTTAACTCAGGATTGACAAGCCTGATCATTTTAATCAGGTAAGGCGCAATCCTGATCTGAGCCGCACACTGGCTGCTAGATTTTTGAACTTGATATTGAGGACAAAACGAAATGACATGCAGATTACTCGCGGCCACGGCGCTGACGCTTTCCTTTGCTGTTCCAGCTTTGGCTAACGACAAGGCCGCTGTTCTGGAAACATATGCCAATATCGCGCAGGCCGGGTACGAAGACAGCCTGAGCACTGCCAAAACATTGCAAGCCGCTGTTGATGCTCTGATCGCGACGCCGTCTGCCGAAACGTTGCAAGCCGCCAAAGCTGCATGGCTTGCTGCGCGTGTTCCGTATCAGCAAACCGAAGTGTTCCGGTTTGGCAATGCGATCGTGGATGACTGGGAAGGCAAAGTGAATGCCTGGCCATTGGACGAAGGTTTGATCGATTATGTCGACGCCAGCTATGGCGGCGCAACTGATGAAAACGCGAATGCGGTTTTGAATGTTGTGGCGACCCCCAACTTTGAACTGTCCGGTAAAGCGGTGGATGCGTCCGATATCACACCGGCGCTGTTGTCTGACACATTGCACGAGGCAGAGGGTGTCGAGTCAAACGTTGCGACTGGCTATCACGCGATTGAATTCCTGCTTTGGGGTCAGGATCTGAATGGGACCAATGCAGGCGCGGGCAACCGGTCGTGGACAGACTATGCTGCGGGTGAGAATTGCACCAACGGCAACTGTGATCGCCGAGGTGAGTATTTGAAGGCGTCAACTGACTTGTTGGTGAACGATCTGGCTTGGATGAGCGAACAATGGGCCACAGGCGGCGAAGCGCGTCAGAGCGTGATGCAGGACGAAAACGCCGGTATCGTGGCAATGCTGACAGGCATGGGCAGCCTGTCTTATGGCGAGCAAGCAGGTGAGCGCATGCGTCTTGGCCTGATGCTGAACGACCCCGAAGAAGAGCATGATTGTTTTTCCGACAACACACACAACAGCCACTACTTTGATGGTCTGGGTGTGCAGAACGTTTACCTGGGTCAATACGTCCGCGTGACCGGTGAACTAGTGTCAGGTGCGTCATTGTCTGATTTGGTCGTGGACACCGACAGCGGGTTGGACACGGAAATGAAAACCAAGCTGTCGACCACCATGATGGCGCTGGCGCGGATCAAAACCGCAGCCGAAGCTGGATTTGCCTATGACCAGATGTTGGAACGTGGAAATGCCGGTGGCGAGCAGTTGATCATGGGCGGTGTGAATGGCCTGACGGATCAGACGCGCACCATCCAACGGATCGTCGCCTCTTTGAAATTGGATAGCGTTGAGTTTGAAGGGTCAGATTCCCTTGACAACCCAAGCGCCGTATTCCAGTAAGCGTTATGTTATAACGTTCAGCCAGTACCTCGGTCAGCCAAACGTTTCCTCTAAGAAAGTAGAAAAATGAACACGAAGCTGATCGCGGCGCTGGTATGCGCTGCGCCATTTGTTGCGACCGCCGCGCAAGCACAGGAATTCACATGGGAAGGATCCCTGGAATTCACCCACGACAACACATTCAAGTCGGATGACCCGACAAAAGAGTTCGGCGCAACGGGCGCTACTTTGGACTTGAGTGCCGCCTATCAGTTCAATGAGACTTTTGGTGTTTTTGGGGCTTTGACTGGTGAAAACCTGAACGACGCCACACCTGCGGACAAGCATTTCACCGACTGGGGTTTGTACGTCAAAGAGTTGGGATTCACCATTTCAACACAGCACGCCACTTTTGCTGTTGGTAAGGTTTCGCCGGTCTTTGGTATCGCTTGGGATGCGACAGCGGGCTATTTTGCTTCGGATCTGGCCGAAGACTATGAGCTGACTGAACAGCTAGGTGGTTTGGCCGAAGTAGAACTGGGCGATGCGGGCGCGTTGCATTTCGGTCTGTTCTTTGCCGATGATACCGCACTGAGCAAATCCGTTGGTTTCCGCCGTCCGCAAAACACGACAGCCGCAGGTGGGGCCGGAAACACTGGCAAGCTGAACAACGGCAGCGTCACCTGGGTCAAAGGGTTTAATGATACCGAAGTCCGTCTGGGTGTGCGGCGTCTGAGCGCCGGTATTGGCGACGTCAAAGATGAGACCGGCGTTGTGGCCAGTGTGCAGCATTCCTTTGCCAATCTGCCGTTGGATGCCTTTGCTGAATTTGCACAGTTTGAAGGCTTTGAAGGCACAGCAGACAAGGCAACCTATGCGACCTTGAATGCGGCCTACGCAATTGGTGAGGTCACATTGTCGGGCACCTATGCGCTGCGGGATATTACCAATCGTGAAAAGACAGAGGTCCTGTCGATCGGTGCGGAATATGAATTTGGCGAGCGCTATTTGATCGGTGCTGCATTGGCACAGGTCAAAGAAGGTGCTGTTACAGATCAGGTTCTGGGTGTGAACTTTGAAATCGCGCTGGGTAGCTAAACCCAGTCAGACTTCCCTTGGTTGCGTCTTTTCTTGATCGACGCGTCTTGGACTTGGGCCGCAGTTTTGCGGCCCTTTTTAAATCCGACAGTTTTTATTGGAAAAGATAAATCCAAGCTGGACTCTGCAACCAAACCTGCTAAATATCCGATCAATATAGTCAGGAATATGTGACGAACTCCAGGATACGCCCAGATGATCGTTTGCCATTGCACAAATATCACGGATCACGAGATCCGCGCCGCCATCGATTGGATGCGCGCGTCAGATCCGGAAACGATCATCACACCTGGAAAAATCTATCACGCGCTGGGCAAGTCGGCTGATTGTGGCGGATGCATGCCGCTGTTTCTAGACACGATGCGCGCGAGTGATAGTCTCGAAGTCCCAATGCACCTCCGCTCTTTGCGAGTCGGAGCAACACAGGAGAGAAGACATGAAGGGCGATCCCAAGGTAATCGAATACCTCAACAAGTCGCTGCGCCATGAGCTGACTGCGGTCAGCCAGTATTGGTTGCATTACCGGTTGCAGGAGGATTGGGGCCTGATTCATATGGCCAAGAAAAGCCGCGAAGAATCCATTGAGGAAATGGAACATGCGGACAAATTGATCGAACGGATCATTTTCCTTGAGGGCCACCCTAACCTGCAGAAATTGGATTCACTGAGAATTGGGCAGACACCCAAGGAAACGCTGGAATGTGATTTGGCCGCAGAGCAAGATGCGCGCGCGCTCTATATTGAAGCGCGGGAACATTGCAGCACAGTTGGCGATTACGTCACGATGAAACTGTTTGAAACACTGATTGCGGACGAAGAGGGTCACATCGATTTTCTTGAAACGCAGCTGGAACTACATGATCGGGTTGGACCTGAAAACTATGCGCATCTCAATGCGGTCAAAATGGACGAAGCCGAATAAACTGGCTTGGGTGGTTGCTGTAAGCACAGCGACCACCGCTCTTGCGGGGGATCTGAGTGACCCGCATCTTGATACCTTACCGAGAACCCAAGCAGAAATCGCGCGGATCCGTAATGTCACGGCGCCGGCCGTTGATTTCACCCAAGCCGAAGTGTTTGAGGAAAAACCAGCCGGGGCTGCAACAGTACGCGTGCGGTCAAATGCAGATGCGTTTTCGCAACCCTCGGGCAACATGGAGTTCGAGCGCGAGCTGGATTTCAAGCTGGGCAACGGGTTGTTCAAAAAGCTTTGGGTGTCTTCGCCTTCGTCGACTCTGGCGTCGGATGGGTTGGGACCGCTATACAATGCGCGATCCTGCCAGAGGTGCCACATCAAAGATGGGCGGGGTCATCCGCCAAATGGCCCGGATGATAGTTCGGTCTCTATGTTCCTACGTGTGTCTGTGCCCGGCGGGGAGGCAATTACCGAGATCAAAGACTATCTGGCGACGCAGACAGAGCCTACGTATGGCGGGCAGCTTCAGGATTTCTCGCTGCCCGGTCATGCGGCAGAATACCGATTGGATATCCAATACGAAGAGATCGCCGTAACGCTTGGTGATGGGGAAACCGTATCGCTGCGGCAACCCACGTATCGCGCGCTGGATCTGGGCTATGGCCCGATGCAAGCCGACGCAATGCTAAGCCCTCGCGTCGCACCGCAGATGATTGGTCTTGGATTGCTGGAGGCCATTCCTGCGGCTGACATTCTGAAAGGCGCGGACCCAAATGATGAGGATGGGGATGGCATATCAGGGCGGGCAAATATTGTCTGGTCTCGTGAGTTTGACAAACCGATGTTGGGCCGGTTTGGCCTAAAAGCCGGATCGCCCACGGTGAATGATCAATCTTCGGCGGCGTTCAACGGCGACATCGGGATTTCGACCCCGCTGTATCCCTTGGCATGGGGGGACTGCACCGAGGCGCAGGAGGACTGTCAAGCCGCCCCACACGGTGACGGCGATTCGCGCGGCCAAGAAGTGGATGCGGTGGGGATGCAGTTGGTGACATTTTACAGCCGCAATCTCGCGGTTCCGGCACGCCGCGATGTTGAGGACCCAGAAGTCTTGCAGGGCAAGCAGATCTTTTACCAAACGGGATGTATCAGCTGTCACACGCCTAAGTTTGTCACCCATCGTTTGGTGGATCAGCTTGAACAGAGTTTTCAGCTGATTTGGCCCTATAGCGATATGCTGTTGCACGATATGGGCGAGGGGTTGGCGGATAATCGCCCTGAAGCCCGCGCAACGGGTCGGGAATGGCGCACGCCACCGCTGTGGGGTATCGGGCTGACTGAACAAGTCAGTGGTCATACGCAATTCCTACATGATGGTCGCGCCCGTTCGTTGCTCGAGGCGGTATTGTGGCATGGCGGCGAGGCGGCGGATCAACGGGACGCTGTGGTGAATATGTCAAATGCGGACCGTACGGCCCTTTTTCGATTTTTGGAGAGTCTTTGAATGTTGCGAATTTCAGCTTTGGTTTTGGCGCTGACCACCTCGGTCGCACATGCGGATCTTGCGGACACCATTCTGGATGACATCGTGTTGCCGGGATTTGACCAACTCGCGATTAGCGGTCAGGCGTTGGATGCTGCGGCGCAAACTGACTGCCGGGCCGAGTCCGAACCGTTGCGCGCAGCCTTTGGTGAAACATTGGATGCCTGGACGGCTGTTAGTCACTTTCGCTTTGGTCCGACAGAGGTAGAAAACCGTGGCTTTGCGCTTGCGTTCTGGCCAGACAGCCGGGGCAAAACCCCGCGCGCGTTGAATGGTTTGATAGCGTCCCAAGACCCAGTTGTTGACACCGCTGAGAGCTTTGCAACAGTCTCTATCGCGGCGCGCGGGCTCTATGCGATGGAATTTTTGTTGTATGATGCAACGATCAGCACAGCGGGCAATTCGGAATATCATTGCGCCCTGACGCAGGCCGTGGCTGCCGACATTTCGGTGACGGCGCAAGAGTTGGCCGCAGATTGGCACACACGGTATGCAGAGCTGATGCGCAACCCAACTGAGGGCGGTGTGTACCAATCCGAGGCTGAGGTGGCGCAGGAGTTTTTCAAGGCGTTGAACACAGGGTTGCAGATCACCGCAGATATGCGGTTGGGGCGTCCATTGGGGACGTATGATGCACCGCGACCAAAGCGCGCCGAAGCTTGGCGATCAGACCGGTCGCTGCGCAATGTGACCCTATCGTTGGAAGCGTTGGAGCGTCTTGCGATGCAATTGGCGAATACTGATCCAGAGATCGAGGCGCGGTTGGGACACAGCTTTGCCACCGCCCTGACCGAAGCCAAAGGGTTGGATGACCCGCGCTTTGCCAGGGTGTCAGACCCCAGTGGCCGGTTCCGGGTTGAGGTGTTGCAACGGACGGTTAATGATATTCGCGCCGTTTCGACAGGATATCTTGGGCCTCTGTTGGGGGTTTCAGGCGGCTTCAATTCCTTGGATGGCGATTGAGCATGACATCACGCCGCGGGTTTATGGCAGGACTTGTTGCAGCCGGGGCGTGCCCGCGGCTGAGCTGGGCGGACGCCGGGTCGCCAGCGTTTTTATCGGCAGGCCGCGCGCCCAATGGGCACTATGCAGTGTTTGGTTTGGGTCGTGACGGGCAACCCATATTTGAGATCCCTCTACCCGCACGCGGGCACGCGGCAGCGGCGCATCCGCATCGTCCGCAGGCGGTGGCCTTCGCACGCCGCCCGGGGCGGTTTGTGATTGTGTTGGATTGTGTCACCGGACGTGAGGTGGCCCGATTGGAGGCCCCTGAGGGGCGGCATTTCTATGGGCATGGAGCGTTTTCCAAGCAAGGCGATACCTTGTTCACCACGGAAAACGACTATGAGGCCGGGCAAGGGTGCTTGGGCGTTTGGGACGTCACAAACGGATATGCCCGCGTCGGTGAGTTCAGTTCGGGCGGTGTTGGCCCACATGACGTGCGACTGATGCCCGATGGTCAGACGTTGGTGGTTGCCAATGGGGGTATAGAAACGCACCCCGAAAGTGGGCGCGCTAAGTTGAACCTTCCGACCATGCTGCCGAACCTGACGTATTTGTCTCTGCAAGGAGAGGTTCAGGAGCAAGTTACCCTATCAGCCGACGAGCGATTGAATTCGATCCGCCATTTGGATGTGCGTTCGGATGGGTTGGTGGCGTTTGCGATGCAATGGCAGGGCGATCTGAGTGCAGCGCGGCCTGTTTTGGGGGTGCATCAACGCGGACAGGGGCCTGAGCTGGTGTCAATGACCCATGCCGAGGCCCTGACGATGAAAGGGTATGGAGGCAGCGTAGTGTTTTGGGGGAAAGGGCGGCGTTTGGCCGTGTCTTCGCCGCGCGGGAACCGTGTGCAGCTGTTTGATGTGGCGGGTCGGCACGTGGATGGCAAGCTGGAGCTGGAAGACGTCTGTGGCTTGGGCGTTTTGAGCGACGCGCTGATCGCCTCAGCTGGAACCGGAGAAGTGTTCCAAGTCCGCCAGCAGGCCACCCGTTTGTGGCAGTCTGGCGTTGCGTGGGACAATCATTTGGTCGCAGTCAATCGCGGCGCATAGGAGGCTCTGTGCGACCATTCCTTGAAACCAAAACAACTCGACGTGAAGCGCCGGGTTGGTGTCTTGGGTTTCGGTTTGATCTGAGGCAGATCAGGAAATACGAAAATGCTCCTCACCACGGGCGCGGGCGAGCACGATTTGCTTCTGACGCTCACGGAACCGCATTTTGTCCTGTTCCGAGCTCTCTTTGATGCACTGGTGACACGAGACGCCGTGCTCAAATTCAGTGCGCTCTTTGTCTGCAGGCAGGATCGGGCGGCGGCAGCCATGGCACAACTCGTGTGGGCCTTCGACCAAGCCATGTCCAACAGAGACACGGTTGTCGAAAACAAAACACTCACCTTCCCAGGTGCTGTCATTTGCAGGCATTTCTTCGAGATAACGCAAAATCCCACCCTTGAGATGGTAGACGTCATCAACACCCTGACCCAGTAAGAAATTGGTGGATTTCTCGCACCGGATACCCCCAGTGCAGAACATCGCAACACGTTTGTTGTGAAACCGGTCTTTGTTGTCTTCCCACCAGGCGGGGAATTCGCGGAAAGTCGCGGTTTCGGGATCAATTGCACCCTCGAATGTGCCAATTGCAACTTCGTAATCATTACGGGTGTCGATCACGACCACATCGTCTGACCGGATCAACTCATTCCATTCTTCGGGCTCAACATAATTGCCGACACGTGCCTTGGGGTCGATGTCGGGCTGGCCCATGGTCACGATCTCTTTCTTGAGACGGACTTTCATCTTGCCAAATGGGGCGTCTTTGGCGGTGGCTTCTTTCCAGTCCAGATCGGCGCAACCGGGCAATGCACGTATATGCGCGAGCACCGTATCGATGCCCGCACGCGGGCCCGCGATGGTGCCGTTGATGCCTTCTTTGGCCAGCAATAACGTGCCCCGCACGGATTGAGCCTGACACAGTTCAAGCAGAGCCGGCTGAATTGCAGCGGGGTCTGGGAACTGGGTGAAATGATAGAGCGCAGCGATAGTAAACATGAGCGGCGGTTTAATCCTGTGTCCGGGCCTGTGCAAGAGCCCGGATTGACGCGGGGCAGTGGTCTGCCTAGGCATATGATACCAGAGGAGAAAGAGCATGACCCATGCATTGCTAGTCATCGACGTTCAGAATGATTTTTGCCCCGGAGGTGCCTTGGCTGTGCCCGGTGGGGATGAAATCGTACCGCTGATCAATGGAATGATGGAGCGCTTCGACGCCGTGATCCTGACGCAGGATTGGCATCCGGCGGGGCATTCCTCTTTCGCCAGCACACATGCGGGAAAAGCCCCGTTCGAAATGATTGATATGCCATATGGACCACAGGTTTTGTGGCCGGATCACTGCCAACAGGGCACCGAGGGTGCGGCGTTTCACACGGATTTGCGCACAGATGGGGATTTGATTCTGCGCAAAGGGTTTCGATCGCACATCGACAGCTATTCAGGGTTTTTTGAAAACGATCAAACCACCCCCACCGGACTTGATGGGTATTTGCGTACACGGGGTGTCGACCAGGTGACAATGGTGGGTCTGGCGACGGACTTTTGCGTGCAGTTTTCAGCCTTGGATGCGGCGAAGCTTGGGTATCAGGTTACGGTGGATACGCGGGCGTGTCGGGCCATTGATATGGATGGGTCTATGGCGGCTGCTAAGCAGGCGATGTGCGATGCAGGAGTGGTCTTGATCTGAGATTTGGTTGCAATTTGTTAACTAGCTCGCGCCTAGGGTGTTGGGATCGAAACTAATCCCAAAGGTCGATAATGCGGGATACCCCTTCGCCGACCGTCGACCGGCTCGCTGACTATGAACGACATTTCAGTCCTGAGGGACTGTTGAAGAGATACGCGCGAGGCCGGGTCAGACATTTTTCTGGCCGCCAGATTTTGACACTCACCGGTGGTGTTGTCGTTGGCGCGACCAATGGATTGGAAATCGGGCTGCTTGCGGTCGGGATTGCCTTGTTGGGCGAGGTGCTGGATTGCTTGTGCTTGTTTTGGATCTTGAAGCGGCTGGCTGCCGGGCGCTCCTGTAAGTGGGCAAGGGCGGTCAGTACGCTAACGGCTTTCCTTCAGGCTTGTACAATCTCTGCTTGTGTTTTTCTTGCCTGGTTTGGATCAGAAAGCGGCGTGTCCCCGCTGTTTGCCACGGCATTTCTGGCTGGTGCTGCAATCAATGCGGGGCTGGTTATGCCCTTTCACAAACTCGCAGCTGTGGTGCGATTGGCCGTTTATTCCCTGACGGCTGTTGGGCTCTATGCGATTGATTTTTTTGGCCCGGAAACCGTTCTGAATACATGGCTTCTCGACGCTGTGGGGACAGCGTTGTTGGCGTATATGGTTGCCTTGTTTCTTCAATTCGTCAATTGGGGGTTTCGCGATAATCGGAATACGACACTTGCTCTAACGAAGCAAAGCCTGGCGTTGGTGCGGCATCAGAAAGAGGCTCATCAGCTCTCGCTTGTAGCCCGCAACGCGCATGACAGTGTCATTGTCTCTAATGGCGACGGAACCATTGCTTGGGTTAACGAAGCGTTCACTCGCATAACAGGGTACACCCTTAGCGAGGCACAGGGCCACAGCCCGGGTGAATTGCTCAATGGACCGCAGACAGATCCCGCCACGATTGCGTCCATTCAAAGCGCAATTCAAAACGGGCAGCCCTTTCGGGGCGAGGTTCAAAACGTCACCAAATCCGGGGCTAACATCTGGGTGGAAACCAATCTTGTTCCAATTCTGGATGAGGCTGGAAATGTGGAAATGTCTGTGGCCGTGGAACGGGATGTCACTGAGGCAAGAAATTATGCACGGGATCTAAAGGCGGCCCGTGATGCGGCCGAGGATGGAGCGCGTACAAAGGCAGAGTTTCTGGCAATTATGAGCCATGAAATTCGCACCCCGATGAATGGGGTTGTTGGAATGACGGATCTGTTGCTGGAAACTGACTTAGATAAAGACCAGCGTGTTTATGCGGATACAATAAAGAGTTCCGCCAAGGCGTTGCTAACGATCATCAATGACGTTTTGGATCTTTCCAAACTTGACGCCCACCAAATGGCATTGGACCCGGTGGAGTTTGATCTTCGGCAGTGTTGTGAAGATACGGTCCGGTTGATGTGGCCAGAGGCGAAATCCAAAGGTTTGGTCCTTACCTTTAATCCGATCCCCTCAATTCCCTCTCAGATACGGGGGGATGATGGGCGCTTACGACAGGTTTTGCTAAACCTGATTGGAAATGCGATCAAATTTACCCATGAAGGTGAAATAACCGTCACCCTGTCCACTGATCGTTGGGAAAATGGGTATATTCTGACGCTGGTTGTTGCGGACACTGGGATCGGCATCGCAAAGGAAAATCTGGATCATGTGTTTGACCGATTTTCTCAAGCGGATGCTGCGACAACCCGGCACTACGGCGGGACAGGGTTGGGGCTGACGATTTCGTTGGAATTGGTGCGGATGATGGGGGGAGAGATTGCCGTTCAATCGGTTCCGGGCAAGGGCTCGCGCTTTACCGTAACCCTGCCGGTGGATCATGCCGAGGAAGATCAGCCAGAGTGGCGTGAAAACCTGTTAAAACTGGGGTCAACCAACCTGTGTGCGCTAAAGGGTATGAAAATTCTGGTGGCCGAGGACAACAAAGTCAACCGCTTGGTGATTAAGAAGTTCCTTGCGGCCTTGCCCGTGGATTTGCAGTTTTCTCATGATGGTCAACAAACGGTGAAAATGGCTTCTGAATTCAAACCGGACTTGATATTTATGGATATGTCCATGCCCGTTATGGGCGGGCTGGAGGCAACGCGTGTCATTCGCGATTCTCCCATGGAGCAACCGATCATCATTGCGCTGACGGCCAATACGTTTGGCAGTGACAAGACAGCCTGTCGCCAAGCAGGTATGAATGATTTCATGAGCAAACCGTTGCGTCGTGCGGATCTCATATCGCGATTGCTGGTGCATGCCCCCCGGCGTGAAGGGTGTACCAAGCAATGAAATTGCTTTGCCGGTTTGTCTGGCGTATCCATGCCTGACCTAACTGACGAGGCGCGCTTTGGACATCGCAACACGTGTTTATAACCACAAGTGGAAGATCGACCCGATCGTCCGCTCTCTGATCGACACTGATTTTTATAAGCTGTTGATGTGTCAGTCTGTTTTCCGCAACAAGCCGGATACGGATGTGACGTTTTCACTGATCAACCGGTCGACGCATATCCCGTTGGCGGACTTGATCGACGAAGGGGAACTGCGCGAACAGCTGGATCATGTTCGGTCCCTGAGTTTGAGCCGCGGCGAAAGCACATGGCTGCGCGGCAACACCTTCTACGGCAAACGACAGATGTTCCGCCCGGACTTCATGGAATGGTTCGAGAACCTGCGACTGCCACCCTATCACCTGGAACGCAAAGGGGATCAGTATGAACTGACCTTTGAAGGCAAATGGCATGAAGTCATGCTGTGGGAAATTCCCGCGCTTGCGATTCTGATGGAGCTCCGATCACGGGCCGTTTTGCATGATATGCGCCGGTTTGAATTGCAAGTGCTGTATGCGCAGGCGATGACGCGTGTGTGGTCCAAGATCGAAAGCTTGCGCGAGATCGAAGGATTGGGGATCGCTGATTTCGGGACGCGTCGTCGTCATAGTTTTATGTGGCAGGATTGGTGTGTTCAGGCGATGCTCGAGGGGCTTGGCCCCAAATTTACCGGAACGTCGAATTGTCTGATCGCGATGCGTCGCGAGGTCGAGGCGATCGGGACAAACGCCCACGAGTTGCCGATGGTGTATTCTGCCTTGGCCGAAGGGGACGCCGCTCTGGCGCGCGCTCCATATGAGGTGTTGTCCGACTGGCATGACGAACACGAAGGCAATCTGCGCATTATCCTGCCAGACACCTATGGCACGCAGGGGTTTCTTGACAGTGCGCCGGATTGGTTGGCCGGATGGACCGGGATCCGCATCGACAGTGGTGATCCCGCGACAGGGGCGGAAACGGCTATTGCCTGGTGGAAAGCTCGTGGCGAAGACCCTACCCAAAAGCGGGTCATTTTCTCGGACGGTTTGGATGTGGACAAAATCAAAGAGCTGCACAAACAGTTTGCCGGGCAGGTGAATGTGTCCTTTGGCTGGGGTACCTTGCTGACCAACGATTTTCGCGGTCTGGTCAAAGACGACGGGCTGGCGGCATTTTCTCTGGTATGTAAGGCTGTTACGGCGAATGGGAAACCGACCGTCAAGCTATCTGACAACCCGGAAAAGGCGATGGGTCCGCAAAGCGAAATCGACCGTTACAAGCGGGTGTTTGGGGTCGGTCAACAAGAGGCGATCAAAGTCGTCGTGTGATCAATTGGGGGGTGGCTGCACCCCCCGCAAAATGGACCGTTTGACCTGGCGTTCGCGCCAGATCACCAACAGCCCCCCACCAATGATCAAAAAGGCGCCGGGGAACAGATCTTCGAACGGGGTTTCGCCATAGACCAGCCACCCCGCCGCAAAGGCAATTGGGATGCCAAAATAGTTAAACGGCGCGAGGTTGCTTTGTTCGGTCATGCGATATGAGACGACAAGCAAGAGCACAGCGGTTCCACCGCATGATCCCATGGCAATGATCCAGAACAGATCGGACATCGACGCTAGCGTTGAAAACCCTCCGGCATAAATCGCAAGGCTGAGCGACCCAATCAGCGCGGCGGCAACGGAATAGAGGTTGATCAGTGGGCTGGGAACATCAGGATCCATGCGGCGCGCCGTGACACCGGCCAGTGCGTATAAAAAGGCGGCTCCCAATGGGGCAAAAGCAGCAGTGGAAAAGCTGTCCGAAGTTGGGTTCATGACCATCATAACCCCAACAAATCCAATCAAAACAGCAGACCAGCGGATCAGGCCCACACGCTCTCCCAACAGGGGAATGGCCAGTGCGGTCATAAAGATGGCGTTGGCATAGGTGATTGTCGTGGCCGTGGCAAAGGCCATCGTGCCGAGTGAAAAATAGAACAGAAATTGCGCGAAAGTGACGATAAACCCGCGTGCAAGACCCAGTTTCCACTGGCGAATCCTTAGAACCCGCCCACCCGCGTGCCATCCAGAAGACGACCAGAGCGCAATCAGGCTGGGAAAAATACCAAAGAAATTGCGATAGGCAGACAGTTCGGCCGCAGAATACCGGGGCAGCAGGTATTTGATAATCAATCCCATGACATCAAACAGCAACAACGCCACAAGCGACAAGATGATCGCTAAGGTGACGTTGTCTTTGGAATGCGTCATGATTTACCCATGATGGGCAGCCACGGTTTTGAGTTGCGAAAACCCATAAAGGGCTTCGAACCCTTTTTCGCGGCCATGTCCGGATTTCCCAACGCCACCAAAGGGCAATTCAACCCCACCCCCAGCGCCGTAATTGTTGATAAACACCTGACCCGAGCGCAGTTGTTTTGCCAGACGCATCTGACGGGCACCGTCGCGGGTCCAAATGCTGGCCACGAGGCCGAATTCGGTGCTGTTTGCAATTCGAACGGCATCTGCTTCGGTGTCAAATGGGATCAGAACCTGAACAGGACCAAAGATTTCCTGTTGAGCCAACGGGTGATCAGGGGGAACATCCGCAAACAGCGTGGGCCGGACATAGGCCCCGGATTTTGGGGCGTGGTCCACGATAACACCTTGTCCGGCAATGGGCAGATCCGCGCCTTTGTTCAAAAAACCGGTCACGATGTCCTTTTGACGATCTGAAATCAGCGGTCCCAGACGCAGATCTTCGGTGGCTGGGCCAACCGTCAGCGCCCCGTAGGCCTGTGCCATGCGGGTTTTGACGGTCTCATACACATCCCGTTGCACCAAAATCCGAGAGGACGCGGAGCAGGTTTGACCGGCGTTTTGAATGCCCGCGTTGACCAAAAAGGGCAGGGCGGCATCCAAGTCAGCATCGTTGAACACCAGTTGGGGGGATTTGCCGCCCAATTCCAAGGTGACGGGAACCACATTGCGGCCTGCGGCCTGCTGCACCAGCGCACCCGTTGCGACGGACCCGGTAAAGCTGATGTGGTGGATGCCCGGGTGGGCAGAAAGTGCCGCGCCTGCTTCGCCACCCAAACCGGGCACGACATTCAACGCACCAGCGGGCAAACCGGCCTCTTGCGCGATCTGAGCAAAGGCGAGGGCGGTCAAACACGCCTCTTCTGCGGGTTTCAGGACGGTTGCATTGCCCATGGTCAAGGCCGCGCCCACTGAGCGGCCGATAATCTGCATTGGATAGTTCCATGGAACTATATGGCCGGTCACACCGTGGGGTTCACGCAGGGTGTAAACAGTATAGCCATCCAAATAGGGGATGGTTTCACCGTGTACCTTGTCAGCGGCCCCACCATAAAACTCCATATATCTGGCCAGTGCCACGGCATCCGCGCGGGCTTGTGTCAGGGGCTTGCCAACATCCATAGCCTCAATCGCGGCAAGGTCATCGACACGCTCCAAGACCAACTGTCCGATCCGGGTTAGGATGCGGCCGCGTTCCAGCGCACTCATCTTGCCCCAAGGTCCGTCAAGGGCTGCATGGGCGGCTGTGACGGCGCGATCAATATCCTCTTTGCCCCCGCGCGCGATGTGGCAGATTTCAGAGCCATCAGATGGGTTGACCAGGGCAAGCGTTTGGCCCGAGGCGCTGGGCACCCACGCGCCATCAATCAAACACAAGGAGGGGTCGAACCAGATAGGTGTGGTCATCAGGAATGCTCCGATTGCAGGGCGTGTAGGTCGGGCAGTTGCGGAGCCGCCGCGATCAGGGACGCAGTATAGGGGTGTTGGGGATTGCTAAAGACCTGCTCTGTTTCACCCTGTTCGACGATCTGACCGGACTTCATCACCAGCACACGATCCGTCACGGTGCGCACCACGCTCAGGTCATGACTGATGAACAGGTAAGTCAGGTTGTAGGCCTCGCATAATTCGACGAGCAGATCCAGAATTTGGGCCCGAACCGAGACGTCCAGCGCGCTGACCGCTTCGTCGAACAGGATCAATTGCGGACGGATGATCAGCGCGCGCGCGATAGCAATGCGCTGTCGCTGACCCCCGGAAAATTCGTGAATATACTTGGTGGCGTCACTGGCGGACAGACCCACGGCCAGCAGCGTTTCGGCAATCAGGTCAGAACGCTCTTGCCCCTTGGGCGGGGTATCGAGCAGGTGAAAAGGTTCTGTGATCAGGCGGTCGACGCGATGGCGCGGGTTAAAGCTGCCGAAGGGGTCTTGAAACACAACCTGCATGTCGCGCCGGACCGCCAGATTGGGGGAATGGCCGGTAAAGACGGATTGCCCCTGCATCTGGATTTGTCCGCTTTGAACCGGCTCAAGGCCCAGAATAGCCCGTGTTAGGGTCGATTTTCCACACCCGGACTCGCCAACCAGACCCAAGCGTTCCCCTTGGTTCAGGGTAAAGCTGACATGGTCGACGGCGCGGTGGTGGCCCGGCGTGGCAAACAGTTTGGTGCGGGGCAGGCGGTAATCACGCACCACATTCTGTACGGTCAACAGAGGTGTTTGGTCTTGTACGGTCGGCAGGGTGACCTGATGGTTCGACGCCTCGAAAAGCATCCGGGTATAGGGGTGCTGCATGTCCCTCAGCAGGCGTTGCGTGGCGCCTGTTTCAATCACCTCGCCGTGGCGCATGACGGTGATCTGGTCTGCCATATCCGCAACAACCGCCAGATCATGGGTGATCATCAGCAACCCCATGCCGTATTCTTTTGCCAAACCTTTCAGCAGGTCGAGGATCTGGGCTTGTGTGGTGACATCCAGGGCGGTTGTGGGTTCATCCGCGATCAACAGTTTTGGTCGCAGCGCAATGGCCATCGCAATGACGACACGCTGGCGTTGCCCCCCGGACAGTTCGTGCGGAAATCGGGACAGGGGGAACCGGTCTGTGGGCAAACCGACACGATCCAGAACTTCGATAGTCCGGGCCAGAGCTTGATCTTTGGGCAGGGCCTTGTGGATCAGGATCGTCTCCATCACCTGATCGCCAATGGTTTTGACCGGATTTAGCGCGGTCATGGGTTCCTGAAATATCATCCCCACGGCCGCACCCCGAACGGCGCACATCTGGGCCTCGGACTGGGTCAAAAGATCGACACCGTCAAGTGTGATAGATCCAGTGATCCGGGTGGACTCTGGCAACAGTTGCATAACGGCCAACGCGGTCATCGATTTGCCGGACCCGCTTTCGCCCGTGACCGCAACGATTTCACCGGGGGCGATAGTCAGCGATACACCTTTCAACACGTCAAAAGCGTGGATGGACAGCGACAGATTGTGGATTTGTAGCAGGCTCATGTGCGGGCCACCCGCAGCCTGGGATCAAGCCAGTCGCGCAACCCATCCCCCATCAAGTTCAGACCCAGAACCGTAAGGATGATTGCAAAACCGGGGATCAGCGCAAGGTGTGGTGCAAAGCTGACCATTGTTTGCGCGTCGGCCAGCATCCTGCCCCAACTGGGGGTGGGGGGCTGCGCGCCCAACCCAACATAGGATAGACCCGCCTCGGCCAGAATACCCAGTGAGAATTGGATGGTGCCCTGTACAATCAACAGGTTCATGACATTGGGCAGGATATGTTCGGCAGAAATGCGAGCGCTTGATTTTCCGGCCACGCGGGCCGCGAGGATAAATTCACGTTCCCAGAGGCTGAGCGCGGCACCGCGCGTGATACGGGCAAACACCGGAATGTTGAAAATCCCGATGGCGATGATGGCATTGACCGCACCGGCCCCAAACACGGCAGTGATCAAGATCGCGATGACCAGCGAGGGAAACGCAAACACCAGATCGTTGCCCCGCATGATCACCTCATCAAGCCAGGACCCTTTGCGTGCAGCAGCAGTCAGCCCCAATGGCACGCCCAAACCCATGCCAATTCCCACCGCGACCAACGCCACGGCAAGAGAGGTGCGTGCACCAACCATGACCATCGACATCATATCGCGGCCAAAATGATCCGTTCCCAGCCAATGCTCGCCAGTCGGCGTCTTGAGCTTGTTGGGAATGTCGATGGCGGCGTAATCGAACGGGGTCCAGACAAACGACACCAACGCCGCCAAAACCACGAGCGAGGACAGCATGCCACCCAGAACCAGATTGCGGCTCATGTTCGGCTCCTTAGGCGGGGGTCAACCAATGCATAAGCCAGGTCGACAAGGAAATTCACGGTGATGACGGCAAAAACCAGCAACATGACAACGGATTCAACGACGATCAAATCGCGCGAGGAAATTGCCTGAAATACCAATCGTCCAAGGCCGGGCAGGTAGAACACCTGTTCGATGATGATGGACCCGGCAAGCAGGAATGAAAACTGCAGCCCAATGATGGTCAGAACCGGAATCATGGCGTTGCGCACACCATGACGCCACAACGCTTGGCGCCGGCTTAGTCCCTTGGCGCGGGCGGTGCGCATGAAGTCCTCGCCCAATATATCCAGCAAGGCGGATCGCATGACCCTTGCCAATATTGCGGCCTGCGGCAACGCCAGTGCAATTGCGGGCAAGGTCAGGGAATGCAGTCCAACCCATAGCCCATCTTCCCATCCGGCAAACCCGCCAGCGCCAAACCAGCGTAAATTGATGGCAAAAATCAGAACCAGCATCATCGCAAACCAGAAATTTGGGATTGCCACGCCCAATTGGGTGGCGCCCATAACGGCCATGTCCCCCGCCTTGCCCCGGCGGGCGGCGGCGTAAATGCCAGCGGGGAACGCGATGAGAGTTGAAAGCGCGAGTGCAAATAGCGCGAGCGGTAGCGAGACCCACAAGCGATCAGAAATCATTTCAGCGACGGGGGTTCGGTAGGTATAAGATGTGCCAAAATCACCCGACAGCATCCCGGTGACCCAAGCGAGGTATCGATGTGCCTTGGACACATCCAAGCCCAATTCAGCGCGCAAGGCGGCAAGCGTGTCCTCTTGTGCGTTCACACCCAGCATAAAGGACGCGGGATCACCTGGTGCCACCTCGATCACAGCGAAAATGACCACCGACGCGATGGCGAGGCTGAGGACCAAAGAGAGCAATCGCTTCAACGAATAACGTATCATTCTGGCACGTTAGGCGCGTGTTTCTCTGTGGTCCAGTCTCTATTAAACGATCAGGAAGTTCGTTACGGCAAAGCCCACGATGGCAAGGTAGCCTAGCGGGTAAATCCACTTGATTACATAGTTGTCCCACTTGCGGGCTGCTGCTTCGCGTCCGGCAACCTTCATTCGCCTGAGTAGGACATTGAAAACAATGATTGCTCCTGTGACGACGAACATCCATTGCAACATGAAATCAAGGAAGGTCAGATAACCCAATTTGGGTAAGTCATCAGAGATCACCCAATTGAAGGCGACAAAGACCAATAGGTTTGCTCCGGCGATTTCTATCCGCTTGCGATATTCGTCTAGGAAAAACAACGCCCAACTAACTGTAATCAGCACCATCATCGGCATGAATATCCGGATCGCATAGTACATAATATGCCGGTGGCCTTGAAACGCCAGCGCTACTTTTTCGCTTTCCAGACCAGACATGCCAATGACTGTGGATTGCTCCATTACGGCGTTTTCCAACACCCATTCTTCTTCGCCCAACAAAGGACCAAGGCCGGATTGCTCCTCTAAAACCGTGTAATGAACGATGTCTGATGGATAGACCGAAACGATTTCGAAATAGAACTGTTGTTGATCAAACGGATATTTCCGAAAGTTGAAATAAGGAGCTTGCAGAGTCAGCGATGATTTTTCCAGATAGGTCACTTCACCGGAGTAATGCACCGCCACGATCGATTGATGGATCCACCGGTTGCTTTGTTGGTTCTCGATTACAAAAGCAGGGACTATTGTTGGCAGCTTGGTCGCATAATCCACAAAGGCTTCGGGTTTTATGATCCGGGTTTCGCGCCCAATGTCCTCGGGATCAAATGCAAGCGCCGGGTCAGTCCATTTGACGCGAATGGTTGCGACAGCCCCATAGTTTTCTGATTTCTGATCAACAAATGAAATTTGGTCGATCTGTATTCCGATCGCGACTTCCAGCGGCTTTTCAGGGGTGCCGACTGCTACTCCCATATCCGAGCGCAACAGCCCTTGTGCCTGGGCTGTATTCGGGCTGAGCGAAAGACCTATGAGGGCCACAAGCCCGATGAGCAGGCATAGCCGGAAAAATATATGGCGGAGCATGAGCTATCTTGAGTGTGTAAGAAAAGGCCGAGGCCCCGGCATGCGGGGCCCCGTAAGGCTGATTTAGTTGGCCCAGCTGACGCCGGTCAAATCGATCGCAGCCGTTGGTGCATTGACCCAGAGCCCTTGAACATCGGCTTTGGCGACGCCCAGATTGGCGAGCTGAAACAGGTAACCGTTGACATAATCCTCGGAAATCACGGTCTGGGCTTTTTGCAGCATTTCAGTCCGCATTGCGGGATCGGTGGTTTCATTGAGCGAAGCCATCAAGTCCTGAAACGCTTTGTTGTCGTACTGAAAATAGTACTCGGGACGGGCATAGATGCCGATATCCATTGGCTCGGTGTGGCTGACAATGGTCAGACCAAAGTTCTTGCCTCGGAATACGGTTTCAAGCCACTGGGCCCATTCAACATTGGTGATCTCGGCCTTGATACCAACAGCGGCCAATTGCGCGGCAATAATTTCGCCACCGCGACGGGCATACGATGGGGGCGGCAGGTGCAGCGTTGTTTCAAATCCATCGGGAAAGCCCGCTTCGGCCAGCAACGCCTTGGCTTTTTCGGGATCGTGGGCTGAATTTCCGGTCAGATCGACATAGGCCGGATTGTGGGGTGCGAAATGCGTGCCAATAGGCGTGCCGTAGCCAAACATGGCACCATCGATGATTGCCTGACGATCAATGGCATGGGCCAGTGCTTGGCGCACTTTTACGTTGTCGAACGGAGGCTGCTTGTTGTTGGTGGACAGGATCGTCTCACCTTCGGTGGACCCGACCAGCACCTGAAACCGCGGGTCTGCATCGAACTGCGGCAGGTTTTCTGGCGCCGGGAACCCCGAGAACACGTCGACATCTTCGGCCATCACGGCAGCAAAGGCGGCGGTGGGGTCTGAAATGAACTTGATGGTTGCCTTGGCCAGTGCGGGTTGTGTGCCCCAATACTCAGCGTTGCGTTCCAGATCAATGCGATCGCCCTGCACCCAGTTGCTGAACTTGAAGGCCCCGGTGCCGACGGGGGCGGTTTTGATGTTTTCGATGCTTTCTGGCGCAACGATCACGGCGTCACCCCAAGCCAAATTGAATAGGAAGTTGCCGTTGGGCTCGGACAAGGTGACCTGAACAGTCAAGGGGTCAACCACAGTCACATCGGCTATGCCTGCGAACAGAGCCTTTTGGGCGTTTGCACTGTCTTCTCCACGGGCGCGATCCAGACTGAACTTGACGTCTTCGCCGTCCATTGTAGTGCCGTCATGAAAAGTCACCCCATCATGCAGCTTGAAGGTGTATGTTTTGCCGTCTTCTGAGATTTCCCAGCTTTCGGCGAGGCCCGGAACAATGGCGCCGTCCCCCATGAAACGGGTCAGCCCTTCGAAGATGTTGGAATACACAACAGAGTCGATCGCCTGAGCTGCGGCGCTGGTTGGGTCCAGGTGCGGCGGCTCGAGTTGCATGGCGACAGTGATGTCATCTTTGGCCCAGACCTGTGAGGCCAGCAGGGTCGCGCCAAGCGCCAAGCCCGATACCAGGCTCCGTTTCAAATTTGGTCTCATAATCGTCTCCCCACGAAATGAATTACCGCCTGAATCGCAGAATCCGGCGTATCTTTGTTCACTGTTCCCGTAAACTTAGGGGCAATCAAGGAAATGTTGGCGCAATCGGTCTTTGTTGAGCGCAAAGTAAATGTTATGCTGCACTGCAACATAAACCGCCAGCAGGACTGACGATGAGCGCCACCGCCCGCAAAAAAGCCCCGAACGCAGAAGATATTCGTGCCAGAAAAGGGGGGCAACCTTTGGTGAGTTTGACCGCCTATACGACGCCAATGGCACAGGTCATGGATCCGCATTGTGACTTTGTTTTGGTGGGTGATAGCGTTGGAATGGTGCTGCATGGGCTGACTTCGACCCTTGGCGTGACGATGGAGATGATGATCCTTCACGGCCAAGCTGTCGCGCGGGGATTGAACGGCGCGATGATGGTGATCGACATGCCGTTCGCCTCGTACGAAGAGGGACCGACCCAAGCTTTCCGCAACGCGGCGCGGCTGATGGCGGAAACCGGCGCTGGCGCGGTCAAATTGGAAGGCGGGGTCGAGATGGCCGAAACCATTCGTTTTCTGACCAAACGCGGCATTCCAGTGATGGCGCATATCGGCCTGACACCGCAATCCATCAATACCTTGGGGGGCTACAAGGTTCAGGGCCGGGATGCGCAGGCTGACGCCGTATTGGCAGATGCCCATGCGGTGAGCGATGCCGGGGCGTTCTCGGTGGTGTTGGAAAAGGTGCCGCAGGTGCTCGCAGATCAGATCACAGCCGAAGTGGCCATTCCAACCATCGGGATTGGCGCGTCTGCGGGATGTGATGGGCAAATTTTGGTTGTCGATGACATGCTGGGCTTTTTCACGGCCTTTAAGCCGAAGTTCGTCAAACGCTATGCTGATCTTGGGGCGCAAGCGGATTCCGCGATTGCCCAATACGCAGCAGAAGTCAGAGACCGCAGTTTTCCGGCTGCTGAACATGTTTTTGCCGATACCGTTCCGGCCAAAGGAAATACCTGATGACAGCCCCAATTTTGCGTAACTTGGATGAGTTGCGCGCTAAAACCACGCAATGGTCCCGCGCGGGTCAGAGCATCGGTGTGGTTCCAACCATGGGCGCACTGCACGCAGGGCACTTGTCGTTGGCCGAGGCTGCGCGCGCTGGCTGTGATCGGGTCATCGTGACGATTTTCGTCAACCCAAAACAATTCAATAATCCCGAAGATCTGGCAAATTATCCCCGCACGGAATTTGATGATGCGGCCAAGTTGGCCCCGGTTGGGGTGGATGTCATCTATGTGCCGGGTCCCGATCAAATCTATCCAGATGGGTTCGCAACCAACGTTTCAGTCACTGGCTTGACCGATGTGATGGAAGGCGAGTTTCGCCCGGGACATTTTGATGGTGTTTCGACAGTGGTTGCCAAGCTGTTCCTGCAAACCGCCGCAGATCGTGCCTATTTCGGGCAAAAGGATTATCAACAGTTGATGTTGGTAACTCGTATGGCACGGGATCTCGACATCCCGATTGAGGTGGTCGGTTGCCCAACGGTGCGCGAACCTTCTGGGCTCGCGATGTCATCGCGCAACCTGCGCCTGTCCAACGATGGATTGACGCGGGCCGCTCGTTTGAACCCGATCATGCAACATGTCGCGGATGAACTGGCCAAAGGCGGCACGTTTGCCGTACTTGGAGAACAAGCCAAAGCACAGTTGGTCGATGCGGGTTTCAAGGATGTCGAATATTTCGATCTGCGCTGTGCCACTTCGCTTGCCGCGTTGGATACGCCCACACGCCCGGCGCGATTGCTGGCAGCTGCGTGGATGGACGGCGTGCGTTTGATTGATAATATCGCGGTTCCCGCACTCTGATATTTCGGCACTGGATTGGATGCCTGCCCTCGGGCTAGTCTCGCTCAAAATGCGATGAGGAGCAGGCATGAGCTATATTCTGGCAATCGATCAGGGGACGACATCGTCCCGGGCCATTCTGTTTGATGACAAGATGGCACGGGTGGGGACCCGCCAACAGGAATTTACCCAGCATTTCCCCCAAGCCGGATGGGTGGAGCATGATCCCGAAGAGATTTGGGAAACCACACTGAGCGTTTGCCGCGAAGTAATGACGGCACAGGGTGTTGGGCCTGAACAAATCGCTGGAATCGGGATTACCAATCAACGCGAAACCACGGTTGTTTGGGATCGCACCACAGGCAAACCGATCCACAATGCAATTGTCTGGCAAGACCGGCGCACCGCACAAACCTGCGAACGCTTGCGCCAAGCCGGGTGCGAGGATGACATTACAGCGCAAACCGGGTTGCTACTGGATCCTTATTTTTCGGGCACCAAGGTGAAATGGATTCTGGATACGGTCCCCGGCGCGCGTGACCGTGCAATGGCTGGGGAATTGTTGTTCGGGACCATCGACTCTTTTCTGATCTGGCGCCTGACCGAGGGGCAGAGACATGTCACCGACGCTACCAATGCGGCGCGAACCCTTTTGTTTGACATCCACACGGGTCAGTGGAGCGCGGAGATCTGCGATTTGCTAGACGTGCCGATGGCGATGCTGCCCGAGGTACAGGATTGCGCCGCAGACTTTGGGCTGACCACTTTGTTGGGCGGTGCGATCCCGATTTTGGGCGTTGCTGGCGATCAACAGGCCGCCACAATAGGGCAGGCCTGTTTTGCGCCGGGGATGATGAAATCAACCTACGGAACCGGGTGTTTTGCTTTGCTTAACACAGGGTCCGAGCCTGTTACGTCGAAAAACCGGATGTTGACGACGGTCGCTTATCAATTGAGTGGTCAACGCACTTATGCATTGGAAGGATCGATCTTTATCGCGGGCGCTGCGGTGCAGTGGCTCCGCGACGGTTTGGGCATTATCGAAACCGCAGCCCAAAGCGGTGAACTGGCGCAACATGCAGACCCCGCGCAATCGGTCGTCCTTGTTCCTGCCTTTACCGGGTTGGGGGCACCCTATTGGAAACCGGACTGTCGTGGGGCGATCTTTGGCATGACGCGCAACACAGGCCCGGCTGAGTTGTGCAAAGCGACGCTGGAAAGCATTGCCTATCAAACCCGAGATTTGTGGCAGGCCATGCAGAGCGATTGGGGTGCGGATGCCGATATGATCCTGCGGGTTGATGGCGGGATGAGCGCGTCGGATTGGGCGATGCAAGGCTTGGCAGATCTGCTGGGCGCGCCAGTGGATCGCCCGGTGATGCAGGAAACCACAGCTTTGGGGGCCGCTTGGTTGGCGGGCATGCAGGCGGGTGTATACCCCGATCAGGATGGTTTTTCCCAGACATGGGCATTGGATCAGCGGTTCAGCCCTGAAATGCCATCCGAAGATCGCGATGCCGCCTATGCGCGCTGGCAGCGCGCAGTGCAGGCAGCAATGACGTATTAAGTTAGCTTTGCGCCCTCGGGGATTGTCCGGGGGCGTGAGTTCAGCTCGGCAATGGAAAAGCCCGCGAGGGTTTTGTATTTTTCCGCGTGCTCAGCCAGCTTTGCAATCGGGATCACGTCGTCAATGACGTCAAAGTCACCGCCGCACAGATCCTCAACTTGCTGCAAAACACCATCCGGGCCGCCCCCTGCGCGATTGGCCAGACCCACGCCGGTTGTGATTGGTCGGACTTGGGCCTCGAACGCGGTCAGGGCCTGCGTCGTTACACCGTGTTCCAATATTTGCGCCCCGATGAGGCGTGCATCCAGAATGGCCTGACTCGCCCCATTTGATCCAACGGGATAGGTCGGGTGCGCCGCGTCGCCCATCAACGTTACATTGCCCTCGGTCCAGTTGGGTAGGGGGTCGCGATCCACCATAGGATACTCATAGACCACATCAGCGCCTGTGATCAGGGCTGGAACATCAATCCAGTCAAAGCCCCATTCCTCAAAGTCCGGCAAAAAGTCCCCGATGTCAGCCGCCCGGTTCCAGTCTTCTTTTTTCCACGACGCATTGAGAGGAAACCGCTTTTCAGCAATCCAGTTGATGGTTGCCTGACCGTGCCTGTCGGTGTTCGAGATCGGATAGGCGACAAGACGCAAATCGTTGTGACCAATCATCACCATCGCCCCGCCACCAAAAAAGGCGTCCGCATTGGTTGTTGCGCGCCATAAAACCCGGCCGTTCCAGATCGGAGCGCCCTCGGACGGGTACATCTGGGCGCGCAGGGCGGAATGGATACCGTCCGCCGCAACAAGCAATGCGCCCGTTTCTCGCCGACCATCTTCTAGCAATAGCGTTGCCCCATCTGCGGTATTTTCGAACCCAACCGCCCGAGCACCGGTTTCAAGGCACGTGGAACCAGCGCGCGCGATGAGGGCCTGATACAACATCACCTGCAATTCCCCCCGATGAACCGAGTATTGCGGCCAGGCATATCCGGCTGAAGTTCCGCGCGGCTCTTCCCAGATGGTTTTGCCCAGCTTTGAATAAAACCCGTACTGACGGGTCCGCACGCCAATGGCGGATAATTCTGTTTCAAGATTCAGGTTAATAAGTTCACGCACCGCATTGGGTTGCAGATTAATCCCGACCCCAAGCGGTTTGACCGTATCGACGGCTTCAAAGATACGAAACGGGACACCGATTTCGTGTAGGGTTAACCCAAGGCTCAGGCCAGCGATTCCGCCACCGGCGATCAATACGGTCATTGTCTCTCTCCCACGTTGCCAACACACAACCAGCGAATAGGGCGGGCGGCAAGTCCTAGGCTTTGGCAGAAATGATCAGATCAGGTCCAAAGATCGTATCTGCATGGTTATGTAGATAAATTTTGAGCCAAGGCGTGAACCGTTCGGGATGGCGGCGCACTTCGGCCAGAAGATCATGATAGTCGATCCAGCGCGTATTCATGATCTCTTCGGGGTTCGGTGTGAACGGTAAATTTCCGCGTGCATGGGCCAGAAACACATCCACAACTTCGTTTTCCACCATGCCGTTGCCCACATCTGCATGGTATTCCAACCGATGGCGGAATTCAGGGTAAATACCCCTAATGCCCAGTTCCTCGTCCAACCGTCGTACAGCGCAGGTTGAAGAGGGTTCATCCCAATCGGGGTGTGTGCAACATGTGTTCGCCCATAATCCGGGTGTGTGATATTTCCCCATGGCGCGTTGCTGGATCAGAATATCCATGCCGCGGACCACGAAAACCGAAACGGCCTTGTGTTTCAGGCCCTTTTCGTGGGCTTCCAGTTTGTCAACAGGGGCGAGTTCTCCATCAACCCAGGCGGGGATCAAGATGCCCATGTCGATGCTCCTGAGGCCGCAGTGCGAAAACAGGGGCTGTAGCAGGCTGAATGTTGAAAGTGTGTCATTGTGATCGCTGCGGTGATTGGGGTGCAAGAGATCTAAGTTGACCCTGCGTTTTTTCTAACGTGGCAATGATCTGGCCACCAATCAAGCGCACGAAAGGCCGCAGGGGGTGCGGCCTTTCGGAATTCACTGGGTATTGGCTTAGTCAGCAGGCTGTTCTGCATCCGCTTCTTCAGCGGCGGCAGGGGCAGGTGCGACGCTGCTGAGGTAGGCAAAGACGTCTTCGCCACCCTTTTTCAGCTTGAACGACATTTTCGATTTGGCTTTGCTGTCATCCAAGTATGCTTTGAGAAAGTCCTTGGGGTTTTTGGAATAGGCCACAAATGTTTCCTCGTCCCAAACAAGACCCTTTTCGCCGGCTGCAGCAAGGCTTTTGCCATACTTGAACCCTTCGACAGAGCCAGCCGCGCGGCCAACAACGCCGTACAGGTTCGGGCCCGTTTTGCCGCCCTTGATGATGGTTTCGCCTTCATCGGATACGATGGTGTGACAGGCTTTGCATTTGTTGAATGCTTTTTTACCTTTTTCAGCGTCACCTTCGGCCAACGCCGGGAACGCCAATAGTCCCACGATCACGGTCGCAACGATACGGTTCATGGCTAGTCTCCTAACAAAATAGCTGTGGCAAAAAAGAGCGCAAGTAGACCAAGAGTCAACCGGCAGATTGCCACGTGCAGGCACTGTGTCGCAGCCACTTTGGTCTTAGTGTCAGGCGCTGGAATTTGCTTGTGACCAACACAACAAGGGGTCTCCGGCTGCGGGTGTGGCCAGATGGATGCCCCGTGCAATCGCGCGACTGAGGCAGATTGATGCTGCATGTCCGATATGCGTCAGGTCCCGCTCTGGCAGGGCCATCTCTTGGGCGCTGGTGCTGAGTGCAAATACCAGATCGCCGTCCCCCGGCGAATGGGCCGGTACAACGGCACGTGCAATGCCATCATGGGCGGCCACTGCGACGCGTTGGCATTGCGCCTTTGACAAAATGGCATCGGTGGCGACGATGGCAATCGTGGTGTTTGCCCGATCTTGTGCCTGCCCCAGCATGGTCTTCATCTTTCGGCTTTCCAGCACGCGCCCCAAACCGGTGGCAGGGTCGGGTCCAATGCCCCCAAATTCGCCATCAACCTCAAACGGAGCCGCCCAAAAATGGCGATCTCCGGGGGTGGTGACACTGCCCATGGGGTTGGCCGCGACCAAGGCAGCCACGGTTATTCCGCTGTCCAGAACCAGAGAGGCAGACCCCAGTCCGCCCTTTAACATCGCAGTCAGGGCGCCGGTTCCGGCCCCAGCCGTTCCAAGGGCGAAATCGGGTCCAGCCGCTTCAAATGCAGCACGCCCCAAAGCCCGGTATGGATTATCCTGCCAATTTTTGTTGCCCCCGTTCAAGAGGTCAAAAATGATCGCCCCGGGAACGATGGGAATGATTGCCTCGGCAACCTTGTACCCGCGCCCTTGGGCCCGCAACGCATCCGAAACACCCGAACAGGCATCCAACCCATAGGCCGATCCCCCGGCCAGGGTCAGTGCATCAATTTTGGCCACTGATTTGTCCGGGGCCAACAGATCCGTCTCCCGCGAGCCCGGCGCCCCGCCCATCACATGCACCGAGGTCACAAACGGCTCCGCAGCCGTCAAAACGGTTGCGCCAGATTTAAGGGCATCATTCTGCGCATTACCCACCAAAAGGCCGGGAACGTCAGTGATCAAATTGCGAGGGCCGGGGATCATAAAGAGCGTCCTTTAATACTTTGGATTAGATGCAACGACCGCCGTCAACTTCCATCGCGACGCCTGTAATCATTCCGGCTTCGTCAGAACAAAGATAGCAGGCGGCATTGCCCATATCTTCGGGCGTTGAAAACCGGCCCAACGGGATAGTGGACAGGAATTTGGCACGCATTTCCGGGGTATCTTCGCCCATGAATGACTTGAGCAGCGGGGTTTCCCCAGCCACGGGGTTTAACGCATTCACGCGCACGCCAGAGGGGGCCAGTTCCACCGCCATCGTGCGGGTCGCCGTGATCATCCAGCCCTTAGACGCATTGTACCAATTCAGGTTGGGACGCGGGGACACGCCAGCAGTCGATGCAACGTTCAGGATCGCGCCTTTGCCGCGCTCTTTCATATGCGGAACCAAGGCGCGAGCGGTGAAATACACGGATTTCATGTTCACGTTAAAGACGCGGTCAAAATCACTTTCGCTGACGTCTTCAAGCGGGGTGGGCATATGTGTGATGCCTGCGTTGTTCACCAAGATATCGACGTGCCCCATGGTGCGAATGGCGGTTTCAGCCATGTGCTCGACCGAGGTTCCGTTGCCAACATCAACCTGATGAGCGAAGGCATCACCATCCATCTGAGCGGCCACTTTTTCGGCGGCCTCACCATTGATATCAGCGATCATCACATGCGCGCCCTCAGACACAAATTTAGCGACAATACCGGCGCCGAAACCAGATGCTCCACCTGTTACGATCGCTGTTTTTCCGTGCAGTCTCATACGCTTCACCTCCCCTAAAGTGCGACTCGGGGATGACCCTAGCAGTCCCAGACTGAGACGCCAGCCTATTCGTCCCCGACTTTGCCACGCAGGGCTTTGATCTCGCCGCGTGCCTTTTTCGATGCGATGCGGCGACGTTGGGATCCCTTGGTGGGTTTGGTTGCGATGCGGCGTTTGGGGGCGACCAGTGCTTGGGTAATGAGGTCGACCAACCGTTCGCGAATAATCTCGCGATTGCGTGTCTGCGAACGAGTTTCGTCGCATTGCAAGATAATTGCGCCATCCTTGGTCCACCGTCGTCCAGCAAGGCGACGCAGCCGGTTTTTGACCGGGATGGGCAGGGCAGGCGACCGTTCAGCCTCGAACCGCAACTCGACAGCGGACGAGACTTTGTTCACGTTCTGCCCGCCGGGGCCCGAAGCCCGCATAAAGCTTTCGCTGAGTTCCCAATCTTGGATGAGTATGGTGTCTGTTATCCGCAACATAGGGCGACCATAGACTGTTGTGCTGCAATCAAAAAGGGCCACCCGTACAGGTGGCCCTTCGAAAGTTTTCAGGAGGTCGGGTCGGTTAGACCTGATCTCAGATCAATTCAGGTGGCGCGCTGCGCCAGGGGTTGCCCTAACGGGAGCTCTCCTGAATTGTTCCGACGCCTCTCTCCAATACCTTTCTTGACACTGGATCACCTCCTTTTCATTTGTTGAACTCAAGGTGAGCTTGCCACGGGATTGGAAAATCACCAAGCGGTAATTTTAGGCGGTGCGTTTGGCCGGATCCAGATAGGCGACGATCATCCGGAATGGGATCAGCGCCAACAGGGCCAGCGATAGCTTGACCATCCAGTCAGCCGTTGCCAGTGACACCCAAAGCGGAGCAACCGGACCCATGCCCAAAATAGGCAGGGCTTCGTTTGCCCAGCTGACGTCGTTGCCCGGTTCCAGCCACATCAGCTGTGCTGAAAACGCGATGGAAAAGAACAACGCCGTGTCCAGTGTTGACCCCACAAGCGTGGAGGCCAGAGGCGCCCGCCACCATGCGCCCTTGCGCAGGGCGGCAAAGACGCTGACGTCAACCAATTGGGCCGTCAGGAAGGCAAGGCTAGACCCCAGAGCGATGCGAAGCGTGACCAGTGGGCCAAATTCACCTATGATTTGTGTGCCAATCAAAGAGCAGATCAAACCCACGACAAAGCCGATTACGACAACTTTGCGGGCAGGACCCGCGCCATAAACGCGGTTCATCAGGTCAGTGACCAGAAAGGCGAGGGGATAAGTAAAGGCACCCCATGTCAGCCATTGGCCGAACAGGAACTGTACCAGAATATTCGAGGCCACCACGATGATGGCCATGGCAAGAATGCCAGGGAGATGTGCGCGTGTCATTTTGTATGCCCGTTTTTGCAAGGTAGCGGCGACTTGGCCCGGTCATAGACCCGGGCAAGCGTCTCACATAAACGTCTTGGTCTATTTTCGCAAGTCAGTTGGGCAAGACGTATTCTACTAGCTCTGTGCGTTGGAAAAACATAAAATTGTCGTCCGATATCATGGTCGCACGCAATCGGTTGCGATCATCTCGCCAGATTGAAACACCTTCTAGATTATCATGGACCCCTGACCCGGTTTTCAACAGTGTTTCTGGCTGAGACAGACCAGCGTTGGTCACCTTCCAGCGTCTCAGTTGGCTGCGAAACCCAAGCACAGAGGTTCCACGCTCCAAGACATACAGCCGCCCTTGGGCATCAAAATCAGCCCCCACCGGTAGAAAGCCATGGGTTGCTGGCAGGCTGAATGGAGTAGACCAGCGGCGGCCATCCCATCGATAGACCGGGATATTGCCATTAATGTCGCGATTGGCTTCGGGCATGGTATAAAGCCGCCCCTGCGCATCCATAGCCAACGATTCAAACGAGCCGTTTCTGGAGAGCGAGCGAAATGCCTTGGGACGGGGCAGAACATGGGAAATGCCGGACAGGGTGTCGTATTTAGCGACCCGATGCACACCCTCAAACGAAATGAAAAGATCCCCGTTTCCCGTGACAACCAATCCTTCTGAATCTCCGGCGCCCCCAGACAGGATCTTGTTCTTACTGGATCTCAATTTGTTGCTGGCCGTGAACTGTACGGATGTGATTTGATCACCGTCTCTCTGAATGCGGGCGGTCGCAATTGTGGACCGGTCGCTGAGGACGGTCATCGACCCCCCATCAGGTGCCATTTCAAGGGCCGAAAAACCGCCAAACCATGCTTGTTTCCCCTGCCAAGGGAAACTGCCAAGCAGAACCGCCTTTGGTGTGCTGACCGCTATTGCTGAACTGCTAAGCAGAACCGCAAGGACTACTGCGACTGCAAGACGGAACGACATTGTTTTGGCAAATCAGACAGAACGTATTCACGACGAGGCTTAGGCTTAGGCGCGTTCGGATCCCGCGGTTTTGGCGGAGGAGGGCTGAGAATGTCGTTCACCCACTTCTGGGCATCGGCACATCCATCCCCTTTGGGCGGAGCAGCTTGGTTTACACAGCCTTTCATGCCACGGGGGCATTTGAGCCGAACATGAAAATGATAGTGGTGGCCATACCAAGGGCGAATTTTACGCAACCACTTCCGATTGCCTTTCTCATCCTTGCACATCTGGACCTTGGCCCCGGGAAATACGAAAATCCGCGCTGTTCTTTTGTCTTTGGCAGCGGCGCGCAGGATCGCGTGATGTTGTGGGGTCCAGTTGCTGTTCACAAAGGCCCCTTTGGACCGGCGCATAGAAATCGACGAGATGTTTTCGCGATGTTTACGCGATAAGTTCAGATTGTTGGCTGGCAACATCCAGATATCGATGTCCAACCCAATTTGGTGACTGCGATGTCCTGACAACATTGGCCCGCCACGGGGTTGGCTGATGTCGCCGATATACAACCCGCTCCACCCGCGTTGATTACGCGCAAAGGTGCTGAGCTTTTTGATATAGTCGATGGTTTCCGGATGGCCCCAGTTTCGATTTCTCGACAGACGCATCGCTTGCCACGTCGGCCCGGATTCTGGCAACTGAACAGCTCCGGCAACGCACCCCTTGGCATAGCTGCCAAAAGGCGCTGCAGCTTGCTGTGATCCGGTGGTTTTCGCACCGAACAGAGATTTTGCCAGAGGTTCAGCAAAAGCGGGCGTTGTCAGAGCCAGCAGGAAACAAGAAAACAATACAAAACGGGGAACTCTCACTCGGAACCATCTCCTTCGGGTTTAACCCAATGTAACAAGATAAGGCCGATGATAAACAACCCTATGACTGGGGAAACCCCCAATCGCGCGCTGCCTGTCATTGTTGTGGCGATGCCGATCAACATGGGGGCCATAAACGCCGTCGCACGGCCCGAAAGACCATATAAACCAAAGCTTTCGGTCGGTGTTTCGGGATCAGAATGGCGAACCATAAGGCTGCGGCTCGAGGCTTGCAGAATGCCCCCCATGCCGCCGATCAGGATTCCGCAGCCGAAAAACAGCAGATCCGGCAGGTTTGATCCGGGCGCTAGTTGAATGCCAAATACCTGTGTTCGGTCCATGCTGATGATCGTTGTGCAGACAAAAATGAGAACCCATATCGCAACGATGATGACCGGCTTGGGACCAAAACGTTTGTCCATCTTGCCGCCAATCCATGCAAAGATAGAGGCGGCTAAAACGCTGATGATCCCGAAAACGCCGATTTTGACGATGTCCCATTCCAACACCAGCTTGGCATAGACCCCGCCAAACCCGTAAAGCCCGTTCAGGGCGTCCCGATAGAACATCGACGATCCAAGATAACTGCGCAGGCTGACACGGGTTTTGAGGTTGGAAATAGATTTCCCTAGAACGCCAAGCGCCTGTGAAAAGGAACCGCGTTTTCCGGTTGCCTTGGCATCCCGAACCCATAGGAAATACGGGATCATGAAGATCACGTACCAAGCAGCCGTCATCGGCCCGACAAAGCGCGTCCCTTCTTTCTGAGAGGCATCAAACCCGAAAAAGGGATCCAATCCGATCAGTGTTTTCCCATTTGGCTGTTCGACAAACATCAACAGCATGATGGCAAGCGAGACCAGTCCACCGAAATACCCAAAGGCAAACCCTGAACCAGAGATTTCACCAACTTCGCTCGGGTCTCCGAGTTCTGGAAGTTGAGAGTTGATAAAAATCAGGGCGTATTCTGCACCAACAAATCCCAATCCAAAGGCGGACAGCATCAGCCACATGTTTGATCCGTCAGGCGCGGTGTACCACAACATCGCCGATCCCACGACGTACATCACCGAAAACCCAAAGATCCAAGGAATTCTGCGTCCCGTTACATCGGCCAAGGCCCCGATCAACGGGGCCCCAAAACCGATCAGCAATCCGGTGATTGTCAGGCACAGCGACCAGACGCTTTGGGCTTTGGCGGCGGCGGCTTGATTATCAAGGCCGGCTTCGATGAAATAACCAGCAGCGACCCCGGCAAAAAAGGGGCCGAAAATAAAGGTGACCAGCAGCGTGTGAAACGGTTGGCTGGCCCAGTCAAAGAACCACCAACCCCAAATCCGCTTGCGTGTTGAAATCGTTGTCATGCGCATCCCCGACAGAGTTGGCTTGATATGACGAGTTCTACGCTCTTTAAGCAAGCCTCTCTTGCATGGGCGGCCAAGGCCGTTGCACGTCAGCCGCGCACCACGCAGCAATCCATTCGGGCATGTCTGGTGATGTACTGTCCACCTGCCCCATTTCGGCCAACACCCTGCTTGGCGCTACTATGCCTTTGGAATTGGTGACTGCGGCTCGGAACAAAACGTGGCTGGCGCATTCGCCGTTCTTTTTCCACATGGATTGTTCCAGATAGATAAACTTGTCGTCCCAGCACACGGCCCGGCTGCGCATTTCGAACCGTTCGAACCCCCGAATACGACGGCGAAAGCGCACCGTGCTGCCTGCCATTGTCATGCCCCAGCGCTTTTTGGTGATAACGCTGATCAACCCGACGCGCTGTGCATTCATGCTGCGCCCCAAATCATAGAGAGTCATAGCGCGGCCATTGTTCAGCTCGAGCCAGATATCCAAATCCCAGGGCCAACAGATGTGGGATGACACGTGGGTTTCAGTCAGGTTCAAAGGTGGCATGCGGCGGGCAACCATCAGATCTTTGATCAGGCGAACAATCGGAAACATGGGAATGGGACCTTTCTTTGCGCCTCTCATGCCGCAATGCGGCGTGACGTCAACCACAACCTTGCGAAACCCTTGCCCTTTTTGTCTTGGCTGCTTAGGTCTGAGGCGGTTCAAATAAAGGCGAGCTTCTATGCAATCTCTGTTCCAAATCCTGATGCTGATCCTGGACGTCGTCTGGTTCTTCATTATCGCTCATGTGATCATGAGCTGGCTGATCAATTTTCAGGTGCTTAACCTGAACCAGCAACTTGTTTCGCAGGTCTGGTACGGGTTGAATCGCGTGTTAGAGCCGCTTTATGGTCCGATCCGCCGGATGCTGCCGCCGATGTCTGGTTTGGATCTGGCGCCATTGATCGTTCTGCTGGGGGTTTTTGCAGCCCGCATTATCCTGACGAATAATATTGCGTTTTTCTACTGACCCGACGATCTGACGGTCGGAATCCCCCCAAACGTTCAGAAAGAACAAGAGGGCGCGCACCCTCTTGTTCCCTGATTCTTAGTATGTGATTGTGCCTTCCAAGAGCAGATAGACAAAATCACATACGAGGCCTGCCAATAATGCCCGACTCTGCGACCCTGTTGCGAGATGTCTTTGGATTCGACGCTTTCCGCGATGGGCAGGAAGAGATCGTTCAAGCCGTAACAGCGGGTGAAAACGTGTTGGCAATCATGCCAACGGGCGGGGGTAAATCGTTGTGTTTTCAGCTGCCTGCCCTGATGCGCGAGGGTGTGACGGTGGTAATTTCCCCCCTGATCGCCTTGATGAGGGATCAGGTGCGCGCCCTGCAAGAAGCAGGCGTCGCCGCCGGGGCGTTGACCTCGGGCAATACTCCCGAAGAAACCGAAGCCGTCTGGGACGCTTTGGAAGCCGGACGCCTGAAACTGCTCTATATGGCGCCCGAACGCTTGGCTGCCGGATCCGCCATGGGCATGTTACGTCGTATCGGTGTCAGTATGATCGCCGTGGACGAGGCCCACTGTGTCAGCCAGTGGGGCCATGATTTTCGCCCGGACTATCTGCGGATCGGCGAATTGCGGCGCGCGCTGGATGTGCCTCTTGCGGCATTCACAGCCACGGCTGATGCGGAAACCCAAGAAGAGATCGTTCAAAAACTATTCGATGGGTCCCCACCACGCGCCTTTTTGCGTGGATTTGATCGTCCGAATATCCATCTTGCGTTCACGGCCAAAGATGGCCCGCGCCGCCAGATCCTTGAATTTGCTGCGGCCCGCAAAGGGCAATCTGGCATTGTCTATTGTGGCACGCGTAACAAAACGGAAACCCTGTCACAGGGGTTGCGCGAAGCCGGCCATACAGCCTGTTATTACCACGGCGGGATGGAGGCCGAAGATCGCCGTACCGTTGAAACCCGGTTTGCCCGTGAGGATGGTCTGATTGTGGTAGCCACCGTGGCGTTTGGGATGGGGATCGACAAACCTGACATACGCTGGGTGGCCCATGCGGACTTGCCCAAATCGATCGAGGCTTATTATCAGGAAATCGGACGGGCCGGACGGGACGGTGGCCCCGCCGAAACCCTGACGCTATTCGGCCCTGATGATATTCGCCTGCGCCGCACGCAGATCGACGAAGGTTTGGCCCCCGCTGACCGACGCGACGCCGATCATGGGCGGTTGAATGCGCTGCTCGGGCTGGCCGAGGCGTTGGAATGTCGTCGTAAAACACTGCTGGGGTATTTCGGGGAAACCGCCGAAAAATGCGGGCATTGCGATTTGTGTGATACCCCAGCCGATGTGTTCGATGGCACAATGGCGGCGCGCAAAGCCCTGTCCGCAATTCTACGCACCGAAGAGTGGTTTGGCTCCGGTCATTTGATCGACATCTTGTTGGGCAATGAGACCGACAAAGTTTTGGCACGGCGACACGATCAGATCCAAACGTTCGGTGTTGGCAAAGAATATACACGACCGCAGTGGCAGGCGATTTTTCGTCAGATGATGGGGCATGATCTGGTGCGGCCTGATCGTGAACGCCATGGGGCGCTGCGCATGACAGAGGCCGCGAAACCGATCTTACGGGGTGAGGCGGGTATCGAGTTGCGTCGTGACTCGATCCGCAAGGCAACGCGGCGACCCGCGGTCAAAGCCATGGTTTCAGACGAGGATGCACCACTGCTGTCTGCGCTTAAGGCGAAGCGCCGGTTCTTGGCCGAAGCCGCCAAAGTTCCAGCATATGTGATTTTCCCGGATCGGACGCTGATCGAAATGGCGGAAACGCGCCCGGGAACGCTGGATCAAATGGCGCGCGTTGCGGGCGTGGGGGCAAAAAAACTTGAACGTTATGGCGCGCTTTTTCTCGAAGTGATCACCGGGGCGATCGAAGAGCTTCATCCGGCGCGTCGCAAATTGGCAGGGCGCGGCACCGCAGAGGTGTATGATCAATTGCTTGAAGTACAGGCGGAATTGTCACGCGGCATGGATGGGGTAGACAAGCCGCTTAGCTGTTCTGCCTCGCAATTGGCCAAAGTCGCACAGATGCGCCCGGATGACTCACAAGGGGTGGTACGCGTCTTGGGTGAACGTCGGGCAGAACGTTTTGCAGCTGCATTTCTGGACGTGTTGCGTGCGGCAAGCTAGATCAACTTGAGTGATGAAATTAGGGGACTGAAATGTTGGTGGTGATTTCTCCGGCCAAACGGCTGGATTGGGCAGAGCGTGACGTGCTTGCGACCGAACCCGACTATCAAGAGGATGCGATCCGTCTGGTGAAAACCGCGCGGAATTTGACCCTTGGCGATCTACAAAAGCTGATGGATATCAGCCCTGATTTGGCGCGCTTGAACCGGGATCGTTTCAAATCCTTTGAGCCCGAGCCAACAACCGATGTAACCCGCCCTGCCGCATTGGCATTTGCTGGCGATACCTATCAAGGTCTAGAGGCCGCATCACTGGATGCCGATGAGATGGCCTGGGCACAAGATCATTTGCGAATTTTGTCAGGTCTCTATGGTTTGTTGCGCCCTCTGGACCTCATTCAGGCCTATCGTTTGGAGATGGGCAGCAAGCTTAAAACCCGGCGGGGCAAGTCTTTGTACGACTATTGGCGCGATGACTTGAGTAAAGGCTTAAATGCGCAGGCGGCGGAAATCGGGACCGATGTCTTGGTCAACTGTGCGAGTCAGGAATACTTTGGCGCGGTTGCCCCCAAAGCGCTGAAATTACGCGTCGTGACGCCGGTCTTCATGGAAGACAAAGGCGCGGCCCCCAAAATTGTCAGCTTCTTTGCCAAAAAGGCGCGCGGTGCGATGGCCCGGTATATTGTTCAGAACAGGCTGACGGATGCAGAGGCGCTCAAAGACTTTGATATAGGCGGATACGAATTCCGGGCTGATCTGTCAGAGCAGAACAAACCTGTCTTTGTGCGCCCCTATCAAGATAAATGAGCCACGGCGCTTTTTTGGTTCACGCGTCCGGGGGCTGCACAGGATCTGCATCTTTCGGCGCTGACGCAAATATGCGTTCATGAATCAACGCCTTGCGCAGTGGCTTGGTTAGGTAGTGGTCTAAACCAGCAGCCAAAATTCCATCTGAATCGCCCGTCATCGCATGGGCGGTCAATGCCACAATCGGGACGTGTTGTCCGGTTCCGGCTTCTAGTTTCCGAATTTCAATCGTGGCTTCTTTGCCGTCCATCTTGGGCATCGAAATATCCATAAAGATCAGATCAGGTTTGAACGCGGTAAAGCCCTCGACAGCCTCCAGACCGTTGTTCGCGAACTTGAGCTCTATGTTGAGCTTTTGAACCATTTTGCGGAAAACAAGTTGATTGGTACGATTGTCCTCAGCAGCTAAGATCCGCATCAATCGTTTCTCGGTTTGCGGCGCGTCAGGAGCATCTGTCGTGACTGGAACGCTAGGCTCTGGTTTGGGTTCCATAACTTCTGCATTGCCGATGGTTTCGCTGAGTTTGGATTTTTCTCCAGACGGGGGCGTGAGTGACGCCAGACGTGAAAACAATTCAGCGCGTGGAACGGGTTTTTGCAAAATGCACTGAAGGTGTTTGCTGGCAGGGTCTGCCTGTGCCTCTCGTTGATTGGAGCTGAGCAACACAAACGGAATGTCACTCCACCCTTTGGCCCTGACTTTCTTCGCAAGCTCCAGGCCATTCAGGTCAGGGATGTTTTGATCGCTTAGAATGATATCAACTGTATCATCCAAGAGTTCCAGCGCTTCATCGGCTGTCGCGCAAGAGGTCACCTTAGCGCCGATTTGAGACATCTGTTTCTCAAGGATTGCACGATTGACGCATAGGTTTTCAACCACCATCACGTGGCGCATGTTATGGACCAGTTGCGGTGGTGCGGGTTGTGGGCCTTCGGCCATCGGCATCGGCACCCGAAAGCCAAAACATGATCCTTTGCCTTCTTCGCTTTCAACCCAAACAGACCCACCCATCAATTCAATGAGCCGCTGAGAAATAGCCAGGCCAAGCCCGGTCCCTTCGAATTGGCGATTTCGTTCATCTTCAACTTGATTGAATTCGCCGAAAATATGATTGATTTTGCTGGCCGGAATTCCGATCCCGGTATCTTCGATCGCAACATGAATCGCGCAGCTTTGCGAAACGGGATCTGGCACACCGGTTACGCGAACAAGGACGTGCCCAGCTTTGGTAAATTTGACAGCATTCCCCACAAGGTTTGTCAGAACTTGACGCACGCGCCCGGGATCGCCCGAGAATATTGTCGGGAGGAACAGGTCGTAATCCACCAAAAGGGTAAGATCTTTGTCGCGCACCGAAGGCTGCAACAGCATCGCAACCTCGTGAATGCAGTGTTCCAGATCAAATGGTTCTGGATGAAGCACAAGTTTATCTGCTTCGATTTTGGAATAATCCAGAACATCGTTGATGATGACCAACAAGGCTTCGCCAGAGTTCTTGATCGTGTTGGCGTAGAGCCTTTGTTCCTCGCTCAACGTCGTGTCGGTTAACAGTTCTGCCATGCCCACGACCCCGTTCATGGGCGTACGGATTTCATGGCTCATGTTTGCCAAAAATGCGGATTTTGCGCGGTTTGCACTTTCAGCGCGTTCTCGTGCAGCACGCAATTCGGCTTCGTATCGGACTGTTGAGGTAATGTTCAGCGCCAGACTGACCACATCACCACCGTGGCCGCGTTGATCCACGAGCTTGATGTATTGGTCATTCCACATCCGCATGACAAAGGGTTCCGGGTTCGGCGAAACCCAACGCTCGGTCATCATATCACGCCACTCTTCGGGGCTAAGTTGTTCTGTGTTTACAACGCCTTCGTCGGTGAACAGCTGTAGAATCCGAGCGTATGAAATCCCCGGCGTCACCTCTTCAAGCCCATCAAACGCATTAAGATAGGCTGCATTGGCGCCAATCAACGTGCTATCAGAATCAAAAAAGGCAAACCCATCCTGAATCGTTTGGATGGAATGCCACAACCGCCGTTCTGCAATTTCAACCTTGGCATGGGCCACGGTCAGGTCAGATTTCACCTTTTCGTTTTCGTCGCGAACGGTTGCAACCTCGGCTTGCTTGGCATCAATCTGTTTCGTCAAAGCAAGTGCGTGACGGCCCAATTTTCGGTTTGCAGCCGACAGCTCAGCCTGCTTGAGCTCAAGCAAACGTTCGGCAGATAGACGTGCGCGCCGTTCCTCGGCCAGTTTGTTGACAAGGCTCATTCCGGTGGTCCTTAGCGGTTCGTGGCGCTCACCATCGGATGAATCGGTGAATAAGTGTTTAAACCCTTGGCTGTTGCGGGAAATCGTTGCCATTGCGATGGGACTCATGTCACGCTCTGACTAGATTGGAGGGCCGCATGCCACGTCTTTGTTTTATTTTATTTGCTATGTTTTTTTCGATTGCCCAAGGCGCGGTGGCACAACAGGCCCTGTCCGATTTCCGGTATGTTGTTTCAAGAGATATGGATTTTTATGGCTCAGATCTGGATTCTCTGTTTGATACAGATCTGTCTGCCTGCGTGCAGGCGTGTTCAGCGCAATCGTCTTGTCAGGCGTTTACGTTTAACGCTCGGTCCAACGCCTGCTTTCCCAAACAAGGTGTAAGTGAGCAAACCCCATACGAAGGCGCGGTATCGGCGCTCAAAGTGGCGACTACAGCAGACGTAAAAAACCTGGCGCAAACGCGGGCAGAGGACCTTGGGTTTCTTAAAGCTGAGGATCTGAACTCAGCTCGGGTGATGAGCCAAAACCTGGGATTGCGTCATGCAGCGGGCGGTCAGAATTTGGAGTTTGTGTTGGATGCCGCGCGGGCGGCCTCTCGCGATGCCAATCGGTATATGCAGTGGATCGGGGTTGCTGTTTCACTCAGTGACCGGGGGGATCTGTGGACAGAATATGCCAACGCCTTGCTTGCAATCGATGTCAGCAACAGCAATCGCAAAAAAGAGAATAATGCACGGTCGCTATCTGCGGCAGTGAACGGATATCTTCGGGCGCAGAATACAGGCGCGCAAGTTTCTGCACTGCAGGTGCTTTCAGAGGGTTTAGAGAAATCCGGGCGTGGTCGGGATATGCTGGCTGCCTTACGTTTGGCCAATACGCTGCAACCCCGGGATGACATTGCCCGCGCATTGGAAGCCGCGATTTTGAAATACGGCTTCCGGGTCGTCGACAGCACAGTGGAAAGCGATTCCACAGCGCCGCGAATTTGTGCGCAATTTTCAGAACCTTTGGTCAAAGCGGGGGTGGATTATGAACCCTTCGTCAATCTGCCATCGTCTTCTTTGGTGGTACAGATTGATGACTCACAGTTGTGCGTTGATGGGGTCGCGCATGGCAGCAGATATCGCATTCTGCTGCGCAAAGGATTGCCCGCCGCATCGGGTGAGGTTCTGCACAAAGATGTTGAGCTGACGCATTACGTACGTGATCGTGCCCCGTCGGTGAAATTTCCGGGGCGATCCTATGTGTTGCCCAAATCCGCTGATGCGGCCTTGCCCGTTCAAACGGTCAATTTGACCGGGCTAGAGTTGAAATTGCGTCGGGTGAGTGATCGGAATTTGCTGCGCGCTGTTCAGGATGGGTATTTTGGCCGCCCACTGAACCACTGGCAGGATCAGAACTTTGCAAGTGAAATTGCACAGGATGTGTGGGTCGGTACGGGTGAGGTTCAGAATGAGTTGAACCAAGACATGGTAACCCGATTACCTATGGGCGAGGCGATTGCCGGGCAACCAGCTGGAATTTATGCGCTGACTGCACGAGTTCCGGGGGCAGATCCGTATGACGATCCGGGTGCCACACAGTGGTTTGTTCTCAGCGATCTGGGGATCAGCACGATGTCGGGTACAGATGGGTTGCACGTCACAGTCCGTGGCTTGGGGGATGCGTTACCCAAAGCCGGGGTCGAGGTGACACTGGTGTCTCGGGCCAATGCGGTGCTGGGGAAACTGACTACGGATACAGGTGGGTATGCCCGCTTTGAACCGGGCTTGGCGCGTGGGGATGGATCAGCAGCGCCTGCAATGGTTTTGGCAACACTTGATGACATGGACCTTGGGTTTCTCTCACTGACAGATCCGGCCTTTGATTTGTCGGATCGCGGCGTTGAAGGGCGTGCACCTGCAGGGCCGGTCGATGTCTTTTTGACCACGGATCGCGGCGCTTATCGGGCAGGTGAAGTGATCCATGCAACGGTTCTGACGCGCGATGATGCGGTTACGGCCCTCGAAGGGGTGCCGTTGACGGCGGTCCTCAGCCGTCCTGATGGAGTGGAGTATCGCCGCCTTGTTTCCGGCGGTGGCAATGTTGGGGGGCACGTGTTCTCGTTTCCCGTGGGACCAAGCGTTCCACGCGGGGCGTGGCGGTTGGATATCAAGACCGACCCCAAAGGGAAAAGCGTCGCAACCCAAACGGTCTTGGTCGAAGATTTCCTGCCAGAACGGATCGACTTTACGCTTTCATTGCCGAATGCACCGTTGCGCCCGGGCGAAAGCCCCCCGTTACAGGTTCAGGCAAAGTATCTTTTTGGTGCGCCGGGGTCTGATCTGAAAATTGACGGTCAGGTTGTGCTGCGCGCGGCCTCACAATTGGCAGAGTGGCCCGGTTATCAGTTCGGTCGCCATGCTGAGAGCGCATCGGCGCAGAGCAGCTATTTCGGAGATCAGAAAACGGATGACAAAGGGCAGGCTTTTGTTCCGGTCGAAATTCCGCGTCTCAGCTCGGCGGGCAAACCGCTCGCAGCGACCGTGATCGTGCGCGTTGCAGATGGATCATCGCGCCCGGTCGAACGGCGATTGGTTGCGCCGGTGTTGCCGGATACGCCTGTTCTGGGGATTAAGCCCCTGTTCGACGATGTGGTGACCGAAGGCACAGAGGCCGGGTTCGAGATCATTGGCTTAACTCCAGACCTAACACCCACCACAATGCAGGTGCGCTGGACCCTAAATCGGGTCGAAACCCGGTATCAGTGGTATCAGCTGTATGGCAATTGGAACTGGGAACCGGTGACCCGACGCACCCGGATCGCGACAGGTGACGCCACGCTACAGGGACAACCATTGTCTGTTTCCCATCCTGTAGATTGGGGCACGTACGAGCTGGTGGTTGAACGTATTGATGGCGGCTATGTCGCCGCGTCAGCGGATTTCTACGCAGGGTGGTATCAGGCGGCAGATGCGTCCGCTACACCGGACCGGTTAGAGCTTTCGTTGGATCAAGACAGCTATCAACCCGGGGATACGGCCAACTTGCGCATCGTCCCGCGGGCCGCCGGCACGGCCCTGATCACAGTGATGTCCAACAAGGTCATTCATCGCCAGGCGGTAGAGGTGCCAGCCGGCGCAAGTGTGATCCCCCTTGAGGTGACCGAGGATTGGGGCACAGGCGCCTATGTCACGGCATCAGTGATCCGCCCGATGGATGTCTCGGCTGGCCAAAACCCGGCCCGCGCACTTGGGCTTGCGCATGCGACGGTGGATCCCATCGGCAAACGGCTGACGGTCTCGGTCGAGGTGCCAGACGTGGCGCAACCCCGCCAAACCCAGCAGGCGAAAGTCGTTGTTTCAGGGGCCGCTGCCGGTGAACAGGTCTGGATGACGTTGGCGGCAGTGGATGTTGGCATTCTCAACCTGACGGGCTTTGAAAGCCCGGACCCCGATGGGCACTACTTTGGCCAACGTCGGTTGGGCGTTGAGCTGCGCGACGTTTATGGACGTTTGATTGATGGGTTGAACGGCGCTGTTGGCTCTGTGCGATCCGGCGGGGATGCCAACGCAGGCATACGCTCGCAATCCCCGCCGCCAACCCAAGACTTGATGGCGCGCTTTAGTGGCCCGGTTGAGGTGGGCGCAGATGGCACGGCCACTGTCGACATCGACCTGCCCGCGTTTAATGGCACCGTGCGATTGATGGCCGTAGCATGGAGCAAAACAGCAGTTGGTCAGGCCGAGCGGGACATGATTGTGCGCGATCCTGTGGTTGTAACCGCAAGTTTGCCGCGCTTTTTGGCGCCGGGTGATGACAGCCAGATCTTGCTTGAGATTGTGCATGCGGATGGCCCTGCTGGTGACATGACAATGACCTTGACTGGTGACAGCACCCTGCAACTGGCCACACAGCCAGGCGGCTTCACGCTCGAGACAGGCAGTAAAGCCACGTTCCGGGTGCCGGTCAAGGCTGTGCAATCTGGGATGGGGAACATCGATGTTGTTCTGACCACACCAGATGATCGTGTCTTGCGTCAAACATTGCGCTTACCTGTTCAGTCGAATGATCCGGTTGTCGCGCAAACGCGGCGGTTCACACTGGGCGCGGGGGACAGTTTCCTGTTTAGCAAGGATGTCTTTACCGGGCTGCGCACAGGATCTGCACAGGCAATCTTGTCTGCGGGCGCTTTGGCGCGTTTTGATGCGCCGGGTTTGCTGACGGCGCTGGATCGATATCCGTACGGATGTACGGAACAGGTGACCTCCCAAGCGATGCCTTTGCTGTACCTTTCGTCTGTTGCTCAGGCTGCGGGGCTTGGGGACGGTCCAGCGGTCCGTGCGCGTATTGATGCCTCGATCACGCGGGTATTGACACGGCAAGCGTCGAACGGGGCCTTTGGCCTATGGCGCGCTGAAAGCGGCGATTTCTGGCTGGATGCCTATGCCAGCGATTTCCTGAGCCGGGCCCGCACCGAGGGGCACGTGGTCCCCGACCGGGCCTTTACCCAAGCGATGGATAATCTGCGCAACCGTATCAATTACGCGCCGGATTTTGATATCGGCGGTGAAGACATTGCCTATGCCCTGATGGTGCTCGCTCGCGAAGGGGCCGCCGCCATGGGCGACCTGCGATACTATGCGGATGTCAAAGGGGATGGGTTTGCAACGCCGCTTGCCGCCGCCCAACTGGGAGCAGCCCTCGCATCCTACGGGGATCAAACCCGCGCGGACCGGATGTTCTCTCGCGCGGCTCAACTGATCGACCGTCAACAAGGGCACGAGGGGCCATTTTGGCGGGCGGATTACGGAACATCTGTCCGCGATTCAGCCGGGGTTCTTGCCTTGGCCGTCGAAGCGGGCAGCGCAGTGGTGGACCGTAACCGTCTGATCACCCAGATCAGCCAAGAAACCGAAACCATGTCGACACAAGAATCCGCCTGGACCCTTCTCGCGGCACAGGCATTGGTGAAGTCACCAGAAACCTCAGGGTTGAGGGTCAACGGTGCGCCGGTCGAAGGGCCGTTTGTACAAATACTGTCTAATGCGACGCAGGAGGCGATGAATATAACCACGACAGGCAGCGGGGATCAGGACATTACTCTGACCACACTCGGTATCCCCGAGGTCGCCCCCCCCGCCGGGGGCACAGGCTACAGTATTCAGCGGCAATATTTTTCTATGGATGGGGAAGAGATCAATGGACCCTCCTTTGTCGTTGGTGATCGCTTTGTCGCCGTGGTCACGGTTCAACCGTTCGAAGACTCTGGCGCTCGGTTGATGGTGCGTGACCCGCTACCCGCTGGATTTGAGATCGACAATCCTAGCCTGTTACGGTCAGGCGATGTGCGCGCGCTTGAATGGTTAAACCTGTCTGACGCCACCCATAGCGAATTCAGAGCGGATAGCTTTCTTGCGGCTGTGGATATCGGTGGCCGCGATCCGGTGACGCTGGCCTATGTGGTCCGGGCTGTGTCCGCCGGTCAGTTCCATCACCCTGCAGCATCTGTCGAAGATATGTATCGCCCCCGGTTTCGTGCGCGCACAGACACATCGCGCGTGACTGTTCAGGATTGATGATCAGATGAAACGATTTGGGTTCCTGTTTCTGGGGATGCTCCTGTTTCTCGCAGGGGCGCTCAGGGATGCAGGGGACCAGTGGATTTCTGACACCGACCTGCCACTGATCCTGACCGAAACATCCACCGAAGTTCGGGATCGAAACGGTGCTTTGCTCCGGGCCTATCCAGTGGGCACAGGCATCTGGCGTTTGGCTCCGGGAAAGGTTGATGCTGGTTTCACAGCGATGTTGATCCGGTACGAAGACAAACGGTTCTACTCTCATTCCGGTGTCGATGGCTGGGCTTTGCTGCGCGCCGTGCGGCAAGCCATCTGGAATGGGCGTCCGGTGTCTGGGGGGTCAACCTTGACGATGCAGGTCGCGCGTCTGTTGGAAGATGGCACAACCGGGCGCTGGGCAGGTAAGCTCAGGCAGATGCGCGTGGCTTGGGCTTTGGAGCGTCGCCTCAGCAAAGACGATATTCTGCGGCTTTACTTGACGCACGCGCCGTATGGGGGCAATTTAGAAGGCGTGCGCGCAGCGACGGTGGCATGGTTCGGAAAAGAGCCGCATCGACTGACGCCTGCGCAATCTGCTTTGTTGGTTGCCCTGCCTCAACGGCCCGAAGGACGACGACCAGATCGATATCCCGATCAAGCGCTAGCAGCACGGGATCGCGTGTTGCACCGGATGCAAAAGCACAACGTTCTGGACGGGGCCGAAGCGCGCGTCGCTTTGAGCGAACCAATCCCGGATGCACAACGACCATTCCCGCAATTGGCACCACATCTTGCGGATCGGGTGCGGCTGGAACAGCCAGAAAAAGTTACACATGTTTTGACATTGGACGCTGATCTACAACACAAGGTCGAGGGTTTGGTCGCGCGCGCCGCTGCTGCAGCCGGCCCTCAGGTTTCAGGTGCTTTGATTGTGGCAAATCACCAAACTGGTGAAATCTTGGCCTCGGTCGGATCACCTGCCTATCAATCTGCGCGACAAGGGTTCGTGGATATGACACAGGCCGTGCGCTCGCCGGGATCGACGTTGAAACCGCTGATCTATGGCTTGGGGTTCGATCAGGGCATGATACACCCTGAGACGTTGATCCATGATGGCCCCGTCATGTTTGGCCGCTATGCGCCACGCAATTTCGACGGCGAATTTCGCGGCGATGTCAGGATCCGGGATGCCTTGCAAATGTCGCTCAATATCCCGGTTGTGCGATTGACGAACGAACTGGGTGCGGCGCGGTTGGTCGCGACACTAAAGCAAGGCGGAGCCAACCCAAAACTGCCAAGTGGTGTGCCCGGTTTGGCCATAGCGTTGGGCGGGGTGGGGCTAAATCTACAGGATCTTGTGCAGCTTTACGCAGGTTTGGCCAACGCGGGGCAGGGTTTGAAATTGCACCATCGGGCGGGGCAATCGTCTGTACCGGTAGGGCGTATGATCTCGGATGTTGCGGCCTGGCATGTAAGCGATATTTTGCGGGGTCTCGCTCCCCCTTCCGGTGCGCAACCGCATGTTTTGGCCTATAAAACCGGAACGTCTTATGGGCACCGTGACGCTTGGGCGATTGGCTATGATGGGCGTCATGTGATCGGCGTCTGGTTGGGTCGCGCCGATGGTACGCCAGTTCCGGGGGCGTTTGGTGGGGATCTGGCGGCCCCGGTTCTGTTCGAAGCTTTTGGCCGTTTGAAACCAGATTTTGATCCATTGCCTGCCCCCCCTGCTGCAACACTGATCCTAGGCGCTGCTGAGCTGCCTTTGCCGTTGCGCCGTTTTCGCCCGCGCTCGGCGGCGTTCGAAGCTGCGCAGGATGCGCCGCAACTGTTGTTCCCCCCCGATGGGGCTCGATTGGCGCTGGGGAATGATCCCGTCACTTTGAAAGTACGCGGCGGAGTGGCCCCGTTTATGGTGTTGACCGATGGGGCTGCGGTTGCGACCGGGTTGTATCAACGGGAATTCGAAGTCCCAAACCCCGGGGCCGGATTTTCGACGTTTGTTGTTGTGGATACTGCAGGGCGTTCTGACCGTGTTGCGGTCCGTTTGGAAGACTAGATTTTAGGAGGGTCACATGTTTCGATCTTTATTGGTTTGTGCTTTTGCACTGTCGGGAACATCGGTTGGGGCGCAATGCGCATCGGATGATGAAATCGTACGATTTGTGGGCGATTATGTACAGAAGCAACCCGCGAAAGCACTGAACGCGGGCGGCAGCATGGATGACGCGCTGTGCACCCAAGCCAAGCTCGCCAAAGCGTTAGAGCCGCATATGGGTCCTGTTGTGGGCTACAAAGCAGGGCTGACGAGCAAACCAGCCCAGGATCGGTTCAAGGTCAGCGAACCTGTTCAAGGTGTTCTCTATCGTGACATGATGCTGGAAAATGGTGCTGAATTGCCCGCTGGGTGGGGCACTCGACCTGTTTTTGAATCGGATTTGATTTTGGTTGTAGGGGACGCAGCCATCAACCAAGCTACAACCGTCACCGAAGCCATGGCGCATATTTCTACAGTGCATCCGTTTATGGAATTGCCTGACCTGACACTGGCCAAAGGGGAACCAATTACAGGCGTTACTTTGACAGCTATGGGTGTGGGTCCACGTCTTGGCGTCTTAGGCGCGGGAATCCCTGTGACGAACCCCGTCGAGATGGGGCAGGCGTTGGCGGATATGCAAGTTACCCTGCGCGCTGCGGACGGCGAAGTTTTGGTCGAGGTTCCGGGCAAAGCGGTGATGGGTCATCCTGTGAATTCGGTGCTGTGGCTGATGTCCAAAGGGATTGAGCTGAAACCGGGTGACATGGTGTCGGTTGGCTCGTTTGGCCCGCTGTTCCCGCCGGTCAAAGGCAAGGGCGGCGCGTCCGTCACGTACACGGGATTGCCGGGGAACCCGTCTGTGTCGGCGGTTTTCAAATAGAACCAGCCCAACTGAACAGGGTCGCGAAGGGCGCTAACGCCGCCCCTCGCGCAGCCATCCGGCTAGAATAAACCCAGAGGCCAAAAGCAAAACCAACCAAACGGGCAATAGCGGTGTTTGGGTCACATCGCGGGTTTCATACGCATTGCGCGGGGTTAGGCCGATCCATCCACGTCCAGCAGCGGGTCGCCCCTCGCGCACATTGCGCAAATTGGGCAGGCCCTCTTGCAAGCGTAGGATTCCGCCGCGCAATCCCGTGATCAAAGGATCGAGTCTGTCCCCTGTCGCAATGGTTTTTTCAAATTCGCGAGGGGCAGAGGGGCCCAGTCCGATCACGGCGTCTTGCGCGCCTTCGGACAGGCGATAGAGCCCAATCGCAGGACCCACATATGTTGCTTCAAACCGGCCCGGAGTAACCTCGGTCAAATCCACGGTGACCGGGTCACCTGTTGGTGGAGTCACGGTAACGGATCCAATTTCGGTGTCCAGAGTGCGCCGGATGATGCGCATTGTCTGGCCATTGGCCTCGGCCCATAGCGCCTCTTCCTCAAGCTCGGGTTCTTTCATCATCCAATGGGCAAGGCGACGCAGCAATTCGAGTTGCGGCCCACCGCCTTCGTACCCTCGGCTCCACAGCCAAGCATGATCCGAGGCAAGCAAGGCAACGCGCCCCTCTCCGACGCGATCAAGGATCAGAAGGGGGCGATCATCGGTGCCCGTCATCACTGTATTGCCGGACCGTGCTTCCACTTCGATCTGGCGGAGCCAAGCCCCCCATTCATCGGCTTGGGACAGGTCGGATGTCACGGGATGGCGTTGCCCAAGGTCGGTAACTTTGGGCAGATATCGCTCTTCGATAACACGTGCTGTTGGTTCCGCCGGCAAGATCGGGGCAAGGGGCGAGCGATAGATGCTATCCGCAGTCGCAAAGTCAGGACCTGCAGCAACCAACACCGCCCCGCCTTTGGAGACATAGTTTGAGACGTTATCCAGATAGATCGCAGGCAAGATCCCGCGTCGTTTGTAACGGTCGAAAATGATCAGGTCGAAATCGTCGATTTTTTCCAGAAACAGCTCACGCGTTGGAAAGGCGATCAGGGACAGTTCATCCACTGGAACGCCGTCTTGCTTTTCAGGTGGGCGCAGAATGGTGAAGTGGACCAGATCAACAGAGCTGTCTGATTTAAGAAGGTTGCGCCATGTGCGGCCACCGGCATGGGGTTCGCCACTGACCAAAAGCACGCGCAGGCGATCCCGAACGCCATTCATCTGAACAAGGGCTGTGTTGTTGCGGTCCGTCAGCTCCCCCTCCGCTTCGGGGACTGAAAACTGGATCACATTCCGCCCGCCATGTGTCAGCGTGACGGGCAATTCGATATCTCGTCCGGTCGGCACATCGAACTGTTCCGGGCGGGCGCCATCGACCGAGATCTCGAGCCTTGCCAACGGTCCAACAGACGGCACGGCTCCGCTGTCTTCGATCCGCAGGGTCAATGTCACGGGCTCACCGATGATGGCAAACGCTGGGGCGTTGGCGACGATCAAACGACGGTCCCAATCTTGGGACTCGCCGGTCAACAGCAGGTGCATTGGCGCAGGCAACGCCGGGGCGCGTTCCATATCGTGTACCAGCCCGTCAGACAGGGCGATAATGCCCGCGATCCGGGCATTGGGTTCCTCGGCAAGCACCTCGGACAGGGCTGTCATCAGTTGGGTGCCAGTATCGCCTTTGCCATCCCCAACCGGGATGCGCCGCAGGTCGGTATTGGGGCGGTTTTCAATCTGTTCAGCCAGTGTTTCGGCCGCGGCATTGGTTTGTGTGCGTCGGTTTGATAGGGACTGGCTTGCGCTTTCATCCTCGAGCATCACGACGATATCGGTAAGGGGACTGCGGTCTTCGATTTGATACACGGGTCCGGCCAAAGCGGCTAAGAGAAGCGCCATCCCGAGACCGCGCAGCGCCCAACCCGACATCCCACGCCACAAGGCCAACCCAACGCCAGCCAAGGACAGCAGGGCCAGCGCGATCAGCACAGGCAGCGGGATCAGGGGGTCGAAAATGAGTTCTCCGGTCATTGGCCCAACCTGTCCAGCAATGCAGGCACATGGACCTGATCAGATTTATAATTCCCGGTGAGTACGTGCATGATCAGGTTGACCCCAAACCGATGGGCCAATTCGCGCTGACGCTCACCAGCATAGCCACGCCCCACCGGCAGCATGTCAGTGCCGTTGCGGGCCACTGCCCAGGCGCCTGCCCAATCATTGCCCCCGATCACCACTGGCGTCACCCCGTCATTGAGATTGCGAAACGGCATGCCCTCAATTTGTTCCACATCGGCAGGTGCGGCCTCGACCCAGACATCCGGGCTGATGTGGCGGCCGGGGAAATCCTGCAGCAAGTAGAAGGTGCGTGTCAGCACGTGATCCTTGGGCACTGGTTCCAGCGGGGGGATGTTAAGCGGCGCGGCAAGTTGTCTTAATTTCTGGCCATTCGGGCTGGTGCCGCCAAAGCGAGCATAATGTGCATCCTGTGTGTCAAACAGGATCATGCCACCAGACCTGAGATAGGCGTTCAGTTTTGCATTCGCAGCCTCGGATGGTGCGGGTTGCGATGGTGTGACGGGCCAATATAGGAGGGGGAAAAAGGCAAGCTCGTCCCGTTCGATGTCCACGCCAATCGGTGCAGCCGGTTCGATTGAGGTTCGAAAGTACAGGGTGTCTGAGAGTCCCCGCAATCCGGCCAATGCGATCTCGTCCACAGTCTGGTCACCCGTTAGCACGTGGGCCAGAACCAATTCATGCGCGGCCTCTAGAGCAAAATCAGAGGCGTCTTGAGCTTTAAGTTGCGGCGTGAACAGTAACAAGGCAATCACCGGGGCCACCACCCGTGCGTTGCGCAGGCGCCCGGATAATAGCAAAGACGCGATCACATCCAAGCAGAGCAAGATCAGTGAAAGACTGAGCAAGGCCCCCCCGAGGGGCTGTTCCTGTTGCGCGCTGGGGCGTTGCACTTGTATGGTCGCGGGCCACGTCGCCTGTTCTAAGATCGTGTCTTTCGTCATCACGTTTCGGGCCAACACTCTTTTTTCATTGCCATATAGACCGGGGCGCAGATTGGGGCCAATGCGGCCAGACAACAGCTCTGGGCCGTCTACGCCGGGCAGGGTGTCGGCGTTCATCAAAGTGCCAAAGCCGTCCATGACCTGCATTGGGCTCCAGACTGTGCCTTCGACGCTCGCGGGTGTGGATTTGGTGCCAGAGGACACGGTCAACCGGTCCATCATCTCAACAAACAGGCCGGACAGCGGCAGCGTGGAGGATTCCGCATCCGACGTGATGTGGAACAACACAACTTGGCCCAGGCCCAGCGATTTGCGCGTTACCAGCGGGGTGCCGTCACTGAGAGAGGCGATCACACGATCGGCGAGGTTGGGATCGGGTTGCGCCAGAACCTGTGTGGTGACGCGGACGTCGTCGGGGATGGTCAGGCCATAAAAGGGCGATGTATCGGGGAAAGGGGCCAATGATTTCGGCTCTCCCCAACTCATGGCGCCACCGACTGACCGGCCACCACCGCGCAATCGAACGGGGAGGAGGGGATCTTCGGTCTCGCGGCCAAGGTCACTGTTGGCGGTGCGCGGCCCTGCAAACCGCAAGAGCAGGCCGCCATTTTCGACCCAAGCAATAGTTTCGGCTGTTTCAAGGGCGGTTAGGTTTGTGACATCTGCCAAGGCGATCACATCTGGATTGGCAGGCAGAACTTCGAGCAGAGAGCCGTCAATGATGTCCGCGCTTGGGGTGACGACTTTGGTGAGGTAATGCAAAGGCGACAGCAGTTCGAGCCCTTCGCGGTTTTCCCGGCCTGCGATCAAAGCGATTTCGCGTCGGCGCAGGCTATCATCCGTGAGCGCTGTTGCACCCGCAGATGCTTGGCCCTGAATTTCAAAATGCGTGATCCGGGCGCGCAATTCTGTTGGCAATGACAGCGCAGTTTGGGCGTCAGTTTCGGTGGCCGAAAAGGAAAGATCGACCGAAGCCAACGTGCGCTGCGTTCCCGCAGGGTCGCGACCCTGTGCCAATATGGTGATATTCTGATCTGATGCTGCGGCTGAACGGTGGGCCGAAATCTGCATCGCACTGTCTTCAAAGGTGGCTGGCTTTATGCCGACAACGGGTTGGCCGGATTCAAAGACCTTGACCGTGCCGCGTGTTTCAAACGCGGATAAGAGATCGCTTTGCCCTTCAAAGCTGAGGCTGTCGCTGAACCAGAGCGTGTCAAAGGAGTCAGGGATCGTTTGCATATCGGCAAGTGCGGTTTGAACCTGATCCGGGGATGGGGCCCAAGGCATTGGGGTCAATCCGGGCAATCGGCTGCGCCATGCCTCAGCTGACTGAAACACCAAAGGCTGCGGATCTGTGAGCTGCAACACGGCGACCGTGCGTCCCAATCGGCCTGCTTTGGTCAGCTCGGCATCCAACTGGCGGGTGCTGTCTGGCCAATGCGTGGCCCCGGCCCAACTGGCATCCAAAACGACCACCAACGGACCTGACCCTGCCTGATCACGGGATGGGTTTAAGACCGGACCGGCAAGACCAATATTCACAGCCGCCAGTGCAAGCAATCGCAAGGCCAAAAGCCACCACGGTGTGCGATTTGAAATGCTTTCGTCGTCCTTTAACCCCAAGAGTAGGCTGACCGCAGGAAAGCGACGGAGCGTCGGAGCGGGAGGCACGGCCCGCAGGATGAACCAGAGAATGGGAAGCAGAACGAGCCCCAGCAATAGCCAAGGCGTGGTAAAAGCGATGCCAGACAGCAGATTCATCGCGCCCCTCTTTCGAGTGCCTGATACAACCAGACAAGTGCAGTTTGCGCCGAATGCCCGGTGTCGTGACGGCCAAACATCCAACCTGTGGCGTTGCAAATGCGTTGCAGATGGTCGCGGCGCTCTGCCAGTCGCTCCAAATACCGGGTCCGTAGGTCACCCGCCTTAAGGGTTTCGTGACGCAATGTTCCACCGACGCTTTCAAAGACAGTCCGACCTTGAAAGGGAAACGCTTCTTCGCTGGGGTCCAGCACCTGCATAATCACCCCGCGTATGCCACGATCTGCGGCTTTGGTCAGGGCTGTTTCAACTTCGGTCAGATCCCCCAGAAAATCAGAAATAAACACGGCCCGCGCATGGGGAATAAGGGCTTTGTGTTCCGGCGGGGCATAGTCGGTTTGATCATCGACGGACCAAGATTCAGCCAAACGAATGACCTGCGCATTGCCGCGCCGAGGTGGCAGAGTGGTCCCTGTCAAACCAACGCGTTCCCCTGCTCGGGCAAGCAGGATCGCGGTTGACAGCCCCAGCAGTCGGGCGCGGTCAATTTTGGTGGGCGTATCTTTGTCGGACGCAAATTGCATCGAGGCGCCCTGATCGATCCAGAACATGACGGATTGCGCGATTTGCCATTCCCTTTCACGAACGAATTGCTGGTCCCCGCGCGCTGATCTGCGGTGATCGATCATTCGCTTGCTATCGCCCAACTGCGCAGGTCGGTATTGCCAGAAATCATCTCCCAATCCCGCGCGTCGACGCCCGTGATCCCCCAGAAGGACAGTGCCCGCCAGTTGTTCCGCACGCGCCAACAGGGGGGGCAATCGGGCGGCTTCGGCCTCGGATCGTTCACGAAGGGTGAGGGCAGGTGTCACGCCGCGACCTCGGATCGTGTCAGGCCAGCAGCGGTGCTTTCGATGAGTTCTGCCAGACTGTCACCACGGGCGCGGGCCGCAAAGTTCAATGCCATACGATGGCTAAGCACAGGGCGCGCCATATCAATGACATCCTCGGCATTTGGGGCAAGGCGACCCTGCAACAGAGCGCGGGCGCGTACTGTCATCATCAGCGCCTGCGCCGCACGGGGGCCTGGCCCCCAAGCCACGGTTTCACGGACACGATCTGAAGCACCGGGTTCCTCGGGTCGAAAGGCACGCACCAGATCCAATATCATCTCAACAACCGAATCCCCAATCGGCATGCGTCGCAACAAAGTTTGAGCGTCGAGCAATTCAGTCTGGGTGAAGATCTGTGTGGCACTTGCGTCTTCTATCCCTGTCGTGGCCGTCAAAATATCGCGTTCAGTTTGACGCGTTGGATAGGGCACATCGATTTGAACCAAAAAGCGGTCCAACTGTGCCTCGGGCAACGGATACGTGCCTTCTTGTTCAATCGGGTTTTGGGTCGCAAGCACGTGGAACGGGGCACCGAGGGGGCGATTTTCCCCCGCTACGGTCACTGTCTTTTCCTGCATCGCTTGCAGCAAGGCGGATTGCGTCCGGGGGCTGGCGCGGTTGATTTCGTCTGCCATCAACAGCTGACAGAACACCGGCCCGGGCACAAATCGGAATTGGCGGCTGCCATCATCAGCCGTATCCAGAACCTCGGAGCCCAGAATATCAGCGGGCATCAGGTCGGGGGTGAATTGAATGCGGCTGCCATTCAGGCCCATGACAGTTGAAAGTGTTTCAACCAAAAGGGTTTTTCCCAATCCCGGCAGGCCAATCAGCAAGCCATGTCCACCGCACAACAAAGCAGTCAGGGTCAGATCAACCACGCGTTCCTGGCCGATAAAGCGATGTGTAATCGACTCTTTCGCCAATCTCAATTTATCTTCAAGGGCTTCAATCTCAGCGACCAGATCGGCAGGTTCGGACATGGTTTTCCTTTCCGTGGACGTATATAATACTAAGTGTATCGCGTTGAGAGGAAATGGCAAAAACAATGAGTGGACAAAAAGCTGTGACTCCCTCGGCAGATGGCATTGCAGAGGCGGTTCGCGCCTCTAAATCACGCGGATTACCGCCTGTACATCTGTGGACTCCTCCGTTTTGTGGGGATTTGGATATGCGGATCGCGCGGGATGGCACGTGGTACTATCAGGGATCACCGATCACCCGACCTCAGCTGGTGCGGTTGTTTTCGTCTATTCTAAAGCTCGAAGATGACAAATACGTGTTGGTGACACCTGTTGAAAAGGTGGGCATCACGGTCGACGATGCCCCCTTTGTGGCGACAGATGTTGAAGTAACGGGGGCGGGTCAAGATCAGGTGCTGGAATTCACAACCCATGTTGATGACACGGCAATCGCCGGACCGGAGCATTCTATACGTGTTGTGCGAGATCCTGAGACCGAGGAACCCGCGCCCTATGTCATGATCCGTGCCGGGCTAGAGGCTTTGATTGACCGCAAGACGTTCTATCGGCTTGTCGATTTGGGCGAAGATCACGATGGGTGGTTTGGGATCTGGTCGTCGGGTACGTTCTTTCGCATCATTCCGTCAGAGGCGCTGGACGGGTTGTAGACGCGCGTTTGTACTGCGACAGCACCACGCCCAAGGCCACAATGACGGCGCCGGCGGCTTGGGACCAGTTCCAGGCGGCGCCAAGAACCATCATGATCACCATCACATAGAATGGGGCGATGTTCATATGAACAGAAGCTACGGCGACGCCCAATTTGCCAATTGACCCGATGTACATCGCTTGGCTGATACACAGCGAAATCACCGCATAAATCACAAGCATTCCGCCCAACTCAAAGTTAAACGGCAGGGTTGCAAGGGATGGAACATAACCCAACGAAATCGACCCCACTAATAGGGCAGAGTTCATCACCAATGCGCCGGTCATGGTGATGGTTGTCTGGCCGATCTTACCCAATTTGGGGAATTCGCGCACGGTTGCCATACTGGCCCAAGTGAACAGAACGGTTGCAGCAACAGCAAAGGCCGCCCCCAACCCCAACTGGGCAGGGGCCAAAGCATTGGTCGCGATGATGCCGCCAAGGATCGAAATGCCGATACCCAGACAAAAGCTCCAGGTGAGTCGCCGGGTGCGGGCGTGTACCTCTAGCAAGGCACCAACAAGGGGCCCACAGGATGCAACCAAGGCAACCGTCACGGGGTCAGTCAGGTCTTGTGCAACCAAAAGAAAGTAGGTTCCGAACCCAAATCCAAATCCGCCCACAAACATGGCTTTGCCCCAAGGCGCATTGCGTACTTTTGTCGGGCCTTCGAGCCAAATCCAAAGTGGGATCATGACAGCCATAGCTAATGCCAGACGGGCCACGATCACGACAAGCGGAGACCAGTTTTGCAGCAGGACTTCTGCGGCGGGGAAACCTGCGGCCCAAAACAGCATAGCGGACGTGCCAAGCGCATTTCCGGAAATCAATGTTCGCCGCTCGGACATTGCGTTGGACGCAAGCGCCTGTGCGGGATCAGGGCTGTAGGCCATCCCGACGTCTTTCTATATGATATGTGAATCGCATCAGATTCAATGCGGTGAGGCCAAGTCACCCGGAATGCGTGTCCAAGTCTGGCCGGTTTTCGACAATGTGTCGTTTTCAGTCCCTTGGCGGTGAACTGTTTTACAAGTTATTCCTGTGGACGAAACAAATGAGAGCTCCGATGCCCCGATTTGCCGCCAATATTTCGTTGTTGTTTGCCGAGTTACCTTTTCTCGATCGCTTTCCTGCCGCCGAAAATGCCGGGTTTGAAGCGGTGGAGATTTTGTTCCCATATGACATTGCAGCAAAGAACACCCGCCGTGCCCTGCTTGCGAATGGATTGGAGTTGGTGCTGATCAATGCGCCGCCGCCCAATTACACCGGGGGCACGCCGGGGTATGCAGCCATTCCGGGGGGTGAGGACAGGTTCCAGCGCGATATTCGTCGGGTGATGCGGTACGCCGAGCAGCTTAAACCCGAGCATATTCATATCATGGCTGGCTATGAACAGGGCCCCGGCGCGCAGGCTAGTTTTGTGCGGAATTTGCAATGGGCAGCAGATCAGCATCCCAATCAGAAGTTTACCATCGAACCTTTGAATGCTGGCGCTCAGCCCGGGTACTTTTTAAACGATTATGATCTGGCTGCTGACATCCTGACGGCGGTCGACCGGGTCAATGTAGGTCTGCAATTTGACAGCTATCACGCACAGGTGATCCACGGTGATGCCGCAGGTATCTGGGAGCGGTTTCATCCTTTAGTCACTCATGCTCAAATTGGGGCAGCGCCAGACCGCAGCGAACCTGCGCCGGGACCGATTGATTTTCCGTCACTTTTTGCGGCGATGGACGGGTGTGGGTATCGGGGGTGGGTCAGTGCTGAGTATGATCCCAGCACGCCGCGTACGGTGCAATCCCTGCATTGGATGAGATAACCTGTGCGCAAATGCACTGGACATCACATCCATCAAGCTGCTTGTGATGGCGGTAAGAAGGGATGATCCACCATGTTTCCAGCTCGTTTTGCGCCAGTCTTGTTTGCATTTTTGATCTCAGGCCTGATGTCTTGTATCGTAACCTGTGTTGCCACCCTCAAAACCTTGGGGTTTTCAGATCAGGTTTTAGGAACCTGGATCGAGGCGTGGACCTTTAGCTGGCCGATTGCTTTTGCCGTTATTTTGGTTGTGGGTCCGGCGACACGCAAATTCGTAGCAAAGTTGACCGCCTGAACCCTACCTTTGGACCAGGCGCTTAATGCGCCTCGGCCCAGTTTGCCCCCTGACCGGCATCCACTGTGAGCTTAACGTCCAGTTTGACAGCGGGATCTGATGCGCCTTCCATCACGCGACGGGCCACATCAATGGTTTCATCGACATGGTCAGCCGGCACTTCGAACAGCAGTTCATCGTGCACTTGCAACAGCATCCGCGCAGGCAAATGCGCGATGGCAGCAGGCATCTGGATCATGGCGCGGCGGATAACATCCGCGGCGGTGCCTTGAATGGGGGCATTGATGGCGGCACGTTTGGCAAAGCCAGCGCGCGGACCCTTTGAGGACATCTCAGGCGTGTGGATCTTGCGCCCGAACAGCGTCTGAACATATCCGTGCTCTTTGGCAAAGGCGACCGTGTCATCCATATAGGTCCGAATGCCGGGAAAGCGTTCAAAATAGCGGTCAATGAATCCTTGCGCCTCGCTACGCGGAATGCGCAGGTTGCGAGCCAGTCCAAACCCGGAAATGCCATAGATCACACCAAAATTGATGGCTTTGGCCTGACGGCGAATGTCGGATGTCATCTCGTCCAGCGGCACGTCGAACATCTCTGACGCGGTCATGGCGTGAATATCCAAACCATCCGCAAAGGCTTGTTTCAAGGCATCAATGCCAGCGATGTGGGCAAGGATGCGCAATTCGATCTGGCTGTAATCGAGCGACAGCAAGACATTGCCCGGTTCAGGAATAAATGCCTCGCGGATGCGGCGCCCTTCTTCGGTGCGCACGGGAATATTCTGTAGGTTCGGGTCGGTCGAGGCCAGCCGCCCGGTGGTCGCACCGGTGATCGAATACGACGTGTGAACCCGGCCCGTATCGGGGTTGATGTGTGTTTGCAGCGCGTCGGTATAGGTTGATTTCAGCTTGCTCAGCTGACGCCAATCCAACACCCGGCGGGGCAATTCGTGTTCGGTTGCCAGATCTTCCAGAATGTCCGCACCGGTCGAATACTTGCCCGTCTTGCCCTTTTTGCCGCCCTCAAGCCCCATCTTTTCAAACAGAATTTCGCCCAATTGCGCGGGCGAGCCGACATTGAATGTTTCACCCGACAGTTCGTGTATCTCGGCCTCAAGCCCTGCCATCTTCTGGGCAAACGCGTTGGACATACGGCTGAGCACCTCGCGGTCGACTTTGATACCGTGCATTTCCATTTCAGCCAACACAGGTACCAGTGGCCGTTCCAGCGTCTCATAGACGGTGGTGACCTGCGCGCGGTGCAGTTGAGGCTTGAAATGCTGCCAAAGACGCAGGGTGATATCGGCATCTTCGGCGGCGTAAGCGGTGGCCTCGTCAATTGGCACCTTGTCAAAGGTGATCGCGGATTTACCGCTGCCCAACAGGGGTTTGATTGGGATTGGCGTGTGGTTCAGGTATCTGTCTGACAGGGTATCCATACCATGGCCGTGTTCCCCGGCGTGCATGGCCGACGACATCAGCATTGTATCGTCAATCGGGGCAATGGACACGCCGTACCGTTTGAAGATTTTGGAGTCGTATTTCATGTTCTGCCCGATCTTCAGGATCGCGGGATCCTCAAGCACGGGTTTCAAGATATCCAGCGCCTCGTTCAGCGGCATCTGCCCCTCGGCCAGCTCATCCGAGCCAAATAGATCGTCCGCTGATCCATCGCGATGGGTCAGCGGGATGTAACAGGCGGTGCCGGCCCGAACACAAAGTGAAATGCCGACCAGATCGACGATCATTTCATTTAGGCCGGTGGTTTCGGTATCTACGGCGACCCACCCATGTTCGCGGATCTGATCCACCCATTTCTGCAGCGCAGCGGCGTCGCGCACGCATTCGTATTTTGTGGCATCAAACGGAATGTCCGCGACCGAGATTTCTTCGGCTTCGGGGGCAACTTTGTCGGTGATGGTGGGGGCTTCGGCGCCCAGTTGATCCGCGATCCGCTTGGTCAAGGTGCGGAATTCCATCTCGGCCAGAAAGGCCAGCAACTTGTCTGGGTCGGGGTCACGGACTTCTAGATCCTCGAGCGTGAAATCGAGCGGGGTCTTTTCGTCAAGTTGAACCAGCCGCTTGGACAGTTCGATCTGATCGCGTTTGTCGACCAAAGTCTGGCGGCGTTTGGGTTGTTTGATCTCTTCGGCGCGATCCAGCAGGCTTTCCAAATCACCGTATTCATTGATCAGCAGCGCGGCGGTTTTGATGCCGATGCCGGGCGCACCGGGCACGTTGTCCACGCTGTCGCCGGCCAGCGCCTGCACATCGACCACGCGTTCAGGAAACACGCCGAACTTTTCAAAGACGCCGTCGCGGTCGATGCGCCTGTTTTTCATGGCGTCGTACATTTCGACACCGTCACCGACCAATTGCATCAAATCTTTGTCCGAACTGATGATGGTACAACGGCCACCGGCCGCGCGCGCCTGTACAGCTAGGGTCGCGATGATGTCGTCGGCCTCGTACCCTTCCTTTTCCTCGCAGGCGATGTTGAAGGCGTGGGTCGCTTCCCGCGTCAGGGGCATCTGTGGGCGCAGATCCTCGGGCATTGCCTCGCGATTGGCTTTGTAGAGGTCATACATGTCGTTGCGGAAGGTATGGGAGCCCTTGTCAAAGATGACGGCGACATGCGTCGGGGCATCCGGGCCGTGGTTGCCTTCGACATAGCGTTGCAACATGTTGCAGAACCCGGACACGGCGCCAATCGGCAGGCCGTCGGATTTTCGCGTCAGCGGCGGCAGCGCGTGATAGGCACGGAAAATGAAGGCCGAGCCATCGATCAAGTGCAAATGGCAGCCTTTGCCAAATTCTGTTTTGCTCATGGTGTGCTGCCCTATCCGCTCAGTTTCATCGGTGTCTGTGCATTCTATCCGTTATCCGAGTGCGATCCGCAATCGTACAGGGCGCAGTGACCCCCGAATTTGAACAGGATTTTGCCAAAAGCTTTGAGAGGCATTGGATGCAGAAGGAGGTGTGCCGCCTGATTAAGGCACCATGGCCAAGGGCCCCAGCAGGTCAGAGGGGCCAATGCGAACGCTGTGTTCAGGCTGCGCCCGACGTCAGGGCAAGAAACACATCTTCCAGATCGGCTTCTTGCGTTTTGACGTCGCGGATCCGGATGTTTGCGGCCCGCACCGCCTCTAGCACCTGTTCCGCGCTCAGCTGTTGGCTGTGATAGTGCAACGCAATAGTGCCATCGGATCCGAACGATGCATCAATCCCCTCGGCCTGTGGCAATGTCGTGGCGGGTTCGTCGGGGACAATCACCATGGTGCGCCTATCGAGGCGCCCCAACAGGTTGGCGGTGCTATCTTGTACCACCAGTTGACCCTGATTGATGATCGCAATCTCGTCACACATTTCCTGCGCTTCTTCGAGGTAGTGCGTGGTCAGGATAATCGTCATCCCCTGCTCATTCAGCTTGCGAACATTGGCCCACAGCATTTGGCGCAGTCCAATATCGACCCCAGCAGTCGGCTCATCAAGTACCAGAATATGGGGGCGATGAACCAGCGCTTTGCCCAGCAACAAACGACGGCGCATACCGCCGGACAGAGTTCTGGCATAGGCCTCGGCTTTGTCTGTCAGGCCAATCATCTCAAGGATTTCATCGCTACGGCGCTGTGCCTTAGGGACGCCATACAGTCCCGCCTGTACCTCTAGCGCGCCGCGTGGGGTGAAAAACGGATCAAGGTTCAGCTCTTGTGGCATCACTCCAATCGAGGCGCGGGATTGGCGTGGGTTGGCATCCTGATCAAACCCCCAGATCGTTACCGAGCCACTGGATTTGACGACAAGACCTGCAAGGATATTGATCAGAGTGGATTTCCCGGCCCCATTTGGCCCAAGCAGCCCGAAAACAGATCCTCTTGGGACGGAAAGGTCGATACCCTTGAGCGCATGTTTTTCGGGTTGGTTGCGCCCGCCACTGTAGGTTTTGGTCAACCCCTGGATCCGGATCGCGTCCTGTGTCATCTGCGGCTCTTGCCCCTGTGCATTCCATCGCTCATAAACGCATCTAATCCATGCCTGCGAAGCCGACAACCAGAAGGACAGCCAGCGATGACAATTGAAGCGCCGGAAACCAAAATTGTTGAAAATGCCCGTGTTGCCTGTGATGGCAGCGAAGGTGCTTTGGGGCATCCCCGCGTTTGGTTGCAAATCCCCGAGGATACCGGTCGCGTTGAATGTCCGTATTGCGATTGCCTTTACATTCTTAAAGGGCACGAAGACGGCTGATCACGCGGTGATGGGCGTGGTGTCTTAGCCGAGCCAATCTTTGCGAACGACGGCATCGTTGAGGGCGATCAGGTCTTCTTTGAGTTGGCGGATTGGGGTTGGCCCACCAAGGCACACCCGCACGGATTCCGGCAATGGTAGAGATGTGACCGCGAAGGCATCGCTTGGCATCAGGCCAATTTGACGAGTTGCCATCCGACCCATCAATTCGGCGCGGCTGGTGCCAGGTGGCAGCGTGAGCCAGAGGTTGAATGCGTATGGGTCACTGCGAAACGAACAGTTTTTCAGGATTGATGCGGCCAGATCTTGGCGTTCTTTTGCGGCTTTTCGAATAAACGTCTGAAGCTCGGCAGCTGTGCCGTCTTCGATCCATCGTCCCATCAAGGCCAGCGTCAGCGGTGAGGTCATCACGCTCATGCTGCGCAGAATTTGGGAGAATTGTCCCATAAGATCCTGTCTTGGAACCGTCGTGTAGGCCAGTCGCAGCCCCGCACCAAACGCTTTGGACAGACCGGCAATATGCCACCCTAAATCCGGAATTAGATGAGAGATCGGAACCGGTGCCTCGGGCGTCACAAAGCAATAGGCGTCATCTTCGATCAGAGGGATATCATGCTTGCGCAAGACGGCGGCGATGTCTTTACGGCGATCTGGCGGGATGGTGGTGGTGGTCGGGTTCTGCAATGTGGGGTTTAGATACAGGGCCGACGGCCAAAGCGTCGTAATCCGCTCTTCCAAGGCATCGGGAAGAATGCCGTGTTCATCACTGGCGACCCCTTCAAGCTGGATGCCAAGGCGGGATGCAATCGATCGGATGCCGGGATAGGTCAGGTCCTCGCACAGCACGGTCATGCCGGGTTCGCTGAGGAGTGTCAGAATTGCAAACAGGCTGGCGTGTGCGCCAGGTGTGATGGTCAGTTGGTCCGGGGTGTGGGCCAGCCCATGTTGTTGCATCCAATCAATTGCGATGTCGCGATCATGGGGGCTGCCGGTGACGGATTGGTATCGCAACAGCGGTACAAGGTTTGCTGACACATGCGAAAGCCCTTGCTGCATGCGGGCGATCAAGTCTGGATCATCCGGTTCTGGCGGCATGTTCATCATCGGGTCTTCTTCCGATGAACGTCTGGGATCGGGGTGTTCTGTTTCTGCTTCGATGGTGCGGACAAAGGTGCCGCGCCCGACAAAGCTTTCGATGTAGCCACGTCGGACTGCTTCGGCATAGCCCCGCGAAACTGTCGAAAAATCCAGACCCAAAACTTGGGCGACCGCGCGTTGTGCGGGAAGCCGGTCACCCGGAGACAGGGTTCCCTTGTCTATGTCAGAGCGAATGGCTTCGGCAATTTCAATGTACCGGGGATTGCCGGTGTCGCTTAGTACAGGGCTCCAGAGAGTCATGGAGGGGGCCTCATTTTTCATGGCTGCACGATCATTAAGGGGGGCGTGCATACATTGCAACCACATTGTACTCAATAATGATTGCAATCAATTTGGGTTCAATCTATGTATCCGGCGACTCAAGGAGAGAATGCGATGACGGATGCACCCGCGCAGGAAATAGAAACACGCGAAGTGAAGCCGGCGATCCTGAATGGATTGCGGCTTAAGTGTCCGCGCTGTGGTAAGGGCAAATTGCTGCATAGCTATGTCAAAGTGAACGATAGCTGCTCTAATTGCGGTTTGGACCTGACGCCCCAGCGGGCGGATGATGGTCCGGCTTACCTGACCATTCTAATCGTGGGTCACATTTTGGGCTTTGCATTGCACATCGCGTTCACCCAATGGCGCCCAGAGCCGCTTGAGCTTGCGCTGGTAATGTCAGTGCTTGCAGTGGGGAGCGCGCTGGCCCTGTTGCCTCGGATGAAGGGTCTGATCGTGGGGTATCAGTGGGCCAAACGGATGCACGGTTTCTGATCGTCCATTCGACCTATTTGGTTGTTATGGGGCTGCCCGCAGTTATGCGTGCAGCCTTGTTTTTATCCAATGGGTCATTCCCGACGCTGTAAAGAAAATTGCGGCAAGACATACGATGGATGGGCCTGTGGGGGTGTCAAAGTGGTATGACGCCTGAAGCCCGCCCAGTGCGGCAAGGCCTCCAAGACAGGCGGCGATCAAAACCATCCGTTCGGGCGTGTTGGCAAAGGGTCGGGCAGACGCGGCCGGGATGATCAGCATCGCGGCAATCAACAGCACGCCCACCACTTTGATTGCGACCGCAACAACCACTGACAAAGCCAGCGTCAAAATCAGTTGCTCTCGCTTGGGGTCAATGCCGGACGCGCGTGCAAGGTCAGGGTTCAGTGTTGATAGCAACAAGCCAGACCAACGCCACCAAATCAGGACAAGCACTAGCAGTGCTCCGCCCCAGATCACCATCAGATCTGTTTTGTTTACGGCAAGGATATCGCCAAACAAATAGGACATCAGATCAACGCGCACATCTTGGATAAGCGATACGGCGATCAGGCCAATCGCAAGGGAGGAATGGGCGATCACCCCCAACAGGGTGTCCATCGCATATCCGCGTCCGCTGAGTGTTGAGATTGTCGTCGCCATAATCAAGCACACAGCGAGGACGCCCACAAAAATAGACATTGAAAAGCTGAGCGCGAGCGCAACTCCCATGATCGACGCATGGGCGGTGGCGTCCCCAAAATAGGCCATCCGCCGCCAAACCACGAAACACCCTAAAGGGGCTGCGGCCAACGCAACGCCAAGACCGGCGAGTGCGGCGCGCATCAAAAAACTGTCGAGGAAAACGCTCATGCTGAAGTCTCGTGCGTGTGATCGTGGTGGTGATTGTGTTCATGGCGATACAATGCCAGCGCGCCTTGGGTGCCGGTCCCAAACAGAGCGCGGTATTCCGGGGCCGAGGCGACATGCTCGGGCGCACCTTCGCAGCAGATGTGGCCGTTTAGGCAGATCACCCGATCAGAGGCGGCCATAACGACATGTAATTCGTGACTGACCATCAAGACGGCGCATCCAATCGTTTTGCGAACGTCTTCGATTTGACGATAGAAAGCGGCAGAGCCGGGTTGATCCAATCCTTGGGTGGCTTCATCAAGAATAAGCAGTTGGGGGCGCATCAGCAGGGCTCGTGCAAGCAACGCGCGTTGAAACTGCCCACCGGAAAGCGCGGACATTTGCGACCCCATCAGATTGCCAGCACCCGCTTGGGCCAGAGCAGCCTCGGCATCTGCGTCGCTGACCCGGTTTGGCAGGCTTAGGAACCGTCGAACGGTGAGCGGTAGAGTTGGGTCAATGTGCAGTTTTTGCGGGACATAACCAATGCGTAGACCGGCCTGTTTTGACACCTTGCCGCCATTGGGGCGCACGGCGCCGATGATGGACCGCAACAAGGTGGATTTACCCGACCCATTTGGGCCAACAACGGTAACGATTTCTCCGGCATTCAGGGTCAGGTTTACGTGACTTAAGACAGTTCTGCCGCCAAAACGGACCGATAGCCCCTGCAAATCAACGAGACTCATGATGCGGTGGCATCCTGACAATTTGGGCATAGGCCCTCGGCTTCGATCACGATCCGTTCGATCGTGAACCCTAGATCCTTCGCGGTGCGTCCGAGTTGGCTCTTACTGAGTTCTGAGGCGGACTCGGCCACTGTGTCGCATTCCCGGCAGATCATAAACACAGGGGTGTGGACTTCACCCGGCTGGGTGCAGGCGACAAAGGCATTCATACGTTCAATTTTGTGAGCGAAACCATTTTTGACCAGAAAATCCAAAGCGCGATAAGCCACCGGGGGCTGTGAGCCCAGGTTTTCTTGGCGCAGTCGGTCGAGAATTTCATAGGCCCCGAGCGCGCGATGCTCTTCCAACAGGATTTCAAGAACACGTTTGCGGATCGGGGTGAGTTGTAGTCCGGCCTGCTTGCAGTGTTTATCGGCGACATCGACGGTGTTTTGAATGCAACAGCTGTGATCGTGATGGGTGAACCCTATCGCGGCCATGATTGTGCTCCTTTTGTGTCAGCCCTCATTTGGGGCTTGATATGTTATACTATGACGCTTAACAACCCCTCCCTAGATGTGTTATAAAGTTACATGGAGCGCGACATGCGTAGAATTTTTCCAATTGCCTTGAGTGTCGGCATGGGGGTGGGCGTCGTGGCACAGGCTGAGGTGCCACGAGTCGTAGCGGACATCGCGCCAGTTCACTCGCTTGTTGCGCAAGTTATGGCCGGGGTTGGATCCCCGGATTTGATCGTGCGCCCGGGGGCTTCGCCGCATGAGTATGCGTTGCGTCCGTCGGAAGCAGGGGCATTGGATCAGGCAGATGTTGTGTTCTGGATTGGCGATGAGCTGACGCCTTGGTTGGATCGGTCGATAGAGCGTCTGGCGCAAGATGCGACGGTTGTGTCTTTGTTGGATGCAGACGGGACTGTTCGTTTGCAATTCAGAGAAGGGCCCATATTTGATCACGACGATCACGACGATCACGACGATCACGACGATCATGCGGATGACGCAGGCCATGACGATCACGATGATCACGCAGATGATGCGGGCCATGACGATCACGATGATCACGCAGATGATGCGGGCCATGACGATCACGATGATCACGCAGATGATGCGGGCCATGACGATCACGATGATCACGCGGATGACGCAGGTCATGACGGTCACGATGATCATGGGGATGAAGAGCACGCCGACCATGCTTCGCACGATGAACATGGGCATGATCACGACGGAATAGACCCACATGCCTGGCTTGACCCAGAGAACGGTAAGCACTGGCTGGATGTGATTTCAGCTGAGCTGGCACGCCTCGACCCAGAAAACGCGGCGCGGTACCAAGAAAACGCAACCAAAGGAAAAGCGCACATTGATAACGCGATGCGCGACATTTCAACCGAGCTGGCATCGACCACTTCAACCCGTTTTGTTGTGTTGCATGATGCCTATCAGTACTTTGAAGAGCGGTTTGGTATTCACGCAATCGGAGCAATTTCACTAAGTGACGCAAGCGACCCAAGCCCGGCGCGGGTACAGTCGGTTCAGAAAAATGTCCGTGAATTGGACGTGACTTGCGTGTTTTCCGAGCCGCAGTTCAATGTCGAGATTGTTGCGACAGTTATAGAAAACAGTCAGGCGAATTCTGCCGTGTTGGATCCACTCGGGGTCGGCATTGAAACGGGACAGGGGTTCTATGTGAATTTGCTACGCAGTTTATCCAGCCAAATCGCGGGCTGCTAAAAATCTTAACGTCGGTCGCGGCGCCTCGGCCAACCTGTCAGAGAAACCCTGACGCCACCTCCAGATTGGTGAGTAAATATCTGGAGGCGTGGAAAATACCTTGGCACCGCAACCGGACGGGCGATGGCTGTGAGTGGTCCATCGCCTGGGGTGGGTGTTATTCGTCGCCTGTGTAAAACCCTATGATATCACCATCCGTCGTGGCGCCCAACCCATTCAACAGGCGGTTGGAATAATTGAAGTATGCGCAGACTTGGTTCACTTCCAAAATCTCGCCATCCGAACAGCCAGCGATCTTAAGGGCTTCGAAATCGGATTTTATCATTTTCCCTACATTTGCGGTCAATTTCCCCGCATATCGCAGCAATTCCAGTTCTTTGCCTTCGAATTCATCTTCGGGCCGATGGGCTTTGAGAGCGAGAAAAATGCGGTCTGAGCGGGGTTGGTCCTTGATCAGATTGCGCACGTTCATGAAGTGATGGGTCAGCGAATACGTGCAGTCATTGATGATTGAGGTGTAGCTGGCGATGACCTCAAGGAACCAAAAGGGCAGGGTATTGTCCTTGCTGTGTAGAACCGACCGATAAAGGGTTACGTGACCGTTCATCGTTTCAGGGCGTAGGGAATGGACGCGCATAACGGTATCAACAGTGCCATGTGGGGTGCGTGCTTTGTCGAGCAGCTCTTTCAATCGGCCGTCAGCGGTCTCGTCGTCAATCATTTCAATCCATGCGGTCATGGGGAGGGTCCTTTCAGGATTGAGTGTCTGCTTCAGCGATGAGGCGGCGGTCGACTTTTTGCCGAAAGCGCATCGCGCCAGCGTCTAGGCCAAGATTCAGATAGGGTGTTTTACGTTTGGCCATACCGCGCTGGACCTCTTCGAGGATCTCTTTGTCCTCGTTAAAGGCCATGATCGCGCCTTCGAACATACGTTGGTTCAGGGCGGTGTCGTCTGGGTGCATGTTGCGGTGTTGGAACCAGAAATAGAGCGCGTTTTCTTCGTCCACTGGCGTAATGAAATTGTACGAAATATTGACGAACGCCTCATCCGACAGGGGTTTGTCAGCGCCCCCTAACCCCGGCGGGGTGTAGACAGACATATTAACGGCCGTGGAAGGAACCCGGCATTCATAGTGCTGCTTTCGATCGCAATTATCCCCGAATGGCAGCATAGCAGCATAATAGGGAGGGGCGGGTTCCGAGGCGATCCACCGATAGATGACAACGGCGTCGTCAGTTTCTTCCAGCTCAAGCGGGCGATTGTCTGTGCCAGCACCCCCAAAAGAGGTCACGTGTACCCAGGCCACATGGCTGGGGTCGAGCAGATTGTCTGTGATATAAAGGTAGTTGCAGGCCATCGCCATCGCGCCGCATTGGGTTTTACCCCATGATGGATTGTCGAAATTCGGGATGTCGATGATATCAGCGGGGTCTGCCTTGTCTGCGTCGCCCATCCAGACCCAGAGAAATCCATAACGGTCCTCAACCGGGTAACTGCGCACAACAGCACGCTTTGGAATGGCGTTTTCCTGTGTAGGGGCAGAAACACAGGACCCTGTGCAATCAAACGTGAGTCCGTGATAGCCGCACACCACGGTATCGCCTTGGATCTGGCCACGTGACAGCGGTAATTTACGGTGGGGGCAGGCATCTTCCAGCGCGATTGGTGCGCCAGACTCACCGCGAAAAATCACGATCTCTTCGCTGAGGAGTGTTGTGGCCGTTAGTGTTTGGTCAAAGTCGCCGCTTCGTCCCGCGACATACCAACTCTCGCGCACAAAAGCAGGGCCACCAATAAGATCTTTTTGCATTCCGCACCCCCGGATATCTGGAAACTTCTGGAAACAGGGTGTCGGAAGGCATCCCGTCGGGCATTCCGACAGAATTTTACTACCAAGAAAAAAATTTCATATCAAGAACAATTGTGGGCGGGCTGCGCCGTTACCCCATTTCAAGCCCGTCCGCTTTGCTGATGACGGTCAGAAACGTCACCGTTTCGGTCTTAAGCTCAGTCGGACCATGGGCTGCGCAGGAATCAAAAGACAAGCTGTCGCCAGGGGCCATATCGAATGACCCATCGCCACATCGAAAGACCATTTCACCGGATAAGACATGAATGAATTCCACCCCGCGGTGACGATAAAACGGGCGGACGGCCAAAGGCTGTTCCAACGTGACTACAAAACTTTCATAGCTGACATGGTTGGCTGCTGCGCGCCCAATCATGCGATAGAAATGCCCAAAAGCGCTGCCTTGGCGTTGCACATGGATGCCTTCGCCTGCAGGAACAAAAGACACATCTGTTTTGCCCGTGGTGCCAGCAAAGAAGTTCACCAAGGGAACCCCAATCGCCTGCGCCAATGCGTCCAGCGTAGACAAGGATGCCGAAACTTGGCCGCGCTCGATTTTGGAAATCATGGCTGTTGAAACAGACGAGCGTTTTGACAATTCCGATAGGGTCAGGCCCGCCATGGTTCGGTCGTTCTTCACTGCTGAACCGACGACTTGATCAAGGGGGCGGTGCTGTTCGAGAGGATCCATGGGTTTTGTCATGCTAAGCAGGCTATCCAGATTTTTGACCAATAGAAAGTCATGCTAGGGCTGAGTGGAGCAAATGCTGTTTCTCGTACGCGTGAATAGGCCAGATCAGGACGACGGAATGGGGCGATTATCCGTTACTCGGAAGACGTTGATGCGATTGCGTTCTTCTTGCGGGGTGATCCCAAAACTTTCTTGATAGTGGCGGGTCAGTGCGGAAGTTTTGGCGTAGCCCACTGAATTCGCAATCGAATTGAGCGACTCGCGTGAGTAGATCAGCAACTGGCGCGCGGCCCGCATACGGAGATCTCGATAGTACTGGCCCGGACTTTGTTGTGTCGAGGTTTTGAACGTCCGCTCTAATTGTCTTGCAGAAACGCCGATCAGATCCGCCACATCAGCTATAGAAAGCGGATCTTCGATGTGAGTCGTGAAAATTTGAATGGCCTCAGAGACGATATTGGGGAGGCCATCAGCGGTGCTTTCGGTTGTGAATGACGGAAGCGCTTGGTTAACCCCCTCGGAGCGCACCAAGGGGTGCTGAAACCAACAGGCAACCTCGGTCATCACCATTTTACCCAGTTGTTCAGCAATCAAATGCAACATCAGGTCAAATGCGGCGGCGGCCCCCGAGACGGTCATACAACGGGGGTTTAACACCAATACATCATCGTTGGTTTTGATCTGGGGGAATTCGTTGACAAACGCAGCTTTGTAACACCAGTGAACAGATGTTTCCGACTGGTTGTCCAGCAAGCCAGAACGCGCCAACGGAAAAACCCCACCACTGACGGCGCCGATGGACATGCCATGTCGTGCCAGTTTTCTCAGGGTGCCATTGCTGCGCTTCGGGTCTTGGAATTGGCTGGTTGGGCTCGCAAGAATGAACAGACGATCCAGCCCTTCGACCTGATCCAATGTTTGATCCGGTTGGAACTGCACTTGGGCGCTGGCTGTAACCTTGTCGCCGGTTTCCGAGATCAGTGTCCATTTGAAGGCATCAAACCCGCAGATCTCATTTGCCGCCCGAATGGGTTCGATGGCTGACGTCAAGCAGGCCATCGGAAAGTTAGGCATTAGAAGAAAGCCAAAGTGCTGAGTTTTTGCTTGGGTCATGGGGTAGAAGTCTTAGATCAGATGCTCTTTCCGTAGAAGAAGAAACTTTGCAGGTCGCCAAATCTGCCCGTTCGAAACCCATAATTCTCAGCGTTCGGGTTGTTTGGCTATGTGCTGTTCGCGGGTGGCTCTATTGGCGTGATCGGTTTTTTTCGAGAAAGATGAAAAAAATGCCATTCTCCTCTTGTGTCCACCAGCGGGCTTGGGTAATTCCGGCTCAACGGGTGATTAGCTCAGTTGGTAGAGCGCTTCGTTTACACCGAAGATGTCGGGAGTTCGAGCCTCTCATCACCCACCATATACCCCACCAACATAATTGCCGACCTTGAATGCAGCCTTGCTGAACCCAGTTTTTGTATCTGGTCGTGTCCGATGAAATCGCAGCTTTTTCACCCTGAATTCGGTACTCTTTAGGTGTACTCTCAGAGCCAAAATGCGAGCTGGATAAGAGTCCGGAAAGACTTCAGATACCCCGTATGCGTCCCGGCATAAATGACCTCTAGGTTTCTCGTAAGTGTATGATCTAATTTGGTCGGAGAGGAGAGATTCGAACTCACGGCCCCTGCCTCCCAAAGGCAGTGCTCTACCAGACTGAGCTACACTCCGACCGTACGCGGGGACTATACTTGGGCTTGATGGGTTGCAATAGGTTAAGCGCCTTTTTTGGGCTACCATTTTGACTTGCACTTGGTCGCTGGGTGAAGTGTTTGGAAGGGTGGAGGCATGTCATGGCAGAAGAGCTTTATTTCCTGATCGGTGGCGTTGGAATGTTCCTTGTCGGAATGGAGATCATGACGGCTGCTTTACGAGATGCAGCTGGTGAAAATCTTCGAAATTTGTTGGCACGCTTTACCACTACGCCTTTGCGCGGGGTCGCAACCGGGGCGGTCACAACGGCGGTGATTCAATCTTCGAGCGCAACAACAGTCATGACCGTTGGGTTTGTTGGCGCGGGATTGATGACCATGCCGCAAGCGTTGGGCATTCTTTACGGGGCCAATATTGGCACGACCGCAACGGGATGGATGGTTTCGTTGTTGGGGTTCAAGCTGCAGCTGGGCAATTTGGCCATGGCTTTGCTATTTCCAGCCGCGCTCGCGGATCTACTGGGGCGTGGGATGTGGGCACGGATCGGTCGGATATTCTCGGGGTTGTGTCTGCTCTTGATTGGCTTGGAGCTTATGCAGTTCGGGATGAAGGATCTCACCGATGTTTTAACGCCGGACCTGCTCCCTGGGTCAAACATTGTTGGGTTGTTTGCGTTGGTCGGGATTGGGATATTGCTGACCGCGCTGATGCAATCTTCGAGCGCGGCCATGGCGCTGGCCCTTGTTTTGCTTGAGGGCGGGGCCATCTCGTTGGTGCAGGCGGCGATGATCGTGCTGGGGATGAATATCGGGACCACCTTCACGGCGTTGCTTGCCGCGCTCAGTGGCTCTCAGCCTATGCGACAGACCGCTGTTGCCAATCTGGGGTTCAATATCATTACCTCTATTCTGGCTTTTCCATTGCTTGTGGTTGGCCGGACTTTCCTGACCCATATCGCTGAAACAGCTGGGGATATGACCGCGCTGCTGGTGTTTCATACAGGGTTCAATCTGGTTGGAACGCTGATCTTCCTTCCCTTTACGCCACAATTTGCACGACTGGTGCAGCGGGTGATGCCGGAACGCAAGCCGGCCTCTCTCATCTCGTTGGATCGCAACCTGTTAACGGATCCGGGGTCGGCCTTGCTGGCTGCACAAGTGGCTGCCAACGCAATTGCACAGCGCTTGTTTGGTGCATTGGGGTCTGGTTTGCAGATACGGCCGGATTTACGCGGTTTGGCAGCTCTCGGAGTGTGTACGGGGGCGATTGCGGAGCTCAAAGAGTATTTGGCTGATATCCGGCTGGCAGCTGATAACAATGAGCAGGAAGAGGCCTTTGCGGCTTTGGTGCATCAAACGGATCATATGTTACGGCTGTACGAGCGATGTCAGCAGCGCGAAAACATTGATACCCTTCTGCATGATCGTGTTTTACAGCGCCCAGCGATCGCCGTAGGTGCTGCGTTGCGAGAAGCTGCAAAAGCTGGTGGAGATACCGAACGGCTAGAGCGCTTATCGCGCCTGGTTGGAAATCGCTACAAACGTCATCGGCGGTCGCTCATGCTGGGAGAGCACGCCGGGATCTATTCGCTCGAAGATGTGTTCCATCATGCTGATGCGATGCGTTGGCTCGATCGCAGCCTGTATCACGCTGCGCGGACCAAGGAATATCAAGCTCGGGTAGAACAAGGTGCGCCCGCCACAGCAAAACTGCAGCGGGCCTAGGTCTTTACAGGCTCTTGTCGAGGGCCGCGATGATGGTATCGCCCATTTCTGAGGTCGACAGGGGCGTTGCACCCTCTTCACCCAGCAGGTCAGCGGTGCGGGCACCGTTGCTTAGAACCTGTTCAATCGCAGCTTCCAAACGGGCCGCTTCATCGCCCTGATCAAACGAATAGCGCAGCGCCATCGCAAAGCTCAGGATACACGCGATTGGGTTGGCTTTGCCTTGACCTGTAATGTCTGGGGCCGAACCGTGTACGGGTTCGTACATTGCCTTTGGGCGACCGTTCGCCATTGGGGCACCTAGGCTTGCAGACGGCAGCATGCCCAGCGATCCAGTCAACATGGCGGCACAGTCGGACAGGATGTCGCCAAACAGGTTGTCGGTCAGGATGACGTCAAACTGCTTGGGCGCGCGGACCAGTTGCATGGCGCCGTTGTCGGCATACATGTGGCTCAGCTCGACCTCAGGGTATTCTTTGCCGACACGGGTGGCCACTTCGCGCCAGAGGATACCGGATTCCATCACGTTGGCCTTCTCCATCGAGCAGACCTTTTTGCCACGGCGCATCGCCAGTTCAAACGCCGAGCGGGCCGCGCGTTCGATTTCGGACTCGGTATAGCGCTGGGTGTTGATGCCGACGCGCTCGTTGCCTTCCTCAAAGATGCCGCGGGGTTCGCCAAAATAGACGCCCGAGGTCAGTTCGCGCACGATCATGATATCCAGACCGGCAACGATATCTTTCTTCAGCGACGAGAAATCTGCCAGTGCGTCAAAGCACTGCGCGGGGCGCAGGTTGGAAAACAGATCCATTTCCTTGCGCAGGCGCAGCAGGCCGCGTTCGGGTTTGACGCTGAAATCCAGATCGTCATAAGCAGGGCCACCAACAGCGCCCAACAGGACGGCATCGACCTCTTGCGCTTTGGCCATAGTTTCGTCCGCCAGCGGAACACCGTGCTTGTCGTAGGCTGCGCCGCCGACCAGGTCCTCGCTCACGTCAAAGTGAAGGCCGCGGTTATCGCCAAACCAAGTAATGATTTTGCGCACTTCGGCCATAACTTCAGGGCCAATTCCGTCACCGGGAAGGATGAGGAGCGAAGGGTTGGACATCGGGGGCTCTCCTTGCGTTTTGTCGCAATCGGCCTAGCGTGTGCGGCCTGAGGGGTCAATGAGACGATCCCGCCAAACACAAGGGAAATGACAATGCTGATACCAGGAAACCCAGTTCCTGCGCTAACACTCGACACTTTGGGGCATGGGCGCTTTGATCTCAGCCGGGATCATGGGGAAAACGGCACACTGGTGATCGTCTATCGCGGGCTGCACTGCCCGATCTGTATCCGACAAATGGGCGAGGTCGAAGCGGCACTAGATGACTTTGCGGAACAGGGCATCGAAGTCATCATGCTGAGCACTGATACAGAGGCACGCGCGGCTGAAACGGTTGAGAAATCGGGAACGTCTCGATTGCGCGTTGGCCATAGCCTGTCCTTGAAACGCGCGCGCGACGATTGGGGGCTCTATATCTCATCCAAGCGTGAAGGATCGGCCGAGGCGGATCTATTTGCTGAACCGGGGCATTTCTATATCGCGCCTGACGGTACGCTGTACTTTGGCTGGTTGCAGACCACACCGTTTGCGCGCCCGTCGTGTGCTGACATGTTGGGGGGCATCAAGTGGGCGCTTGCGAACAACTATCCCCCCCGCGGGACGTATACCGGTGATCTGCCGGACTAAAGATCGGCTTGGATTAACCCGTCGGCCAGCAAATCCCAGACCCTGCGAATGCGTGGGGTCTGTCGCATCGCTTGGGGCGCCGCCAGCCAGACCTCGAGCGATGGGATTTGAAAGTCAAATTCCAAAGCCTGAACCAGTGGATCTGCGCGGGCCACTGCTTTTTGACAAAAACCAATGCCACATCCCGCCCGAACGAGTTGCCAATAGGCGGTTTGGTTGTCGCATCGAACCGGAAAGTTCTCGCGGCTGGCGGGCCAGCCCATGTCGCGCATTGTGGTGATGATCAGATCGCTTTTGTCATAGCCCACGATGTCATGTTCAAAAATATCCTCCATCTTTTTTGGCGTGCCTGCGCGATCCAGATAGGACCGTGCCGCATAAGCGCCCAGTTCAATCGTGCCCACATGTCGGGCAACGATGTCGACCTGCGAGGGGCGATACATGCGAACCGCAATATCAGCCTCGCGGAACAGCAGATTTTCTGATGAATCCGTTGGCACCAATTCCAATTGAATGGTTGGCTCAGCGGTCCGAATTTGGGCAAGGATGGGTGGCAGAACGTGGTGAGATGCAAAAACCGATGCCGTCAATCGCACGGTCCCATCCAATTGTTGGGACTGCCCGGCGGCGGTCAACGTAAGTGCGCTCATCGCGTCCCGCATTTGTCGCGCCATTGGCAATAGGCGTGCGCCGGTGTCGCTCAGTTGGAACCCTCTGGCGTGGCGATCAAACAAGGAAACGCCAAGCGTATCCTCAAGGGCTTGGATCTGTCGCCCAAGGGTGGGTTGGCTGCGCTGCAGTTGCCGCCCGGCAGCGCTGAGCGACCCGGTATCAGCAACAGCCAGAAAACTTTGGATCAGGGACCAGTCAGATAGAGTAAGCGATTTATCCATTCATAATTGAATACACGATCTGCGGTATCGTGCAATTTATATATCAAACTTGAATGGATAAGTTGAGGGCATCAGAACAGGAGCTTTACCCATGACACAGACCGTTCTTATCCTTGGGGCCACTGGCCGTTTCGGGCGCAATGCCGCCCAGCAGTTTCGCGCAGCGGGTTGGCATGTGCGGACATTTGACCGGGCACGGGATCAATTGAACACCGCCGCACAGGGCGCTGATGTGATCGTCAACGCGTGGAACCCACTTTACCCAGATTGGGCGAAACAGGTGCCCAAGTTACATGCGCAAGTGATCGAAGCGGCAGAGCTGAGCAACGCGACGGTGATTGTCCCCGGCAATGTCTATGTCTTTGGACCGCAAGCCCCGCTGCCTTGGTCGGGGTCAACGCCGCATCTGGCAACCAATCCACTGGCGCAAATCCGAATAGATATGGAGGAGGCGTACAAGGCCTCAACCGTGCGCACCATCGTGCTGCGCGCCGGGGATTTTATCGACACCCAAGCGTCAGGAAACTGGTTTGACCAGATAATGACCAAAAACCTGTCCAAGGGGCAATTTACCTACCCCGGAAATGTGCACATTCCACATGCCTGGGCCTATCTGCCTGACCTGTGCCGCGCGGCAGTTGAGCTGGCGGAAATGCGACATGAATTGCCGCGATATACGGATATCCCTTTTGCAGGCTTCACGCTGAGCGGTGCGGAGATGGCCCAAGCACTATCTGGGGTGTTGGGGCAGGAAATACGGGTAAAGACGATGAACTGGTTACCGCTGCAAGTGGCGCGCCCATTCTGGCCGTTGGCAAGGTGTCTGTTAGAAATGCGATATCTCTGGGATACGCCTCATTCTCTGGATGGAACGATGATGGCAGATCTCTTGCCGAATTTCCATGCAACACCTTTAGAGGTGGCGCTGGCGGCGGCACTTCCTGCTGACCTAATCCAGACGCAGATCCACCCAAACCAAACGGTGCCGGCTCGCTTGTAGGGCCACGGCGTGGTTTGGGTCGTTTGAAGCGGGCCAAAACACCCCACTGTCCATGACCGCCCAATCTGACGAGGGCAGGATGTAGTCAACGCGCAGCCGCCCTGCGCGTTCCCAATCCACTGTATCGCGTGCATTTGGGGTTTTGTGCCCTTGGTCAGCTGCCTGCGCGGCGCCTTTGCTGTGCGGGGCTGGATCCTGCAATCTCGGGTCAGCAAGCAGGGACCGAATTGTCTCTGATCGTCCATCGCTGTCCCATGGGTCCAAATTGGCCCCACCCGCGATGACGAAACGTTTGCTGGGGGCTGCCCCCAATTTCCCATCCATCAAAACACGCCACAGCCGAATTTCGTCACGGTTGCGCAGACCGTTTCGGTCTTCGGGGCCGTCAAAAACGGGGGGTGCAGCTTGAAATGTCATTAACTGCATCGGGCCAGATGGCAGGTCGATCGGAACAATCCAATGCGCGGTCGACGATAACCTTTGTGCGGCCTGTGCCTGGGCTGATGGAAAGGGAGCCCCACGATGGGTCGGTAAAACTGCGCCCGGCAACTCCTGCCATAAAAGCGGGGACAGATCGCGCACCGCGTCCGTATTGATCGGATAGCGTGACAGCACCGCCAACCCCCCTTGGCCGGTAAAAGACCCGTACCCTTGGGAATCTCCGGGGCCGCCAAGCCGTCCATCGCCATCAAGGTCGAGCTTGCTGGCCAAGCCACTGTTGGTGCGCAGCGACAGGCGGTAGGGAAAGATCAAGCCAGTGTTTTCAATCCGCTCAACCAAGGCATTCAGCCCTTGGTTTTCATAATCCCAATCGATCCCCTGCAGGGCCAGTACGTCAGGGGCAGTTTGGCGAATGACCTCCACCACCGCAGCAATTTGTGGGTCTTTGTCGCGTCGGATATCCCGCAGCATCAAGCCGGGACCGTCTCTTTGCAATTCCGTGTTAAAGGTCGCGACACGCAAAGTGTCAGGTCCGGCTGCCGCTACACAAGGCAGCAGAAGCAGGATGAGCCATCGCATCATGCGGTTTGCATTGCCTCGGCGTTGGCATAGGCGCGGCGGCGCTTTTCTTCGATCAGCTCAGCTATGCGTAACATCGCCATACCGCGCATGATCATGCTTGCCGGCAAAAAGGCCCACGCGCTCATGGTCCAAATCAGCGTCTGTGGGTCGTCCAGGCTGATTGGATTGATCAACTCGGATGTGGCTTTGACCAGCGCCGGGATCACAAAGGGCAAAAGGAAACCCAAAGCCACGTTGATGCGCCCATCCCGTTGCAGGCGGGTCACCACGTCCCCGCCTGTTGTTGGGTCAAACAAAGGCAGGTTGATCCAGACGTTGAAGGCGCCATTCCCGGTTGGCCACCCTTGTACACGCACAGCAAAGAAAAAGGCGGCGACAGTGCAGAGCGCGACAACATAAGAAATGCTGGCAGCCATACGTACACCGTTGATCGTTTCTAAGGTTGCCTGATCCGGGAGCATTAATACGACAAGACGGACCGGCGAATAGGGGATGTCCATGATATGCGCAAACAGCGTGCCGAGCCCCGCAAACAAGGCAGTGACGTTCGATGGTTCAAACTTATGTTTACAGATCAAGGTTAGCAAAGTGACCATTGTCAGCAGAGCCAAAAACCGCAACCTGTTCAGAGGGGGGGCATCCCGAAATTCGATGAAGCTTGGAAAGGTAGAATTGTATTCCGCAAAGGTTAGGACAAACCCCAAGATCGCAAGCAAAGCTACGATTTCTGTCGACTCAGTTGTGATCCGCGGTAAGTAAAGCGCCGGAGTCGCGACCATCATGGCCACTAAAAATCCGCGCAATGCCGCGCCTGTGATGCGTGCAATCACTGTCCGATCCCTTCAAACTGGACAGGCCGATGCTTTGCCGAGCCTTTGTTCCAACTTGATCCCAACCAATTCTGGCTGGAGTGCCTCATTTTGGCCCCATTTGTGCCGCTGTTTCGTCACTCACTCAAGTCGCGGACCCACGAAATACCTGATTTTAGGCGAGAATGTGGCGGGAGTGGTGCGGGATTGCATCAATTTGGGCGCATGTTTGGGGCGGGCGTGTGAGGGATAACCACATCTTGTGGTAGAGTTAGGTGAGATATCTAAAACCTATTGGGGCCCCGCGATTGCGAGGCCCCAACGGTTAGAATCGTTATTTTGTATAGATCGGGATCAGACCCAAGGACGCGCCTGAGCAGCGGCTGCTTCGAAGGTATCGATCGCTGCAGCTTTCTCCATCGTCAGGCCGATATCGTCCAACCCTTCGAGAAGGCAGTGCTTTTTGAATGAATCGACCTCAAAGGAAATGACTTCACCGTCCGAGGTGGTGATTTCCTGTGCTTCCAGATCCACGGTCATGCGGGCGTTTTCCCCCTTTTCCGCGTCAGCCATCAAGACGTCGACCTGTTCTTGGGGCAGGACGATGGGCAGGATGCCGTTCTTGAAGCAGTTGTTAAAGAAGATGTCGGCAAAGCTGGTAGAGATCACGCATTTGATGCCGAAATCTGCAATCGCCCACGGCGCGTGCTCACGCGACGAACCACAGCCGAAGTTGTCGCCCGCGACCAGAATTTCGGTGCTGCGATACTGTGGTTTGTTGAGCACAAAGTCAGCGATTTCAGCGCCATCACGCGTATAGCGCATTTCATCAAACAGGTTCACACCAAAGCCAGTGCGCTGAATGGATTTCAGAAACACCTTGGGGATGATCATGTCTGTGTCGATGTTGACCAGCGGCATCGGGGCGGCGATGCCGGTGAGTTTTTCGAATTTGTCCATTTCCAGACTCCTAATTTCGACCCACTAGATGTGGGGGGTACCCCGCATCAGGGCGGGGGGTGATATCCGTGCACCGGGCGTGCACCACCTGTGCACTCCCCGATGACGTTTCAGCGGCCCCGCGGGTCGGACTAGACGTCCGGCCCGAACCTTAGGCCGCTGCGTTACCTTTGTCTGCGCTGCGGAAAAACAGCGACGTGAAGACCAGACCAAAGCCGTTGAACAGCATCTCGATGCCCAAGAGCAGACCCAAGAAGCTGGCGGCGAGTTCCGCAGTTGCGTTGGACCAGAGATATCCGGCCAAAAGGATCGACAGAACGCCCGAGATCAGTGTCGGCCAGAAATACGCAGTGCCGCGCATCTGGAACGACAAAAAGACCCGTGCGATGCCGCCGGCCAGGAACAGGATCAACACCAGCATGGCGAGCGAGATCGTGCCCTGAAGCGGATGAGCAATGAAGGACCAGCCCAGGAACAACATGATTGCGCCCATCAGAATGGACAGGATCTTGTTGCCTGTGCCTTCGACGGAGAACCCGCCGACGACCTGCAAACCACCGCTGATCAGCAGCAGAATGCCGACGGTTGCGGTGATCGCAATCGAGGCCACGACCGGTGCGCCCAGTACGAACACACCGAATACAATGGACAGAAGCCCCAGTAGGAGCAGTTTTAGCCAGTCACTCATTTCTTAATCCCTCTCAAGAATTCAACTCTTAGAGGAGCTTACATCATTTCACGGATGTCTGTCAGCTTTCCTGTAAGTGCCGCTGCGGCAGCCATTGCAGGGCTGACCAGATGCGTGCGGCCTTTGTAGCCCTGACGACCTTCAAAGTTGCGGTTCGAAGTTGCGGCGCAACGCTCGCCTTCGGACAACTGGTCGGGGTTCATCGCCAGACACATCGAACACCCTGCCAGACGCCATTCGAAACCAGCCTCGCGGAAGATATCGGCCAGCCCTTCTTCTTCGGCTTGCAGACGAACAAGGCCCGAACCCGGAACGATCATGGCGCGCATACCGTCTTTGATTTTCTTGCCTTTGACCACTTCGGCCACGGCGCGGAAATCTTCGATACGGCCATTGGTGCAGGAACCGATGAACACAGTGTCGATTTCGATGTCGGTCAATTTCTGACCCGGGGTCAGGCCCATGTATTCGATCGAGCGACGGGCCGCTTCGACTTTACCGCCCTCAAAATCTTCGGGGTTGGGCACAACACCGGTGATGGGCAGAACGTCCTCGGGCGAGGTGCCCCATGTGACGACGGGCTGAATGTCTTCGCCTTTCAGCGTGACAACTTTGTCGAAATGCGCGCCTTCGTCGGTGAAGAGCGTTTTCCACCACGTCAGAGCGGCTTCCCACTGGGCACCTTTGGGGGCGTGCGGGCGACCGTTGACGTAGTCGTATGTGGTCTGGTCTGGCGCGATCAGGCCAGCGCGCGCGCCGCCTTCGATGGCCATGTTACAGACGGTCATGCGCCCTTCCATCGACAGGTCGCGAATCGCTTCACCACAATATTCGATGACATAGCCGGTGCCGCCGCCGGTGCCGGTTTCACCAATCACGGCCAGTGTGATGTCCTTGGCGGTCACACCGGGCATCAGTTTGCCGGTGATTTCCACCTTCATGTTTTTGGACTTTTTCTGGATCAGCGTCTGTGTGGCCAGAACGTGCTCGACCTCGGAGGTGCCGATGCCGTGCGCCAAAGCGCCGAATGCGCCATGGGTCGCGGTGTGGCTGTCGCCGCAGACAACGGTCATGCCGGGCAGGGTCCAGCCCTGTTCTGGTCCAACGATGTGCACGATGCCCTGACGGACGTCAGACACAGGGTAATAGTGCACGCCGAATTCTTTGGCGTTGGTGTCCAGCGCTGCGACCTGAATGCGTGATTCTTCGGTCATCTGTGCAGGATCTTCACGGCCCTCGGTGGTGGGAACGTTGTGATCAGGAACAGCAATGGTTTTTTCTGGTGCGCGGACTTTGCGCCCTGTCATGCGCAGGCCTTCAAAAGCCTGAGGGCTGGTGACTTCGTGCACCAGATGGCGGTCGATATAAAGCAGGCTGGTGCCGTCTTCGGCTTCGTGCGCAAGATGCGCATCCCAGATTTTGTCGTAAAGCGTCTTGGGGGACATAGGTCCACTCCCCGTATGTAGGAAAAATAGCTGGCGATTGGCTGGGCGCGTTTATAGGCGCGCCAGTACCGTGCGGGCAGCCCCATAGAACCGTTCGCGCAGGCGCGCGCGATCTTGCAGTGCAATGCAGGGGGCATAAACGGGTCTCATAGGGCACCAGATACAGGCGGAAAGTGAGTCTATCAAGGTCTTGCGCCCCGAAACGGTGCCGTAACGGCACAGGTGTGAGTGGCTGCTATGCAGATTCATTGAATTGTCACCGCTGCGTTGTTACCTTAAAGGCACCCCAGCGCCGGGGGTCTGTCGGCGTATTCAAAGGAGGACAATGTCCTGTCAACGCATATCGAGACGGCTGTGCCCGTCGATGGTCGGGCCGCAATGATGGCCCAAACCAAACGTACCAGTGATACCGTACTTGCGCGTATCCTTTCCTCATTAAACGACGACAAAGCCGAAGATGTGGTGCAGATTGATCTGCGCGGCAAAACGGAGATTGGCGATTACATGGTAATTGCCACCGGTCGATCGACTCGTCAGGTATCTTCGATGGCTTCAAAGCTGACGGATCGCCTGAAGCAGGAATTTGGCTTTACCTCAAAGGTCGAAGGCAAAGATTCCGGCGACTGGGTCCTGATCGACACTGGCGATGTGGTCGTGCATATCTTCCGTCCGGAAGTGCGCGAATTCTATCAGCTGGAAAAGATGTGGATGCCACAGGGAAGCAGCGCCTCGGTGAACTGAGGCGCCTACCTGGCCCGTATGAGCGGGCCGGAGGCGGAGTGAGATGCGCGTAAGTCTCTGCGCGGTCGGTCGCTTACGGGCCGGACCGGAGAAAACCCTGATCGACGATTATCTGACCCGGTTTGACCGGACAGGGCGGGCCTTGGGCCTTGGCCCTGCGAAGATGATTGAGGTCGAGGATAAGAAGAACGCAGGGATGGGGGCCGAGGCCGCTTTGCTGCGTAAGGCGCTGCCCAAGGGCGCGGTGATCTGTACGCTGGATGAGCGGGGCAAGGTGTTGTCCTCGCCCGAGTTTGCGGATCGGCTGGGCAAGTGGCGCGATGCTGGGCGTCAGGATCTGGCGCTGGTGATTGGCGGGGCAGATGGGATCGATCCCAGTCTGCGCGCCGAGGCCGATTTTTCCATATCTTTCGGCAAGATGGTGTGGCCGCACATGATGGTGCGGGTGATGCTGGCCGAGCAATTGTACCGCGCGTCGACGATTCTGTCGGGCGGGCCATATCACCGGGTGTGACATGGCAGAGCTGCTGATCGTCTATCACTCGCGCACCGGTGGCAGTCGGCAGATGGCCCAGGCCGCCGCTGCGGGGGCCGAAGGCGAGGCGACGGTGACCTTGTTGTCAGCAGATCAAGCCGGGCCGGACGATCTGTTGCGCGCCGATGGCTATCTGTTTTGCGCGCCGGAAAATCTGGCGGCGGTGTCCGGCGTCATGAAAGATTTCTTTGATCGCTGCTATTACCCTGTGCTGGGCCGGATCGAGGGGCGCCCTTATGCGCAGATGGTGTGTGCCGGATCTGATGGCGCGAACGCGGTGCGGCAGATGGCCCGGATCGCCACGGGTTGGCGATTGAAGGCGGTGCAGGAACCGATCATTGTCTGCACCCATGCACAGACAGAAGAACAGATATTGGCGGAAAAGGTGATCCCAGAGGATCAGTTGAACCTGTGCCGCGATCTGGGGATGGGTCTGGCCGCTGGGCTAAGTATGGGTTTGTTCTGAGTGGCGGTCCGCGTCGCGGTGACGGTTCGGTGAGGCGCTGAGCGTTCGCCCGGGCGGACGCGTGCCTGTCACTGGCGTGACAGGCTAAAAGTGGCTTCTTTAGTTCAAGGTAACCGTTACGGTCTCATCGCTCCAGCCATCGACAATACACCGGCTTTGGATTTGAACCTGTGTTGTTCCGGCGGGCAGGGTCACACCGCTGAGCGAACGGGTAAAGGGCTGTTCATGCTCGTGTGGGTGCGCCAGAACCCGCAAGCCCAGCTCGTTTCCCTGCATGTCCAGCACTCGCCAACCATCGGCGTAATGATCCCATCCCGTATCTGGATGGCTCAGCGTGACATCGAATCGCCACCCTGATCCAGACTCGCGCGCGGTTACATTTTCAATCACTGGCGCATCTGCAAAGGCGGGTGCGGCGAGGAACAAGATGGGGATGAGATGTTTCATGGGTGCGATTTTAGTCATGGTTTCTGGCAGTACCATTCACGTCTGCGTGTCTGGTGGGGTCTGGAGCAAAACACTGCGGGAGTGCGAGGCGAATTCACGCCGATAGAGGATCGCCAGCGTGACCACCGTCGCCGCGACCAAAGCGATCGGGCCAAGCATCCATGCGGCAGAGGCGAGCGCGAAATAGATGGTTCTAAGTGCTTTGTTAAAGCTGCGCGCGGCTGTGATCGAAATCTCGGCTGCTTGGGATGCACGGGGATAGGCCAGCTCTGATTCGGGCTCATTCGGGACTGCAGCCATCAAGACGGCGCAATAGCCGAACAAGCGATGGGCCCAGACGAATTTCAAAAAGGCGTTGGACAAAAGAAGTAGTGCAATCAGGATCTTGATTTCCCACACCATGGCGGGCGCGCTGCCAATCGCAAGATCAGCGGCCACACCGGCAAGACGTTCGGTGTTGCCGATCAGGGCCAACCCCGCCCCAATTGCAATCATGGAGGTCGACGCAAAAAACGTGGTGGCTTGACGCATGTTTCCGATCAGTTGCGCATCAAACATGCGTGGTTGCCGGGTGACCATCTGTTTCATCCAGTCACGCCGAAAATCCGCCATCAAGATAGTGACCGAAGGTTTGTTGGTGGCTGGATGTTCAATGCGCCAGCCAATCCAGAGCCAAGCGGTCAAAAGGCAGAAAACAGCTGCGTAATCCAGCGGTGAAAACAGCAGGGTGCGATCAATCCAAGTCATGGGCAAACAGTACGCTTTACCAGTTGGACTTGCCAGACCGCCTAATTGGTAATATTACTTTACCAAACGGAGGATGCCTGATGGAAATGCCGATACCAAACCCAGCGGTTCTTGCCCGCAAGGCGCGGGTTGTGGACCGCTTGTTAAGCGTGTTGCCAAAAGACGCGGTGATTCATGAAGAGGCAGAGACGCGCGCGTATGAATGTGATGCGCTGACCGCGTACAAGTGCCCTCCGATGTTGGCGGTGTTGCCCTCCACCACGCAGGAAGTGTCTGATGTGCTGCGCATCTGCCACGAAGAGGGCGTACCAGTGGTGCCGCGCGGTTCGGGCACATCCCTAGCCGGGGGCGCGTTGCCCACAGCGGATTGCGCCATTCTGGGCGTGGCGCGGATGAATGATGTGTTGGACACCGATTATGAGAACCGGATCATTCGGGTTCAATCGGGGCGCACCAATCTCAGCGTCACAGGCGCAGTCGAAGAAGAAGATTTCTTTTACGCACCTGATCCCTCGTCGCAGTTGGCTTGTGCGATTGCAGGCAATATCGCGATGAATTCGGGCGGCGCGCATTGTCTGAAATACGGAGTGACCACCAACAACCTGCTGGGTGTGACCATGGTCATGATGGACGGCACAGTGGTTGAAATCGGTGGTGCGCATCTGGATGCAGGTGGTTTGGATCTGTTGGGTGTGATCTGCGGCAGCGAGGGGCAGTTGGGGGTCGTGACCGAGGCGACCCTGCGCATTCTGCGCAAGCCCGAGGGCGCGCGCCCTGTTCTAATCGCCTTTGACGACAATGAGGTCGCGGGCCATTGCGTCAGCGACATTATCAAATCGGGCATTCTGCCGGTTGCGATCGAATTCATGGATACGCTGTGCATCAAGGCCTGTGAGAATTTTGCCCATGCGGGGTATCCCGATTGCAATGCCCTGTTGATTGTTGAGGTCGAAGGATCAGAGGCCGAGATCGACAGCCAGTTGGCCAAGATCATCGAGATTGCAAAACGGCACAACCCGGTCGAGCTGCGCGAAAGTCAATCTGCCGAGGAAAGCGCCAAGATCTGGTTGGGGCGCAAGTCGGCGTTTGGGGCAATGGGACAGATGAATGACTATATGTGTTTGGACGGCACCATCCCCGTGTCCGCGCTGCCGTTGGTGTTGCGCCGGATCAATGAGTTGAGCGAGCAATACGGCCTGCCGGTGGGCAATGTGTTCCATGCCGGGGACGGCAACATGCATCCGCTGATCCTGTTTGACGCCAATATGCCGGGTGATCTGGAACTGTGCGAGGAATTCGGCGCGGAAATCCTGAAGCTGTGCGTGGATGTTGGCGGCTGTCTGACGGGCGAACATGGGGTGGGCGTCGAAAAGCGCGATCTGATGCTGCATCAGTATACCGCCGAGGATCTGGAAGCGCAGATGGCGATCAAGGATGTGTTTGATCCGGCATGGCTGTTGAACCCAGCCAAGGTGTTTCCTTTGTCGGTGTCGCAAGACCGACGTGTGGCGCAGGTGGCGGCGCAGTGAGTTTTGAAAAGATGAGTGACATGAGACCCGAAACTGAAACCGAATTGGCCGAGATCGTGGCCGGGTTGGCAGCACCTGTGCGTATCGTTGGCGGTGGCACGCGGGGTGTGCCGGGGCCAGAGACCGAGCTGCACGTCTCCGGGTTGCAGGGGATAGAGCTGTATGAACCGGGCGCGTTGACCTTGGTGGCCAAGGCTGGGACACCGGTGTCAGATATCGAAACTGCACTTGCGGCTGAGGGGCAGAGGCTCGCGTTTGAGCCAATGGATCATCGCGGGTTGTTGGGCACCACGGGTGAACCGACAATTGGCGGGGTTGTGGCGGCGAATGTGTCCGGCCCACGCCGGGTGCAAGCCGGAGCCTGTCGCGATTTCCTGTTGGGGGTGCGCTATGTCGATGGCACGGGGCAGGTGATCAAGAACGGCGGTCGCGTGATGAAAAACGTGACCGGCTATGATCTGGTCAAGCTGATGGCGGGGTCGTGGGGCACGTTGGGGGTTCTGAGCGAGGTGTCGTTCAAGGTTCTGCCCCAGCCCGAAGTGACCGAGACGCTGATGGTGGCCGTTCCTGACGTGACCCAAGCGGTGCAGGCAATGTCGGCAGCGCTGAGTTCCCCCTTTGAGGTGTCGGGGGCGGCGTATGATCCGGCCGAGGGGCATGTGATGTTGCGGATCGAAGGCTTTACCGAGTCAGTGCAATATCGCGCTGCGCAGATGATACATGTGGTGGCCGGCTTTGGCGTAGTGACCCGGATCGGCGCTGCCGAGGCGATGTGGGCTGGGGTGCGCGATGTTGCAGCCTTTCATGGGGTCGAAGGAGACGTCTGGCGCATTTCAGTCAAACCAACGGACGCGCCCGAGGTGGCCGAAGCGTTGCAGGCTGATGGGCTGGTGTTTGACTGGGGCGGCGGTTTGATCTGGGCGCGTGTGCCTGCGGGCACGGACCTTCGGTCTCGGGTCGGGTCGCTTAGGGGGCATGCAACACTGGTGCGTGCTGATCAGGCCACGCGGTATGTGCAACCGATGTTCCACCCCGAACCGGCGCCGCTGGCGGCGATTACACAGGGTCTGAGGACGCGGTTTGATCCGCGCGGGCTCTTCAATCCCGGATTGATGGGGTAAATCATGCAGACGACATTTACGGCAGAACAGTTGCTGGACCCGGCCATCCAGCGCTCGAACGAGATTTTGCGCAGCTGCGTGCATTGCGGGTTTTGCACCGCGACCTGCCCCACCTATCAGGTGTTGGGGGATGAATTGGACAGTCCGCGGGGGCGGATTTATCTGATCAAGGATATGCTGGAAAACGAGCGGATCCCGGATGACACCACAGTGAAACATGTGGACCGGTGTCTAAGCTGCTTGGCCTGTATGAGCACCTGCCCATCGGGGGTGCACTACATGCATCTGGTGGATCACGCGCGCGAATACATTGAACAGAATTACCAGCGTCCCTTTGCGGATCGGGCCTTGCGTTGGATCCTGGCGCAGATCTTGCCGTATCCCAAGCGCTTCCGCCTTGCGTTGCTGGGGGCCAAAATAGGACGCCCGTTCAAGTTCCTGATGCCGGATGCGCGGCTCAAGGCGATGCTAGAGATGGCACCCAAGACGATCCCGCCGGTCAGCCGCAATGACGATCCGCAAAGCTTTGCCCCCAAAGGGCAACAGGTCAAACGGGTGGCGTTGATGACAGGATGCGCGCAAAAAGCGCTCAACACCGATATCAACGACGCAACGATCCGATTGCTGACCCGGTTGGGCTGCGAAGTTGTAGTGGCCGAGGGGGCCGGGTGTTGTGGCGCGTTGACCCATCACATGGGCAAGTCTGACGAAAGCCACAAAACCGCTGCCAAGAACATCCGGGCATGGACGGCTGAGATGGATGGACAAGGGTTGGACGCGATTGTCATCAACACCTCGGGCTGCGGTACGACCGTCAAGGATTACGGCCACATGTTCCGCAATGACAAGCTTGCAGCGGATGCGGCACGGGTGTCGGGGCTGGCCATGGATATCAGTGAGTTGTTGATGACGCTTGACCTGCCCGAGGGGGCCGACAAGGATCTGACAGTCGCCTATCACGCGGCATGTTCCTTGCAACATGGGCAGCAGATCAAGACACATCCCAAGACCTTGCTAAAACGGGCGGGGTTCAAAGTGGTGGAACCTGCGGATTCACATCTGTGTTGTGGTAGCGCAGGAACCTATAACCTGATGCAGCCCGAGATTTCGGGACAGCTCAAGGCGCGTAAGATCCGCACGTTAGAGGCCAAGAAGCCTGACTTGATCGCGGCAGGAAACATCGGCTGTATGATGCAGATCGGAACGGGGACCGAACTGCCAATTGTGCACACGGTTGAGCTGTTGGATTGGGCGACCGGGGGACCGCAACCGCCCGCCCTGACCATTGAGGGAAAACGCGTGCCCGAGGTGCCGATCCTGCGCTGAGATCGGCCTGCCGAATGACCAAGTACAAAGCCCCCGCTCAGATAGAGTGGGGTTTTTGAACTTGGAGCAAATGTCAGCGCGCGGGGTGTGGGATCCAGAGTCGCATCTGTAGGAGCTTCTCATTCTGGCCGCGCGAGCGGGATAGAGGGATGGAAAACCTGGAAAAGTGAGTGAGAAAGACGCTCAGCCTTTAGATGTGTCCGCTATCTCAAGTATAAATCTGTGTAGATTAAGGCAGTGGCCATCAGAAACGGTGTGATGATTAGCGCTGCGGGAATGTTGTCGGCAGAAACAGTGTTCAGTCGAAACTCAATTTGTAGAAAAGGGGGTGTTGGCCGCCACCGCGTGCACAAATCCATAGACAAGCTACCCTGTCCGAAGCCGTTTCCTTGAGCCATAAGAATTCTCTTCGCCTGCTCATCCCAAACCATATTCAATTTTAACATTTCACAATCACTCAAATGCGGCGTCGCAAATTGTGTGTTCGGGCATAGGGCAATCTATTCTTGGGCCAAGTTTTCCCTTCCCGCGCGCGCACGCCGTTGTCCCCTGACCAAAGAGCGTTTCAGAGGCAAGGCCTCCGGGATAACAGCGTGATCAAGAGATGCCCCGCCTGCGCCCTATTTTCGCCCAACGCCGTTCGTATCAAACCTAAACAACATGATGAACGGAGAGACACGTGCGCAATTTGATCAAAGCGATGGTGCTGATGGTGTTCCCGTTTACAGCGGCTGCGCAGGATACGGGGCTGAAAAGTCTCGATACCAGCGATGCGGGACGCGAGTGGATGGCGGTGGGACGATTGGACGTCAATGGCGCCGGGTTTTGCACCGGTGCATTGATTGCGCCGAACCTTGTTTTGACGGCGGCCCATTGCATGTTCGATAAATCAACCAAGCAGCGGTATGACCCTGCCCAGATGGAGTTTCTTGCCGGTTGGCGGCGGGGCCGGGCCTCGGCCTATCGCAATATTCGCCGGGCCGTGGTGCATCCGGATTATGTGTATGACGGCGTGGTGTCGACAGAACGGGTGCGCAATGATGTCGCCTTGTTAGAGCTGGAACAACCGATCCGAAACACAACAGTGATCCCGTTTGAAACCGGATCACGCCCGCAAAAGGGCGAAGATGTTGGGGTCGTGTCTTATGCGCAGGATCGCGCCGAAGCTCCGTCGTTGCAAAAAGTCTGTTCGGTCATGGCACGCCAGCAAGGGGTGTTGGTGATGTCCTGTGACGTTGATTTTGGATCGTCAGGCGCGCCAATCTTTTCTTTTTCTCAAGGACGCCCGCAAATCGTTTCGGTGGTGTCAGCCAAAGCCGAAGTACAGGGCGATCGCGTGGCGCTGGGCACCACGCTCGAGGAGTCCCTGGTGTTGTTGAGGGCAGAGTTGGCGGCGGGGCATGGGTTTCATCAAGACCCCCCTCCCGGTGTGAGTCGGATCACCGTTGGCGGTAAGCGCAATGAAACCGGTGCAAAATTCGTGCGCCCATGATCCGATTGGCCGCAATTCTATGGAGCGTACTTTGCGCCTTTGCGGTACAGGCAGACGGGGTGCGACGGCTCTCAGATAGCGGCGATTTGTTAGGATGGGAAGCGGTTGGCCGTCTGGATATCCAAGGGGCCGGGTATTGCACCGGGACATTGATCGCGCCGGATTTGGTTTTGACCGCGGCCCATTGCGCCTTTGATTCAACAACCGGGCGACCCTATCCGAGTGATAGAATCATGTTTCGCGCCGGGTTGCGGGATGGGGTTTCGATTGCAGACCGGGGTGTGGCACAGGTTGCTGTCCCGCCAGAATTCGAACCCAAAGGGGCGGTTTCACGCGGCCGCATCCGGGTTGATGTGGCGCTGATGCGATTGGCAGAGCCGATTTCAGTGGCGCAAGCCAATCCCTTTGCACTGCATTCTGGGGATATCAGCAACGCTGAGGTCAGCGTCTCCTCGTTTGGGCGCGGTCGAAGCGAGGCGATTTCACGGGAACGCTCATGTCAGATCCTGTGGCAGGACGCTGAGCTGTTTGCCTTTGATTGCGATGTGACTTTTGGATCATCGGGGTCTGCGTTGATGGCGCGGGTTGGGGACCGGGGTCGCATTCTGGCGGTGGTATCCGCGGTGGGCACGGTTGATGGGCGTGATGTGGGGTATGGCATGGCCCTGCCCAACGTTGTCGCCCAGTTAAAGCAACAATTGCGCCGCGATGCCCAAGCGCCCAAGGCCACCATTCGACGGTTGCGCGTCGGGTCGGGCCTGTCTGAATCGGGTGCGAAATTTGTTCGCCCCGGGGGGTCTTGAAACCCGTTCAGGGGCGCCCCATCTCAGTATCATCGGATCGCCGCTAACGGGATTTGATGACGACACACCGCCCGTCCAGACTGGAGGGCACCTTCGTACATCGCTCAAGGATGAGGATAAACGACCTATGCGTACTTTTGATTTTGCTCCGCTACACCGCGCCAGTATTGGGTTTGACCAGATCGCTGATCTGATGGACCGGACCCTGAACAGTGACGTAACTCAGCCGAGCTACCCGCCCTATAATATTGAGAAAACGGCCGCTGATGCCTATCGGATATCGATTGCGGTTGCTGGCTTCTCGGATGCCGACCTGACGGTCGAAGTGAAAGAAAACGCGCTTGTGGTTGCGGCTAAGAAAGCAGCCGAAGAAACCGAGCGCACCTATCTGCACCGTGGCATCGCCACTCGCGCCTTTGAACGCCGCTTTACGCTGGCAGATCATGTGCGTGTGACCGGGGCCAGCCATGCGGACGGTATGCTGCATATCGACTTGCAGCGCGAAGTGCCCGAAGCATTGAAATCCCGCCGGATCGAAATTTCGAACGGCACTCCTGTTGAAACGGATCTGGTCGAAGCTAAATCCGTAAATTGAAACCTCGGCCGTGCGTTTATTGCGGACTATTGAACGCACGGTTCCCAAGGCGATATCATTCCCTCCCTCGGTATCGCGCCGCTCTGTACCTGTTTGGTGCAGGGCGGTTTTCACTTTTTAGGGCAAAGATTTTCAGCAGCGGTGGAGCCTCTGAAACCTCTCGTTAACAGAGGGGATGTAAATTGCTGGCCTAAGCCGCGCCGCCAGATGCGCAGCTGCGCAATCAAAGGCTATAGCGCGATGAACACCCATCAAATCAAACTCATTCAAAATGGGTTCGCCGGCGTTTTTTCCCGCAAAGGCGAGCTGACCGAGCGATTTTATCATCATCTGTTTCTAACACTTCCCGAGGTGGAAGAGCTGTTCCACAAGGATTTTGCAAAGCAGAAAGAGATGTTCGCGACCATGCTGGCGAGCACAGTGCGCGGATTGGTTGATGGGGATAGTTTTCAGCGGTTTGGTGAATCGTTGGCCCTAAGCCATGCCCGGTGCAACCTGACATCCCGTCAGTTGGATGGCGCGGCCTCTTCTTTGATGGCGGCATTGCGGGATGTGATGGGGGCGAAGCTATCGCCAGAAGAAGACGATGCGTGGAACGAGGCCATCACCCGTTTAACCGGAATGATGGCCCCGCCCGAGGTCTGATTTAGACGGACATGCAGATGTATTTCATTTCGAGGTAGTCTTCGATGCCGTGGTGGCTGCCTTCGCGGCCCAGGCCGGACTGCTTGATGCCGCCGAACGGGGCGACTTCGGTGGAAATGATGCCAGTGTTGACGCCGACGATGCCATATTCCAGAGCTTCGGCAACTTTGTAAACGCGGCTCAGGTCTTTGGCGTAAAAGTAGGACGCCAGGCCAAAGATGGTGTCATTCGCCATCGCGATGACTTCGTCTTCGTCTTCGAATTTGAACAGCGGCGCGAGGGGTCCGAATGTCTCTTCCTGTGCGACCTTCATGTCCTGCGTCACGCCGGTGACAACAGTCGGTTGGAAAAAGGTACCGCCCAGATCGTGTGCTGCGCCGCCGGTCAGAACCGCGCCGCCGTTGCTGAGCACATCGTCGATGTGTTCTTGTACTTTTTCGATGGCTTCGGCGTTGATTAGCGGGCCGGTGGTGGTGCCAGCAGTCAAACCGTCGCCGATGTTCAGCGCCTCGACCGCGACCTTTAGTTTGGCCGAGAATTCATCGTAAACGCCAGCCTGCACATAGATCCGGTTGGCACAGACACAGGTCTGACCATTGTTGCGGAACTTGCACATCATTGCGCCTTCGACCGCGGCGTCCAGATCGGCGTCATCAAACACGATGAACGGTGCGTTGCCGCCCAGTTCCATCGAGCATTTCATAACCTGATCCGCGGCCTGCTTCATCAGGATACGACCCACTTCGGTCGAGCCGGTGAAGGTCAGTTTGCGGATGCCGGGGTTTTCGCAGAACTCTTTGCCGATCTGCGATGCGCTGGAGGATGGCACAACGTTGAACACACCGGCTGGGATGCCAGCACGTTCAGCCAGAACACCCATCACAATCGCAGACAGCGGGGTTTCTTTGGCTGGGCGGGCGACAAAGGCACAGCCAGCGGCCAGCGCGGGCGCTGCTTTACGGGTGATCATCGCGTTGGGAAAGTTCCATGGCGTGATCGACGCGGCCACACCGATGGGCTGTTTCAGAACGGTGATCCGTTTGTCGCGCTGGTGACCCGGAATGGTTTCGCCATAGATGCGTTTGGCTTCTTCGCCGAAGAACTCGATGAACGAGGCGCCATAACCGATTTCGCCAATGGCTTCCGCAAGAGGTTTGCCTTGTTCTGCGGTTAAGATCGCACCCAGATCGTCGGCGTTTTCAACCATCAGGTCGAACCAGCGGCGCAGGATAACCGCGCGCTCTTTGCCGGTCATGGCAGCCCATTCTTTTTGGGCGGCTTCGGCCTGTGCGATGGCACCGGCAACCTGTGCCCGGCTAAGATCGGCCACCTGAGCGATCACATCGCCACGGGCTGGGTTGGTGACATCAAAGGTGCCATTGTCTCCGTCGACCCACTGGCCGCCGATATAGGCTTTGGTCGCCAGCAGCTCTGGGTCTTTCAAGAGCGATTTGAGATCGGTGGTAGCATCGAGCATGTAGGTGTCTCCGGCAGAAAAAATTGTTCGCGTACCGACAAAACAGGTGGCGCGGTGTTTGTCTAGGTCCACCTAGTACTGTTCATTTAGGTCCACGTAAAGGTGAGCGTTCACTAAGGTCCGCGTGAGGCACTGAAATGAAGGGCTTGCGCGACTCGTCGAACACAGGCAAATTGCGCGCGGGCTCAGGCGATGGCGTCGCCGCATGCCGCAGGGGATGCGCCCAAGTTCTGTCCTGAACGCCAGGACCTTTCTGAAGAGGAGGGTCAACCCATGACCACTACCACACCGCGTCCGGATTTTTACCGTTATCACAATGGTGTAAAGGCCCCGTTGCCGTTTGCCGAAGCTGAATACGAAGCGCGCCTGACTGAGCTGCGCGAGCGTATGGACGCTGCTGGCGCGACTGCCGCTGTCTTCACCTCGATGCACAACATCGCGTATTATTCGGGCTTTTTGTATTGCTCGTTTGGCCGTCCCTACGGTCTGGTTGTGACCGAAACCGAGTGTGTCACAATTAGTGCCGGGATTGATGCCGGGCAGCCGTGGCGCCGCAGCTTTGCCGACAACATCACCTATACGGATTGGCAGCGCGACAACTACTGGCGTGCGATTCTGTCGGTGACGGGTCCGGGCAAAGTCATCGGATACGAAGGCGACCACCTGACGCTGATGCAGCGCGACAAGATGGAAGACTTCCTCAAACCTGCCACAATGGTTGACCTGTTCGAGACAACCATGCGCCAGCGGATGCACAAATCCGAGGCCGAGATCGCCCTGATCCGGCACGGTGCCAATGTAGCTGACGTGGGTGGCTATGCGATCCGCGATGCGGTCAAAGCTGGCGTGCGCGAAATCGACGTGGCGATGGCCGGCCGTGATGCGATGGAAGCTGAAATCGCCAAGCGGTTCCCGGATGCGGAATACCGCGATACATGGGTGTGGTTCCAGTCGGGCATCAACACCGATGGTGCCCACAACCCGGTTACGGGCCGTGTTCTGGAGCGTGGCGATATTCTGTCGCTCAATACGTTCCCTATGATTTCAGCCTATTACACCGCGCTGGAACGCACCATGTTTGTGCAGGAAGTCGACCCGGCCTCGTTGAAGGTTTGGGAAGCCAACGTCGCCGCGCATGAATACGGCATGTCGTTGCTCAAGCCGGGTGTGAGCTGTTCTGAAGTGACCCACAAGATCAACGAATTCTTTGAAGAACGGGATCTGCTGCAGTACCGCACATTTGGCTATGGCCACTCGTTTGGGGTTCTGTCGCACTTCTACGGTCGCGAAGCGGGTCTGGAACTGCGCGAAGACATCGACACAGTTCTTGAGCCGGGCATGGTGATCTCGATGGAGCCAATGCTGACAATTGCAAATGGCGAGCCAGGGGCCGGTGGCTATCGCGAGCACGACATCTTGGTGATCAACGACGATGGCAATGAGAACATCACTGGCTACCCATACGGGCCGGAATTCAACGTTGTCGGCTAAGGCCGCGCGCTGCGTAACAGGGGTTTAGCGACCCCAACAGCCGGGGGGTGCCATCTGTGCACCCCTTGTGCACTTTCCGTACACCGCTGGTGCACCGCACTGGCCGAGATGACGGGCATCCCCAATAAAGACATGAGTAACGCAAAACCTTTGGGCTATGGTCCCGGGGGTGCTTTGGTATGGGCGTGGCTTGTGTTTGATCCGAACACAAAAACGCCGGGCCTGATCTCTCAGGCCCGGCGCAAATTCAAAGGCTGATATTAGCAAGGCGAGGGTTAGCCGCGCTTGCCATCCCGATACAGGGCTTTGGTCAGCGAGATACACATCAGACCCATCACCATAGTGAAGGGAAGCGCGCCGATGATCATGGCGCTTTTGAGCGCTTCCATCGGATCGCCTGCATCATTTGCCTTACCCGCGACCAGCAGGGTGGCGATGACCGCTGTCAGGATCAGACCCCAAACGATGCGATGTTTGATGCCGGTGTGCTGTTCGCCGCCAGACATGATGGTGTTCATCACCAGAATGCCCGAGTCAGCCGAAGTGACCAGGAAGGTCATGATCAGAACAACACACATGATGGTGATACCGGTCAGGAACCCGCCTGAAATCATCTGGCTGAGAGTGACAAACAGTTTGGCCGTGTTGGATGCACCAATGATGGCGCCCTCGGCGTTGCCGCTCAGTTCCAGATCAATCGCGGTGCCGCCCAGAATGGTCATCCATGCAAAGCAGACCATCGCTGGTGCAAATACACAGCCGACGATGAATTCACGTACGGTACGACCACGCGAGATGCGCGCAAGGAACAAGCCTACGAAGGGCGAGAATGCGATCCACCAAGCCCAGTAGAAGGTTGTCCAACCCGCTTGCCAACCGAACTGACGGCCCTGCTCACCAGCTGCATAGGCAGCCTGCAGAACATCATCAGACAGAGCAGCTGCATCGCCTTCGAGGCCGGATTTGAAGCCAGAGAACGAACCCCATGCATTGGTTGCACCACCACGCAGGGCATCAGCATGTGCTGTTGCTTCGGCAGGCAGAGCAGAGGCAAAGTCCGCGGCGGACAGCGGCGTGTAAGGGCCAAAGCTGAGCGCGGCAAAGTTCAGGATGTAGTCAACAAAGGCTGTTGCATAGGTGGTCATGGCAAACAGGAACGAGCCAAAGACAACAAAGGTCAGCAGCAGGATCAGCGACAGAACCAGATTGAGGTTGGAGAGATACTTAACGCCACGGCCAACACCGGATACAGCCGACAGGATCGACAGGCCCATGATCATGACCAGACCAGAGATCAGACCAACAGTGCCGGGTGCAGGTGCATCGCCAGACATATCCATCATCCATTCCGCACCTGTGATGGCGTACACGCCGTCAACGAATTGCGAAACACCAAAGCCGATGGTTACAGATACACCAAGGATAGTTGCAACAACGCCCAGAACGTCAACGATGTGACCAAGGAAACCGTTCATCAGTTTGCCAAACAGCGGCGTCAGAGCGGTGCGGATGGTCAGTGGCATGTCGCGTGTATAAGCGTAATAGGCCAGCGATAGGCCGGTTACGACGTAAATCGCCCAAGCGTGGAACCCATAGTGCAGGAACGTGTAACGGAATCCGGATTGGATTGCCTCTTTTGAGTTGCCAGCAACCTCTTGGCCAACAACAACGGGGTTGGATCCCCACAGACCCAGTGGCTCGGCGGTGGCGAAAACCATCAGGCCGACACCCAGACCGGCGCCAAACATCATCGAGAACCATGAGAAGTTTGAAAACTCGGGGGCTTCACCCGGGGTACCCATGATGCGTTTGCCAGTTTGGGGCAAAAGCGCGATCACCAGTAGGAAGAAGGCAAAGAAACCAACGATGACGATGTAGAATGCGTTAAAATCTTCGAGCAGGCGCCAGTTCAGGCTGCCTAGAACGCCTTGGGCGTTTGCGGGCCAGATAAGAGCCCAGAGAACAAGAGCGACCATAATTCCTTTGCTGAGCAGGGCGATTTCCACGCTGTGCCCTTCGTAGAACCCTGATTTAGCCTTGGATATCTCCAGCTCGGTGAATGGTTGTTTGACGGACATGCGCGCGACCTCCTCTGTCGTGATTTTCCCAATTGGCGGCATGTGAGGGGATTGAGAAGGTATGTATACGGTCTAAATCTGCTATTATGCGACCTTTTGCGCTAACAATGTTAACAATTCACGACAGAATTCAGGATACCTTTGTATACACTACGTTCGCCAAAATGGGGCGCATCCGACAGTTTGGTCCTAAAATGCGAAACGCGGCCCGCTCAGAGAGGGGCCGCGTTTCAAAATTTCGGTCTCGAAAAAGGCTTATGCCAGTGCGAGGTTTACCGCTGCCTCACGACCGTCACGGCCGGGCTCGATGTCGAAAGTAACTTTCTGGTTGTCGGCCAGACCTGTCAGGCCGGAACGCTCAACAGCAGAAATGTGTACAAACACGTCTTTGCTGCCGCCATCGGGTGCGATAAAGCCGAAGCCTTTAGTAGAGTTGAACCATTTTACGGTGCCAGTGGCCATATCCGTAGTCTCCATAATGTTGCTACCTGCTTGAGTGCGGTAGCCCTGCATAGTCGGCCTGGATCGAAAGACTGAGTGCCGGTAAACGGGAGACAGTGGTCGAATAGGAATAACGTAAGCGGACTTGATATGGAACGGGAAAGAGATTCGTTCAAGGGGCAAATTGAAAAAAGTCCTTTATAAGCGGATCTACGTGCACGCCTGCCACATCTCTGTGTCGTCAAAGATATAGGTTTTCTTTCTGAGGCAGGTTTGCAAAACTTTCGCGGAAAGAGTGTGTTGGGGGGATGTAAATCGTCGTTACATTACCTAACTAGTGAGTATTACAGTAACAAAAGGGGATTTGAGCCGTGTCTGACTCAGAATTTGATGCAATCATTCGGGAAACGCAGCAGAAGGTAAAAGAAAGTCAGGCCAAGATTGAGGGTCTGACCGGGCGAATTGAAAGCGCGCGGTCCAAAATTGATGCGGGCGAAGCTGACATTGATATCGAAAATGCCACGCTAGAGGATGTGCATGCCCATACGGACGTGATGAACGCTAATATTGCCGAGCTGATTATGGGCTTGGATGATGTGACCAGCGCGTTTTCCAAAGATTTCGACGAGATGCGTTCGAAAACCGGGTGGGAAAGTTTTGTCGGCATTTTTGCCGGGGCCAAGTCGGATTCCATGCGTCAGGAACGCATCCGGTCTGCGAACATTGATGACAAGCTGCAAGACCTGATCGCCAAGTCGGACGTGATCGTTCAGCTGCTCGAAGGGCAGTTGGCGGTGTTGGAAGAGCAGCGCGAAAAGGTCGAGGTAAATCTGACCTCGACGCTGGATGACCGGGAATTCACGGTGCAAGAGCTGGAAAACGTCCGCGCTGACATTCTGGGCATGGACCCGGCGATCATCGCCTTGGAAAACAAAATCGCGGTGGAACAGGATGCGGCGGCGCGCACCAAGCTGGAAACCGAACTGGCCGAAATGAACAAGAGCTATAATGCTCTGGTGCAGGACGAGCAGGTCAAGCTGGCCAAAAGCCAGACGCTGGAACGCTATATCGAAAAGGGCAAGACCTGGGTCGATTCCCTGCAGAACCAAGCGGCGACACAGATGGTGCTGATCAACAAGCTGCAAACAGACACGGCGCAGCGGGTCGTGCTCTATGATGCGCTGACCAGCTCGCTGAAAACGGCCCAACAGCAGGACGTCGCGCACCGCATCAACGAAATCGGCGTCAAAACCGACCAAGAGGCGCAAACCGCCATGGCCGCCATCGGCACCGCAACCAACCAGAAAATGGCCGACATGCTGGATGCCCACGAGGACCACATGGTGTTCGCCCGCGACGTGTTAGAGAAGAAAGCCAAAGCCGATGAGCGGTTCGCGCGCCGGTTCGCTTCGATCGTCGAGAAGCACGACAAGAACTTGTACGGGGGATAAGGGTGCTAGATCGGTCTTTTTGGTCGAACACGCCTTCTTCGTGGACCGTTTGGTTGGCTCAGTTGGGTTTTGCTGGTGTGCTTCTCTTAGTTTGGGCCAAGCTCTGGCCTTCCCCTGCGATATGGGGCGTCGGATCAATGGTTTTTATTACCTCAATTGTGGGCGCAGTTAAGCTGGTAAGCCGTATGAGGTTAAAGGAATGAGTGCGGAGACAAGAGGTAGTCACCCGTATGAAGGGGGCAGAGTTTGAATACGAAAAAGAACTTGGCGATCGGCGTCGGCGTTGGTGTCGGCGCTTTGGTCAGTGTGTTGGTAAATCGGGCCTTTGACCGGGGCATCGTTGTTCAAACAGCCGCAGCTGTGGTCGTGGGTTTTATCACGATGGGTGCTTTGACCCGTAGATGGGCGTGAGGTGAGCCAATCATGAAGACGACTTTGAAATCCTATGCGGTTGCCATTGTGCTCGGTGTTTTGACGGGGCTTTTGGTGCGATGGGCTTTTGACGTCGCATTCTGGGTGCACACAGCTGTTGCTGGGGGTGTGGCCGGAATAACGGTTGGCGTGATGAATCGCCTGCAAGCAGAAATAAAGGATACGCATGACTGACCCCGCCAATGACCACGTTGGGCTGACCGACACCTTTGCCTCGCGGCGGTATTTCCGCAAGTTTGAGGGGATCACCGTACATCTGTTGCGCGTCGCCGCGAATATGGAAGCTGATGGCGCGGTCTCTAAAGAAGAGGTCAAGATCATCTCGCGCTATCTCTCGGGGCTGCTCTATACATTCCGCGCGCTCAGCATGAAGTACCTGCTGGTCGGGCGCGACACGGGTAGGTTCTTTGGCTCGCTCAACATGGACAAGCGCGACAGCGGGTTTCCGGTGGCGGCTGAATTGTTGACCATGGCCAATGACGCACAACAGGCGCAGCGGCATCTGGCCAACATGCCGTCCGAAGCCGAGCTCAAGGATGACATGGTCCGCACCATCATCGGTCAACAACAGGTGCCGACCAAGCTGCAATTCGCCCTGTCCCAGCGGCAGTATTACGAGGAACTGCTCAAAGGCGAGTTGTTCTGGGCGCGCAATGACCCGGAATGTCTCTGGATCGGAAATGATGGCGACCGGCGGCGGTTTATGCTGCACTGGGCCGTCTATGACAGTCAGATCAACCTGCCGGTCATTTACCTGATGGAGCTTGAGGACAGCGGCAAAACAACCCTGCCCAAGGATCAGCGCCGCTGGCCTGAGGTGCAGGCCCATCTGATGGCGCAATCGATGGCGGGGCTAAAGCTGCTGACGATTGCCAAGGGCTTCGATCAGGACTTTGACGATCTGCACCCCAAGTCGCTGAAGCGCATCCACGTGGGGCCGATGTACTCGTCCGCCTATACCGAACAATCCGGCCCCCTGCGCCGGGTTCTGGCCGAGGCCGAGGCGCCCGAGGGCCAAGATTGGGCGCTGGCCTGGACCACCGAAGAGCTGGAAAGCGAACAGGTGATCGAAGAGCGTGCCGGTTGGTTTTCGACCGTTGAGCGCGAGGTCTTTGCCCTAGATCCCTTTGGCGGGCAGGGCGCCGAGACGGGCACCACCCGGATGCAGCGCTCCATCATCCTGCCACAGCGCCCGTTTCAGGTGCTTGCGGAACAGAATCCACCGGGGTTTGGCGACGTGCGCAAATTTGTGGTCAGCGCCACCGGGCAGGTTTTGCGGTACTGACTGCCGCGCCCGGAATTGCCGTATTTGAAGATTGTTAAAAGAGGTTGCGTGACATGAGCTTGAATTCTGACCAGATGGAATTGCCCGAAGCGGACATTCTCAAACATTACCCGGCCGCAACCGTGTTGCTCGAAGGGTTCGAACATGCCCCCCGGATTGCGACGGCGGTTGCGTCCTCCACAAACGCTCCGGCTGAACGCAGCCCGGGCGTTGGCACGCGGCGGCGGTTTCGTTCGACCACACCGGGGTTGGTAACACGGCGCACGGCGCGCACCGATGGGGTGCATCTGATCGACCGGATCGAGGCGGCGGATGATGGCGATGCCTTGACTTCTCCGCTGCAGGCGACGGTGCAGCATGCCCTGCGCCGGGCCGTGGCGATTGCCCTCGCGATGGGCGAGATCTACGCCGATCAAACCGCGCTGGGCGATCTGAAACGCGCCAATCTGGCGGGCGACCTGCCCCCTGCACGCAAGTCCGAATTCTCTGACCTGTTGACCGGCGAGGCGCTGATTACCGCCCACACCTTGGGCAATGCGCTGGCCTATCTCCTGTCTTCGCACCTGTCCGAGGTCACAGTCGAGGTCGGTGAGGTTGATGAATTGCTGACCGACAATGGCCAACTTGCCCTGCACGGGGCCCTGTGGGAATTGGATCAGGTTCTGGCCACCAAAGCCCCCGATGATGCGCATCTGATCGCAACGGCCAGCGGCTTTGCCGAGCAGTTGATGGAAAAGGCCGCCCAACGGGTACAGGGCGCGCCACAACTGGCAGGTTTTGCCGGGTCCGCATGGCATGTGGAGGCAGATGACCTGACCCTGCGCGGGTTTGAACCCGCCTCAAAAGCGAAATCCACCACCCTGACGATGACGTTCAAGAAACCGAACGAGGTCGTCGGCAACCACATCGCCAAATATCAGGCGATGAAACTGGCCAAGATGCTGATGGCCTATGACTTTGATCGCCGTTTGAACCCCTTTGCCGATCTGGGCGGCTTCATCTTTACCTTTATGGGCGATGGCAAACCGGGCACCGGCAAGACGACGCTGATCCAGATGATGGCCGGGCTGCTGAACGACTATTGCCTGAACGCGGGCTATCCGTTCCGCTATCAGAACCTCAGCACCGACAACATCGACAGCTATCAGGGCAAATCGGGCCAAAACGCCAAGGCATTCATCAACACCATTCTGGACCCCTCGGTCATTGGATTTGGCACCATCGATGACATCGACCAACTGGCGGGCAAACGCGGCGATCGTCAGTCCAGTGCCGGGCAACTAGAAATCACCGCTGTCTTGATGGAGAGCTTTGCAGGCGCCAACACCGTTGTGCGCGGCAACTGCACCTTTGGCATGTTCTCGAACTATCCTGAAAACGTCGATGACGCCCTGCGCCAACGCGCCGGGGCACGGTTTCTGGTCGATGGTCCCCAAACCCGCGAGGACTACATCGACATCCTGAACCTGCTGATGGGCAAGAACCACGACATTCCGCTGGGCGATCACACCGCCTTTGCCGCGCAGGAAATCAAACGCGCCGTCGCCGCCAGTTTCGAGGGTCACGCCCGCCCACACGAAGACGGATTGCTGCAAGTCTATGAGCAGGTCGAGGGCCAGATCGGCGCGCTGAATACAATTGCCAAACTGGGCACCTACCTCAAGGCGATCCAACAGGCGGATGAACGCTTTACCGGCCGCGCCATCAAGAACATCACCGACGCGGTCAAAGTCCGCGCGATGGATTTTGAGCTGCCGGACGAATGGATGGAAAACCCCGACCTGTTCCTGTTTCAGGACTACGACACCAAACATGCGATGATCGCCGACCTGCGGGTGCCGATCACGGTGGATATGGTGGTGCAGGAAATCAACCGCTACGCCGACAGCGAATTCCGCTATGCCGACAAATCCGACGAGGTCGCCATCGACGCACTGGTCCGCGATTTCGGTCGGCAGGAAGCCGCGAAGAAACGGTATCTGGAGGGCAAAGGTTGAGCGCACAACATCCGCTACCCCAAACCAGCGCGGCCCTGCCGCGCAGCCCCCTCCCTTCCCCCCAAGGGGAGGGGGCTTGGGGCAGCGGGTGGGAACCGAATGGGAGTGAATTGGCATGATTGGATTGATAGCTCTAGCCCTCCCACTCTTTCTCGGTATCGGGCTGGCTTTCCCAATTGGTTTCAGGGCCGAACGTGCAGCTCATGCTGCCAAAAGACGTGGTAAGCATTGGCTCCCCACTTTTCTGAAATATGTGGCGGGAACAGGCAGTTTAGTGTTGTTTGTCAGCATAATTTTGGCGGTGATGTTCGCAGATCTTGCTGACACGCTGGATGGTGAGTCGTCACCAGAGCAATTTATGGGCTACATCAAATTTCAGGCAATCTGCATGTCTGTTTTTCTTGCTCCGGCAGTGACCATGGGGTTGTTGCTAGGGCGGCAAAGGGATGAGTTATGATGAGTGCTATCTTCGCTGGGGTGCTATTTCTTTGGTTGATGGCCTTATTGCTTGGCAAAGCGATTGGCAGGTCAAAGCGATGAAACACCTCTTTGCGCCCATCGGGATATTGAACACTCATCCCCCGCTATCTCAAACCAGCGCGGCCCTGCCGCGCAGCCCCCTCCCTCCCCCCCATGGGGAGGGGGCTTGGGTGGTGATTGGAAGGTTTACCTATGATTGACTGGGAAAAGAAACTTGATTGGGTGAAAAACCAAGCAAACACGATCAAGAGTGGTGTCAAAAGCAAACAGCCAATGAAAGTTGGCCAGGCGTTGACAAAGGTGTTTTTGCTTGTGGTGCTCATTTTGGCGATTGGGCCACAGTATACCAATGAGGACGGTTGGGAATTACGGATCGTATCGTTTGCTCTGTCACCTGCGAATGAAATTGGGGACACCTTTGCCGGGATTGCAGGTGTTTTGGCCTTTCTTTGGATCATCGTGACAGTTTGGCTGCAAAGTAAGGAATTGGCGGCGCAGCATAAGGAGTTGAAAGCCACTAGAGAGGAGCTGAAGCTCACAAGAGAGGCGCACCAAAAACAAGTTTCGATATTAGAGAAGCAGGCCGTGATTTTTGAGATTGAGCAAGCAGACAGACTCGAAATGCGTGCAAAAGATCAGTTTGATCAAATGCTGGGTCTCCTGTCGGAACTGATGCAGAATGAAGAAAGATGGGGCTCACGCTGGAGACCTAGGAACCTTAATTCATCAGGTATGATTATTGGCCTCCCTGTTTTTGAAATCAGAAAAGCCACAAGTGCTGATGATGCTGTCAAACAAGGGGTTTCTGGGTCTCTCGTTTGTCTGAGGGGTTTGAAGGAATATTTTCACAAGAAAACAGATATCTCAAAGTCCGACATAAGAGACGCATACTTGCAATGTCTGAGTTTTGTTCATGAAGTTATGAGGCCTTACGAGCAGCTAAGTCCCGGTCAAAAAATGCGATTTGACTCTATGGGTCTGGATCAACTCAGAGACAATTTGAGGGAGTTGTTAGAGATGGATATTTGGGTTGAAAGTGGTGAGGTATGAGCCATCCATTTCCGCGGCGCAGCCGCGACGCGTCCGACCCGCCCCACAGGGCGGGCGCGTTCCGCACCCTCCCTCGGGCCGGACGCGTCGCTACCGTTTTACAAGAAAGGAGATGTCGTGAAGAGACTGATTGAAAAGGGCCTGATGTTCGGCAACCTCGTCCACATCTCCAGCCCCGCCCTGATCGAACGCTATAACCGCGCGCTCCGGCACCTCAGCGGTAAGACCACCGCGCTGACCGACTTTCACGTCGATATCTCGGGCTATTCCCCCGAGGTGGGGGATGAACTGGGCGATCCGCTCTATCTCAACCCCAATGGGGTCAACCGGCAGTTCATTCTGCTGACGACTGAACAGAAACGCGCGCCGCTGCTCAATGTAAAATTCTCCACCTCGCGGGACATCCTGCGCCAGTTTATCGAAGACAATGAAAGCCAGCTGTTTGCTCTGACCGCAACGGATGCGGTCGCCGGAGAGCTGGTCAATTCGGTCTTCAAAGTGACCTCGCCCCGGCGCCTTTTTGATCTCAAAAAGGTCGAGGTCGAGGCCGACACCGTTGGCGGCACCCTGAAAACCGCCACACAGCTGGGCAATATGGTCGACCGCTTCAAGACCGAAGACGACGCGTGGTTCGATGACGTGCTGATCGCGGATATGATCGGCGCGGCGAAACAAACCGGTGATGTGACCCGCAACCCGGTGCATCTGAGCCAAACCCTGTTTGAACAGGGTGCATTCTGGACCGCGCATTATGGCGGGCTGTATCTGTTCCCCGATCTGGAACATCCGGCGGTCATCGCAAGCGGTGAAAAACCCGACGAAGACCTGCCGATCAAATACGTGTTTGACCTGAGCCAGCGCAACAGAATTGCCAAATTCTTTGACTATAACGATCTGGTTGAACCGATTGTCAAAGCGCGCGGCGTGGATGCCGCCCAGATCCTGCAACAAAAGATGGATTTCATCACCATCGACACGGCGGCCAACGCGGGCATCGATCTCAGCAAACTGGACCGCAGCGACATGCGCCGACTGGCGCGCCGCCATGTGGAACAACTGCCCGACGAATATCACGCGCTGGCCCAAGTCCAGAGCTGGGCGCGCTCGGGCGGGCGGTGGCCGCGGATCAGTTCCGACCATCCGGCGTATTTCTACACCCTGCGCGCGGCGGACACGGAACACCGCGATCTGGTCAATATGTTGTTGGCGGAACTGTGCCCCTTGGATGTGCGTCAGCTGTTCATTTGCCACAAAGAACTGTTCTATCGCACCTATGCGGGCTGGCCCGAGGCGAAAAAGGCCTATGTTGCTGATTTCCTTGCACGGGAGTATCAGGTGGATAAAGAAGGTGCGCGCGAGGCGCTGTTTGGCCATGAACCGGACATGCAGGGCGAGGTGTCCGCACCAACCGAAGATTTGATCGCCCGTGTTGGCCCATGGGGCGCTGTAAGGAGGCCGTAAATGTTTGTAATGCTGCGCTTGCTTGTCCCCTTGTTGGTGGTCTTGACGGTGATCTATATTGGGGTGTCGCTGTATTCCCGCCGCGTGCGCCGCAACAAGTTAGAGGCGTATTGGGACAAAAAAGGTGTGACCGGCGATCGCGAGGCCTTTGTTGCGCGGGGGCTAAAGAAATACGATGCCTCGTTCCGGCGCAAGTTGATCTTGGGGGTGTATGTGGTGCCTTTGGCGCTGATTGCGTTCCTTGTATATTTTTCGAATTTCATGTGAGGGCCTGAACTATGGCTTACATCAAATGGGCGTTCATCATTCTGTTTTGGGGGACGATTGTAGCGGCGCTGCACTATACGCTGCCGCATCATGATATCGTCCGCGTCACCGACACCTATGAAAAGCGGATTGATCCGGGTGAGAACAGCCTGTTTTGGGCCGCGCAAGACGTGGGCAGCGATGCAACCACGCCCAACCGGGATGTGTTTTTCATTCAGACGCGGTTGGCCAATGGCAACGTCATGGTCTATCGCAACGAAGACACAGGCTGGAGCTGGCCGCCGTATTTCAAGCTGAACTCGTCCAATCTACAGGCCGAAGCCGCGGATATGAAATCCTCGGCCGAGGCCCCCAAATGGGTGGCGATGCGGCACTATGGCTGGCGCAATGAATTCATCTCGATCTTTCCAAATGCGGTGAAGATCTGGCAGGTAGACAGCCCGGACGTGCGGATCATTCCGTGGTTCAATATCCTCTTCCTGGTGGTGTTCGGGGCGCTGGCGTGGGCGATCTATGTGCGCTGGCGTCGCTTCCGCGAGGCCCGGATTGATCCGATGGTCGAAAGCGTTGAAGACAGCCTATATGCGGCGGGCGATGCCATTGATGAAAAACGCGGTCGGTTCCGCCGGTGGCTGGATACATGGCGCAAGTAACGCCAACCGGAATACATTGAAACACATTCGAAATTACGCGGCCGCCTTGGAAACTGGGCGGCCGTTGGCGTTAGTCTGCCGATCCTTTTGAGAAATCCGTTTTGTGCACCTTGTTGCGGCGTTGAGGGGTTATTATTTGTCATTTTAGACAGATAATGATTCAGGAGAATTATGATGGCCCTCTTTAAAGGTCTGGGTGGAAAAGCTACGGCGGCAGGTGTTGGTTTTGCCATGTTGGTTGCGGCACACTCCGCTGCGGCGGATGAGGTTTCGGATGCCAAAGGTTTGGTCGAGAGTTTCTACACCAACCTGATCGCGGAAAATTACCCGCCGATGATCAATATGTTCATGCCCGCCGCAACCGCAGTCTACACCACCCAATACGGCTATGGCATCCCGGATGACGTGTTCAACTTCACCGCCCAAGAAGTCAAAGAATACGCCGATATGGAAATCCCCGAAGAGTATCTCGAATACTTCAAAGGCTACGAAGAGCTGGGCCGGGATTTTGAAATTCTGGACGCCAAGAAAACCGGCGACTCGGTGACTGTCACAGGGCGCGTGACCGAAGACTACAAACTTGAGACATACAAAGGTCAGAACATTCAGACCGACACGTTTGTCATCAAATTCCCCTACGAACAGCCGCTGATCGCCAGCTATAGCGGTGTTGCGACGTTCAAATAGGCCCTGTGACCCGGGGGCGAAACCACCCTCGGGTCTTAGTCTGAAAAGAGGTGATCCGTCTGGGCAAGCCGCAGGCCCTGATCCCAGCTGATCGACAGGAATTCGGCCAGCTTTGGGGCGTTTTCTTCGGCGGTGGCGGTTTCGCGAATACGTTGATACCGGCTGAATCCCGCGTCCCTAATCAAATCCGATTCATGGTTCATGTCATTGCGGATCGTGGGCAGCAACCGCTCTAGCGTGGCTTTCGGCGTGCGCTCCCCGGCCAGTCCGACGCGATGGGCGTGTCCTGTCAGGTATTCATCGCTGAAGTGGCAATCGATTTCCAACAGCCGGCTGACCGAACGATCCGAATAGAAGTCATTCATCAGATCCAGATTGGAGGAATCCATGCAGATCACCAACCGGTCAGTGTTGTAGTATTCAAACAGCATCCGCATCAGGGCGCGCCGATGTCGGGTGCGTTTTTCCAGCGAGGTTTGGATCCCGCCAAGATCGGGCAGGGGGGTGCTTTCTTCGTTGAACAGATAATTAATTGTCGGAACATTTGCGACGTGACGGATTTGCTCCAGCAGGCGTTTGGCAACGTGCCATTTCTTACACACGACGATCAACAATTCGCGCTCGCGCCCCAGCGAACTTTCGGTTTCCCAGAACCGCATGCTGAACCGCCGGCCCATCCGGCCACGGCCTGTCAGGAACTTGTACAGGCTGGTGCCTTCGTTTGAGATCTGGAACCCAACATCATGGGCCGCATAAAGCCGACCCAGACGGGCCTTGAGCTCTTTGGCCTCGGGACTGATCTTGCGGGCGAACAGAAAATCCTGAGCCAGCAACAGATCATAGTGGTCATTGTGGAAGGTGACCGGCATGCCGTAATCGGAAAACATCAGAAACGTGAGGGTACGGGCCTCGATCTCGTCTTCGGGGATGAGGTGGCGCACAAGGGTCTGGAAAAAGGTTTCATCCGGAATCCAGGTGGTGCGGAAAAACCGCATGACGTCGCGCCGTTGGCGGGTGAAATCCAGAATCCATTCCACGGTGCGCCGGCGCAGGCACCACCATTGACTGCCAATCATGACTTGGATGTCATGCGGAATGTCGCGTTTCAGGCCCAGCCGTTGCTGCAGGTTATAGGCGGCGTAGAACCGCTTTTTCTGGGTGCGTTCGTTGAAAAAGTGCCGATAGACCAGCCGCTCTTCTTTCCAGCCGGTCTTGATCCAGTCGCTTTCGAAATAATCAAAGCTTTCGATGAAATCCTTGTCATTTTCGTCCAGGAACTTGTGGGCGTATTCGGCGGTTTTGATCGCCATGCAATCGCCCGACAGCATATAGAAATGCGTGGCCCGCGGAAAGTTTTCGACCGCTGCCTGCACCGCATATAGCGACGCCTGAACCAGCGACCATGTCCCCCAGCCGCATTTGATCCGTTTGCGGGCAAAGGTCACATTGGGATTGTCGCTCAGGGCGTCTTTGATCTTCTTGAAATGCTCAGGCTTGGCGCGGGCATCAAAGTGGATCGCCATGTAATCGCCGGCCACAGTCAGCCGCTCGGCCTGCATGATAATTGCATCCGGATCTTTGTGGCACAGCAGGATGTAGGCAATTTTTGCCATATTGGAAACGATCAATCCCTATTTGTGTTCTTTGTTTACGTTGATAAAGGTGAAGACCGATTGAATAAACAGCATTTATTTGCTTTTTTAAGGTAAGCACACCTGTGGCCACGGTACGGCGAAACAGGGATAGGAGGCAAGGCAGATGGGTTTTCCCGGCGTCTGGATGACGGAAAGCGAAAGTGTGGTCTATCGCGTGGTGCCCAAGTGCGCCTGCTCGACCATTGGTCAGATCATGTATTATTCCGACCATGGTGAATTTTTCGACGGCGATATTCACGACGCCAAGGACGGAATGCACAAATGGGCGCGGGACGACAGTCAGGGGCCGATCACGCGCAACGTGCTGGCGCACAGATCTTATGCGTTCACCTGCGTTCGCAATCCCTACACGCGCATCCTCAGCTCGTTTTTCGACAAAATTTGCGGCATTCAGCGCAACGGGCGGCGGTATCGCGGCAATCTGGTGCCAACCCTGATCTACAAATACGGGATCGAAGTTGGCGGTGATGATGGCAAACAAGAGTTTGACCAGATCCAAAGCTTCCGCCGGTTTCTGTTGTTTGCGCGCGATACCATTCGCTGGCGCCGCCCGATGGACCCGGACATTCACTGGTCTGCGGTCTCGGGCCATGTGTCGACCTTTATCGCCAATGGTGGCCGGTATGACGAAATCGTCTGGACCGAAAGCTTTAATGAGGGCATGCAAAGGGTGTTGAACAGCATTGAGACCCCGCATGCGGTCGATTTGAAAAAAATCCCCCGGTTCAACGAATCAGAAGGTCACGGCCCAAAACGGGCACACCCGGTCGAAGATTATTTTGACGATTTGTCGATGCATCTGGTGTACGAGATCTTCAAACGCGATTTCCAGTTGTTCAAATACGATTTTGAGAACCCCGGAAATAAGATGCCGATCGCTGAAATTGACCTGGATGAGGTGCACGCCAAGCTGGGCTAGTCTAGGTGCTGAATCCGACCTGAACACGCGGCTTACGGATTGCGTGCTCTTTATCGCCTGACTATCCCGACGGGGGAAAGCAACGCATGCCATGGCAGATCAATCCAATCCGCAGGGCGCGGGGGCTTTGAAGATCGCTCACCTAGCCAAACGTGGCGTGCTGCTGGTCCTTGGGCCGCTCAATTTCCTGTTCATTGCCTTTGTCCCGTTGCTGTGCGTGCGCCGCGCCGGGTTTCGGGGCTGGTATTGGCGATTGGTCAAACGGGCCTGTTCGCGCTTGTTGTGGTTGCTCAGCATTCGGGTCGAAATGTCCGAGGCGCATAAACGCGCGTTGGGCGATGACACCGGCAGCCTGATCGTGATCAATCACCTCAGCCATCTGGACGGGTTCACGTTGATGGATGTCGTGCCGGACAAAAAATGGTTCACCTTCGCCGCCAAGAAAGAGCTGTGCGATGCCGCGTTGCTGCGCACCGGGTTCACGGGCGCTGGCTTGGTGGAAATCGACCGCAGCAACGGCAAGGTGGCGTTGGAAACACTGACGCAGGCAGTGCGCGATATGCCAGAGCGCCGGTCTGTGGTTCTGTTCGCCGAAGGCACCCGGACAAACACCGAAACACTTGGCGAATTCAAAGCCGGGGCAGTGTTAGTGGCGCGGGAAACCGGCCGCAGCATCCGCCCGATTGTCATTTTGGACTCAGACAGGTTGCTGCCGCGCGGCAAGTTCTTTCCCCACAGTGGCACCGTCCGGATCGAGGTGTTGCCGCCCTTTGAGTGCGATCTAACCGCGACCGTGGACGAAGATGTTGCACGCCTCAGACAAGAGATGATCGCGGTTTTTGACCGCCGTTAACCCCAACACCGCACAGCGCGCTTTGTCCTAAATCTTGCGCGCGACCACATAGCGGCCCGGCAACATCACCGGATAGTTGCCTGTTTCAAGGATCTCAAACCCAGCCGCGGTAATGATTTGTTCCAACTTGGTTGTGGTCATAAAGTTCACATAGGGGGCTTTGCCCAACATCTGCGCCAGAGGCAGGATGCCCTTCATCAGCCGATACTTCAGCGGCAAGCCTTTGGTGGGCAGGCAGACGGTTTTCGAAATCAACAGACCACCGGGTTTGATCATGGCGTGGATTTCAGACAGGCGCGTGGGCAGATCCTGCAGCAGATGCAGCAGGTTCAGGGCCAGCACTGTATCATAAACCGTGCCCGCATGCTGCGCATCAGATACATCCGTCGCAATGAACTCCACATTGTCTGTTCCTTGGGTTTTGGCCTTGGTTTGGCCGATTTCAATCATTTTGGGCGACAGATCGCTGGCGGTATAGCGGGCCACACTGTCGGCTAGTAAAAGCGCGGTTGAGCCGGTGCCGCAGCCCAGCTCAAGCACGTGATCGGTTGGGGCGAGGTAAGACCGGGTCCGATCCAGAGAATAGTGATAGGCCTCCAGATCCGTGATCGGACGCTTGGCGTATTTTTCCGCGATGCTGTCCCAGAATGCTGTCGGCTCTGTCATGTTCAAATCTCCTTTGCGCTGGTTTTATCTATGCGAAGATCAATGATGAATTGCTGAAATCTGCACGGTTGCTATACACAAATGCATGAATTGGCAGAGCATCTCATTTGATTGGTCCCATATCCGCGCCTTTCTGGCCACGGCCGAAGAAGGGTCGCTGTCAGCCGCCGCGCGGGTGTTGGGGCAAACGCAACCTACCTTGGGCCGCCAAGTGACCGCGTTAGAGGAAGAGCTGGGCGTGACCCTGTTCGAACGCACGGGCCGGGCCTTGATCTTGACACAGCCGGGGGCTGAGCTGCTGGATCATGCGCGCGCCATGCGGGATGCGGCAATGCGGGTGTCTTTGGTCGCAAGCGGTCAGTCACAAGCGATCGAGGGGACAGTGCGCATCACCGCGTCCGAGGTCTATTGCGCCTTTGTCTTGCCGCCAGTCTTGTTGCGCCTGCGTGAGATCGCGCCAAAGCTGGTGGTGGATCTGGTGTCTGCCGATGATGTCCGGGATTTGCAACAACGCGAGGCGGATATCGCCATTCGCCACGTGCGCCCGGAACAACCGGATTTGATTGCCCGGCTGGTGGCCGAGGCGACGGCGGGGCTGTACGGGGCGCCGAGTTATTTGAACCGGCGCGGGCGCCCGACCTCAGTCGAGGACCTGAAAACCCATGACTTTGTGTCATTCGGGCAGGTGCCCCGCATGGTGGAGTTCTTCGCCGATCAGGGGGTGGCGTTGCAGCCCGAAAATTTCCGCATGGGCTCGGCCTCGGGGGTGGCGGCTTGGGCGATGGTGGAACAGGGGCTGGGCCTGTCGCTGATGGCCGACCAAGTGGCCCGCCGCAGCACGGCGGTAGAGCAGGTTGTGTCAGACCTGCAACCGGTCAGTTTCCCCGTTTGGCTGACCACCCATCGCGAATTGCATACCGCACGGCGCATCCGCTTGGTGTTTGATTTGCTGGCGGATTTTCTAGCGCAGGATGTCGCCTCCTCTGGCGTTGTGAAGGGCGCACCCCCACGCTAGATGTCGCGCAGAAAACGAGACGCGCGAAAGAGGGACGGACATGTTTCAATCGCTAAGCTGGCCAGATCTGGTCGGAACTGTGGGGACGCTGTTTATCGCGTTTGCCTATTTTGCAACGCAGATCCGGATATTGAATTCCGAGGATCTGATGTTTCCGGTGGTCAATCTGCTTGGCGCGCTGTTGCTGCTCTATTCGCTCAGCCACAATTTTAACCTGCCCTCGGTGTTGATGGAGGGGTTCTGGGTCATCATCAGCCTGATCGGGATCATACAGGCCCTAAAGGCGCGCCGTGCAACATAACGCGGCACGCTGATTTGGTTTACTCCGCGCTGTGTAGACGCGGTGTGAACAATCCAAAACGGGTCATGTCACGCAAGGATTTTGCCCCGGCCAACACGGCCAGATCCGCCAGTGGTTCGATCAGAATAACCAGCATGTAAGCCGCGCCAAAACCGGTCACAGCGGCAAGGTTCTCGGCACCAAAGCCCTGACCGTAAAACGCCCAGAACGCGACCCACGCAACAACGCCGCCCTGATACGCCGTCGAAAGCGCCAGCGCCTGCGTGTATTTCAAATCCACATAGGCGGTGTTGGGGGCGATGATGTTTTTCGCCAGCATCTGCATCGCAAACAGCGGCACCAAAAGGGTGGTCATGTTCATGCCAAACTGCGGCAGGTCAAACGGCGCCAGAAAAAAGCTCTGAATGAACAGACCCGCCACCAACCCGATCGCGGTAGGCGCAGCCCCGAACAGCAGAAACAGGGTCGAGGCGAGGATGAAATGCACCTCGGATACGCCCACCGGAAAATGCGGCAGGATTTCGAAAAAGGTAAACACCAATCCGGTGGTCAGCACGCTGCGCGCGATCAAGGATACGGCACTGCTGTCGCGAATGCTGTCGGCGGTCATTTTCAGGCCCATCAGGCCCGCGCCCGCAGCCGTTCCATAGCTGAGCAACAGTTTTGCGCCGGTCACGACGCCAGGTTCGATATGCATAGTCTGTACTCCTTACCGTCACACCCGACGGCATTGGTTTGGCCCCGGATCACCCGGGGGGATTAGGATGGGCAAAGCCCGTGAATACGGCAGGTCTCCTGGCTTGCGGTGTCCTGTCTGGCCCAACCTTCCCAACCGGCGTCCTCGGTCAGTGGTAATTTGGGCAGACACACCGCTTACAGTTGCGGGGGCAGCTCCGGAATTGGCTTGCGAGGCCGTACCGGATTCCCTTTTTCATTCGTCAGGGGCACGAACCCCATCAGAAACCGTGGCGCAGGGGTCGCCCGTGCGCGCGTTTCTGTCAAGCATCCAAGACACGGGATTATACAAATGCCGCAGGTGCGACTTGCGCAGGGGCGCAGGGGGGCCTAAGTCTGCCGGTATTATGGCTCAGACAAAATCAGACCCCAATTACAAGGTAATCGCCGAAAACCGGCGTGCGCGTTACGATTATGCGATCAACGACGATCTGGAATGCGGAATCATTCTGGAAGGGTCCGAGGTCAAATCCATGCGCGTGGGCGGCACAAACATCGCCGAAAGCTATGCCACCGTCGAAGATGGAGAGCTGTGGTTGGTGAACTCTTACATCGCGCCCTATGCGCAGGCCAAAGTGTTCAAACACGAAGAACGGCGCCGGCGCAAACTGTTGGTGTCGCGCAAACAGATGTCTGATCTGTGGAACGCAACACAGCGTAAAGGCATGACCTTGGTGCCGCTGGTTATGTATTTTAACCACAAGGGCATGGCCAAGATCAAAATCGGCATCGCCAAGGGTAAGCAGAACCACGACAAACGCGCCAGCGAAGCCAAACGCGATTGGTCGCGCCAGAAATCACGCCTGATGAAAGACCACAGCTGATAAAATCTGTGCTTGGTCCTTTCGGGATGACTTGTACAGGCCATCGCTGCTAGGCTCACACTCGTATTCTTGTGCGAGGTCGCTTTTGCCTGATTTCATTCTGACCCGGAAATTGACCAGATTTATTATTGCTTTGCTCTTCAGGATGCGGGTGCTTCCCGTTGTTGTGATGGGGATGGCCAGCACCGCATATGCGGACGACTTTAACCTTTCGATATCCCGTACAGTGGCCGCCAAAGGCGCGCAGATACCCTATGCGTTGCACATTCGCCTGCGCGAGGCGGGCAAGACCCGGATGGGGATCGCGGCCGTGTTGGACATGCGCCATGTGCAGGCCAATGTGCCGGGGTTGTTTTCCGGCGTTTTACAGGAAACCTGCAAGGCGAAATATGCCGTCGCGATTGCCGAAGCCCATGCCGAGGGAAAAGCCGTCGCAGTCAGCGGACAGTTTCAGGCCAAGTTCTTCTTGTGCGACGATGATGATCCCAAGACCCATTATCGGGGGGCCTTGCTGTTGGGGCAAAACGTCAATTTCCAAGCCAAGGCGAGTGCCGAAGTCAAAGGCCAGTGTCTTGTTCTGAAACTCGTCGACGTGACGCTGGACCCGACCGGGTTTCTGGGCGGGGTGGCGGATGTGTTGAACCTGACCGAAAAGGCGCAGACGCTGATCCTAGAGAAAAGCGCCGAGGTGCTGGCAAAGCATCCAATCTGCCCTGAACTGCCACCCGAATTGGCCATGTTAGAGCCTGATTTCCGATCTGGTGGCACGCATGAGATCGGCAAAGGCGGTATCGGGGCGTACCTGAACGGGTCGGTCGATGTCAGCGCGACCACATTGGTGGATCTGCTGTTGCTGGCGCAGGCAAAAAAACAGGAAGGGACGCAATGATGTTTGCTATGATGTGGCCCCGCTGTTTGGGCCGGAATGTGATCTGTGGCCTCATGACTGTTGGCCTTTTGGGAACAGCCGCACAGGCTGATCAGGTCAGCTATCGCCTGACAGAAACGATTCAGGTGCAGGATACCCAACTGCCTTATACCGTGGATCTGGATCTGTCCGACGAAACCCCATCCCGGCTTGGCTTTGATGTGGTGCTGGACCTGCGGCAGCTGCAACAGGGTGCGCGCAGCGCCTTTCCGCAAGAGCCGTTTATCGACACCTGCAATGCCAGATTGTCAAATCCCAAGCTTCTGGTCTCAGCCAAGGGTGACAGCCTGTCGGTCGAGGGGCAGTTCCATGCGGAATTTTATGCCTGTGATCGGGACAAGCTGCGCCCAATTGATCGCGGTGAACAAGTGTTTTCCGAAGTCATCAGCCTGACGGCAGCGGCCTCGTTGAATGTGCGGGGGCAGTGCCTGTATTTCGGTGTCGAAGACTTGGCTCTGGCGCTGAAGGATCCGGCGGATGGCGTCGCGGATCAACGCGAATTCATGACCAAGGCACAGGATTTGTTCATTGAAACCAGTGATGCCTTTCTCGAACAGCACCCCATTTGCCTGACCCTGCCGCCCGAGCTGGCCTCGCTCACGCCGCAGAACTTCACAGGCGGGACGCGTGAAATGGGCGATGGCGGCGTTGGGGCGCAATTGAAGGGCTCGGTGGACGTGTCCGCGGCAACGATTCTGGATGTGTTGAACGCGCTACAGGCCAAAGGGGTGATCCCCCGCCGTATGTGACGTTTCGGGGCTGAAATCCCCCGATTGCGGCGGATTGCGTGCTGGATTTGATTTGATCTTTTGAATACCGACCTCGGCGGGGCATCTAAACTTGAACCTACACCCGCGCGGTTGTAGGGACAAAGTGTGCGATAGGAGGGGCTCTCATGCTGGACGATCCGAAAACTCTTGTGTCCACCGACTGGCTGGCCGCTCATCTCAAGGATCCGGATTTGCGGATTTTGGATGGGTCGTGGTATTTGCCGGCACAGAACCGGAATGCAAAGGCGGAATATGACGCCGCGCACATTCCCGGGGCGCGCTTTTTTGACATCGACGACATCAGCGATCATCGCTCTGATTTGCCGCATATGGTTCCCCCGGTTGAGAAATTCATGTCACGTCTGCGCGCTATGGGCGTCGGGGACGGGCATCAGGTTGTTGTCTATGACGGCGCTGGGCTGATGTCCGCCGCGCGCGTCTGGTGGCTGTTCAAGCTGATGGGACAGGAAAACATCGCCGTGTTGGATGGCGGCTTGCCTAAATGGCAGGCCGAAGGGCGCGAGATCGAAGATCTGCCGCCCGTGATTCGGGATCGTCACATGACAGTGCGGGTACAAAACCATCTGGTGCGCGATGTGACACAGGTCTCAGCCGCCGCCAAACTGGGCGATCATGAGATCATTGATGCCCGCGCCGCCGACCGTTTTCAGGGCAAAGCCGCCGAACCCCGCGAGGGGCTGCGCTCGGGCCACATTCCGGGATCAAAGAACGTTCCGTTTGGCAACCTGCTCAACAGCAACGGCACGATGAAATCCGTCGATGATACCCGCGCGATCTTTGAAGCTGCCGGTGTCGATCTGAAAAAGCCCGCCATCACATCCTGCGGGTCCGGCGTGACCGCCGCGATTCTATCCCTTGCCCTGCATCGTTTGGGCAAGTCCGACTACTCGCTTTATGACGGCTCCTGGGCTGAATGGGGTGCATTCCCAACCCTGCCCGTCGCAACTGGAGAGAACTGATGTTCGAGAACCTCAAGGCGCAGCCAGCAGACAAGATTCTGGCTCTTGTGCAAGCGTATCGCGAAGACCCGCGCGACACGAAAATCGATCTGGGTGTGGGCGTTTACAAAAACGCCGATGGCGTGACGCCCGTCATGCGCGCTGTGAAAGCCGCCGAAAAGATCGTGTGGGAAGAACAGGAATCCAAAGCCTACGTCAGCCTGACCGGCGATCCGGCCTATTCGGACGCGATGATCAAACTGATCCTTGGCGATGCCGTTGCGCGTGAAAACGTTGGCGCGGCCGCGACCCCCGGTGGCACCGGCGCGTGTCGTCAGGCGTTTGAACTGATCCAGATGGCCAGCCCCGAAGCGCGCGTGTTCGTGTCCAACCCCACATGGCCCAATCACATTTCGATCCTGAACTATCTGGGCATCGAAGTGGCCCCCTATCGCTATTTCGACAGCGAAACCCGTGGCGTTGATTTCGACGGCATGATGACGGATCTGGGCCAAGCCAACGCAGGCGACGTTGTGCTGTTGCACGGCTGCTGCCACAACCCAACCGGCGCCAACCTGAACCTCGTTCAGTGGCAGGCGGTCATTGACCTGATCAACGAAAAGAACCTCGTGGCGATGATCGACATTGCCTATCAGGGCTTTGGCGATGGTCTCGACGAAGACGCACAGGCGACCCGATTGGTGGCCTCCTCTGTCAAGGAATGCCTGATCGCAGCGTCCTGCTCCAAGAACTTTGGTGTCTACCGTGAACGCACCGGCCTGTTGATGGCCGTCAGCAATGATGCCAGCCAGACAGCGCTGAATCAGGCGACCCTGTCGTTCCTGAACCGCCAGAACTACTCGTTCCCGCCAGACCATGGCGCGCGCGTTGTGACCACCATTCTGAACAATCCCGAACTCTGCGCGGATTGGAAAGCTGAGCTGGAAGAAACCCGCCTGTCGATGCTGGCCCTGCGCCAGCAACTGGCGGACGAACTGCAGCGCCTGTCCGGCTCTGACCGGTTCGGTTTCCTTGCACAACACCGGGGCATGTTCTCGCGTCTGGGCACCACGCCCGAGATGGTCGAAAAACTGCGCGCGGATCACGGGATTTACATGGTTGGCGACAGCCGGATGAACATCGCCGGTCTGAACGCAAAATCCGTGCCTATTCTGGCCAAAGCGATCATCGACTCCGGGATCTGATCCAACAGACCCAAATTCCTAGAATAGAAAAAGCCGCCTGTTCCCGAAACAGGCGGCTTTTTTGTGGGCACTCTTCGCCAATTGGCGGCTGCATTCACGCAGGGGGACGGAGGTTTAACAATACAAAGGTATGTTATTCGCCTGATGACGCTGCACCAGCTTTCTCACCCGCTTCCCCTTTTCGGGTATGTGACGGGCCGCATTTGGCTTGAAATCCGGTTTGCAGACCTGCGGAAACAACTTTTGTATCTCTTCACGCCCGCCGGGCGATACCGCCTTCAGCGCTTCGGGCCCTGTAAACAGGCTTTCTGAAGGGGTTCCGTTGGACCAGATGACTTGGTGATCATCAAACAGAATATGCCAATATTCTACGCCACCTGCCGTGTTCTCAACGATATCAACGCCACTCAACGGAAGCAGTTTGCGTGCAGGGATCAACACGTCTCTGGACCCAAACATCCGCATGGCAATGCGTGATGACACAAGAACACGGTGCTGCGGCGACACGCTCAAATCCTGCATTGGGAATCCTGTACCCAATGCGTCGGCGCGTATTTGAATTGGCTTGAGTTTTGGATTGGCCTCAAGCTGGGCAGAACTCAATCGGCGCGAGCCAATCCAACGAATGGGTTCATAGCTACCGTCATAAGTCAGAACCTGATCTCTCGTCGTCAGGGTCTCAACACGCATGGGACCCTGCAACGTCTCAATCAGGGTTCCTGATGAAAAACAGACAACGTCAACAAATTCCCCACTGGCATTTGTCGGTCCGGTGACTTGCTGATCAATGACAATCGTATTGTCACCGCTGTCATTCCAAGCGGCGTCAATCGCTGCTGTGTTGACCGTCAATCCGTTAAAAACCTCTAGCGGTTCGAGCGGCCCATTGTTGGCTTTCACGCCAAACATTGCGATCGTACCGTCTGGTTCTATTTCCAGTCGAAATACCGGCGCAGATCCGGTATTTCCGAGTTGCCAGATCGCAGGTGTGTCGCTTTCATATTCGTCTCCGTCAGCAAATCGAACTGTCTGACCTGAGGTGCCGCTTACCTGAAACTGGAGCTCATTCGGGGCTCCCGAAGGGCCACCAATAAAGAGATCCACGCCATTGATTGTCACACTGACACTGTTGTCGAGTGCGACGAAATCAATGACCAACCCGCCGCCGGGAGTCGTATCGGTAAAGGTCGTCGAATTACCGTTGATTATACTAAAAGCGGGCATTTCAAATCGTTCCTGTAGCTAAAAGCGCATCATCTCTGCGGTCTGCCAAAAGAACGGTGCGCTCAAAGCACATTTTACTCATTCAACAAACCAGCACTGCGACTCTTGAGAAACATTTAGATTTCGAATGCGGCGAAAGAATGGAACTTTTGGGACGCTGAAGTCATCAAAATATTTCGCAAAATGTGCTTAAATTTCAGACGCGTTAACCACCGTCCTTCGTGATTTGGGGCAATCGTACAAAAAGACGTAGAAACTCCCCAAACAGAAAAATCTCGATGCCAAATTAGTGGTTTCGGCATAGGGGGATCGTACGAAAGAGCAGTCAAATTCCCCAAACCGGGGGAACGACTCAGACGGGCGGGCGGGGTGAAACGTGCCGCACTGCGGCGGTTATCCCTGCGTACGCCCTGTTACCCCTGACTTTGGCCTGTCGAATCTGCTGCACCGCGTCATTCTTTAGGCCGGGTCTTAGACGTAAAAAGGCCCGGACACATGCCCGGGCCTTTGTTTGGATTTTGTGCGTTTGTTAGCCCTTAGAGAACTCAGGGTATGCTTCCATGCCCAGTTCTGCCATGTCGAGACCGTTGATCTCTTCTTCTTCGCTAACCCGCAGGCCGATAGTTGCTTTGATGATGGTAAAGAACACATAGCTGACAACAAAGACAAACAGACCGATCGAGAAGAAACCGATGAGCTGAGCGCTGAGTGAGGCGTCGGAATTGCTCCAGACCACGACCAGCGTTCCCCACAGACCTGCAATCAGGTGAACCGGGATGGCACCGACCACGTCGTCGATCTTGATCCGGTCCAGGAACGGTACGGCGAAGACGACGATCACGCCACCAACAGCACCAATGAGCAGCGCTTGGAACAAGGATGGTGCAAGCGGTTCAGCGGTGATGGACACCAGACCAGCCAGCGCGCCGTTCAGAACCATCGTCAGGTCGGCCTTGCCAAACATCACTTGGGTCAGGACCAGCGCGGCGATCGCACCGGCCGCAGCGGCCATGTTGGTGTTGGCAAAGATGCGGCTGATGTCAGCGACGTCACCGATGGTACCCATTGCCAGCTGCGAGGCGCCGTTAAAGCCGAACCAACCCAGCCACAGGATAAATGTGCCTAATGTTGCAAGTGCCAGATTAGAACCGGGAATGGGAACAACGCGGCCGTCTTTCTTGTACTTGCCGATACGTGGGCCAAGAACCATGGCACCTGCAAGGGCTGCGAAACCACCAGCTGCGTGGACAAGGGTCGAGCCTGCGAAATCGCTAAAGCCAAGCTCGCTGAGCCAGCCACCGCCCCACTGCCAGGATGCTTCGATCGGATAGATAAAGCCTGTCAGGACAACAACAAACAGCAGGAAGGGCCACAGTTTGACGCGCTCGGCCATGGTGCCGGACACGATTGACGCTGTGGTGGCGCAGAACATCAACTGAAAGAAGAAGTCAGAGCCAACCGAGGCATAGCTGAGATCGGTTTCCGTGGCTTCCAGCCCAACCGCTTCCAGAACGGTGGGTGAGAACGCACCGATAAAGCCGGTCACGGTCCAGCCATCACCGGGGTACATCAGGTTAAAACCAACCAGCCAGTACATCACGGCAGCCAGCGAAAAGAGCGCCATGTTCTTGGTCAGCTGCATGGTTACGTTTTTGGACCGCACGAGGCCTGCTTCGAGCATGGCGAAACCGGCGGCCATCCAGAACACAAGGAACCCGCCCATCAGGAACAGCAGCGAGGTCAGGATGTATTTGGTGTGCAGGGCGACCTCGTTGGGATCAACGGCGGTGTCTTGGGCCCAGCCCAGCGAGGGCAGCGCGATCAGCAGCGCGGCGGGGGTAAGGGTTTTCATCAAAGTCATAGGTTCGGTTTCCTTCAAAGCGCGTCGTCGTTGGTTTCGCCGGTCCGCACGCGGACGGCCTGATCGACGTCGAGGACAAAGATTTTGCCGTCGCCAATCTTGCCGGTCTTGGCCGTGGACGAGATTGTTTCGACGATCTGATCGGTCATGGATGCGGGCACGACGATCTCAAGTTTGATTTTCGGGACAAAGTTCACCGCGTATTCAGCGCCGCGATAGATTTCGGTATGGCCCGATTGTGAGCCAAAGCCCTTGATTTCTGTCACCATCATGCCACGGATGCCTGCGTCGGTCAGGGCTTCGCGGACTTCCTCCAGCTTGAATGGTTTGATGGTCGCAATGATGAGTTTCATAGGGTCCCCTTCGTGCTGCGTATGCAACAATGACGTTTGCAGTTGCAGCAATTCAGACCGGTCTTCCGCCCCATGGAAACGGTTGCTTACGGGAAGAATGGTTCAAAAGTGAAAAATTCGCACAATTTTTGCACAAAAATTGTAGATTGCGTATTTTTTGAGCGTAAAAGAAAGGGGAAATGGGCAGCATTAACACCTCAACACCCGTCGAGGATCACGTTAGTGTGGAGCAAAAGCAAAGACCGGGCAGGGCTGAGCATGAGTGAGTCTAAACGACGAAAGCCACCATTGGTGGCGGAAAAACGCTACCCTTCTGGTGGGCGTAGAAAATCAGCTGCGAGCCCGAAATCGACCAAGGCGCCCGCCAAAAAAGCACCGGTCAAAAAGAGCGCGCGTAAGGGAACGCGCAAACCAGCCAGCAAAAAACCACGGAAAACTGGTGGGGGTCTGTCGGGCCTGATCCGGCGGTTCTTTTCGTGGATCTGGGGATTGGTTTGGGGCTTTACCTGGCGTTTGAGCTTGATCGTTGGATTGTTGATCGCGCTGGCGGTTGGGCTGGTTTATTCTACGTTGCCAGAATTGAGTGCCTTGTTGGATGGGCGCGCGCGCGGGTCGGTGACGTTGTTGGATCGCGAGGGGCAGGTTTTTGCCTGGCGCGGGGATCAGTTCGGCGGCGTTGTGACCACAGATACTGTGTCCCCCTATCTAAAGAATGCTGTTGTCGCGACCGAAGACAGACGGTTTTACAGCCATTTTGGCATCAGTCCGCGCGGTGTGGCCAGCGCTGTGCGCATCAACTTGAGTGAAGGGCGTGGCCCGCTATCGGGTCATGGTGGCTCAACGATTACTCAACAAACGGCCAAGCTGCTGTGTCTGGGTGTGCCATTCGACCCGGAGGCTTGGGAGTCTGAGAAAGCGTATGAGGATGACTGTCGCCAAGGTTCATTGTGGCGCAAAGTTAAAGAAGCCATTTATTCGATGGCAATGGAGGTCAAATACTCCAAGGACGACATTCTCACGATCTATTTCAATCGGGCGTTTCTGGGCGCGGGCGCGCGCGGCTTTGAAGCGGCCAGTCAGCGATACTTTGGAAAATCGGCCGCCGAGGTTGGACCTGCTGAGGCCGCGATGCTGGCGGGTCTTTTGGTTGCGCCTACGCGATATGCGCCGACCAACAACCTGAAACGCTCGCAAGATCGGGCGCGGGTGATCGTGGGCTTGATGGAGGACCAGGGGTATCTGTCCGCTTCTGAGGCGCAAGGCGCGCGGAACAATCCGGCCAAACTGTCTGCTGCGGCAGCAGCGCGCGCGGGGGGGTACTTTGCCGATTGGGTCATGTCGAGCGGGCCTGAATTCTTTACCCGCAACACCACCGAAGATGTGATTATCCGCACCACGTTGGATCAGCGCCTGCAAACATCGGCTGAAGAGGCGATGCAGTTTGTATTTCAGGAAAAGGTACGCACAGGGTCCAAGGCGCAAGCAGCGATTGTGGTGATGTCAGCGGATGGAGCTGTGCGGGCCATGGTTGGGGGGCGTCAAACGCGGGTCACAGGCGCCTTTAACCGGGCCACGCAGGCGATGCGTCAAACTGGATCAGCGTTCAAGCCGTTTGTCTACGCCACGGCTTTGGAACTGGGGTACTCTCCTTTGGATACGGTGATGGATGCGCCGTATTGTCAGAACATTCCGGGATCGGGTGAGTGGTGCCCGAAGAATTACACCAACAAATACTATGGGCAGGTGACGCTGGTGCGGGCGCTCAAGGATTCGTTGAATGTGCCTGCGGTGAAGGTGTCGGAATCTGTAGGCCGGGATTTGGTGCGCCGGGTGGCCAGTGATTTTGGCATCGATAGTGATCTGGCCCTTGGACCCGCTTTGGCGTTGGGCGCTTCTGAAAGCACTTTGATCGAAATGACCGGGGCCTATGCGGGTATCCTGAATGGGGGATCTTCGGTGACACCCTATGGGTTGGTTGAGCTCAAGTTGATGGGCGATGATGCGTCTTTGATGGATGCAGGCGGCGGCATCGGTGAACGTGTCATTCAAGCCGAAGCGGCCCAGCAATTGATCTGGATGATGGAAAAGGTTGTGTCTGACGGGTCAGGGCGCCGGGCGGCGTTGCCGGGCTGGCAGATCGCTGGCAAAACTGGAACAACGCAGGCTGCGCGGGATGCTTGGTTTATCGGGTTTAGTGCAGACTATGTCGCCGGGGTTTGGATGGGGTATGATGACAATACCCCGCTTAAAGGGGTAACCGGGGGCGGCTTGCCCGCTGAAATCTGGCATGAGACCATGATCCGGGTGCACGAAGGTTTGACGCCAAGCCCGCTGCCGATGCGCGCACCCAAGCCTGCAACCCGCACGCCAGAGCCTCAGCCCAAACCGAAGAAAGAGAAAAAGAACCTTGGGCAGGCAGTCGACAAATTGCTAAAGGATATATTTGGCGGGAACTAAAAAGGCCCCTGAACAGGGGCCTTTGATTTTGTTTCTAAGGTGACTGAAGGGTTATCCAGCCTTGGACAGATCCTTGGTTAGCTTGTTGATGTCGCCCTTGCGGCGATCCAGCATCGCGCCGATTTCAGTGCGTTCGGTCAACAGCAGGTTCACACCTTCGATATACATGTTGTAGAATTTGTCTTTGCCAGATTTGCCCGACACCAGAAAGGTCACGTTGAACGGCGCTTGGCCTTGGAGTTTTACAGAGCTCTTAACCTCGTAACCCGCTTTGATCTTGCGCGCTTTTTTGACGGTCACTTGGCCCCCAATGAATTCGCGGAACCGGCGGCCGTATTTACGTGAAATGTAGCCTTGAAAGGCTTTGGTGAAGCTTTTGAGCTCTGATTTGCTGGCGCTTCGGGCATCAACACCTAGGGCATAGCGGGCCATAATTGGCACGTCCGCATAACGCACAAAGACCTTTTCAAAGTCACGCAGCATGGCGTTTTCTGATTTCCCAGAATCGATGACTTTGTTGATGTCTGTCACAACCGATTCAATCAACGATTTGGCGCTGCTTTCAGACAGAGCAAATGCCGGGAGCGGCAGGGCAATCGTCGAGACGGCAACAAGTGACGTGCTTATAAAAGCCCGGCGGGAAAAGGCATTATTCGGCATAAGGGTCCTCATACGGGTCTGAATAGGGGTCCGAGTAAAGTTCTAGATAGGCATCCTCGTCATCGCCTGCCAGTTCAAAGCGTCGATTCTGGAGGTATATCAAGCGCGCTTGGGCGTAACTGTCTGCGCTGCCGTACAAAATAGAATCGACTGTATCGGAATATCGACCACGATTGCCCATGCGGCGGACAACGTCAGCATAAAATCCGATGTTGTCGACAGGGTTGGTCGGTGCAAATTTGAGAGGACTGGTGAAGAAATCCGCGACGACACCAACAGCATCCCGGGAGTTTGAAGGACCATAGAGGGGCAGTTCAATATAGGCCCCTTCGCCGACGCCCCAGACATGCAGGGTTTCGCCGAAATTTGTGTCCACAGGGGGGAGTTCAAAATCGGTGGCAGGATCAGCCAGACCCGCGAATCCAACAGTGGAATTGATCACGAACCGGCCCAGGGCAACCCCGGATTCACGCAGGTTGCCCTGCAGCAGATAGTTGACGGTTTGCCCCGGCAACGACAGGTTTTCCGCAAAGGAATTGAAACTTGTCACCATGGGGTCAGGGATGATTTTCACATACCCCTTGGCTGCGGGGCGAAAGAACGCTTTGTCGATGCCTCGATTCAGAGAATGGATGGATCGGTTCGTTTTTTCGTAGGGATCAAAGATCTCGCCGCTGGCCTTTTGTTCAGGGGATTGTTGCGCGCAAGCCGTCAAACCCATGGTAACGAACAACGCAACTGCGCGGCCAAGTGGTCCAAAGGGAATTTTCATTCAGTTTCAAATCCGAGTTACGAGGTGCTGCCTGACTATCAGACCCTATTAGAACATGAAACCACGTGGATCACTTGTGCACGACAGACACAGGAACCAAAAATTCATGGCCTAGAGACAGCAGTCTTTTATCTTTGCACCTGCTTACCTTAAGCAGGTGCACATAGCAAAAGGTGGAATTCAATTTAATGAGATCTGTTACTGATAAAAATGGCATTGAAGAGTTAAGAGCTGCAAGGCGTGAAAGTCGCCATTTATATTGGTTTGTTGGAATTTTTAGTGCTTTCGCCAACCTGTTGATGCTGACGGGCCCGCTTTACATGCTGCAGGTTTATGACCGAGTGCTTGGGAGCCGGTCTGAAGAAACCTTGGTGGCCTTGTCGCTTTTGGTTGTGTTTCTTTACGGTGTCATGGGAGTGCTGGATCACACCCGTGGTAGAATTATGGCGCGCGCCGGAGCGCGATTTCAGTCTGCAATGGATCAACGTGTTTTTGACGCGATGATTCGCCAGTCGGCCGTCGAGCCGGTTCCCTCGGCGCAAACTGGATTGGCTGATCTGGAGTCTATTCAAAGATTTATTTCCTCGCCGGTTCTGACGGCAGTTTTTGACCTTCCGTGGACGCCGATATTCTTGTTTGGAATTACGTTGTTCCATCCCTGGTTGGGAATGTTGGCGATCGGTGGTGGTGCTGTATTGATCTGTATCGCCCTGTTGAATCAGTTCTTTTCCAAGTCTCCGGCCATGAAGGCGTCAATGGCGACAAACCGTGCGGCCATTACATCACAGGAATTGCGGGTCGAGGCCGAAATGATTCAGGCGATGGGAATGCGAAGCGCCGCCTTCGATCGGTGGAAAGTTGCCCGCGATGAATCGTTGAATGAAACGATTGCAGCAACAGATGTCAGCGGATCGTTTACCTCGCTTACCAAAACGCTGCGGTTGTTTTTGCAGTCTGCCATGTTGGGCCTCGGTGCGTATTTGGTGTTGCAAAATGAGGTCACGCCCGGAGCGATGATCGCTGCGTCCATCTTGATGGGGCGGGCGTTGGCTCCTGTCGAGATGCTCATTAACCAATGGCAAGTTGCGCAACGTGCTTCGAAAGGGTGGACAAGCCTGTCCGAGTTATTGGGCAATATGCCACCTGAAAAACAACGGATCGCTTTGCCAAAACCTGCAGCCAAGTTGTCGGTTCAGGCACTGACGGTTGTCCCGCCCGGGGATACACGTGCGCAATTGAAAACGTTGAACTTTGAAGTCAAACCAGGTCAGGCTTTGGGTGTTATTGGGCCGTCGGGTTCTGGCAAGTCGACCCTTGCGCGGGCTTTGACCGGGGTTTGGCGACCTGCGGGAGGAACCATTCGATTGGATGGGGCTTCGATTGAACAATATGGTCCCGATGATTTGGGCAAACACATTGGGTATCTGCCACAGCGAGTCCAGCTGTTTGAGGGGACGTTGGCTGAAAACATTGCGCGACTTGGTGCGGACCCAGATCCCGAGAAGGTGATTGCGGCAGCAAAGATGGCCGCTGCGCATGACATGATCGTCAGCTTGCCGGATGGATATGATACTCGTTTGTCGGCAGGTGGCGGACGCTTATCTGGTGGTCAGATGCAACGTGTTGGTCTTGCGCGGGCACTGTTCGATGATCCGGTGATTGTGATCCTGGATGAACCCAATTCCAATCTTGATAACCAAGGGTCAACGGCTTTGAACCAAGCAATCAAGACTCTCAAAGCCAATGGAAAATCAGTGCTAATCATGGCGCACCGACCCGCGGCGATTCAGGAATGTGATATGTTGTTGGTGCTGGATTCTGGTTCGCGTGTTGCATTTGGCCCTAAAGACGAGGTGCTCCGCGAGATGGTTACCAACCACAAAACGATTCAGAATTCTACAAACCAAGGGGGTGTGCAATGAGCCAGAACAAATGGTCCGCGCGACGTCCGATCCTGCTTGGGGTGTTTGGTTTGGCTGTGCTGGTTGGCGGGTTTGGGGTCTGGGCTGTAAAATCGCAAATTGCAGGTGCGATTATCGCCAGTGGTCGGATCGAAGTTGATCGCAATCGTCAGGTTGTCCAGCATCTAGATGGGGGGATTGTTTCTGAAATCCTAGTCGAAGAGGGGGATAGCGTTAAAGTTGGCGCGCCTCTGATCCAGTTAGATGACAATATGCTGAGCTCTCAGTTGTTGATTGTTGAAGGGCAGCTGTTTGAATTCCTTGCGCGACGTGGACGTTTAGAGGCCGAGCGTGATGGAAGTGACAAGATCCAATTTAGTCGGGTGCTTTTGGATGCTGCTTTGGAGCGCCCGGAAGTGGTCGATCTGATTGAGGGTCAGCAGCGATTGTTTTTTGCGCGCCGCGACACCACTGCGCGTGAGATCGAGCAATTGGAAAAGCGCCGTGGCCAAATCCAGAGCCAGATCGAGGGCATTCGGGCGCAGCAAGTCTCACTCGACACGCAATTATCGCTGATCCATGAAGAGTTAACCAACCAAAAAACGCTGTTGGATAAAGGGTTGGCGCAGGCAGGCACCGTGCTGAGTCTTTTGCGCACTGTTGCTAATCTCGAGGGCACCTTGGGTGAGCTTGTCGCCAGCGAGGCCTCCGCCGAAGGGCGAATAACTGAGCTCGATATTGAGATGCTCAAGTTGGACACTGGGCGGCGCGAAGAAGCAATCACAACTCTGCGTGATCTCCAGTTCCGAGAATTGGAATTGACCGAACAGCGCCGATCCTTGAAGCAACAAATGGACCGGCTGGATATCACCGCCCCGGTTTCAGGGATTGTTTACGGGATGAGCGTGCACACGCCCCGCTCTGTTATTCGCCCGGCGGATCCTGTTTTGTATCTGGTACCGCAAGACCGCCCGTTGGTCATCGCAGCACGGATTGAAACCATTCACATCGATAAGCTGTTTGTTGGTCAGACCGTGACTTTGCGGTTTTCAGCCTTTGATCAGCGCGAAACGCCTGAACTGGAGGGAACAGTAAAATTGGTGTCCCCTGATGCCTTCGAGGATGAAGCCAGTCGTATTTCGTACTATCGGGCTGAGATCGAGTTGAATGAAAATGAGCAAAGCAAATTGCCCGAGGGTGCTGTTTTGATCCCGGGCATGCCAGTCGAGGCCTATATCCGCACCGCGGATCGTTCGCCTTTGTCGTATTTGCTGAAACCGCTGGCTGACTATTTCACCAAAGCGTTTCGCGAGGGATGAGGTTTTGCCTTTTCGTGCTTGGCATTCCCGGTTAGCGTCCGCCTGAATTCGATTTTGGGAGGGCGGGAGCCATGAGTATCGAAGCAAAACTGGAAAGCCTTGGTGTGACATTGCCGGATGGCCCTGCACCTGCTGCCAACTATGTGCCGTATGTGCAGGTGGGCGATCTGGTCTATGTCTCTGGACAGATCTCAAAAGACGACAGTGGTTTGATCACTGGCACGGTTGGCGACGATATGGATGTGGATGCGGGCGCGGCTGCCGCCAAGGTTTGTGCCATCAATTTGTTGTCGCAGGTCAAAGCAGCTTGTGGTGGCGATCTGGAGCGTTTGGTCAAGGTTGTGAAACTGGGCGGGTTTGTAAATTCGACCGCTGATTTCACTGCCCAGCCTCAGGTGATCAATGGCGCTTCTGATTTCTTGGTCGAAGCACTGGGGAATGAGATCGGCAGCCACGCACGGTTTGCAGTCAGCGCGCCGTCGTTGCCGCTGGGTGTTGCTGTTGAAATCGACGGGATTTTTCAGATCAAATGATAGCTCAGCTGCCCTCGGTCTTTTTGGGTGCGCCGCTGGCGCATCGCGCTCTGCATGACGTCAAACGAGGGCGGCCTGAGAATAGCCGCGCGGCTATTCGCGCGGCGATCGCTGCCGGCTACGGTATCGAGATTGACCTGCAGTTGACTCGTGATGATCAGGCCATGGTGTTCCATGATTATGATATGAAACGGCTCACCGGGCAGGCTGGACCGATCCGAGGTCTGGCGTCGGAACAGGCGCAAGCTGTGGCGCTGGCGGGGGGGGACGGCGAAGGTATTCCGACATTGCCCGAAATCTTGGAGCTGGTCGCGGGCCAAGTGCCCTTGTTGATTGAACTCAAGGATCAAGACGGGGCCATGGGCCCCAATGTCGGCCCTTTGGAGCGGGCAACCGCTGCGGCCTTGGTTGGGTATTCTGGCGCCGTTGCTGTGATGTCGTTCAATCCAAACAGCACCGCTTTGATGGCCGAGTTGGCTCCGAATATCGCGCGCGGTCTGGTGACCAGCGCCTATGACCCGGCCGAATGGCCCTTGTCGGCGGCCACGTGTGATCACCTGCGCGAAATCCCGGATTATGAACGCGCGGGGTGCAGTTTCATCAGCCACGAAGCGCCAGATCTTGAGCGTCCGAGGGTTGCCGAGCTCAAAGCCCAAGGGGCTGCGATTCTGTGTTGGACGGTCTGTTCGCCCAAAGCAGAGGCAAAGGCGCGGAAAGTTGCCGCAAACGTGACGTTTGAACAGTATCTGGCCGCACATCCTGCTTGATCGTGTTGTGTTGCACCACACATAATCGATGAAGGCATGGGGTTAGTATGGATCAGGCACAGATCGAAATTCAGGTTATCGGGTCTTTGGCACAGATTGCCGCCAAAGAATGGGACGCCTGTGCCTGCCCTGAGGCTGCAGATGGTGGCCGTCCGCTTGACCCGTTTACAACCCACCGCTTTCTGCTGGCTCTTGAACAAAGTGGATCAGTGGGACGTGGCACCGGATGGCAACCGCAGTATCTGACCGCCTATCTGGACGGGATGCTGATCGGGATTGCGCCGATGTATGCCAAGTCAAACAGCCAGGGCGAATATATTTTCGACCATAACTGGGCGCATGCCTATGAGCGAGCCGGGGGGCGCTATTATCCTAAATTGCAGGTTGCGGTGCCTTTTACGCCTGCGACGGGGCGGCGGTTTCTGGTCCGGCCAGGGTACGAAGGCATCGGCCAATCCGCGCTGGTCCAAGGGGCGGTGCAGCTGGCGGCGGACAATCAGGTGTCTTCGCTGCACATCACTTTCTGCACCGAAGAAGAGGCCAATATTGGTACACAGATGGGGTTGATGCCCCGGACGACGCAACAATTTCATTGGCTGAACGATGGCTATGCGGATTTTGATGGATTTTTGGGGGCTTTGTCGTCCCGCAAGCGCAAGAATATCCGCAAGGAACGGGCGCAGGCCAACGCCTTTGGTGGCACAGTCGAGAGCTTTAGCGGGGACACCCTGAAGCCAGAGCATTGGGATGCCTTTTGGACGTTTTATCAGGATACAGGCGCACGAAAATGGGGGTCACCCTATCTGACGCGAGCGTTTTTTGACATCGCACACGAAGTCATGGCTGACGACATGGTGATGATGCTGGCTGAACGAGATGGGCATTATGTGGCAGGAGCGTTGAACTTTGTTGGTCGCGAAACCCTGTTTGGCCGATATTGGGGCTGTATTGAGCATCATCCGTACCTGCATTTCGAATTGTGCTACTATCGGGCAATTGATCTGGCGATCGCAGAGGGTTTACAGCGAGTCGAAGCTGGCGCGCAGGGCGAGCATAAATTGGCCCGGGGCTATCTGCCGACCCAGACGCACAGTTTGCATTGGGTCGGGGACTCGGGGTTTGCCGATGCCATCGACAGGTATTTGCAGGCCGAGCGTGAGGCGGTCGATCAGGAGATAGAACTATTAACGGACTATGGTCCGTTCAAGCGGGCCCAAGTGGAGGAACAGCAATGACGGAAAGATTATCCGACGAAACCCGGGGCCCTTTGCTGGACCCGCTGTTCAAATGTGGCTGGCAGATGATCGAAGGTCGCGATGCGATTACCAAGACCTTTGTCTTTGAGAATTTTGTTGACGCTTTTGGTTGGATGACCCGCGTGGCGATCTGGGCCGAGAAATGGAACCACCACCCGGAATGGTCGAACGTCTACAAAACGGTCACCGTGGTGTTGACCACGCACGAAGTGGATGGGTTGAGTGCGCTGGATGCTAAGTTAGCCCGCAAGATGGAAGCCATGGTTTAGCGTTCTGATTCGCCTGAAATGACCTCCAAAGGGCCGAAACCAGCCATCCTAACCGGTGTTTAGGGAAAATGTTGCCCAACCGCGCAGAAGCGGTTGAGCAGGGCAGGGTTCACCCTGTGTCTTGGGTTAGATCTGTGGCATTGCAGCCCCCCCAAATCAGATGACGTCGAGCAATCCTTCGCCTGCAGTCAGCTCACACGTGCCGGGCTGTGTCTCCATGTTCAAGGCCACAACCTTACCATCTTCGACCAACATTGCGTAGCGCAGCGAGCGGGCGATCAGCCCCGCAGGGGGCGCATCAAAGCGCATGCCGATTGCATCGGTAAATGTGCATTCGGCGTCTGCTATCATGGATAATCCTGCCTCAGAGGCACCTGTGACCTTGCCCCATTCTGCCATGACAAAGGGGTCATTGACCGACAGGCAGATGATCTCTTGGACGCCTTTTTCAGTGAACTGGTCCTTGGTGCGAATGAAGCTGGGAACGTGGGCCGAATGGCAGGTCGGCGTGAAAGCGCCGGGAACAGCAAAGATCACAACTTTGCGGCCAGCGGTTTTATCTGAAATTGACACCTGTTCAGGGCCATTGGGTCCCATTTGGGTCAAAGTCGCCTCAGGCAGGTGCTCACCAATCGAAATCATCCGAAATATCCTCACGTTTTTTTTGCGGTTTCGTTTCATGCCGCATATAGCTGAGCAGAACCCAGAGACCACAAAAATTCCTGTGAGGCAGAATACCCATGAGCCATGTTGTTGTAATTGGAGCAGGTCAGGCCGGATCCTCTTTGGTCGCAAAATTGCGCAAGGATGGATTTGACGGTGAGATTACCCTGATCGGAGCCGAGCCGGTTCTGCCGTATCAGCGTCCGCCGCTCAGCAAGGCATATCTGTTGGGTGATATGGAGTTGGAGCGACTGTTTCTGCGCCCAGCCAGTTTCTATGAGGATCAGAACATCACCGTGAAGCTAGGCCAGCGGGTGACTGCGATTGATGCCGTAGCCAAGACGGTCACGGTCGGCGATGAGGTGATTTCCTATGATCATCTGGCGCTGACCACCGGATCAGACCCACGCCGGTTGCCTGCCAAGATCGGTGGCGATTTGAAGAACGTGTTTTTGGTCCGGGATCTGGCGGATGCGGATGCAATGTCGCCAGAGTTCAAAGACGGCGCGCGAGCCTTGATTATTGGCGGCGGGTACATCGGGCTAGAGGCAGCGGCGGTCTGTGCCAAACGCGGCGTTCAAGTGACTTTGGTTGAGATGGCCGATCGTATTCTGCAACGTGTCGCGGCGACTGAAACCAGCGACTATTTCCGGGATTTGCACACCAGTCATGGTGCGGACATTCGCGAAGGCGTTGGCCTGGATCACCTGGTCGGCACAGACGGCAAAGTGACCGGGGCCGTATTGACCGATGGAAGTGAGATTGAGATTGATTTCGCGGTTGTTGGGGTTGGCATTGCACCTTCGGTTGAGTTGGCCGAAATGGCTGGGGTGACTTTGGAAAATGGTATCAAGACCGACGCGCACGGCCGGACCTCGGACGCTGTGATTTGGGCGGCGGGGGATTGTGCGTCATTCCCGTACAAAGGCGGCCGTATTCGTCTGGAAAGCGTACCCAACGCGATCGATCAGGCCGAAATCGTGGCCCAAAATATCATGGGTGCGGACAAGGATTATGTTGCGACACCTTGGTTCTGGTCGGATCAGTATGATGTGAAACTGCAAATTGCGGGTCTGAACACAGGGTTCGATAACGTTGTCACCCGCAAGGGCGAGGGGCTGACAAATTCTTTCTGGTATTACAAAGGCGATCAGCTTTTGGCGGTGGATGCGATGAATGATCCGCGCGCCTATATGATCGGCAAGCGCTTGATTGATGCGGGTAAGACCGCTGATCGCGCTATTGTGGCCGATTCCGAAGCTGACCTGAAACCGCTTTTGACAGCGTGAGGATCATAGCCGGAGATTTCCGGGGCCGTGCGTTGGCCTCGGTTGGAAAAGGGGATGTGGGCGCACATTTGCGCCCCACCACTGATCGTGTGCGCGAAAGCTTGTTTAATGTGCTGACCCACACGGGGGCCATACCCGGGGCGCGTGTGCTGGACCTATTTGCAGGCACCGGAGCGCTGGGGCTAGAGGCTCTGTCGCGTGGGGCCGAACACGTGACCTTTGTGGATGACGGGCGCGTGGCGCAGGGGTTGATCCGCAAGAATATCGACATAACACGAAGCAAAGAACGGACAGAGTTGGCACGGCGCGATGCCACGCGTTTGGGGCCCAATCCAGCCGCACCTTATGATCTGGTGTTTTTGGACCCGCCGTATGGCAAAAGCATGGGCCAAAAGGCGTTGGCACTGGCGGTCGAAGGTGGGTGGATCGCAGATGATGCGCTGATCGTCTGGGAAGAAAGCCAGCCGATGGCCGCGCCGGATGGGTTCTCGTTGCAAGACACGCGCAGATACAGTGACACGCATATCGCGTTGATGTGGCGGGATGTTTCGAACTGAAACACGTCTGGCAGGAATGCGCCGAGTGGTAGTTTGGCAGATTTTGCAAGGCGACTTAGACAGGGGACAGACCTGTAAGGATGGCATTGATGCATGATTTAGTAATTTTCGATTGTGACGGCGTATTGGTCGACAGCGAAGTGGTGTCGAACCAAGTTTTGGCGGGCAATTTGGCGGGCTACGGCGTGTCGCTGACTCTGTCTGAATGCATGGCACATTTTGTCGGCGGGACAATGCGGGGCGTGATGCAAAAGGCGCAAAGCATGGGGGCGGATCTCCCAGAAAACTGGATCGATGAGATCTATGCCGAAACCTATGCAGGCTTGCGCGCCGGGGTGCCGCTGGTGGCTGGTATTTCGACCCTATTGGGATATCTAGACGAACAGGGCATTTCCTGCTGTGTGGCGTCAAACGGTAGCGAAGATAAGATGCTGATCACGCTTGGCCAGAACGGGCTTTGGGATCGGTTTCAGGGGTGCATGTTTTCGGCGCATTCCTTTGGTGTTGGAAAACCAGAGCCGGATTTGTTCTTGGCTGCAGCTAAACAGTTCGGGGCGTCAAACCCGGTCGTTATCGAAGACAGTCCCAGCGGCGTAACCGCTGCGATCCGGGCCGAGATGCGTTGTTTGGGATATGCGGAACATTCGGATGGGGCTAATTTACGCGCGCTTGGGGCCGAAGTGTTTCACGATATGGCCGATGTCCCGGCTTTGCTGGCGCAATAACCGGGACCGTCTGATTAGCTTGTGTAGGTCGGGTGGAAGGTGCCAGCGGGTGAGAGAGTAAAGATCTCAACCCCGGTGGCGGTCACACCGACGGAGTGTTCAAACTGTGCTGACAGGGATTTGTCGCGTGTGACGGCGGTCCAGTCATCGGCCAAAGTCTTGGTTTCCGGGCGGCCCAGATTCACCATCGGTTCGATGGTAAAGAACATGCCTTCTTCAAGAACTGCGCCAGTACCGGGGCGGCCATAGTGCAGCACGTTTGGCGGCGCGTGGAAAACCTGTCCCAGACCGTGCCCACAGAAATCGCGCACGACGCTCATGCGGTGGGCTTCGACAAAGGACTGTATCGCGTGGCCAATGTCACCGAACGTGTTGCCCGGTTTGACCATCTCGATCCCCTTCATCAGCGAATCATGGGTGATTTGAATAAGCCGTTCCGCCTTGCGGGGTAGTTTCCCGGCCACAAACATACGGCTTGTGTCGCCAAACCAACCATCAACGATCACCGTGACATCAATGTTCAGGATGTCGCCATCCTTGAGCTTTTTATCACCGGGAATGCCGTGGCAGACCACGTGATTGACTGAGATACAGCTGGCGTGCTGGTAGCCTTTGTAGCCGATCGTTGCCGAGGTTGCGTTTGCATCTTCAACCATTTGCGTGATGATCTTGTCGATCTCGCTTGTGGCTTGGCCGGGGAACACATGCGCCCCGATGTCATCAAGAATACGCGCAGCAAGGGTGCCCGCGACTTTCATGCCGGCAAAATCGGACGGTTCGTAAATACGGATGCCGTCCTTTGTGACACGGCCGCGTAGGTCTTTCTTCAACGGAGTCTCCATCGTTTCAGCGCTTAGCTCTCTTTACGCTGCTTGTGCAGAAAGAGCTAGAGGGGGGACGACAGCTGACCTTTACAGAGATTTCCCCACTGCGACGCCGTTTGGGGTGATCAAGGTGTCATAGATTAGCCGTTCAACACCCCTCGCGTTGGCAGCTTGATATGCAGCGGCATAGGCAGGATCGATATCGTCAGCCAATCCGAAGCGGGTGCAATCGGTGCGCTGCACGAGGTAGAGCATGATGGCGCGGTGGCCTTGATCTACCATGTTCGCAAGTTCCCCCAGATGTTTGGTGCCTCGGGCTGTGACGCTGTCTGGGAATTCGGCCAGACCGGTTTGGCGCGACAGGGTGACGCTTTTGACTTCGACATAGGCATCCGGCAGGCCGGGTTCGCTGAGCAGGAAATCAATCCGGCTCTTTTCACCGTATTTGACCTCGGGGCGGACGGTTTTATAAGCTGCGAGCTGGGGGATTTCGCCAGCTTCAAGTGAAGCGCGCAGGGCTCTGTTGGGAACCGAGGTATCCACCCCCGTGAAATGGCCGTTTTCATGATCCACCAGGCGCCACCCGAATTTCAGCTTTTTCTTTGGGTCATCATTTGGTTCCAGCCAGATTTTCATACCCGGTTCCGCCAGCCCCATCATCGAGCCGGGGTTGGCGCAATGAGCTGTCACTTCGCGGCCATCTTCTAATGTGCAATCTGCCAGAAAGCGTTTGTAACGGCGGATCAGGCGAGCGGGGATGAGAGGGGTGGGAAACTGCATACTTTCCTGCCTATCGCACCCCCGCCCATTGGAAAAGAGGTTAGACAACCCCGGCCATCACCCCGCCATCGACATCCCAGACCGCACCCGTGACCCAGGATGTTTGATCTGACAACAGATGGACCACTGTATGGGCTACGTCATCAGCCTGCCCGACGCGCCCGATTGGGTGAAAGGCATCAAAGCCTGCTGTCAGAGTCTGTTCAATTTCGGTTGGGGCAATGAATGCGCCATAGATTGGCGTGACAACAACAGCAGGAGATACGGCGTTAACGCGGATATTATGCGCGGCAAGTTCCATCGCGAGATGTTGTGTTAAAGAGTGTAGTCCCGCCTTAGCCATTGAATATGCGGATGATGGGGTCGCCTTGATAGCCTGTTTCGCCCACATAGAGCCGATATTGACGATCGCCCCACCGCCGTATTTCACCATATTTTGCGCAACGGCTTGAGTGGCGAAAAAGATCGCGCGGTTCAGATCCATGTAGCTGTCATAGTCCGCGCCGTCATGCTCAAGGAAAGGTTTGGGCGCAAAGGTACCCGCTGCGTTCACCAATCGGGAGATATGGCCCGGGGTTGAGTGGAGTGTTTCGAGGAAGGCGTTTGTTTCTGTCGCATCCCGCAGATTGACCTGAAGCGTCTCAACCGCATCGCCCAGTTCAGTTTTGGCAGCTGATAACTTTTCCGAAGATGACCCAACAAGTGTCAGGTGCTCGCCTTTGGCGGCGATTAAACGTGCGGTGGCAAGACCCATACCGCTGGTGCCCCCTATGATGAGTGTGGTTTGTGTGGTCATGAAGTTACTCCCTATCTATCGGTAGGTAGATATATTGGGAATTGACGCCTTTGCTTCAACCCCTATCTATAGGTAGGTAGAAAAAAGGGGGATCTATGGCTCAGTCAGACACAGTTACGCAGATCCTCGATATTGCTGAACGCATGGCCCGAAATGGAGGCTACAATTCGTTTAGCTTTCGCGAAATAGCCGCAGAAATTGGCATCAAGGCCGCCAGTGTACATTATCACTTCCCTAACAAGGAAACCTTGGGGGCCGCGATTGCTGAACGGTACACAGATCGCTTTCTTACAGCTCTAGGCGCCCCTGATAGCGCGCCTCCTGAACAGTTGTTGGCGCGCTATGTCGCCGCATACCGGGCCGCGCTGCTAGAGGATGGTTTGATGTGTTTGTGTGGGATGTTCGGGGCTGAAATCAGCCATTTGCCGGAACCTGTCGCACTGAAAACGCGTGCCTTTTTTGAACGAAATATGGTTTGGGTCACGGAAATTCACGTATTACAGGGCCAAACAGCAGGGCAAGCGCGGGCTGGCGCGGGGGCGCTGATTGCACGCCTTGAAGGGGCAATGATCCTTGCACGCACTCTGCAGGACATGGACTTGTTCGATCAGATCACGGATCAAGCGGGGATTTGATCCCGTTCTGGGCTTGCAGGGCCGACGGGGAAGGATATCTTGCACGCTCTGCTGCCAAAAAGGAGACAGGATATGTCGAACCCAACTGCTGCGATGCTTGTGATCGGGGATGAGATCCTGTCTGGGAGGACACGTGACGCCAATATGTACTTTTTGGCAGGCGAGCTGACCAAGCAAGGCATTGATCTGAAAGAAGTCCGGGTGGTTAGCGACGATCCAGTTGCGATTGTGACTGCGGTGCAGGCGTTAGCCAAGGCGCATGATCAGGTCTTTACCAGTGGGGGCATTGGCCCGACCCATGATGACATCACGGCAGATTGTATCGCGCGTGCCTTTGGAGTGCACATAGATGTTCGGGCGGATGCGCGGGCGTTGTTGCAAGCTCATTATGACAAAACTGGGCTCGAGCTGAATGAGGCTCGTTTGCGTATGGCACGAATCCCGGATGGGGCTTCTTTGATTGACAATCCTGTATCGACGGCGCCGGGTTTCACAATCGAGAACGTGCATGTCATGGCCGGGGTGCCGAACATCTTTCAGGCTATGGTGGCAAGTGTCCTGCCAACCTTGACGGGCGGTGCGCCTTTATTGTCACAGACCCTGCGCGTTAACCGTGGCGAGGGTGAGATTGCCGAAACGCTGACAGCAGCGGCGCAGGCTTTTGAAGATCTATCGATTGGCTGCTATCCGTTTCAGGTAAACGGAGCCTTTGGGGCGAATGTGGTTGTGCGTGGAACAGATGGCGCACGGGTTGATGCAGCCGTAACCCAATTGGCAAAGGATTTGGATCTATGAGTGTGCGTTGGTTTGATGTGATTGATCAGACATGGCCCGCCGCAGATCAGAAAACGGTTGGCGGTTTTACCCTGCGCGAGGGGCAAGGTGGCGGCAGTCGGGTTTCGGCAGCCACCACTTCGGCCGATGGCAATGCGATTGATATCGATGCGGCCGAACAGGCAATGTTGGAAATGGGACAGGAGCGCTTGTTCATGATCCGGCCCGGCGACGAGGAGTTAGATGCTCAACTTGAAGCACGTGGCTATGACGTCGTGGATGCGGTCACTATCTATGCCTGCCCAGCCGAGAAGCTGACGGATATGGTCATCCCGCGCGTTACAATTTTCACTATCTGGGAACCACTCTCGATCATGCGCGAGATCTGGGCAGAGGGTGGCATTGGGCCTGCGCGGCTTGACGTTATGGAACGGGTCAAAGGTCCAAAAACGGGATTGTTGGCCCGGTTTAACGATAAACGGGGTGGCGCGGGATTTGTGGGCATCCATGACGGTATTGCGATGCTTCATGCGCTTGAGATCGTGCCCTTTCAGCGTAAGCAGGGATTGGCTAAGTGGATGATGCGAGGCGCGGCTTTTTGGGCGCTGGACAACGGGGCAGAGACCCTTAGCGTGATGTGTACAAAGGCGAATGAGGGTGCAAATGCGCTGTATCGGTCGCTGGGGATGGACCCGGTTTCCGAGTATCATTATCGCCATCTTGTCTAGGGGAGAGAGACAAACGTGACTGAGAACAAAGAGCCCACCGCATTAGACCTGCCAATGGTGGATCCGCTGCCTGCGGAGACGCAGAAGTACTTTGATATCTGCGTTGAAAAGCTGGGCATGGTGCCAAACGTGTTGCAGGCCAACGCCTTTGATATCGACAAGCTGAATGCTTTTACAGCGATGTATAATGACCTGATGCTGGCCCCCAGTGGGTTGAGCAAGCTCGAGCGTGAGATGATCGCTGTGGTCGTTTCCGCCATCAACAAGTGTTTCTATTGTCTGGTTGCACACGGGGCTGCCGTGCGCGGGCTTTCGGGTGACCCGGTATTGGGTGAGATGCTGGTGATGAATTACCGTGTAGCACCATTGGATGCTCGCCAGCGTGCAATGTTGGATTTTGCTGCCAAAATGACCACCGAAAGCGCAACGATCGAGGAAGAACACCGTCAGGCGCTGCGTGATGTTGGGTTCTCGGATCGGGATATCTGGGATATCGCCAACGTAGCGGGTTTTTATAACATGTCCAACCGGGTCGCGAGCGCAACTGCAATGGTGCCCAACGCCGAATATCATTCTCAGTACAGATGATGCGGTTTCTGCTCTCCTGCGCCTTGGTGATGGCGATGCCTGTCGCGGCACAGGAGTTGCAGCTACCGGTTGGGGCTAAGCAACTGACAGATCGGGTCAATCCGTTGACCTCTTATGATTTGCCAACGGGTCCCTTTGCCAATGATGCCCTTCCGGTTCGCACTCTGGAAGGACGTGTTGAAAAACGGTCTTGGCGTGTTGGTGTCGGGGCGGGAACAACATTGCAGGTTCTTGCCCCACTGCGCACCCAATTGCAGGAGGCCGGATATGATATTCTGCTGGATTGCGCCGCGCGCGCCTGTGGAGGATTTGATTTTCGGTTTGGGACCGACGTGATTCCTGCCCCTGATATGTTCGTCGCGGTACGGGATTATCGGTTCTTATCTGCGACCAAAGGGGACCAGGCGCTGAGCCTGTTGGTGAGTCGTCAATCGCCAGATGCTTATATTCAATTCATCCGGGTTTCTCCGGGAACGCAAAAGACTGTCCCGATTGTGACCGAAGCAGAGCGTCCTGCGCCAAGTGAGCAATCGTTTTTGGACTTGCTGAAAAGCGATGGACATGCGGTTCTTGATAGCCTCGCATTTAAAGAAGGCGCGAACACGTTGCAGGAAGAGGAAGTCCCAGCTCTGCAAGCGCTGGTGGATGCTCTTGAAAGCGATCCCGATCTAAGGGTCGTTTTGGTCGGTCATACCGATAACATCGGTGCCTTAGAGGCGAATATTAAGCTTGGCAAAGCGCGCGCGCAGGCCGTGCGGGAATTGCTGGTTGGACGTTATGGCATAGCCTCGGATCGGGTTCAGGCCGAAGGTATGGGGTATTTGGCCCCGATCAGAACGAATGAAACCGCAGAAGGTCGCGATATCAACCGACGTGTCGAGGTCGTAACCCTGTCTCGTTAAGCACGCAGAAAAAAGCCCCGCACGTGATGTGCAGGGCAAGTAGCGTTGCTAAGGGAAGCAACAAGATGAAAATTGGCGGTTACCACTCCATTGGGCCTTTGTCGGCAAAGGAGTGAACCAGAAAGTCGATAAAGGCGCGAACCTTGGGCTGTGTGAACCGGCCCGGCGGATAAACGGCATAGATACCTTGCGTTTCGTCCGGCAAAGACGGCATCGCGTCCATGACCAAACCCTGCTCCATCGCATCTGCATACAGATAGCTGGGTAGATAGGCGATCCCAAGGCCAGAGATGGCGGCGTTCAACAGGGACTGCCCGTCATTGACGCTGAGCCAGCCAGCGGTTCGCACCTGCCGCTTTTCACCCGAAGGGGCGGTCAGGCGCCAGACATTCCCGCTGGATTGGCTAGAATAATGCAGCAGTTTGTGCTCGTTCAGATCGTCAATTTTTTGTGGGTGTCCGTATTTCTCAAAGTAAGCCGGCGACGCAATCATGCGTTTTGTTGTTTCGGTCAACTTACGGGCGCGTAGCGTACTGTCTTCTAGCTCACCAATGCGGACGGCCATGTCGAACCCTTCTGAAATCAATTCAACATAGCGGTTGTTCAGAACCATGTTGACGGTGATATCGGGGAAGTCGGACAGAAATTCAGACAAAACAGGGGACAGGTGATTGACACCAAAATCAGTTGCCACGCTGATCCGCAGCAATCCTGAGGGGGCGGATTGCATGGATGTGACAAGTGCATCAGCCTCGCCTGCGTCATTCAGAACGCGACGGGCGCGATCATAATAGGCCAGACCTATTTCGGTCGGCGATACCCGGCGTGTCGTCCGGTTTAGCAACCTGGCACCCAATCGCGCCTCAAGGCTTGAGACGTGTTTGGACACGGCTGATTTCGAAATGCCCATCTTTTTTGCGGCATCCGTGAATCCACCTTGGTCAACCACGTTGGCAAAAGCTTCCATTTCAGTGAGTCGATCCATTCGCGTGTCCTCGGGTTATCCTCTGCGTCGAGGATCAGGTATCGCGTCCAATCTGGGCGGAAAGGGGGCGGTGGTGGGATAATATCAGGGTTTTATCCCGGATCGTCCGTAACTTGGAAACGGGGAAACAATCGTTTCCAAAGGGTAAATGTGCGATTCTAGGGTTTGGTAAATCTGACACGGTCTCACGTTTGCGCCAAGTGTGGGTTGGAAAGCGCGACAAACGAAGAACAACCTCTACAATAAAGGTGTTGCGTAATTTTTCAGAGGAAAACTGATGAAAACCCTTATTGCCGCCGTTGCTTCCCTCGTTCTTGCCGGGCCCGTCTGGGCGGGCGGGGAAACACCTTCGAACCCTGATGCTCAGGTGTATTTTGTTAATCTTGCCGATGGGGATACGGTTCAATCCCCTTTGACTGTGGTATTCGGACTGCGCGGAATGGGCGTCGCCCCTGCGGGAACAGAGCAGGAGAATACAGGTCACCATCACCTTTTGATTGATCGTCCTGCGCTTGGCCAAGGCGAAGATGGTGCGGATGAACTGTCCAATGGGATCCCATCGGATGAGAATCATCGGCACTTTGGAGGCGGTCAAACCGAGGTCAGCGTCGAATTGAGCCCCGGATCACATACCTTGCAGTTGGTGTTGGGAGATTATGGTCATGTTCCACATGCCAAACCGATTGTGTCTGATGTGATAACGATTGAAGTGAAATAGGTTTCACCCCGCGCGGTGGTCGTCTTCGATGACCGCGCGAGGTAACAGGGGCAAAACGTGCCCCTTTGTTTACAGCGCTGCCGCTAGGCGGGTGCCTTGGTTAATGGCGCGCTTGGCATCCAATTCGGCCGCCACGTCTGCACCCCCGATGACATGTGGGGTGATCCCTTGTTCGATCAGAGCATCCGCCAAAGAACGATCTGAGAGTTGTCCGGCGCACATCACGACCGTATCGCATGCGATCACTGTTGGGTTTTCGCGTGCTTCACCAAAGGAAACATGCAGACCCTCATCGTCGATCCGCTCGTAATTCACGCCGCCGACAAATTCCACGTTCTTCATCTTGAGCGTGGCGCGGTGAATCCAGCCAGTAGTTTTTCCAAGACCCTTGCCGTGCGCCTGTTTCTTACGCTGCAGCAGGGTGACCTGACGCGCTGGGGTGTGGGGTTGCGGCCCCTCTGGGGCCAGACCCGCGCGATGTTCAGATGGATCAGCGACGCCCCATTCTTTCATCCACAGCGGCAGGTTTTCTGTTGGGCTGTCCCCTTGGTGCAGCAGGAATTCAGACACATCAAAGCCGATACCACCGGCGCCGATCACCGCAACGCGTTTCCCGACGGGGGCCTTGTGGCGCAGCACGTCGATATAGTCGAGCACGTTGTCCCGATCCTGACCGGGGATGCCGGGATCGCGTGGCGTAACACCCGTGGCGATGATCACTTCGTCATAGCCGGTCAAATCTGCCGCCGAGACATTCCGGCCCAATTCAACCTTGATGTCCAGATCCGCAATCATGGTGCGATACCAATCGACGAGGCCCCAGAACTCCTCTTTGCCGGGAACCTGTTTGGCGATGTTGAGCTGTCCGCCAATTTCGTCAGCACGGTCAAACAGAGTGACATCATGCCCGCGTTGCGCAGCGGCCATGGCGGTGGACAGGCCCGCAGGTCCTGCGCCAACAATAGCCACGGTTTTGGGCGTGTCTGTTTTGGTGATGATCAGCTCGGTTTCGAAACAGGCGCGCGGGTTCACCAGGCACGAGGTGAGTTTTCCGCTAAACGTATGATCCAGGCAGGCTTGGTTGCAGGCGATGCAGGGTGCGATTTTGGCGGCCTGATCTGCCGCGGCTTTGTTCACAAAGTCTGCGTCTGCCAGCATCGGGCGGGCCATTGAAATCATATCGGCACAGCCATCGGCCAGCACTTGCTCTGCAACATCCGGAGTGTTGATCCGGTTAGAGGTGATGATCGGGATCGAAACCTTGCCCATTAGTTGTTTGGTGACCCAAGCAAACGCAGCGCGCGGCACGCTGGTTGCAATGGTCGGGATGCGCGCTTCGTGCCACCCAATACCCGTATTCAGGATCGTCGCACCCGCTTTTTCGATTTCACGGGCCAGCTGGACCACTTCATCATGGGTGGAGCCATTCGGCACGAGATCGATCATCGACAGGCGATAGATTATGATAAAGTCGGTGCCGACGGCTGCGCGGGTGCGACGTACCACTTCGATTGGCAGTCGCATCCGGTTTTCGTATGAGCCGCCCCATTGGTCGTCGCGCTTGTTGGTGTGGGTGACGAGGAACTGGTTAAGGAAGTAGCCTTCGGAGCCCATAATTTCGACACCATCGTAACCAGCCTTTTGGGCTAGGACAGCTGCATTCGCGATGTCGGCGATCTGCTTTTCGATGCCGTCTTCGTCCAACTCATTCGGAGGGAAAGGCGAGATAGGAGACTTGACCGGGCTGGGGGCAACACATTTTGGCCCATAAGCATAGCGACCTGCATGCAGAATCTGCATTGCGATTTTTCCGCCCGCTTCGTGGACTCGGTCGGTGATGATGGAGTGATTTGCGACATCTTCGTCGTTGGTCATCATCGATGCACCCGGCAGAACAGACCCTTCTAGGTTGGGACCGATGCCCCCTGTTACCATCAGGGCAACACCACCCCGTGCACGGTCCGCATAGAACTCGGCAACTCGGTTCCAGTCTTTTGTTTCTTCAAGACCGGTGTGCATGGACCCCATCAGCACGCGGTTTTTCAGAGTCGTAAAGCCCAGATCCAGCGGGGCCAGCATGTTTGGGTACACAGTCATTGCACTCTCCCTAATGTTGGAGCGTAAGATTGCTGCGTGGCAGCGCGAAGTCACGCGAAACCCAACGTCACCCTCTTTCGGTGCTGGGGTTGGCTTGTTAGACAGTGCAAAACCCGAAGATGAGGCCCGGACTATGACCCCCGAAGAGATTGCTAAGTTGCCCTATCGCCCCTGTGTGGGGCTGATGTTGATGAATGCGCAAGGCAAGATTTTTGTCGGCCAGCGCAATGATCGCCATGCTGATGCGTGGCAGATGCCGCAAGGTGGGGTTGATGAAGGTGAGGCGCCTCAGGACGCTGCATTGCGGGAGTTGTGGGAAGAAACCGGGGTGACGTCTGATCTGGTCGAGGTCGTGACTGAAACTGCTGGCTGGCTGCCCTATGATTTACCACATGATATCGTGCCAGTTATCTGGAAAGGGCGTTATCGCGGACAAGAACAAAAATGGTTCTTGCTGCGGTTCAACGGAGCTGATGACCAAGTCAATATCGCGACGGAATATCCTGAATTCACCCGATGGAAATGGCAGGAACCTGATCAGCTGATCGCGGAAATCGTGCCTTTTAAACGCGACGTCTACGCCGCGGTTCTGGCCGAGTTTTCTGAACACCTAGGCTAACGTTTTTTCGCACTGGTTTGTTAACGGGTTGCGCGACCTTCGGTCTCGCGTCCTGCGGACGGCGGGGCCGCGAAGCGGCGCGTGGCTTTGCCACGCGCCGCTTCGCCCAGCGGGAGGAAATATGCCGTTAGGCATGTTGACGACGGATGGGAGGACACCCGCCCGTACAATCAGAGTAGGTTTTCGGAACGCAGGAGGTCTTGTAGATTCGCTTCCGGGCGTGGACCAATGTGACTGATAACTTCACGGGCGCAAACGCAGCCAATGCGGGCGCAGGTTTCGAGATCGCGACCTGTTGCGAGGCCAAATAGGAAACCAGCGGCAAATTGATCACCAGCGCCAGTTGCATCCACTGGAACAACCTTTTCAACGGCGACGTCGATGCGTTTTCCTTCGTGGAACACCGAAACCCCGTCACCGGATCGGGTGCAGACCACCAGTGGGCAGATGGCTGCCGTTTTGGCCAACGCGTCTTCTAGGTCGTCTGTCTCAAACAGGGACTTAATTTCGGCTTCGTTACCGATCACATAATCCAACTCATTTTCGATCAAAGACAGGAAGTCCGCACGGTGGCGCTCGACGCAAAATGGATCGGAAATTGCGATGCCGGTTTTCCCGCCGCCCTCGCGGCAATCACGAGCTGCCTCTAGGAAGGCGGATTTCCCTTTGTCTTTGTCAAACAGGTAGCCTTCGAGGAACATGATTTGCGACTTGCCAGCAACCTCTTTGGGAACATCAGCCGAACTTAGCTCGGACGAAATCCCCAGATAGGTGTTCATTGACCGCTCACCGTCGGGAGAGACAAAGATCATTGAGCGCGATGTGGGCAATTCGCCCCCCGCCACGGGTGGGTTTACAAAATCGACCCCGTCTTCGTTCATCGCATCCGCATAGAAATGTCCAAGGGCATCATCATGCACACGCCCGATAAACGCAGCCTCCAAGCCCAAAGCACCGGCACCTGCGATGGTATTTGCAACAGACCCGCCGGGGGTCTGAACGCGACCTTCCATTGCGGCGTACAACACTTCGCCGCGATCCCGTTCGATCAGCTGCATGATGCCTTTTTCAATTCCCATCAGATCGAGAAAGCTATCGTCAGATTGGCTGATGACGTCCACAACGGCGTTGCCGATTCCGACGAGTTGATAAGTTTTCATAGGTTCTTGTCCTCGAACATGCACAAGTCGCGAATGAGGCAGGTGCCACACAGCGGCTTGCGTGCTTTGCAATGATATCGGCCGTGTAAAATCAGCCAGTGATGGGCATGGAGCTGAAAGTCAGCAGGAATGTTGTCTTCGACGGCCCGCTCGACCGCATCGACATCTTTACCCGGCGCAATACCGGATCTGTTGCCGACGCGAAAGATGTGCGTGTCGACCGCTTGGGCAGGTTGGTGCCACCACATGTTTAAAACCACATTTGCTGTCTTTCGGCCAACTCCGGGCAAAGATTGCAGCGCCGCGCGAGAGTTCGGAACCTTGCCGTCATAATCTTCGACCAAGATGCGGCTGAGTTTGATGACATTCTTGGCTTTTTGACGGAACAGACCGATGGTTTTTATGTGTTCGGTCACGCCTTCTTCGCCCAGATCCAGCATCTTTTGCGGGGAATCTGCGATCTTGAATAATGCGCGGGTTGCTTTGTTTACACCTGCGTCTGTTGCCTGCGCTGACAGAGCGACAGCGACGACAAGAGTATAGACATTGACGTGCTCCAATTCCCCTTTGGGTTCGGGCTCGGCTGCCTGAAAACGCGAAAATATCTCGCGGATTGTGTGATAATCTAGTTGCTTGGCCATGCAGAGTGTAATGCCGTGGGATGTCTGTCGGGTAAAGAGGCGAGGCAAGGGGTGTCGCTTGAAGGCATCCCAAACGTCCCAGTTATGCAACGCAAGGCTATGCGAGCGGACCTGCTGCATTTCGCATGTTTCGGGTCGCTTGAGACCCTAGGCAAAGCTACGATGGCGCAACACAGGAGGTACGCCATGAATATTGAAGCACGCGAAAATGGGTATCACTACGAGGTAATGCGTCGGGCCATCGAATTGATCGACCAAGGCGGCGAGACTCTGTCGTTGGAACAATTGTCCGCGCAGATGAACATGAGCCCGGCCCATTTCCAGCGGCTGTTTTCCCGTTGGGTTGGGGTCTCTCCCAAACGGTTTCAGCAATATCTCACGCTTGGCCATGCCAAGGCTCTTATGCACGACCGGTTCACAACTTTGGAAACGGCGCACAATGTTGGCTTGTCTGGAACGGGGCGTCTGCATGATCTTTTTGTGCGATGGGAGGCGATGAGTCCCGGCGATTTTGCTCGCAAGGGGGACGGGCTGACGATCTATTGGGGGTGGTTCGAAAGTCCTTTTGGTCCGGCTTTGGTGATGGGCACAGACAAAGGTATTTGCGGGATGGGGTTTGCCGCCGAAACCGGCGAGGAGGCGGCCATGGAAGATTTGGTCGCACGCTGGCCCAAAGCCGATTTTGTCGAGGATCCGATGCGTTTGCGCCCTTGGGTGCTAAGCGCCTTTGGGGCGGCAAGTGATAAACTGGAACCCACCCCGTTGTTCCTGATTGGGGCACCCATGCAAATCAAAGTGTGGGAGGCGCTGCTGCGGATCCCGGATGGACAAGTGACGACCTATTCAGAAATCGCCGACGCCATCGGAAGCCCACGTGCGGTGCGCGCTGTTGGAACAGCTGTCGGGCGCAATCCAATCAGTTGGATGATCCCCTGTCATAGGGCGCTCAGGAAATCCGGAGGGCTAGGCGGCTATCACTGGGGTTTGCCAGTTAAGCGGGCAATGCTTGCGTATGAGGCGGCCCGCGCCGAAGCGTAAGAACGACTGAGCGCAGAAAATGTAGGTATAGGTGCGCGTTCTTTGGTAATTTGCGCAAGGTTCCGCCGAATTTTTGGGGCACAGGCTTGAGCGTCAGCCGAGATCAAAGGATATACTAGGCCAAAGGGTCTCGGAACAAACCGGGCCTAATGAGCAGAAGGTGATCCTATGACGATCTCAAAAATTTCGCTGGTGGCTGTGCTAAGCGCCACCGTTGCGCTGAGCGCTTGTACTGATCCGGCCACTTTGGGTGCGCAGACAGATCCCAAACAGAATACCAAACAGGGTGCGATTTTTGGTGGGCTTCTTGGTGCGGGTGTTGGAGCTTTGGCGAATAGCTCTAACCCAGCGCTTGGCGCTGTCGTTGGCGGTGCTGTTGGCGCCGGTGCTGGTGCGCTTATTGGGAACAATCTAGATCAGCAAGCAGCAGAGTTGCGGCAACAGTTGGCGAATGACGGGATCACTGTCACAAACACCGGTGATAGGTTGATCGTTTCTGTCCCGAATGACATCACTTTTGACACCGACAGCTATACCGTCCGTCCTGCTTTGCGTTCCGATCTTGAAAAAGTGGCGCAGAACTTGCTGCGCTATCCTGAATCAAATGTTCAAATCATCGGTCACACTGATAGCGATGGCGACGCGCCCTACAATCAGGGTTTGTCTGAACGTCGTGCGGGCGCTGTGGCTGATGTAATTCAGGCGGGCGGAGTTACGTACAACCGGATTTCTACTTTGGGTCAGGGTGAAAACGATCCAATCGCTTCGAACCTGAACGAGGCGGGTAAAGCCGCGAACCGGCGGGTGGAAATCGTTGTGATACCGAAAAGCACTTAAATATTTGGTGTTTCAAATGCGTCTCGCCGAATTGTTGTTACCAAATGAGGGAAATTCATGTCAGAACCTGTATTGCTGGGCCTATCTGGGTCATTGCGACAAGAGGCGACTAATCGGAAACTGCTGCGTGAAGCGGCCCGTTTGTTCGGCCCATGTATCTACGCAGAGGCGGACCTGAACCTACCCTTGTATGATGGCGATGCCGAAGATGCAGATGGGGTCCCGGCTTTGGTTCAAACGTTGGCAGATCAAATCGCTGCTTCCGATGCAGTGCTGATTTCGACCCCTGAATACAACAAGGGGCCCTCTGGCGTGTTGAAGAACGCGTTGGACTGGGTGAGCCGTACCAATGGATCGCCATGGGCGAATAAACCCGTGGCCGTCATGTCCGCGGCCGCCGGCCGGGCTGGTGGGGAACGCGCACAGATGGTTTTGCGTGGATTCATGGTGCCGTTTCAACCGCGTATCTTGCAGGGCCCTGAAGTTCATTTGGCGGGCAGCGGATCTGCCTTTGATGAGGCGGGTCAGCTTATTAGCGCGCAATACACCAAATCTCTGCAGGCGTTGATGGAAAAGCTGCGCGCCGAGATTGGGCGTTAAGACAAGGTACTGATTTCGATAAGATTGCCGTCGGGATCACGTAGATAAAGAGACAGAATTGGGCCGGTTGCTCCTGTGCGGGGCACCGGCCCTTCTTCGATCTGGATGTCGTGTGCGTGGAGGTGGCTTTGCCAATCGGCCAGTGGGGTTTGCGTTAAGAAGCACAGATCAGCCGAACCGGGATTTGCATTTTGAGCTTTGGGTTCAAAGGGGGCAGATGCTGGATGCAGGTTGATCTTTTGCTGCCCGAATTTCAGTGCTGTGCGGGTTGATCCATCTGCGGGGTGGAATTCTTCGATCTCCATCTGCAAGACGGTCGTGTAAAACCGCGTGGTGGCCGCAATATCCGCAACTGTCAGCACCAGATGATCAAGCGAAGAGAGGACTGGCATCGGTTGTTCTTTCTGCAAAGCGGCGTAAGGTTGCGACATGAAAACCGATCTTACAACCGAAAGTCAAAGCGATGTGATGGACCCTGCGCGCGCAGGGGCGTTTCAGATTGCAATGGGTCAGATAGCTGAGATGACAGAAGGGTCGGTCTTGCCGCCGTTCTTTCATCAGCTCTATTTTTGGTCTCCGCATCCACCCGGTCAGCTGGGGCGCGATGGCCATCCTCGTGTTGGGGGCGGCGGGTTGATCCCAGATTTTGGATTGCCACGTCGAATGTGGGCTGGTGGGCGACTGCGCTTCAATCGGCCCTTGCTGGCGGGATTTCGGGCAGAAAAGCGGTCTGTTCTAGAAACATCTAGCAAGAAAATTGGTCGCACTGGACCGCTGGCTTTTGCCACCCTGCGTCATGAAATTTGGCAAGACGGCACATTGTGTCTGACAGAATGGCAGGACCTTGTATATCGCGAGGATCCGAATCCCACTGCCCCGCGCTCCGTGGCACCCATGGCGCGCACGGATGAGACGGATCGCCAGTCTGTGGCGTTCGATTCTACATTCTTGTTTCGGTATTCGGCGCTGACATTCAATGGGCACCGCATTCATTACGACCAAGAATACGCGCGCGATGTGGAGGGCTACGAAGGGTTGGTTGTTCACGGCCCATTGCTGGCACAAAAGTTGATGTTGCTTGCCGAACGGGTAATCGGACCACTTGCCGAGTTTTCGTTTCGCGCCTCTTCGCCGTTGATGCATTTCGAAACAGCAGAACTGTGTCGGAACGGGGCTGATCTATGGGTGCGCGGGCCGGATGGTCGCCAGTGTATGCAAGCGACGGCGGTGGCGATCTAAAGCGAGGCTTGGGGTTTAAAGGCCTCGGGGATGGTGTCGGTCCCGTGTAACATCAATTCGGTCATCACCTGTGCAACCTTTGGGGCCATTCCAAAGCCGATCTTAAAACCGCCGTTGGCAATGAATTGTCCGGGATAAAGGGGATGTTCGCCCAACATGGGCGCGCGGCTTTTGGAGCGTGGTCGCACGCCAGCCCAGCGTTCGATTACCTCGGCACCGCGCAACAGCGGTAGGGCCAGCATAGCGCGTTCAATGACGTCCTCTAGCGCGTCGTCTGTACTGGCTGGGTCGTCATATTCGCGTTCAGAGGTTGAGCCGATGGCCAGTGTTCCGTCCGCATGGGGGATAAGGTGCAATGCATCGGCATAGAGTTGTGGAACCGGCCCAGCGTCAAACCGCAGCAACGCGGCTTGCCCTTTTACTCCATTGCCAACCGGGCGTTCCAAAGCAGTTGAAAGATCTTTGAGCCCGGTGGCACCGGTGGCGTATAGCACCCGCCCTTCATTTGGGGCGTCATGGGTGATCTCGACGTCCATGGCTTGCAACGCTGCGACCAAAGCGGCGCAGGCGCGACGCGGGTGCATACGCCCGCTTAGGGTGTCGTGAATGACGAAACCGGTTGGGCTGGGCGGGCACCAATCCCCCAGATCGGTTGACGAACGCACGGACCAAGTCGCTTTGCCCTGCCATAAATCGCGTGCAGTTTCGCTGCGCTGATGCGCAAGGGCCAGCGTTCGCTCGTCAGCGATGGGTTGCAGACGCCCCAAGCGGCCATATCCGGGGGATACACCTCCGGCGGCTTCGACCTCGGCCCAAAAGGGTTCGGCCATGATCAGGCTCTCGAATTGGAACGCCTTTTTGGAGTTCCAGTTTTCCGGCACATGGGGAGCCAATGCGCCGACCAAGCCACCAGAAGAGCCCGCGCCGGGGCCATGCGGATCAACAACGCGGACTTTTGCGCCATGACGGACACAGGTCCAAGCGATGGAGAGACCGAAAATGCCCGCGCCACGTATCGTCACATCAACCATTGCCAATTCTCTCGTCCTTCGCCAGTGTCGCGCCGTTTCACATCAGGCTCTAAGGGATCATCGCATGACTGACCAGCGCGCAAAACTGTCATGGGCCGAGGGCCAGGTGCCGGTGTCGGATCAGTTCGATGATCCGTATTTCTCGCTCCAGAATGGATTGGCTGAAACGCGGCATGTGTTTCTGGATGGCAACGATTTGCCCGCGCGGTTCGCGCCCGGTTTTCATATTGCCGAACTGGGTTTTGGGACCGGTTTGAACTTGCTGACCGTTTGGTCTGAATGGGAAAAAAACGGTCGCTCCGATCCGCTGAAATTTACCAGTTTTGAGGCCTTTCCCATGGCGCGTGATGATATGGTGCGCGCGTTAGAGGCTTTCCCCGAAGTCGCCCTATGGGCCGAGCGGTTTTTGGCAGTTTGGCAAGGGGGCACCTGTGATCTTGGGACGCTCCGGCTAGAAGTGGTTGAGGGCGATGCGCGAGAAACTCTGCCCCTGTGGCAGGGTCATGCTGATGCGTGGTTCTTGGATGGATTTTCGCCTGCAAAGAATCCGGAACTTTGGGGGTCGGGTTTGATGGCTGATGTCGCAAACCACACCAGACAAGGCGGAACAGTTGCGACATACACGGCAGCAGGGTTTGTCCGGCGCGGATTACAAGAGGCTGGGTTTACCGTCTCTAGAGCTCCGGGTTTTGGGCACAAACGGCATATGACGCAGGCGGTAAAGTAGTGAACCAACAGAAGAACAATGTTCCGGCGGGTATCGCACTCATGCTGGGAGCGACTGTGGTTTTCGCGTTGCAGGATGGGATCTCGCGCCATCTGGCCGGGGCTTATAACACCTATATGGTGGTGATGATCCGCTACTGGTTCTTTGCCGCCTTTGTGATTTTTCTGGCACTGCGCAATGCAGGTGGGATTCGGGCCGTTGCGCAAACCAACCAACGGGGCCTACAAATCCTGCGTGGGGTTTTGTTGGCCGGGGAAATCTGCGTTGCAGTCTATGGCTTTACCATTTTGGGTCTCATCGAAAGCCAAGCTGTGTTTATCGGCTATCCGCTCATTGTTGCGGCGCTTAGCGGTCCCATTTTAGGGGAGCAGGTCGGCTGGCGTCGCTGGGCGGCGATTGGTGTGGGTTGCATTGGTGTTCTTATTATCCTTCAGCCGGGTATGGGGGTGTTTAATCCCTGGGCCATCATTCCGCTGATTTCGGCCTTTATGTTCGCCCTATACGGACTATTGACGCGATATGCGGCGCGCCAAGACAGCACCGCCACCAGCTTTTTCTGGACCGGTATCGTGGGCTCAATCATGATGACGGCAATCGGCATCTGGTTCTGGGAGCCGATGGCGCAAAAGGATTGGGGCTGGATGGCTTTGCTCTGTGTATCGGGTGTGGCCGGTCATTGGCTGTTGATGAAATGCTATGAAATGGCCGAGGCCAGCGCGGTGCAACCTTTCGCCTATTTCCATCTGTTTTGGACCGCGATCCTTGGGATCACAGTTTTTGGCGAAGATCTGCGTACTGCAGTCATCATCGGCACCGGGTTGATCATCTCGGCGGGGCTGTTCACGTTATGGCGCGAAAGCCTCAAGCGTTGATCCGTTCAACTCTTTCGAAAACGGAATGGGCAGAGGGTCTTTACCCAACCGCGCCCGATAAACCGGCAGGCTTTCGGTCACTCGCATGACATAGTTTCGGGTTTCGTTGAACGGGATATGTTCGATCCAATCGATCATGTCGGGAGAGCCGGTGCGTGGATCACCAAACAAGCCCATCCAGCGGATTGGGCGTTTGGGCCCCGCGTTATATCCGGCGGCCATCATGACAACATTGCCGACAAATTCGGCCGACAGCCCCGCAAGGTAATTCGCACCCAATTTGGCATTATATTTCCAATCTGAAGTTAGGCGACCGGTTTGGTGCGCCCCAAGAATACCCAGATCCTTGGCGACCAGTTGGGCGGTTGCAGGCATAACCTGCATCAAGCCCCGCGCCCCGGCCCCGCTTATCACGATGTGGTCGAATTCACTTTCACGGCGGGCAATGGCTAGCGTCATTTCCTTGGCCATGGGCAGTTGTAGCTCGGCAACCGAATGCAATGGGTAATATGCAGCAGGCAGAACAATCCCTGTGCGGGCTGCCCGTTTGGCGATCATGACCGCTAAATGCGACTGTCCCAGTTCAATTGCCATATCTCCCAATTGTGCCGCTTGTACCGGATCCAAGCTCTCGGTCAGGTGGGTGAAAAACCGCTCTGCTAAGTTCAGCTCGTTGGCCTGCAGCAAAAGACGCCCGGCTTTGTATACCGATAATTTGGTAAAATCCGCTTGCGCCCAGGGTGGGTTTTGTGGGGGATTGGCCAATGTTTCATCAAAAGGTCGCCCAATCTGTTCAGCAGCCAAAAGCCCATAAAAGGATGTCTGATATTCTGCGCCCAAAGCATATCCTGCCTGTGCTTTGTCTGTATTTCCCTGTGCGGCATAGGCCCGGCCTAACCAATAGCCCGCGCGTCCTTTGGATATCGGCGAAGCGACAGCGGCCTCAAACCGTTCAAAGTGCTTTGCTGCGGTTGCTGGGTCCTCTAATTTGCGCAATGCGATAAATCCCGCAAGCCATTCCAGATCAGCGTAGGCATAGCCCATTTCCGGGGTCATATGGTGGTGCGCGGCGACGCTGTAGGCGCGCTTGTCCTTTCCTTGGCGCATTTCCAACCGGGCCAGCCTGCGGCGTCGGGGTCCCCATTTGTCGGGCTCGCCTAGGGCTTTGGGACCGGTGGATCGTTCTAACATCAGATCCACAGCGCTTTCGTCAAACTCTTTTCGATCGCGCCAGACGAACCGATCAAACGCGAGTCCGGGCGCTGAGGTAAGACTGTCTGGAACTGCTTCGATCAGGCGGTCGACACCGGGGGACATATTCTGTAGGCTGAGCCGCGCCTCAGCCAGTTTACGCTGGTCGGCGCTGACCAAAGACAACATCTGCTTCGAGCTAATCTTGTGCCCCTCCCACAGCATCCGATCCAACCGGGCGGCATGGTGTGGTTTGAGCAATTTGGAATAGTTCTGCAGATAGATTTTTTGCAACCCGCTGCCCATTGGCATTGTGCGCCAGGCAACGACCAACTCTGCCTCGCCCTCACCACGTTTGCCGGTGGTGATTAACGCTGTGGCATAATTTAACGCCCCCTCGGCGGTTTGGGCAGGTTGTTCAGAGTAGAATTTGAGCGCGCGTTGTGGATCTGCATTGGTGAAAGATGGCTCGCTTTTACGACGCAAGAATGCCTGTCCGGGCCAATCGGGCCGCCGGTCGAGAAAAACCAAGGCATCCCCCGATTCGCCATACCCTTTGCGCAGCCAGTGCCAGACAATGATATCACGTGAAACCGAGCCGCGTTTGCCCGCAACGCGCAGGGCTTCGTTCCAGTTTTCGGCGCGCATTTCCTTGAGCGCCAAGGCGAGTTGAGCCGCTTGATCCGCAAAAGCAGGGCCAACAAGAGTGAATGTGTAGAAAAAGAGGGCCACACCAAGGGCTAGAACTCGTGTCATCACTTGCATTTCCCAACGAACCAAGGCTAGTGCCTTTCACGATAAACCGTGTGCCGTCCGGATCAAAACACAATCCCGGCAGCGCGCAAATCCGGTGGGGTTTTGCCCACCATGATCCAACCTAGGGAGCGTACCCATGTTCAAAGGCTCAATGCCAGCCCTCGTCACCCCGTTTCGCAACGGCGCGTTGGATCTGGATACGCTCAAACACTTGGTTGAATGGCAAATCAGCGAAGGCTCTACCGGCCTTGTTCCGGTTGGAACCACAGGCGAAAGCCCGACGCTGACCCATGATGAACACGAAACCGTTGTGGCCGAGGTGGTCAAAGCGGCGGCTGGTCGCGTGCCGGTGATTGCAGGTGCCGGATCCAATAACACAGTGGAAATGATTCGCTTTGTTGAATTCGCGGCTAAGATCGGTGCCGATGCGGCGCTGGTTGTGACACCATATTACAACAAGCCGACTCAGCGCGGCATGGTGGCTCATTTCACTGCAGCCCATGATTGCGCTGATATCCCGTTGATCATCTACAACATCCCTGGACGGTCTATTGTTGATATGACCCCCGAAACGATGGGCGAGCTGGCCAAGCTGCCACGCATCATCGGTGTTAAGGATGCGACGGGTGATATCGCACGTGTCAGCCAGCAGCGCGCCAGTTGTGGTTCTGATTTCTGCCAGCTGTCTGGCGAAGACGCGACGGCGTTGGGTTTTAACGCCCATGGTGGTGTTGGCTGTATTTCCGTGACTGCTAATGTCGCGCCAAAGCTGTGTGCTGATTTCCAGCAGGCAACGTTGGCGGGCGATTACGCCAAAGCGTTGGAGTATCAGGACAAGCTGATGCCACTGCACGAAGCAATCTTTATCGAGCCGGGTCTGGTCGGTGCGAAATATGGCCTGTCCAAGCTGGGCCTGTGCACCGAAGAAGTCCGCTCGCCCCTGACGGGTCTGGAAGAAAGCACCAAGGCGGCGATTGACGCGGCTATGTCGCACGCCGGGTTGATCTGATTACCTAACGATAGTCATAAAAAAAGGGCGGCGCTCCAATTTGGAGCGCCGCCCTTTTTCGTGTGTTCAGAGAGACGTGGGCCCTCTCTATTAGCGTTTGCCGTAGTAGAGGCCGACCACGTGCTCTGCCTGAGCAAAGAACAACCAGCGCGACACGGCGATGCCAACCAAATGCGACAGTACGGCAATCAGCGCGCCCAAATGGTGGGGCGAGGCATAAAGCAGTAGCAGTGGTACAACAAAGGCTAGCGTGAACGCGATGATGCGCAGTTTGGCCGCATGTTTCCGGCCCACCACGTGCACGAATTCTCGCAGCAGATAGTTGGTGCCGGTGTGTGGCGGTTCAAACGCACGCACCTCTCCAATGGACCCCAGTCCCGTTGCGGTGCCCATATCGGTACCGGACGCGGCGAGTGCCTGATCCCCTTGTTTCCAGTAGACCACTTGTACGACGGCAGCCACGGCCAGCAAAACCATTGCTGCCTTGATCTGACCCGACAACAGCGCGCCACCAGCAAGGCTGAACGACAGGAACATCGCAGGCGTTAGTTTCATGTTCCAACGTGGGATAGTTTTGAGCTGTGTGTAGATCATTGAGGTGGTGAACACGGTCAGCAGGCTGAAAAGTGCGCCAATCAGGCCTAGAATGGAATAGCTTTCGCCCATGAATACCAATCCTGCCCCATAAGGTGCCATCACAAGCAAGGCGATGACAGCACACCAGCCTTCGCGACTTAACCAGCTGGAGCGCCACTGCGTGAACGCTTTCAGCGCGCGCTCTGGGTGGCCAAGATGGAAGGTCGACGCCAACAAACCACCTACCGCCAAAGCATAGGCAATGGCGAAAAAGACAAAGGCGACCCAACCTGTCACGTCAGGCATACCCAAGCCGAGGAACAGCAACAGGCCGAAACCCAGTCCAGACAGGGTGGTAAATACGATAACTGAAGGTGCGGGATGCATCAGGCATTACCTCCGGGCAATTTGTCGAGCGCTTTGTCGAGCCACCCCATGAAGCCCTGAGGCTCTTCTGCGATGGGGGCGAGCAGAGGGGCGAGGATATCGATCTGCTCTTCAATCGTGTCCTTGGGGCGAGGGGGCAGGTATTTGTTGACCGGCTTGGTGCCCATTTCAGGCATCAAATCCATACCGCCGCGCTCGGCAACCAACTGGCTAACGTCGCTGTTGGGGTCACCGAGATCGCCAAAGTGCCGCGCACCTGCGGGGCAAGTTCTAACGCAAGTCGGGACACGATCCACCTCTTCAAGGTTCTCGTTATAGATCCGGTCTACACAGAGAGTGCATTTCTTCATCACACCTTCTGCTTGGTCCAGTTCGCGTGCGCCATAGGGGCAGGACCACGCGCACAGGCCACAGCCGATGCAGTCAGATTCGTTAACCAGTACGATGCCGTCTTCGACCCGCTTATAGCTGGCCCCGGTTGGGCATACTGTGACGCAAGGCGCATCTTCGCAATGCAGGCATGATTTTGGGAAATGAATCAGCTGTGCTTCGGGTGCTGGGTTGCTTTGACACGGCGTTGGTTGCACCTCAAAGCTGTGCACGCGGTTCAGAAAGGTGCCCGACGGTTCACCGCCATACGCATCCTGATCCGAGAGCGGAGCACCGTAGTTTTCAGTGTTCCACCCTTTGCATGAGATCACGCAAGCATGGCAGCCAACACAGGTATCAAGGTCGATGACCAGACCCATTTTACGGTCGGTGGATTGGGGGAGTTGGGTCATTATTTACCTACCTTCCACGCGAGGTTTTTGGGGCCGGTTCCGACCGGTGACTTGATGGATTCAAACACAGGCTGACTTTCGGGCAGATCATCAGGCGCGCCGGCCTTTTCGATTTTAACCTTCAAGTCAAACCACGCTGCCTGACCTGTGACTGGGTCTGAGTTGGCCCACCGCATGCCGTCCGCTTTGGGCGGTAGCAATTCGTGGATCAGGTGATTCAGCAGGAAGCCTTTGGTCGCTTCTGGTGCGTCCTCTTCCAAGGCCCAGGCACCCTTACGTTTACCAATGGCGTTCCATGTCCAGACGGTGTTGTCGTTGAGAGCCGCCATTTCCATGACGGGCACGGTAATCGACCCGTGAGGAGAGGTGACTTTGGCCCAATCGCCGTCCGAGAGCCCATGCAGACGCATCAGTTTGGTCGGAACATACAGCGGATTACGGCCGTGCAACTGACGCAGCCACGCGTTTTGCGTGCCCCACGAGTGATACATTGCCATCGGACGCTGTGTGAGCGCGTTGACGGTAAAGCCTTGGTTGCCCTCTTGGTCGGTTTCGTACCAGATCGGCAGTGGGTCCAGCGTTTCCTTGATCCGCTCGCGCAGATGTTCGGGCGGCTGGCGGTCACCGTGACCTTCGGCAGCGAGTTGGAAATTCCGCATCGGTTCCGAATAGAGCTGGAACAGATAGGGTTGCGGGCTGTCATAGAGGCCGATTTCGACCGCCCAATCCTGATAGGCCGCGTTCCAAGGTTTATAGTAATCCGCACCATCGGGGATATGCGTGACGCAGAAACCGCCGTTTTCGATGTACTTGTCCAACTGCTCGGGGTTCACGTCGCCCCGACCGGCTTGGGTGCCATCGCCCCGGAAACCATGAAGCGGACCAATGCCCGGCTTACGCTGGTGGTTGACGATGTAGTCGCCATAATCCGCGTATTTCTGGCTGCCGTCTTCGTTAACAAAACCGGGCAGGTTCAGGCGCGCGCCAAGTTCGCACAGCACGGACTGGAACCCACGCACATCGCGGTCAGGCTCGATCACGGGCCAACGAATGGCATCGGCGGCTGCGTCCGCTTCGCAGATCGGGCGATCCAGCAGCGAGATACAGTCGTGACGTTCCAGATAGGTTGTGTCGGGCAGAACCAGATCCGCATAGGCGACCATTTCCGAGCTGTAGGCGTCGGAATAGATGATGTTCGGGATCACGTAATCGCCATTCTCATCCTTGTCGGTCAACATCTCCATCACACCCTTGGTGTTCATGGAGGAGTTCCACGACATGTTGGCCATATACATGAACAGCGTGTCGATCTTGTAGGGATCACCCGCATGAGCGTTCGAGATTACCATATGCATCAACCCGTGGGCCGACATGGGGTTTTCCCACGTATAGGCCTTGTCGATGCGTGCGGCGCTGCCGTCTTCTTTCAGGCACAGATCATCGGGACCAGTGACATAGCCCAGATGCGGACCATCAAGTGGTTTGCCGGGGGTGACGCCATAGTGGGGTTTCGGGTGGGCCTCGACCGGCTTGGGGTAGGGCGGTTTGAACCGGAACCCACCGGGGACTTCGACAGTGCCAAGGATGATCTGCAACACGTGCAGGGCGCGGCAGGTCTGGAACCCGTTGGCGTGGGCCGAAACACCGCGCATCGAGTGCATGGCGACCGGGCGGCCAATCATCTTGGTGTGCTTTTCGCCGCGGAAATCGGTCCACTCTTTATCGAGCTCAAACGCCTCGTCAAAGGCAACACGGGCCAGTTCCCCGGCGATGGCGCGGATACGCTTGGCCGGGATGCCACAGCGATCTGCAACCGCCTCGGGTGCGTATTCGTCGGCCATGTAGCGTTCCACCATCTGGTGGAACACAGGGCGATGGGTGACACCGTCAACAGTATGAGTGGCGGACAGATCAGGACGTACGCCGGGTTTGTCGAACGCGGTCAATTCTCCGGTGTTGCGGTCGATGACCAGCGGTTTGCCATCCGCATCGCGCAGGAATAGACCGTTTTCAGCACCCTCAGACGCATTTACCAGAACCGGCGCGTTGGTATAGCGGCTGAGGTAGTCCAGATCGATTTTACCAGCCTTGAGCAGCACGTGGATCATCGACAGGATGAACAGACCATCCGTGCCTGGGGTGATGCCGACCCATTCGTCCGCAATTGCATTATAGCCGGAGCGGATCGGGTTCACACCGATGACACGTGCGCCCCGGGCTTTGATTTTTCCCAGACCCATTTTGATCGGGTTGGAATCGTGATCTTCGGCGACGCCAAACATCATGAACAGTTTGGTGTGGTCCCAGTCAGGTTGACCGAACTCCCAAAACGCGCCGCCCATGGTGTAGATGCCACCCGCCGCCATATTGACCGAGCAGAACCCGCCGTGGGCCGCATAGTTTGGGGTGCCGAAATGTTGGGCCCAGAAACTGGTAAAGGACTGCGACTGATCGCGGCCCGTAAAGAATGCCAGTTTTTCAGGATTATCCTTGCGGATCGGTTCCAGTAGGTCGGTCGCTATGGTCAGCGCCTCTTCCCAGCTGATTTCCTCGAACGCGCCAGACCCGCGGGGGCCGACGCGTTTCAGAGGCGCACGCAAACGCGAGGGAGCGTTTACCTGCATGATACCGGCGGATCCTTTGGCGCACAACACGCCCTTGTTCACCGGGTGGTCGCGGTTGCCTTCGATATAGGCAACCTTACCGCTTTTCATGTGGACGTTGATGCCGCACCGACAGGCACACATATAACATGTCGTCCGTCTGATCTCGTCCGAGATCTTGGGACTGGTGTCAATCTTGGGTTGCTGGATGGTCATCTGGCGTCCTTCTGTTGGGGCGGTGTCTCAGGTCAGGAAGGTAATTCCCGTTAGGATCACTCCGGCAATAAATAGGGTTTCGACAACGATCAGGGCGATGGCGGCACCACCGACTGAAAGAACTTGTTTCAGGTTGGTTTTCATACCAACCGCAGCGATGGCCGTTAGCAAGAGCCAACGTGACGCTTGGCTCATGAGTTCGGTCACGGCAGCTGGAATCAGACCAAATGAGCTGAATGTAGCAAGCACGAGGAAACCGACTACAAAGCTGGGGAGAAGTGGAGGGCGACCGCCATCAGGGTCTGCCTCGGCAAAGGTTCGGATCATGATCGAGGCAACCAGAACGATGGGGGCCAACATGGCAACCCGGATCAGTTTTACCAAAGTTGCGGTGTCACCGGTTTGTTCCGAGATCGAGAAACCCGCCCCAACAACCTGCGCCACATCGTGGATGGTCCCTCCAAGGAACACGCCGCCTGCAACATCGTTCATGTCCAGGTATTGCACCAAAATAGGATATGCGATCATGGCGATAGTCGACAGAACCGTCACACCCAATACAGTAAAGATCAGGCGCTCTTCTGACCGTTCATCCTTTGGCAGGATCGCACTGATGGCCATGGCGGCTGAAGCTCCGCAAATGGCAACTGAGCCAGCGGTCAGGAAGGCAAAACGCCATTTGTGGCCCAAGAAGCGGGCAATCGACATACCAAACCCAATGGTCGCCACAACGCCAAAGATCACCAAAGCGATCAATTCCCAGCCTAGACCCATCATCAGGGTCATTGAAACGCGCACACCCAAAAAGGCGACGCCCAAGCGCAACAATGTGCGCGCAGTAAATGCGATACCGGGAACGGCTTTGCCTTCCTGGCCCAAAAAGCCAACGGCAATGCCCAACAAAAGAGCCAGCAGCATGGCTGGGGTTGCGTAATGTTCAGACAAAAACTTTGCGGTCATTGCCACAAGAACGGACACGATAATGCCCGGGAACAATGTATTGATTTTGTTTTTGGCATTCTCAAGAAATGGAGTATGCGGCTGGGTTGTGGACGCCATAGCGGTCACTTGGTCCTTCGAAACTAGAATAGGTTGCGACGCGGCGAATCTATGAGGCCGCGCGCTGCCGGTATTATTTATTAAGCGCTTGCAGAATTGTGACGGCGATCATCTGGGTCACGTCTTCAGCAATACAGCCACGTGACAGGTCATTGGCGGGTTGGGCCAGACCTTGCATCACGGGACCGATGGCGGCGTATCCGCCAATGCGCTGGGTGATTTTGTAGCCGATATTTCCCGCATCAAGGTTGGGGAAAATCATGACATTGGCCCGACCTGCAACTGCAGATTCGGGCGATTTTCGTTCACCAACAGAGGGAACAAAGGCGGCATCGAACTGCAGTTCACCGTCGACGTTCAGATCTGGTTGATCTGCGCGCAGGGCGTTGGTAGCTTCGATAACTTTGTCGACTGCGGGATGGCGGGCGCTGCCTTTTGTGGAAAAGGACAGCATGGCAATTTTGGGTTTAACTTGCAGAAGTGCGCGCGCAGAAACGGCGGATGCAGTGGCAATGCCAGCCAATTCCTTGGCAGACGGGTCAATGACCAACCCACAATCAGAATACAGCATTGCGCGGCCGTTATCGGCACTTGCAGGCGGGTACATCAGGAAAAAGCTCGAAACCATAGCGGCGTCGGGGGCCATGCCGATGACCTGAATCGCGGTGCGCACAACGTCACCTGTGGTGTGAACAGCGCCACCAACGGTGCCAAGTGCGCGGCCCGAACGGACCAGCATCGCGGCATAGACTAGCGGAGTTTCAGCGGCAGCGCGCGCTTTGGCTTCATCCACCCCTTTGTGTTTGCGAAGCTCATGATAGCGGCTGGCAAATTCTTCGGTCAGATCCGAAGTCGCGGGATCGTGCACAGCAATGCCGGGACCAGCAGAGGCACCCTGTGCCTGTAACGTGGCCTCTACCTCGGCAACTGCGCCGATGAGAATAATGTCGGCCAATTCGGCCTGATGGGCGGCAAGTGCCCCCGCAACAATGCGGGGATCACTGCCTTCGCTTAGGGCAATCGTCGGACGGTTGGCCGGGGCACAGGACCGCAGGAGTTCAATAGGAAGCTGTGTCATGTGTCCCGTCCGTTCCGTTCTTAGACTTTTTGTACTTGCATGTCGTCGGCGCTGATGCCGGCAACTTCAACTGGCTTCTTCATTGCGTCACGACGGAAGGGGTCACCGAGTTCCTGGTTGATCATTGCTTCGATCAACGTGGTGATGCCGTTCTTCTGGTCTTCGATCGCTTGTGCCAGAGCAGCAGTTAGTTCGTCCTGAGTGCGGGCGATAACACCTTTGAGGCCACATGCGTTCGCGATACCAGCGTAAGAAACGCCTTCGTCCAACTCTGTACCAACGAAGTTGTCGTCGAACCAAAGTGTCGAGTTACGCTTTTCAGCACCCCACTGGTAGTTGCGGAATACGATCTGAGTGATCGCAGGCCAGTCGCCACGGCCGATGGCTGTCAGTTCGTTGACAGAAATACCGAATGCGCCGTCACCAGCGAAACCGACTACTGGAACATCAGGCTGACCGATTTTCGCACCAACGATCGAAGGCAGACCGTAGCCACAAGGACCAAACAGGCCGGGTGCCAAGTATTTACGGCTGTCGTTGAACGAAGGATAGGCGTTACCGATGGCGCAGTTGTTGCCGATGTCGGATGAGATGATCGCTTCAACAGGCAGAGCTGCCTGGATCGCGCGCCACGCCATACGAGGGGCCATCCAGTCAGGCTTGGCTGCACGTGCACGCACGTTCCAGTCGGTGCCGGGATCGTCCTGCTCTTCGGTCATGGAGGTCAGTTCCTGAGCCCATGCCGATTTGGTGGTGGAGATCAGGTTCTTACGCTCGGCGCGGCCTGCGTCGCCTGCACCGTCTGCCAGTTTTGCAGTGATGGAGGATGCAACTTTGGCGGCGTCACCAACGATACCAACAGAAACCTTCTTGGTCAGGCCAATACGGTCAGGGTTGATGTCGACCTGGATGATTTTGGCGTCTGTGGGCCAGTAATCAATGCCGTAGCCGGGCAGGGTCGAGAACGGGTTCAAACGTGTACCCAAGCACAGAACAACGTCTGCTTTGGCGATCAGTTCCATACCGGCTTTGGAGCCGTTATAGCCCAGAGGACCAGCGTACAGAGGGTGGTTGCCAGGGAATGCGTCGTTGTGCTGGTAACCTACGCAGACAGGTGCGTCGAGTGTTTCAGCCAGAACGCGGGACGCTTCGATGCCACCTTTGGACAGGATTGCGCCTGCACCGTTCAGGATGACTGGGAACTTGGCGGAAGACAGCAGATCAGCTGCGTCTTGTACGGCTACGTCGCCGCCCTGCGGCAGTTCAAAATCAACGATGACGGGCAGGTCGATGTCGATAACCTGGGTCCAGAAGTCACGCGGGATGTTGATCTGTGCAGGAGCAGATGCGCGCTTGGCTTGCATGATAACGCGGTTCAGTGTTTCCGCGATACGTGACGGGTCACGAACTTCTTCCTGGTATGCAACACAGTCAGCGAACAGGTTCATCTGTTCCATTTCCTGGAAGCCACCCTGGCCGATTGTTTTGTTCGCAGCCTGCGGTGTAACCAGCAGAACTGGTGTGTGGTTCCAGTACGCAGTTTTCACGGCGGTTACGAAGTTGGTGATGCCCGGACCGTTTTGTGCGATCATCATGGACATTTTGCCGGTTGCACGAGTGTACCCGTCAGCCATCATGCCACCGGATGTTTCGTGGGCACAGTCCCAGAATTTGATGCCGGCATCGGGGAAGATGTCGGAAATGGGCATCATGGCGGAGCCGATGATTCCAAATGCGTTGTCGATGCCATGCATCTGCAGTGTTTTGACGAAGGCTTCTTCAGTGGTCATTTTCATGAGGGCGCACTCCAAAAGGTTAAGAATTATCCGGCACAACGTACCGGAGGTTTGGATTGGGTTTAGGCGGAAGGGGTGGTTTGGCGTTAGGGCCAAAAAGGGTATCCGCTTATGTCCAGAATCTGGACTTACTGGTCAGATATGGCGTGGGCGATATGTTTGATGCCGGGTTCGATCTGGTTTGTCTGGATCGAAGAGTAGCCAAGGCGGTAATAGTGCTTGGCCCGTTCGGTGCCGGAAAAGAACGGCTCGCCGGGTTCGATGTGCACGCTTTTGTGGCGCAGCTTTTCTGCCAGCTGTGTCGTATCCGTGCCAACCGGGGCCTGCATCCAGAGGGACGACCCCCCATATGCCCCACGCCCGGCGATGGAGAGCCCATGTTTGGAGATCGCGCTTTCCATCTCTTTGCGCCGTTCCAGCAGGGCGGAGGACATGCGGCGGATCTGGGCATCGTAATGCCCCAAAGACAGGAAGTAGGCAGCGGTGCGTTGGATGTGTCCCGGCGGGTGGCGTAAGACCAGTGAGCGCAGCGCGCGGGCTTCTCGGATGAAGGGTTCAGATCCTACCATGTAGCCAAGCCGCAAGCCCGGAAACAGCGACTTGGAAAAGCTGCCCACGTAGACAACACGCCCGTCCCGATCCAGAGATTTCAGCGCCGGAGACGGCGCCCCGAGAAAGGCCATTTCGAATTCGTAATCGTCCTCGACGATCATCGCATCAATCTCACGTGCCTTACGCAACAGATCATGACGCCGGTTCAGCGGCATGGTCGCCGTGGTCGGGCTTTGGTGGCTGGGCGTGGTGAAAATCACGTCCGTATCGGGGGGAATGGCATCCGGCTGAAGCCCATCAACATCCACCCGCAAAGGCGCTAACTGACAGCGGGCCTGCACTAAAAGCTCCCGCAGGGCATAATAACAGGGGTCTTCGATGGCGGCTTTGCGACGGCGGTTCAACAACACGCGCGCTGCAAGCCAAAGTGCATTCTGCGCACCAAGCGTGATCAGGATCTCTTCTGGCTTGGCGGTGATGCCGCGCCGGGGCAGGGTGTGACGGGCAATGAATTCGATCAGCAGCGGGTCATCCTGATCCACATAGTCGGTGGTCAGAGAGGCAAAGTCTTTCTGACCCAAGGCGCGTACCGCACAGAGCCGCCAGTTGGCGTGATCAAACAAGGTCGGGTCGGCCTGACCATAGATAAACGGATAGCGGTATTCGCGCCAATCCGCCGGTTTGTGCAGAGTATCGCCGCCGGTAAACCGGCGCGCGATGGCCCGGTTCCAGTCGACCGTTTCAGGGGTTCGCTGCATCGGCGTGTAGGTCGGGGGCACCGGCGCGTTGTCGGATACATAATATCCCGATCGTCCGCGAGAGGTGAGATAGTCATTGGCCAGAAGTTCGGTGTAGGCCAGCGTCACGGTAATTCGGCTGATGCCCAGATGGGTCGCCAGCTTGCGCGAGGACGGCAGCTTTTCCCCAACATGAAAACGACCAGACAAGATGCCTTCGGCAATCATTTGCTGGATCTGAGCTTGAAGCGTGCCCTGCGCGTCTGGCTTAAGAAAAAATGTATCTACGGATATTCCCATGAGCGCCACCATAGAGTGGACTTAAGTGGGGCACAATCTGGACTTAGAAAATTGTGGCGACCGCTGTGTTAACCCCAGAAATGGGGCGTTTTGGGTGCTGAAACTGAGGTCTAAAACGGGCTCTTTTGGGGAGTTACTACGTGATTCTGTACGAAATGGTCTGGGCAGATTGGAGGATTTTCCCTCTGATTTCAGAGGTTTGGGGAATTCCTACGCGATTTCGTACGATTAACCAAATCCAGATCTCGGTTGCGGCGAATCGCGGTTAACGAGGGGGAAATTTTCCCGAGTGCATTTGGGCTTGCCAAGACTAACAAATCTATATAACTAGTTTTGTAGTTTAGTTAGGAGGCCCATTATGTGGGAAAAATCAGCAGCAGGATTCGCGGCGATGGGGTCTGAGGCCAGATTGATGGTTCTCAAGACGTTGATCCGCGCTGGCGAGGAAGGATTGACCGTTGGAGAGATCCAGACTCGTACGGGAATCGCCCCGTCCACATTGGCGCATCATTTGAAATCCCTCGCTGGGGGCGGAGTGGTGACGCAGGAAAAGGTCGGTCGCAGCACGATCAACCGGGCTTGTTTTGATGAATTGCGTGATCTGGCAGAATTCATTCTGAGTGAATGCTGTGCGGACGCCCCAAAGAAGGCAGCGAACGATGGCTGATCTGACACAAAACCCGTCGCGGGTGTGGCCTGCGATTTCTGGCGCACTCAAAACCCCATGGGCGGTGATTGTTGCGCTGTTGCTGGCTGTCGGGATTTTGGATTCTGACAACTTTCAGACAATCGTCACCTTCGCCATCAAGGCACTGGCGCACACGGGGCAGTACATTCTGTTTGCGGTGCTGTTGCTTGCCTATCTCAAGGCAACCGGGGCCGAGGTGTTGGTGGCGCGCGCTTTTGTTGGGCGCGAGACACGCATGATCTTTCTGGCGGCGTTGTTCGGTGGTTTGGCGCCGTTCTGTTCGTGCGAAGTCATTCCGTTCATTGCGGGCTTGTTGGCCTTGGGTGCGCCGCTGTCTGCGGTGATGGCATTCTGGCTGAGTTCGCCGTTGATTGATCCGCCGACCTTGTTGATCACAGCAGGTGCGTTGGGATGGCCCTTTGCCATTGGGAAAGCGGTTGTTGCGGTTGCTTTGGGCCTGTTTGGCGGTTTTGCGATCAAAGCCCTGATGACACGCGGGGCCTTTGCCCAGCCGTTGAAGGTCTACAAGCCTGCCGGGTGCTGTGGCGCCGGACCGAAACAGGACGAGAAACCCCTGTGGGCCTTTTGGCAGTCGCCCGAGCGTCGGGTGCGGTTCCGGGCCGAGTTTGTGCAGAACGGTTTGTTCCTGCTGAAGTGGCTTGCGCTGGCTTATGTTCTGGAAGCGTTGTTGGTGTCTTATGTTCCGGCGGATCTGATTGCCCAAGTGGTTGGCGGCGAAGGTGTATTGCCGATTGTCACGGCAGCCTTGGTCGGGATGCCTGCCTATCTGAACTCTTACGTCGCGCCGCCGTTGTTGGCGGGCTTGATGGAGCAGGGCATGAGTGCGGGTGCCGCGATGGCCTTTATGGTTGGCGGTGCAGTCAGTTCGATCCCGGCGATGGCCGCGGTCTGGTCCTTGGTCAAGCCACAGGTGTTTGCGATGTATCTGGGGCTGGGGATCAGCGGGGCGATTGTCGCTGGCATTGTGTTCCAGATGGTCTGATCGCTGAGAACTGAAACAAGAAAACGCCCGGCGGCAGCGTCGGGCGTTTTTGTATTTGGGGTAGGAGGTGTGGGCGTTATTCGCCTGCGGTGCATTTGTTGGGCAGTTTCAGACGATAGCGCGCTTCGCCAGACGCCACATAGACCCGTTTTTCGACGCAGGCCTGGGTGGTGACGGTGCGTGCGATGTGTCCTTCGGTTGAGGTGATCGAGGTTGCGCCCCCTTCGGGGAGGCGGACCGAGATGATGATTCCGGTTTTGATATCGCCGTTTATTGGGGTGGCGGACAGAACCGGGAGGGTCAGGAACGCCTCGTGTTCGTGATCCTCGACCGAGGCGGACAGGTAGATCCCGGAGACAATGGCGATCAGCACGAGCGCGCCAAGAATGGCGATGCCGCGTGTCTGGAGAAAGGCATAGATCGTGACCGCGCGATGGGGGCCAAAGAGTTTGGACAGGATCGTAAGCATTGGGACCTCGTGGTTGTGCCATGTCCCTACGGTGCAATTGGATGAGCTGCAAGCGGGTTGGGGCTTGGTTCTGGTGGGGATTGCGGTACACAGTTGGGTGACATGGGTTTTGCCTTTTGGAGGGCTTCGGAATGAAGAAACTGACCACATTGGCTTTGGCCGCCGCGTTGAGCGTGAGTGCGGGGCTGGCACAGGCACAAGAGCTGATCGACAAGGGGTTCGTGCATGGCTGGAACCTGATGGTGGATCCGGCGATGGGCAACGGGTGTTTGATCCAGACGGTGTATCAGGATCTGTCGCTGGTGCGTTTAGGCTATGATGCGACCGGGAACCGGGGCTATTTCGTGGTGTTCAACAAGGCTTGGGGTGACATCAAGCAGGGCGAAAACTATGCGATCCGGTTTGAGCTGGATGGCGAAAGCTTTGATGCCAATGCGACCGGGTTCAAGCAGGGCAAGGTGCCCGGGGCGATTGTGTTCTTCAAGGATCGGGAGTTTGTGCATGCGATTGCACAGCGCAAGGTGATGAAGATCTATGGCCAGACCGGACAAGAGGTGATGGCGATTGACCTGAAGGGCACGGCCAAAGCGTTGGAATATGCGCGGACCTGTCAGCAAGAACAGGGCTAGGGTGCGATTAACGATCCGGTTCCGACAAAGGCGACCTTGCCCGCGACGGTGATGCGGGTGACGTCAGTGGGTGATCCATAGGCGGTGACGTGGAGCTGGCTGGGGCGGTTCATGAACTGGCCCTGTTTCAGGACAAAGCGATGTCCGGAGGCGACCAAGCCGTGTTTCAGGGCATAGGCCCCGATCACCCCGGCGGCACTGCCGGTGGCGACGTCTTCGGCGCTGCCATCGTTTTCCCAATGCCGTCCTTCAAAAGTGGTCACATCAAAGAGAAAGGCAAATTCGGCGCCGTGTGTTGCGAGCTGTTCTTGGAGATCAGGGATCGTGATCCAGGCCTCGGCAAGGCCCCCCGTCACGGGAATGACCAGATACCGCAGGCCGGTTGAGACTACCTCGAGTGGGAGGGGTGACATCTGATCGGGGTGTAGATTGAAGGCGCGGGCAAAGGCGGGTTTGTCTGTATCGGGCAGGGGCGCGATGAAATCCGGGCGACCCTGATCCAATGTCCCGAGATAGCCAGCGCCCAGCAGTTCTGTTTCGACCAGAACACGACGGTCCCCCTGCAACACCAAGGGCCAGATCTGCGGCTGAGGATCGCCGGATTGGCGGTGCAGCGCGCAAGCGGCCCCGATCAGCGGATGACCGGCAAAGGGCAGTTCGGTGTTCTGGTCAAAGACACGGGCGTGATGGGATCCGTCCTTTTCCCACAGGAAAATCGATTCGAAATGACGGAGTTCCTGCGTGATCACCTGCATCTGCGCGCCGTTCAGACCAGAGCTGTCTGGCACCACGGCAAGGCTGTTGCCGCTGTAGGGATCGGATGCGAAGACGTCGCAATGGATGTAATCGAAATGTGCCACCGTGTGCGTCATGTCTGGCCTATCATGTGATGTGTCAAAGCTGCTGCGATTCTATCGTGCAGGGGGGGTGGTCACAACAGATTGGGCCAATGCCGTGGCGAGAGGAATGTGGGCGATGCTTTAGCACCCAGTGGTTCCTTCGCCCGGTTTCAGGCGAAGGAGCGTGTGTTCACTGCGAGGGTTAGCCGACGACGTTATGGCCACGTCCACGAACACAGTTCTTCACGATGGATTCGCGTTGCGCGTTCTTTTCAATGGCGCTGGAGGTGATCCCAGCCAGTGCGCCAACGGCAGCGGCTTCGCCCAGTTCGCTGCTGTTGCCATTCCACAGAACTGAAGATGCGGCGCCAACGCCTGCACCAATTGCAGCAGAGCTGGCGGTTTTGCCATCAACAGTTGCACCAGATGCGGCCAACGCCTGACATTCGGCAAGATCTTGTTGGTAGTTGGCCCCAACCGGGCCATCGATGACAGGCTGATAATTTGCCCCTGAATTTGCGCAGGCTGCGACACTGCACGCAAGGGCTAGACCGGAAAACACTTTTAACGCACGCATGGGGTGCTCCTTCGGAAAAAAGACTTGGAGACTCTATCTGAATTGGGACTGGTCTGCATGGGGAAAAGTGCAGGGTGATCCACCGTAAGCGGAACCATGCGAGGACTTAGTGGGCTCTCTTTGGCGGGACCGTCTGCACCACCGTCTGCACCGTGGCCCGGTCCCGAAATTGGCGTGTCGTTGGGGGGATTAGCGAATCGGATCAAAGATGGCGCTCTTCAGGCGGCAGTCCTGAATGGTATCGCGCCCACAGGGGACCGGATCGAGGGTTTTTGACAGGCAGATACGGACCTCTTCGATATAGCCGTCGCGGCAGGTGACGGTGAGGGTATCCTTACTGAGCGTTGGATTGGCCTTGAGAAAGGCGTCTTCGATCAACGAGGCGGGCAGTTTCACAGGTTTGTCGAGCTTACGAAACACCGCGGGGCGGGTGACGCTGTCATAAGCGGTGCGCGCAAGGTCATAGTAGCGCTGGGCAGACAGGCCCGAGCAGGTGCCGTGCTTTTTCCATTGGTGCCAAGCAAGGCCTGCATTGCCTTGAATGTCCGTCATTTCCCGGCTCATGCGGCGGGTTGGCGGGGCCTCGGCTGTGCGGCAGTACGCAGGCCAGCCACGATGGAATTGTGGCCAAAGCCCATGCAGGATCCAGCCGTAATCTTCGCGCGCATCGCATTGTTCTGAGGCACGGGCATCCCCAGTGGTGGCACACCAGTTGGGCGACCAGCTGAGGGCCAGCACGTAATAGTCAAATTCCCCAGATTTTTCGCCATCGGCCAGTGCCGGAAGGGCGCTTAGCACCCAGAAAATGAACCAGCGCATTCGCCTCTTCCCTTATTGTCTTGGCGCGACTATATAGAACTGAAGTTCCCCTACAATGGAAACTCGCTCTGATCGCAGGGCAGCCGGTTTCAGGCGACGGGGAAGATGTGTTTTAAGGAGATGAGCGCATGGCAAAACCGTTGATGGCCAAAGCAACCGCTGTGTGGCTGGTGGACAATACCACGATCAGCTTTAAGCAGATCGCGGATTTCGTTGGAATGCACGAGCTGGAAATTCAGGGCATCGCTGATGGTGATGTGGCGACTGGCGTGAAAGGGTTCGACCCGATTGCAAACAACCAGCTGACTCAGGATGAGATCGACGCGGCACAGGGCAACCTGATGCATAAGCTGAAGTTGAAGTTCAATCCGGCAGCTTCGGGCGAAGAAAAGCGTCGCGGTCCACGTTATACGCCGCTGTCCAAGCGTCAGGACCGTCCGGCCTCGATCCTGTGGCTGGTCAAGTTCCACCCGGAATTGAGCGACGGTCAGGTCAGCAAGCTGGTGGGCACCACCAAGCCAACCATTCAGGCGATCCGTGAGCGGACCCATTGGAACATTTCCAACATCCAGCCCATCGATCCGGTTGCGCTGGGCCTGTGTAAGCAGTCTGAGTTGGATCAGGCGGTTCAGAAGGCAGCCGCCAAGCGCGCAGCCGAAGGCGGCGTGATGAGCGATGACGAGCGTCGCAAGCTGGTATCCACTGAGCAGTCTCTGGAAATGGACGCTGAACCCAAGATCCCATCGGCGATCGAAGGGCTTGAGACATTTACCCTGGGCAATACATCTGACGATGAGAAAGCCGACAAAGAAGACGTTCGCGATGCGGATAGCTTCTTTAACCTGCCAGCAGGTGGCGGTGATGACGAAGAAGATGACAGCGACGATCCACGGTTCTGATCTGACATCGTTTCAACGTGTATTAAGACCCGGCCTTGTGCCGGGTTTTTTTGTGTCTGGGAGCAGAGGGTTTGGTGGGGCGGCGGGTCTGATGTCAGCGTAATTGGCGGGTTTGGCGTGCCCGCCGCTGTGTTATCGCGGTGTGTTCTTGCAAATGGAGTTGGGCGCGCGGTGTCAGATGTCTTTGCGGGCCTGCAGCGCAGCGGTGATGGTCCCTTCGTCGAGGTAATCGAGTTCGCCCCCGATTGGGACGCCTTGGGCCAGGGATGTCAGCCGGATGTTGCCGTGCAATTGATCAGCGATGTAGTGGGCCGTTGTTTGGCCGTCGATCGTTGCATTGAGGGCGAGTATGACCTCGGTTATGTTTTCGGCCGCAACCCGATCCACCAAGCGGGGAATGCGCAATTCATCCGGTCCGATGGCGTCAAGCGCCGACAGGGTGCCGCCCAGAACGTGGTAGCGCCCTTTGAACACGCCGGTGCGTTCCATGGCCCAGAGGTCTGATACATCTTCGACAACACAGATTTCACCGGTGGCGCGTTTGTTCGAGGTGCAGATGTCGCAGACATCGGAGGTGCTGATGTTGCCGCAATTCAGGCATTCACGCGCGGTTTCGGCGACCGTTTGCAGGGTATCTGCCAGCGGGGTGAGGAGCAACGCCCGTTTGCGGATCAGGTGCAGGACCGCACGCCGGGCTGAGCGGGGACCAAGCCCGGGCAGTTTTGCCATCAGCTCGATCAGAGCGTCGATGTCAGTGAGGTTTCGGTCCGTCATGCGCTGCGGTGGCCTTTTGCTGGATGTGGGATATTGGCTGTGTTCGGCCATGAAACGCAAGCCATGTTGGGGTGTGTGTTCCGGTTTTGTTTTGAGGTGTGTCCGGGGGGCTGTTGTGTCATCCCCACGTTTTGCCGCTGTGCCGCGAGGATGGGACCGGGCGGGGGCAGAGCGTATTTATCTACCTCAATGCGGAATGCGCATCAAAGCATGCAGGCCCGGCTGCTTATTTTGCGGGGCCGGGCCTGCGCGTGTGATTAGAACGGCAGTTTGATGTCTTTGGGCAGGCCCATGCTTTCGGTGAGGCTGGCCATTTCATCCTGCGCTTTTTGGGCGGCCTTGACCTGCGCATCTTTGATGGCCGCAAGGATCAGGTCTTCGACCACTTCCTTATCATCGCCATTGAAGATCGACGGGTCGATGTCCAGTCCCTTGAGGTCGCCCTTGGCTGAGGCGGTAGCTTTGACCAGACCCGCGCCGGATTCACCGGTGACGAGGACGTTGTTCAGCTCCTCTTGCATCTGAGCCATCTTGGTTTGCAGTTCTTGTGCGGATTTCATCATCTTGGCCATGTCGCCAAGGCCGCCGAGTCCTTTAAGCATGTCGTGTCTCCTGAAATGAGGGTTGTCGCTTAGATACGGGCCAAAGCGGGTTGAAACAAGGGGCCACACATGCGGTGCGCTTAAGGGGCGCTGGTGTTTGAAGTTGTGGGCGGGATGAGTGCCCTAACGGTGGGCAATCACGGTCTGTTGGGGCCAGGCAAAGCGGGCCAACAGGGTTAGGTCAAAGAAGACAGCCCATCTCGGGACTTGGGTTAGCTGTCTTCGAACGGATCCCATTCGTCTTCGACCTCTGGCAGGGCTTCGGTCTCGATCTTGGCGGCCAATTCCTGTGGGGTCTGGATTTTGGTGATCTTGGCTTTTGGGAATTGCGACAGGACCGCTTGGACCAGAGGGTGCGCCTCTGCTTCGGTACGCAGAGCCACTTCGGCAGCGTCGCGGATCTCAGCGATGGTTTTTGCGTCGCCGTCTGACACCACAGAGACGGCCCAGCGATTGCCAGTCCAGTTTTGCAATCGTGCGCCCAGCCTTTGGGCCAGATCGGTTGGGGCCAAGTCTGATGGGGTGAATTCAATTCGACCGGGTTGATAAGCCACAAGACGTACGCCGGTTTCGACCTCTACCAACAGTTTGACGTCCCGGTGGGTTCGGATCAGCTCGACCACGTGTTCAAAGGTTGGATATCGGGCCAAGGCCGCGCTGGCCTCTTGCGCCAAGGCTACATTTTGTCCGCCACCGCTGCCACGCGGGGCCGAGGCGTATGCCGAGGCCCCGCCGCCGCCCGCCGCAGGCGTGCCCGCGTTCTGCGCGGGCATTCCCCCGCTCGCCGCAGGCGCACCTGGGCTGTGCACAGGCATCCCTCCACCGGGGTTTGGTGGTGGAGGGGGCATATCCTGCAGTTTACGGATCAGTTCTTCGGGACTGGGCAGATCAGACACATGCGTCAGGCGGATCACGGCCATTTCGGCGGCCATCATCGCGTTGGGGGATGCTGCAACCTCTTCCAGCGCTTTGAGCAGCATTTGCCACATGCGGGTGAGCACGCGCATCGGCAGAGCCGCGGCCATTTGGGAGCCGCGCGCCCGTTCATCGGGTGAAATGGTTGGATCTTCGGCGGCGTCCGGTGTGATTTTCACGACCGAGACCCAATGGGTGATTTCGGCCAAATCCTTGAGCACGGCCAGCGGGTCGGCCCCTTCGGCATATTGTGCGCTGAGTTCGGTCAGGGCCGCAGCGGCGTCGCCGCGCAGTATCATGTCCATCAGATCCAGCACGCGGCCGCGATCGGCAAGGCCCAGCATGGCGCGGACCTGATCGGCAGTGGTTTCGCCGGCACCGTGGGAAATTGCCTGATCCAGCAGCGAGGTCGCATCCCGTGCCGACCCTTCGGCCGCGCGGGTGATCAGTGCCAGTGCATCGTCGGTGATTTCGGCGCTTTCAGCGGCAGCGATCTTGCGCATCAGCGCGATCATGTCTTCGGGTTCGATCCGGCGCAGGTCAAAGCGTTGGCATCGGGACAGCACGGTCACCGGCACTTTGCGGATCTCGGTCGTCGCAAAGATGAATTTCACATGAGCGGGCGGCTCTTCCAGCGTTTTCAGCAGCGCGTTGAACGCTGACGTCGACAGCATGTGCACTTCGTCGATGATGTAGATCTTGTAGCGTGCCGAGGCGGCGCGATAGCGGACGGAATCAATGATTTCGCGAATGTCGCCCACACCGGTACGGGATGCGGCGTCCATTTCCATCACATCGACATGGCGGCCTTCCATGATGGCCACGCAATGTTCGCACTGGCCACAGGGTTCTGTGGTGGGTTGGCCTTCGCCATCGGGGCCGATGCAATTCATGCCTTTCGCAATGATCCGCGCCGTCGTGGTTTTACCGGTTCCGCGAATGCCGGTCATCACAAAGGCCTGCGCGATACGATCGGCTTCGAACGCGTTTTTGAGGGTGCGCACCATGGCGCCCTGACCAACCAGATCGGCAAAGGTTTCGGGGCGGTATTTGCGGGCTAGGACCTGATAGGGGACGGGTGCGGTGTCAGTCATCTTTGCCCTGCTGGATTCGTGTTCGAGTGACAGCGTAAAGCGCGCGGCCTGCGGCGTCCACCAAATGTGGTGGCTTGGACACAGTTGGGCGCTGTTTCTTGCAGTCGTTGCGGTTATCTGTCCGCGCAGACGGCGTTTTGGTCGATTTATCTTTGTCTACAGGCACCTCTGCGGCAAGGTAGGTGCGGATGACGGACCATCAGGCCGAGACGACCGGGGATGTAATGCAAGGCAACGGAACGGAACAGACCGACGCACAAAGCGGGTTGGTGATCTATGCCTTGCAGGTTGGCGGCGGCACGCTGGCGATCAGCCCTTTGCCCGGCCTCAGTGGTCAATATGCAGCGGATGTTGAATTGATCGGGTCGTGGCGTCCGGGCTTGGTTATCTCCATGACCACCGAAATTGAGATGTTTCAATTTGGGGCGCGGACATTTGGGGCTGACATTCAAGGGCGTGCAAGTCGGTGGGCGCATTTGCCTGTTGATGACTTCGGGACGCCCTCGTCTGAAATTGATGAGCAATGGAACGAGGTCAGTCGCTCGGCCCGGCAAGCGTTGGCAGGCGGTGGGCGGGTATTGATCCACTGCCGTGGCGGATGTGGCCGATCGGGCATGGTGGCGTTGCGGTTGATGGTAGAATGCGGCGAAAAGGGCCCGGATGCGTTGGCAAGATTGCGTGGGGTACGACCTTGTGCGGTCGAGACTGACGCGCAGATGGCTTGGGCCTTGGCGGGGCGAAAACAGCGCACCGCCAAGTGAGGTTTTTGAAGTTTGGGTTAAGTCAGCCCGAATGCAGCAGGTTTTCAGGTGTAGGTTTCAACAGGTCGCTTGGGTACATCTGTGGCCTGATTTCCACCATGGCACAGGGGGCTTTTTGCTGTGTGGCGGCAAAGCCCGATTTGTGACCCGCGTCAAACATTGCATCGGCCATCTGATCCAACGCAATAGTGTTTGCGCCCTCGGCTATGCCGGCAAATATACGGATGCGATCGTGACTGGCATGAAAGTAGGCCGGGCAGTGTTGCGGGCAATGTTTCAGAACGCTGTTGCCCGCTATTTCGAAGTCTTCGGCGGTCATGGGCCGTGCAGCTTCCATGGCTTGGGCCAGTTTCTCGGCCATGCGGGACAGGGCGGGGCAGGTTTTGCCAGTGTGTTTGCAGGTCGTCGCCATCAGGGACTGAGTGTGGGATATCTTGGTCATGGTCGCGCCCTCCGCGCTGGACGGGGGAGGGGACGGGACAGGTTGCGATGTGCGACCAGACCGCGCCCGGACACCCCGCCCGAGTTCGAGTTACAGTTTCGATGGCAGGTCTCCTGACTTGCGGGTCAAAGCTTGGCCGACCTTCCCGACCTTTCGGTCAGTGGCTTTCGGCGTCGCTCTCCGCTCACAGTTGCGGGGGCAGTCGCGGCATTGGTCCCGAGTGGACCGCACCGTGTTCCCTTTTCATCCCGGCCACGTCTGAGGTGACTCGGAAACCATCGCGTAACGGCTATCGGCTTGGAGGGGCGTTGGTCAATGAGATTCGGGGCGGAGGTGCAACCATTCTACCGCGAGCTATGTTTTTCGTTTGAAAAACAGGCATTTAAAGCGTGGGGGAGGTATGGTGAGAGGCTGGACATCGACCCAAGCGGGGCTCGTTGTGGCTGCTTCCTTCCGGATCTGACCAGGTTGGCGAGGCGCTCGCCCGCGCCAACCTCTCAAGGGTGATATAGTCGTCAGTTTTGGGGTTGGCAACCCTTGGTCCGCATCCTTGGTCTTCTGCGATGTCACAACATCAGAGAGTAGCGCACAAACCCTTCGTCGTCTTGCTCAAGGGCGATGGGTGCCATGTATTGCACCTCATCCAGGAACAGTGCGGCTGAGGGGCTGGTGTGGACCGTCGTGCGGGTCTGATTCTGTGGGGTAAAGTGCCATGGAAACGGCAGGTCTGCGATTGGGTCGTGTGGCAGGCGCCCCATCAAGTAATCGCGGACAATATGTTGAATCAGACGCGAGGGTACTGGAACGGGCCGCGCGGTTGTGAGGGCTTTGAAGTGGCCACCGCCATTGGCGCGGTAATTGTTCACCGCAACGACAAACTCTTGGCTGTCGTTGACGGGTTGGCCTTTGTAACTGAGGTTGCGGATCCGATGATAGGATGGATCAACCAAGTCCCCCTTTAGGTCAAAGCGGGCGGGATGGGACGGATCGATTTGGTATTCGATGCCAAATATCACATCAAAATTGTGTCCGGGAACGTCGGGATTGATGAGAGGCGCCCCTTCGGTCTTTGGTTGGATCTGGTGAAAGAGGCCCGCCGCCATCTCGAGCCAGTCGCGCAGTTGTGCGCCTGTCACGATGAGCCCATGCAGTTCATTGGGAAAAACATGCAAATCCGCAACATGGCGCAGCAGGATGGGGCCTGCGGGAACGTTGGTGTAATGCTCGGGACCTGCGCGTCCGCCGAATTTTGACGGTGCAGAAGCGGATAGTAGTGGCAGGTCGGCGTAGGACGTGCCGCTGATGTAGGCCCGCAGCGCGGCGGCTTGGGCGACGGCAACCTGGGTGAGGCCCCGGTCCGGCGCAAAGTAGGTAAAGTAGCTGTGGAAAGGGTGTGTGCTGGCACCAACCGGGCGCTGCATGTTTTTCCGTGTGGTTGTATGAAATGGGGTGATCAGCTGCGTTAGTTCGGCGTCTTCTGGCACAAGAGGGAAAGGTTGACCGGTGTCCGTGCGTTCGAATATCGGGCGCAGCTCGGTTGTTGCGCTGTCAATCTCCCAGCCGCCCTGCCCATCGGCAATCAAGGCCAGATCAATTAGCCCCAGATGCGATCCGGCAGACCCGGGCATGACTGTGGGTTTGCCGTGAACCATGCCTGTGCTGGCATCGACGTGTTCCAGACCTGCGTGGGCCGGGCTGGGCAGCAGCAAGTGGGTGTGTCCGGCGACAATCGCATCAAGCCCCTTGAGCGCGGCCAGAGGGATGGCGGCGTTTTCAAGATTTGGCGTGGCAGTTGTTTCTTGCAGCCCGGTATGGGCCAAGGCAATGACCAGATGACACCCCTGCGCCTTGAGCGTCGAGATTGCCAGTTGAGCGGCGCTGAGGATATCATCAATTTCAACTTTGCCGCGCAGAAGGTGTGCATCCCAATCCATCGCCTGAGGCGGCAAGACGGAAAAGACACCGATGCTGAGGGGCCAGTCCTGCCCATCTGCCGTAACGTTGCGTTTGAGGATGGTGTAGGGCACCCAGCTTTTCTGATTGTCCAAGCGATGCACATTGGAGTTGACGGCCGGACAGTTCAAATGCGCCAGGGCGGTGTCTAATGCTGGCAATCCAAAGTTGAAATCGTGGTTCCCCAAACCAACCGCATCATATTTTAGCAAATCCAGGGCTTGGACCATCACATGGGGTTGGCCATCGTCAGGTTGGGCAAATTCGCCAAGCGGGGTGCCTTGCAATGTATCGCCATTGTCCAGCAGCAGAGTGGTGATGTTTGCGTGGTCTGCTTCGGCGCGGGCCTGCCGGATAAGGCTGGCTGTGCGGGTTAGACCCACAGTCGGATCTGCCCGATCGGTGTAGTAATCAAAGCTGGCCATGTTCATGTGCAGATCGGTGGTGGCCAACACACGAAGCCGGGCGATCGCATTTTTCGGACAGGGTTGAGCCAGATCTTGATCGTCCAGCGATACCTTGGCGTCCGATAGTGAAGTCAACATAATCCGATCTCAAATGCCCGTTATGGTTGTGGGTGCATGTGAGATTAAAAAGACCGACGGATGCAAGGGGCACGATTGATACAATTTGTGTCAGTTCCAGAGTTTCGGCCAAAATGTCACAATGTTTTTTACCATTGTATCACTGCTCACGCCGTGTCAGCCCTGTAACAAACGCCAGATGGAGAGCAGAAATGAAGCGTGCAGAACAGGTGACATTTGGTGGATCGGCCCTGAACCGAGCTGCCGAGATTCGCGGTGATGAAGCTGCTTTGGCTGCAGCGATGGCGCATCCTGATGCTGCTTGTCTGTTACTGTGGCGTGGCAAAGTTTTGATGCATGGCGAGCACTTTGAACGTCTGTCGTGGATCATGATGGCACATCCTTTGATCAAGGCTGGGCCAGGTGGCGATGTCGCGTTTCCGATTTTCTTAGGCTTTGAAGATGACGGCGCCCCCTGTTTTGCCTTGGATATTTCCAAGTGGGAGCCTGCGGGGCAGGATCTGAGCAGTGTTGGGGCCTTTGTCGATCGTAGCGAACAACAGCACCCAGATATCGCGCGGGGCCATGTTTTTGTGGAATTGCGCCGCATTATGACACGCCTTAGCCCGCGGGATGCAGAGCTGTTGGCCACGGCCAAAGCGGTGATTTCCTGGCACAAGACGCATAAGTTCTGTGCCTGTTGCGGTGCAAAAAGTGAAATGGTGCAAGCAGGGTGGCAGCGCAGTTGCCCCGAATGCGGCGGGCAGCATTTCCCGCGTACCGATCCGGTGGTGATCATGTTGATCACGCATGGGAACAGTGTGCTGATGGGGCGGTCGCCGGGATGGCCCGAGGGGATGTATTCGTTGCTGGCCGGATTTGTGGAGCCGGGCGAAACGCTTGAGGCGGCGGTGCGTCGTGAGGTGATGGAAGAAGCAGGTGTGCCGGTTGGACAAGTCAGTTACTTGGCCAGTCAGCCTTGGCCGTTTCCGGCCTCTTTGATGTTTGGGTGTGCTGGCGAAGCCTTGAGCCGCGACATCACTATTGATCCCGTCGAGATCGAACACGCAATGTGGATGACCAAAGAAGAAATGTTGCAAGCCTTTGCTGGGGAACACCCCACTGTTCTGCCCGCCAGAAAAGGTGCAATTGCGCATTTCTTGTTAGAGAACTGGCTTGCGGATACGCTCGATTAAGGGGATGCTTGCGCGACCTAAAACACAGCGAGTTTTTGATGCAGTTTTCCAGCAAAGAAGATATTGAGGCGCCGATCGCAGAGGTGTTTGAGCTGTTGTCCGAGTTTGAAAGTTTCGAACGATCAGCTCTTCGGCGTGGGGTTGAGGTTCAGCGCGTTGACGCATCAATGCCCAAGGGCGCTGGGCTGGCCTGGGACACGGTCTTTATGGTGCGCGGCAAACCGCGAGAAATGCATCTGGAGCTTGTTGAATACACGCCCCCAACGATGATGCGGTTTGAATCCCACAGCAAGGGCGTTGAAGGGAAAGTTGTCATTGAATTGCTGGCGCTGTCATCACGTCGGACCCGGCTGAGCTTTGACGTCAGCCTGTCGGCAAATACGCTGGCGGCGCGGTTGCTGTTGCAATCGCTCAAACTGGCGCGGGCCAATCTGAGTCAGCGATTCCGCCTGAAGCTGGCTGAATTCGCCCGTGACATAGAAGAGCGTCATACCCGTCGGGCCTGAGGCGTTCTGTTTGCATCTGACCCCGTCGATTGCCGGGGTCAGTGTTGTGCTCGATGTTTAGGGTTAGCCCCGTTCACGGGCGGCCGGGTACACGCCCAAGATTTCCACATTTGTTGTGAAATACCCCAGCTCATCCATCGCCAGCTGAACGTTTGCGTCGTCTGGGTGCCCTTCGATATCTGCATAAAACCGCGTTGCCGTGAATGAGCCGTCAACCATATAGCTTTCCAGCTTGATCATGTTGACGCCATTGGTGGCAAATCCACCCATGGCTTTGTACAGCGCGGCGGGGATGTTGCGGACCTGAAACACGAAACTGGTGATCATGCCCTGCTTGCCACGACGTGATTCGTCGGCTGTTGGGGACATCACCAAGAATCGGGTGGTGTTATTGCCTTGGTCCTCAATGTGGCGGGCCAGTACGTGAAGCCCATAGATTTCACCGGCCAATTCACTCGCAAGTGCGGCAGAGTGGATGTCATTTGCTTCGGCAACTTCGCGGGCGGCGCGGGCGTTGTCCGGGCTGACCCGTCCCCGAATGTTATGTTGCTTTAGGAACCCGGCGCATTGCGGCAGCAACACAAGGTGAGAGTGGGCTTCGGTGACATCATCCAGCGTGGCACCGGGAACCGCCAAAAGGTTGATATGCACACGTACAAAGGCCTCATCAATGATGTGCAGGCCGCTGTGGGGCAATAGTCGGTGAATATCGGCAACCCGCCCGTAGGTGGAATTTTCCACCGGCAGCATGGCAAGATCAGCCGCCCCGGATTTGACGGCCTCGATCACGTCCTCGAAGGTGCGGCAGGGCAGCGCCTCCATGGTGGGTCGCGCGTTGCGACAGGCCTCGTGACTATAGGCGCCGGGCTCTCCCTGAAAGGCGATGCGATTGGTCATTTGTCGGTATCCATGCAACAGGTTCGTAAATTGGGCGATTAGTCGCGGTGTCTATACCTTGCCTCTTGCAAGGGGAACCCTTAGACACCCGCCCAGACAGCTGAAATGGACTCGCGATCAATGTTCGACACGATGACAGTTACCAAGGCCGCAGCCGGCCTGTTCGGTGCCTTCCTGGTACTTCTTCTTGCCAAATGGGGCGCTGAGAGCCTGTATCACGTAGGGGGGCACGGAGAAGCCTCTTACGTGATCGAAACAGACACTGGCTCGGATCAAGTGACCGAAGCCGAAGAAATCAACTATGATGAGTTGATGATGGCCGCAGACGTCGAAAAAGGCGCGAAGGTCTTCAAAAAATGTTCGGCCTGCCACAAGGTCGAAGATGGTGCAAACAGCACTGGCCCCTTCTTGTATGGCGTTGTTGGCCGTCCGGTCGCTTCGGTTGCCGGTTTCGGTTACTCGGGCGCGATGGAAGCCAAGGGCGGCGATTGGACAGTCGAAGAGCTGGACCACTTTATCGCCAAGCCAAGCAAATCGGTATCTGGCACTTCGATGGGCTTTTCTGGCCTGAAGAGGCAGAACGACCGGATCAACCTGATTGCTTATCTGGACAGCCTCGACAAGTAAGTCGGGCCTGATCTCTGCAAATCCAAAAACCGCTGCCTTTTGGGTGGCGGTTTTTTTGTGCCTAGGTTTTGCAAGATGTGCGGGTGTTTGCTGCGGGAATGGCGTCTTCACGAAGCGTTCACATATTCTAAACTTGAAACTTGGTGCTCTGGACCTTTAGCTAGCAGCAACAAAAATTGGTTTAGGTTCCGAAATCGGAATAGCCGAACCAAAACGGAGGTAGAGCCTGATGACATCCCCCCGCGTCGTGACCCGCGCCCGTGCACTGGATCCTAGGCCAAAACTGTTGGCTGTGTTGGGAGCGTCACTGATGCTGTTGACGGCGGCCACAGGATTGGCACGTGCTGAAGGGGATGTGATCAAGAGCCACGGATACTCCTTTTTCGGCGATCTGACCTACCCAGCGGACTTCAAACATTTTGACTACGTGAACCCGGATGCGCCCAAAGGGGGTGAAATTTCGGTTTCAGCGCCGGGGACGTTTGATTCGATGAACCCCTACAGCCGTAAAGGCCGGGCCGGGCGGTATTCATGGATGGTTTACGAAAGCCTGCTGGGCGAAATGCCTGCCACAGGCGGTAGCCTGCCTGCGGATGTGATCGGCGAAAGCTATGGTCTGTTGGCCGAACGGTTGGAATATGACGAAGGTAAAACCTGGGTCACTTTCTACATGCGCCCCGAGGCGAAATTTGCCGACGGGTCGCCCGTAACCGCGCATGATGTGGTGTTCAGCCACAATCTGTTTCTAGAGCAGGGCCTGCCGTCGTATGCGCAGGCAGTCAAAAAACGGATTCTGTCTGCTGAGGCGCTGGATGATCACACGGTGAAATTTACCTTTGCCACCGGGATCTCGCGTCGGTCGCTGATCGATCAGGCCGGATCTGTGCCGGTGTTTCCCAAGGCATGGTACGAAAAGAACGAGGCCCGTCTGGATGAACCGCGTTTGGATGCGGCACCGGGGTCCGGCCCTTATCAGCTGGACAGCTATGATGTGAATCGGCGTATCACCTACAAGCGCAATCCGGATTATTGGGGTAAAGATCTGCCAATCAACGTAGGTCGGCATAACTTTGACAGCATCCGGGTCGAGTATTTTGCCGATGACACCGCCGGGTTCGAGGCATTTAAAGCGGGCGAGTATACATTTCGGGCCGAAGGTAATTCAAAACGCTGGGCGACTGGTTATGCGTTTCCAGCGGTTGATAAAGGCTGGGTCAAACGTGAAGAAATTCCCGATCTGACCCCACCGACGCCCACAGGGTTTGTATTCAATCTGGGTCGTCCGGCCTTGAAAGACAAACGCGTTCGCGAGGCGCTTTCGCTGGCGTTCAACTTTGAATGGACCAACGAATCCTTGCAGTATGGGCTGTTCAAGCAGCGCCATTCCTTTGTTGAGAACGCACCGCATATGGCGGGGGATGCGCCCGTTGGGGCCGAGTTGGAGCTGTTGAAATCACTGGGCGATTTGGTGCCTGCGGATATGCTGAGCACCGCGGCGGTATTGGCACATAGTTCAAAGGCAAAGCGGCTGAATGATCGGCGCAACCTTCGTACAGCGATGAAATTGTTGGATGAGGCAGGTTGGGCCGTTGGCGATGATGGCATGCGGCGCAATGCCAAGGGCGAAAAGATGGTGCTGGAAATCCCATATACATCGAGCAGTTCGCCGACTCTGACGGCTGTGATTGATGGGTTTGCCAAAAATTTGATCACCATGGGGGTCGAGGCAAAGCCGGACAAAATCGATTCTGCGCAATACACCCTGCGCAACCGGGAACGTGATTATGACATCGTGTTCGACAACTACCGCCCCTTTCTGTCGGCGGGCACGGGGTTGATGCAGATGTATGGATCGGGCGAGGCCGAGTTTAGCCTGTTCAATCCGGCAGGATTGGCCAGTCCGCTTGTTGATGCCATTATCGAACGGTCTTTGCAGAGCACGAACAAAGAAGAAGAGGCTGCCGCATTGATGGCGCTTGATCGGGCGCTGCGGTATGAGCGGATGATGGTTCCGGTGTGGTACAATGATGCCAGTTGGGTCGCCTATTGGGATCAGTATGATCACCCCGAGACATTGCCAGAGTACGCCCTAGGGGAGCTTGATTTCTGGTGGTTTGATGCGGCCAAAGCGGAGAAACTGAAATCCGCTGGCGCGTTGAGGTAAGCCAGTCTTATGGGAGCCTATATTCTAAGACGCCTGTTGCTGGTGATCCCCACTTTGTTGGGCATTATGATCGTCAACTTTACGCTGGTTCAATTTGTCCCCGGTGGCCCGGTTGAACAGATCATCGCCGAGCTGCAAGGCGGAGGTGACGCCTTTGAAAGCTTTGCCGGTGGCGGCAGTGATGTCGAAACGCAATCCGGTGCGCCAAACGAGGAATACGTCGGTGCGCGGGGCCTGCCCCCGGAATTTATTGCCGAGCTGGAAAAAGAATTTGGCTTTGACAAGCCACCGTTGGAGCGGTTCCTGTCGATGCTGGGCAACTATATGCGTCTTGATTTCGGCGAGAGCTATTTCCGATCCGTCAGCGTGATTGATTTGGTGCTGGAAAAGATGCCCGTGTCGATTTCACTGGGCCTGTGGTCAACCTTGATCGCCTATCTGGTTTCGATCCCCTTGGGCATTCGCAAAGCCGTGAGTGATGGGTCCAGCTTTGATACATGGACCAGCGGCGCGATTATTGTCGCCTATGCGATCCCGGGCTTTTTGTTTGCGATCCTGTTGCTGGTCTTGTTCGCGGGTGGATCGTACTGGCAGATCTTTCCACTGCGGGGGCTGACGTCAGACAATTTTGATCAGCTGAGCCCGTTGGGCAAGGTGTTGGATTACTTCTGGCATATTGCCTTGCCTGTGATTGCATCGACGATTTCGGCCTTTGCGACGCTGACCTTGCTGACCAAGAATTCGTTTTTAGACGAGATCAAGAAGCACTATGTGATGACGGCGCGGGCCAAAGGGTTGAGCGAAAGCAAGGTGTTGTATGGGCATGTGTTCCGCAACGCCATGCTGATCGTGATTGCGGGGTTCCCTGCGGTGTTCATCGGGGTATTCTTTTCGGGGTCCATCATTATCGAAACCATATTCTCGCTGGATGGGTTGGGGCGTCTGGGGTTTGAGGCTGCTGTGGCGCGCGACTACCCGGTGATCTTTGGCACCTTGTTCATCTTTGGTTTGATGAGCCTTGTGGTCGGGATTTTGTCCGATCTGATGTATGTGCTGGTTGATCCGCGCATTGATTTCGAAGGGAGGGAAGGCTGATGGCTATGTCCCCTTTGAACCAGCGCCGCTGGCGCAATTTTCGCCGCAACGGGCGGGCATTCTGGTCGTTGATCCTGTTTTCGATCCTGTTTGGGCTGTCGTTGTTTGCTGAGTTTTTGGCCAATGACAAGCCGATTTTGGTGAATTATCGGGGCGAATATTTCACGCCGATCTTTAACTTTTATCCCGAGACGGCGTTTGGTGGTGATTTCCAAACTGAAGCGATCTATCGCGATCCTGAGGTGAAGTGCCTGATCGCATCGGGCGGGTTGGAAGACTGCTTTGATGAGCCTGACGAGATGTTGGAACAGATCAGCGCAGGGACTTTTGAAGCGGACGGTTTCGAGCAGGGCTGGGCGATCTGGCCGTTGATTCCGTATTCGTTCAACACCACCGTGGACCGCCCGGGGGCGGCGCCGTTGCCGCCCAACAGCCAGAACTGGTTGGGTACGGATGACACCAAGCGCGATGTGCTGGCGCGGGTCATTCATGGATTCCGGTTGTCGATCCTGTTCACCTTGGTTGTGACTGGCGTGGCGAGTGTGATCGGCGTGTTGGCAGGGGCCATTCAGGGGTTCTTTGGCGGCTGGGTTGATCTGGTGTTCCAGCGGATCATCGAAATCTGGTCATCGACGCCGTCGCTTTATGTCATCATCATCATGTTTGCCATTCTGGGGCGCAGTTTCTGGCTGTTGGTCGCGCTGATGATCCTGTTCAGTTGGACGGGTTTGGTTGGTGTGGTTCGGGCTGAATTTCTGCGGGCGCGGAACCTTGAATACGTGCGGGCGGCCAAGGCGCTGGGGGTTGGCAACATGACCATCATGTTCCGTCATATGTTGCCCAACGCGATGGTGGCGACGCTGACGTTCATGCCGTTCATCGTGACCGGAACCATTGGTGGGCTTGCCAGTCTTGATTTCCTTGGCTTTGGGTTGCCGTCTTCGGCGCCCAGTTTGGGTGAGCTGACCTTGCAGGCCAAACAGAATTTGCAGGCGCCTTGGTTGGCATTCACCGCGTTTTTCACCTTTGCCATTATGTTGTCGCTCCTCGTCTTTATCTTTGAAGGCGTGCGGGATGCGTTTGATCCAAGGAAGACTTTCTCATGAGTGCTGTTTTGGAAGTGAACGATCTGCGCGTCTCGTTTCGGCAGGACGGTCAGTTGAGCGCTGCGGTCAAAGGCGTGTCGTTCACGGTGGATCGGGGCGAGACGGTAGCGTTGGTCGGTGAATCCGGATCGGGCAAGTCGGTGACTGCCCTGTCCACGGTGTCCTTGCTGGGGGACAGCGCTGTTGTCGAAGGGTCCGTGACCTATGCCGGGCAAGAGATGATCGGGGCTAGCAAAGACACGCTGATGCAGGTGCGCGGCAACGACATCAGTTTTATCTTTCAGGAACCGATGACGTCATTGAATCCGTTGCACACGATCGAAAAGCAGATGGCCGAATCCTTGGCTTTGCATCAGGGGATTAAGGGTGCGGCGGCAAAAACGCGGATTATTGAGCTGTTGAATAAGGTCGGTATTCGCGACTCTGCCGAGCGGTTGGACAGTTATCCGCATCAGTTATCCGGGGGGCAGCGCCAACGTGTGATGATCGCGATGGCGCTTGCAAACAAGCCAGATGTCTTGATCGCTGATGAACCGACAACGGCTTTGGATGTGACCATTCAGGCGCAGATTCTTGAACTGTTGGCGGATCTGAAACGCAAAGAAAACATGGGGCTTTTGTTCATCACTCATGACTTGGGCATCGTGCGGCGGATTGCTGACCGGGTCTGTGTGATGAAAGACGGCGAAATCGTCGAGACCGGCCCGACGGCTGCGATTTTTGACGACCCGCAACACCCCTATACCCGCAAATTGCTGGCCGCCGAGCCGACGGGCGAGCCAGCTCCAATTGCCGATGACGCGGAAGAGATTGCAACGACGGACCATCTGAAGGTCTGGTTCCCGATCCAGCGCGGGTTTCTGAAGCGGACGGTTGGACATGTGAAGGCGGTGAACGACGCCAATATTCGGGTCCGTGCCGGTGAAACATTGGGAATTGTGGGCGAGTCGGGGTCGGGCAAAACCACGCTCGCGCTGGCAATGATGCGGCTGATCTCTTCTGAGGGGGGGATCAACTATCGGGGGCAGGATGTGCGCAGCTGGTCCACCCGCGAATTGCGCAAGTTGCGCAAAGACATGCAGATCGTGTTTCAAGACCCGTTTGGCAGCCTGAGCCCACGCCTGACCTGCGCGCAGATCATTGCCGAAGGTTTGGCCGTGCACAACATTGACCCCCACCGCGCCCCACGTGAATTGGTGGCCGAGGTGATGGAAGAAGTCGGGCTAGACCCTGCCGCGATGGATCGTTATCCGCACGAGTTTTCGGGTGGTCAGCGCCAGCGGATTGCGATTGCCCGGGCCATGGTCTTGCGCCCCAAGTTGTTGGTGTTGGATGAACCGACAAGTGCCTTGGATATGACTGTGCAGGTACAAATCGTTGAACTGTTGCGGAATCTACAGCGCAAGTACGGGCTGGCCTATCTGTTCATCTCACACGATTTGAAAGTGGTACGGGCGATGTCGCATCAGGTTCTTGTGATGAAGCAGGGCGATGTGATCGAAATGGGGGCGGCCCAGGATCTGTTTGAAAATGCGCAGACCGAATATACGCGTGAATTGATCGCGGCGGCGGGCTAAGCGCCATCGCGATCTCAAGGGGGCGCTGAAGTGAGCCCCCTTCAGCGCAGTTCCTCATAGTGATCAAAGCTGAATTCCACCCAACCGGTCCCGCGAGAGGCGCTGGCCAAGGCCCGGTGCAATTCATCTTGTGCACCTGCGGGGAGGAGGGAGTTGAAGATATCCCACCCGGCGGCGTCTGGATTGTTTTCAAACCCCAGAATCTGGCCATGGAGCCCGCTGATTGTGGGCACCATATCCCCAACGAATTTTGAGGGCAGATGCATTTCGGCGCGCATGACGGGCTGTAACGTGACCGGGCGCGCTTGGCTCATGGCTTCGCGTACGGCGGCCTTTCCGGCAGTGCGAAAGGCATAATCAGAACTGTCGACATTGTGGTGCTTGCCGTCTTTGAGGGTGACCTTGACGTCGACGACGGGGTACCCTTCGGGGCCGCGTGCCAAGGCCTCACCCGCGCCGGTGGCGACAGATGGGATATAGTTCTTGGGGACTGCGCCGCCTTTGACGGTTTCGCTAAAGGCAAAGCCGGTGCCGCGGGGGGTGGGTTCAATGGCGATCACGACGTCCGCAAATTGGCCTGCACCGCCAGACTGTTTGCGATGGCGGTATTGGGTTTCAACGGCTTTGGAAATTGTCTCGCGATAGGCGGTTGCGACGGGTTCGGCTGTGATCTCGATCCCAAAATCCTTTGCCAGTTTTTCAGTGATCCGGCGCAGATGCTGGGGGCCCTGACAACCAAGCACGGCCTGCCCGGTTGTTTCATCCTGGGACAGGTGTAATCCGGGATCAATTTCGGCCAAGCGGGACAGGGCATTGGACAGACGCACGTCGTCGCGATCATGCGCGGGCGATACGCGCTGTCGAATGCCAGCGGGATGGCTGGTGGCCCAGTCGGGCAGAGGGTGACCGGATTGGGGGTCATAGACTTGTCCGGGGCGCAGATGATCGGATTTAACCGCCAACGCGATTTGCCCGGCCTCAACCCGTTGGACGGGGGTCTTTGCGTCCAATTCTGTCAGGCTGCCGATGCTATCTCCGCCCAAGGGGGTTTGAGTGGTCACACCGTCGCCCAACCCGCGCAGGACAGTGATTTTACCAATGTGTTTCTTAATGTCAGCAAACCCCGTAATGGCCAACGCCTGCGGTTCGGCAGCATCCCGGTCAGCGGCGACTGAGTATTCTGGGGCTTCGTGACGAAGGGCTTTCATCAGGCGTGTCAGGCCGTTGCCGTGGAGGGCTGACCCCAAATAGGCAGAGATCAATTGATGGTTTTGCAAGACCTGCGCGGCGATCTCATAAACCTCTTTCGTGGGGGGGCGTTTGTCTTCGATCAGTTGTTCGAGCAGATGATCATCAAAATCAGAGAGCGTTTCGAGCAGGTCTGCGCGGGCTTCCTGTTCGCGGTTTTGGGCCGCGTTGGGAAGTTCAATCAGGGCTGAGGGGTGGTTTTCCTGATATTTCCACGCGCGTTCGGAAATCAAATCGACGGCCCCGACGATCTGATCGTTTTCGCGCAGGGGCACTTGGCGTAGGGCGATGGAATGGCGACAGTAGGTTTGCAAGGCCGCGACAATGTCACGGATGCGTTCATTCGGGGCATCCATACGGTTGAGGAAGAGAAAGCAGGGGATCCCGGCCTCTTCTACAAGGCGCAGATAGGGCGCGCAGAGTTCAGCGGCGTTAGGGTCTGGCGGCACAATGATCACAGCCGCGTCGCTGAGCGCGAGAGCAGGGCCAACATAGGCAAGGGAGTCGCTGCCGCCATCGACATCAATCGCGCACCAAGGGTCATCAAGGTAAGAGAAGCTGTGCAGTTTTACGACGTTGGAAACCGTAAACGAGATGTCTTGCCCATCCAGACGGCTGAGCGCCTGAACCAATGTGGATTTACCGGAGTGGGCAGGGCCCAAAACTGTGAAGACGCGCATGTGATCATCCCATTGCTTTGACGCTACCCGATTGGATAGGCGAACATTTTGATGCTCGCTTGGGGGATCTGTCTGGTGACCTGCCTCGGGCGCGCGGAGCGTTTGTCGCTTGCACGGACAACGGGCTGCTGCGCGGTGTTTCAAGTGTGGGAAGCTTAACGTATTGCGTCAAGTGTTTTGCGGCGAAGAAAGGCGGGGAACAAACGGCGGACCCTATATTGATCCGCCGTCAGGACCCAGCTCTCCCCTTCTGGGTCAGATGGCCGAGCTGTGCCCGGCCTTGCTGAGATCGTACGCGTCAAAGCAGCGAGCGATCATTCTGGTCAGGGCGCGTGCCTGAGGGGGGATGTACAACCCCTCGGCTGAAATCTTGAGCAGGTCGGGGAACTCTTTGCCCGCCTGCGCAAAGAGCGCCTGCAATTGCGGTTCGGTGATGGGGTGATCCCGCAGGATTTCTGCAGCATCAATGCGGAACTCACACATTAGGGCCTCGATCAGGCGGCCGCGCAGCACGTCTTGGTCTTTGAACAAATGTCCACGCGATGTTGAGAACCGACCGTCCCGGATCGCGGCGGTGTGGACCGAAGTGGCTGGTGCGTTTTGGGCAAAGCCCTGCGGGAACCGCGAGATTGATGAAGCACCGACCCCAATCAGCACGTCGGCCTGATCATCGGTGTAGCCTTGGAAATTTCGCTTCAACCGCCCTGCTTTGAGGGCATGCGTCAGGCCATCGTCCTGAGTGGCGAAATGGTCGATGCCGATTTCAGCGTAGTTGTCCCAGAGGAAAAGACGCTGTGCGGTTTCGTATAGTTCGAGCCGTTGTTCAGGGGTTGGCAGCGCGTCCGAGGGGATTAGTTGTTGGCGCTTGGCCATCCATGGCACATGGGCATAGCCATACAATGCGACCCGGTCAGGACTGAGCGAGAGCAGTTTCTGCACGCTTTCGGTCATGCGGGTCTTGGTTTGGTGTGGCAAGCCATACAGAATGTCGGCATTCAAGCTGGCGATGCCGCGTTCACGGATCATGTCCACCGCATCGCGGGTAATATCATAGCTTTGGATACGACCGATGGTTTTTTGGATCTCGTCATCGAAATCCTGCACTCCGATCGAAGCGCGGTTCATGCCCGCGTCGGCCAGCGCATCTAATCTGTCGGCGTCGATTTCGTTGGGGTCAATTTCGACCGAAAACTCGGCATTTTTACCCAGAGGGACCACGTCCAGAATGGATTTTGCCAGATCTTCCATCATTGCGGGCTGCAACAGGGTAGGGGTGCCGCCGCCCCAATGCAGGCGGGATAATGTAACCCCAGCCGGCAAGCGATCCGCCAGCATGCGCAGCTCGGATTTGAGCGTCTCAAGGTAGGCAATGACCGGTGAGTCGGATTGCGTTCCCTGGGTGCGACAGGCGCAGAACCAGCACAAACGGCGACAGAATGGAACGTGGATATAGAGCGAAATCGCGCTGCCGGGCTTGATCGCCGAAATCCAGTCACCATACAGGTTTGAGCCCACATCATTGCTGAAATGCGGGGCCGTTGGGTAGCTGGTATAACGCGGCACCTTCGCGTCAAATAGTCCAAGCTGGGCGAATTGAGATTTCACTATCATTCGAAAGCTGTAATATGTGCGCTCACTGGAATGCTTTGACCCAGATCAATTGAGACACGCTTTATGATTGCCTTGAAACAGCCTGTGCCCTCCAACTGCGGAGATTGTCCCATTCGTAATCGCGCCGTATGTGCGCATTGCGATCATGATGAGCTCGTCGCACTTGAAGAAATAAAATACTATCGCAGTTTTGAGGCGGGACAAACGATCATCTGGTCTGGTGACAAGATGAATTTTGTTGGCTCTGTGGTGTCGGGAATCGCAACTCTGACGCAGACGATGGAAGATGGACGCACCCAAATGGTTGGGTTGCTGTTGCCGTCGGATTTTGTCGGCCGTCCGGGCCGCGATGGCGCGGCCTATGATGTGGTGGCCACGACGGATATTGTCATGTGCTGCTTCCGCAAGGCCCCATTCGAAGAGCTGATGAGCAAGACACCGCACATTGCACACCGGTTGTTGCAAATGACGCTGGATGAGCTGGATGCCGCGCGGGAATGGATGTTGGTGCTTGGGCGCAAGACGGCCCGCGAAAAGATCGCGAGCCTATTGTCGATCATTGCACGCCGGGATGCATCACTTGCTGCGACCACTTCGGGTGGGGGCAAGGTGTTTGATCTACCACTGACGCGTGAAGCGATGGCGGACTATCTTGGTTTGACACTTGAAACAGTGAGCCGACAAATGTCAGCCCTGAAAAAGGACGGTGTGATCCTGCTAGAAGGGAAGCGTCACGTGACAATTCCCGATATGCAGCGATTGCTTGAAGAAGCCGGAGATGACAGCGACGGCGGTTTCCTGACCTGAAGCTTTGAGGCTGATCTCAGGTTCTGCGAAATCAAGCAGGGTTAGAAAAGGGACGCATCAGATGATGCGTCCTTTTTTCATTTTTCAGTGCGCCATAAAGATCGGCACTTGGGCTTTTTCCAGCATGTTGCGCGTGGCACCGCCCAAAATCGCTTCGCGGAAGCGGGAATGACCATAGGCGCCCATTACGATCATATCAGCGTCTGTATCTGCCGCGTGACGGTTCAGTATGTCCGAGACGCGGGTCATGGTTTTGCTGAGTACATCGATTTCGCAGCGTACGCCGTGGCGCGCCAGCATTTGTGACAACAACCCGCCCGGGTCAGAGCGGTCGGGGCCGTGTTGTGGTGGGTCGATGACGACAATTCGGACAAGTTCGGCGGCTTTCAGGAATGGCATGGCTCGACGTATCGCGCGCATTGCTTCGACGCTTTCATTCCAGGCAACCATAATGGTTTTGGGGTGACCGATAGGTTCGCGATCTTCGGGGGTGATCAGAACCGGGGCGTGCCCTTCGAACATCGCGGCCTCAACGATGGGTTCTGCTTCGGCGCCGCGCCCTTTGCCATAGGGATGGGGCAGGACAACCAAATCGCTGAACCGCGCGCGGTGGGCGACATGACGGCCCAAATCAGCGATTTGCGCGACACCGTCTTCGGCGGACCAGCGCACACCGGATTTGTCGAGCTGTTCTTTGGCTGCTGCGAGAATCTGTTCCGATTCGGCGTTCGCCCGAGACAGGGTTTCTTGCAGGATCATCGCATTGGCGCCGGCGTAGTAATATCCGGTTTGTGTGCGATCAACACCAAGACAGAGCGCCTCGACGTGTGCGTCTTGTGCTTCGGCCAGTGCAACCATGTGTGGAAGGGCCGAAGACGTCAATTTTGGATCAGTCAGAACGGTAAGCAGGGATTTGTAAGCCATTTGAACCTCTTGCAAACACGGCGATCACCGTCCCCATTTGGGGGTGCGCCATTTGATTGCATTATGCCTGCCATAGATTTCGGGTTATCGTCTTGATACAGATCAAAGCAGAATTCCGCCTCCTTCTCCAATAAGCGCACAGTCAAAATCTGTCTGGCGCGGCACAGAGAATCGCGCGGGACATGGCAAAGGGACGCAAAATGTCAAATTATATCAAGCTAATCGTGCTTGGTTTGGTCGCCATCTTCGGGATGATTGCGGCCAACTATGCACGAGATGTGGCTTACATGGTGCATGCCATGATTGTGACAGCAGTTTCAGTGGGTTTGTTCCTCTGGACGCTGCGCCACACAGATGAGCCAGAAATCGGCAAGCTAGATCTTGCTGGTGAATACATGGATGGAGTCATTCGTTACGGCGTGGTCGCCACCGCCTTTTGGGGTGTTGTTGGCTTTCTCGTTGGGACTTTCATCGCATTTCAGCTGGCGTTTCCGTCGCTGAACTTTGAATTTTTACACGGTTACGGCAATTTTGGGCGTCTGCGTCCGTTGCACACGTCGGCGGTGATTTTCGCCTTTGGTGGCAACGCGCTGATCGCGACATCGTTCTATGTTGTGCAGCGTACCAGCGCCGCACGGCTTTGGGGCGGCAACCTCGCGTGGTTCGTGTTCTGGGGTTATCAGTTGTTCATCGTTCTGGCGGCGACCGGCTATTTGCTGGGCTCGACTCAGTCGAAAGAATACGCTGAACCCGAATGGCATGTTGACCTGTGGCTGACCATTGTCTGGGTGGCTTATCTGGCGGTCTTCATGGGGACGTTGATCAAACGGAAAGAACCGCACATCTATGTTGCGAACTGGTTCTTCCTCGCGTTTATCGTCACCGTTGCGATGCTGCATCTGGTCAACAACATGACCATCCCTGTCAGCATCTGGGGGTCCAAATCGGTTATCGTCTGGGCCGGTGTTCAGGATGCGATGATCCAATGGTGGTATGGTCACAACGCTGTGGGCTTCTTCCTGACTGCGGGTTTCCTGGGCATGATGTATTACTTCATTCCGAAGCAGGCCGAGCGTCCGGTGTTTTCGTACAAGCTGTCGATCATCCACTTCTGGGCGCTGATCTTCCTGTATATCTGGGCTGGTCCTCACCACTTGCATTATACCGCGTTGCCTGACTGGGCGTCGACCTTGGGTATGGTGTTCTCGATTGTGCTGTGGATGCCCAGCTGGGGTGGTATGATCAACGGTCTGATGACCCTGTCGGGTGCATGGGACAAGCTGCGGACCGATCCGGTTATCCGGATGATGGTTATCTCGGTTGGTTTCTACGGCATGTCCACATTCGAGGGTCCGATGATGTCGATCCGCGCTGTGAACTCGCTGTCGCACTACACTGACTGGACCATTGGCCACGTGCATTCCGGTGCGTTGGGTTGGAACGGCATGATCACCTTTGGTGCGCTGTACTACTTGGTTCCAGTTCTGTGGAAGCGCGAGCGTCTGTATTCGCTGTCGCTGGTGAGCTGGCACTTCTGGCTCGCGACGATTGGGATCGTTCTGTATGCCGCGTCGATGTGGGTAACCGGTATTATGGAAGGCCTGATGTGGCGTGAAGTTGATGCCAATGGTTTCCTTGTGAACTCGTTCGCTGACACCGTTGCCGCCAAATTCCCGATGTATGTGGTTCGTGGTCTGGGTGGGGTTATGTTCCTCTCTGGTGCGCTCATCATGTGCTACAACCTGTGGATGACTGTACGAAAGGCGCCGGCAAAAGAAGCCAGCCTGACCGTTGCAGTTCCGGCTGAATAAGGAGGCCTGGTAGCTATGTCTATTCTCGACAAACACAAGCTTATCGAAACCAACGCGACCCTGCTGCTGGTCCTCAGTTTACTGGTTGTGAGCATCGGGGGCATCGTACAGATCGCACCGTTGTTCTGGCTGGAAAACACCATCGAGAAGGTGGAGGGCATGCGCCCTTACACCCCTCTCGAATTGACAGGGCGTGACATCTACATCCGTGAAGGGTGTTACACCTGCCACAGCCAAATGATCCGCCCAATGCGGGACGAAGTCGAACGCTATGGTCACTATTCATTGGCTGCAGAGTCGATGTATGACCGCCCGTTCCAGTGGGGGTCCAAACGGACCGGACCTGATCTGGCGCGTGTGGGTGGCCGGTATTCGGACGAGTGGCAGGCGGATCACCTGCGCAATCCACAATCCGTGGTACCTGAATCGGTGATGCCGAAATATGGCTTCCTGGAAAACAACCGTATCGATGGCAAATACGTTGGCGACGTTATGGCAACGAATGCCATGCTGGGGGCACCGTATAGCGACGAAATGGTCGACGCTGCGCAGGCGGATTTCTTGGCACAGGCGGATCCCGACAGCGACTATGATGGGTTGTTGGAGCGCTACGGTGACGCGATCAATGTGCGTAACTTTGATGGCAAACCCGGTGTCAGCGAAGCGGATGCGTTGATCGCCTATTTGCAAATGCTTGGTACGTTGGTTGATTTCTCGACCTTCACGCCGGACGCGAGCCGTTAAGGGAGCGATGGATGGAACTCTATACAATCCTGAGACAGTTCGCTGACAGCTGGATGTTGCTGTTCTTGTTCTCGGTCTTTGTTGCTGTCGTTATCTGGGCGTTCCGCCCAGGTAGCAGCAAAACCTACGAGGACACGGCCAACATTCCGTTCCGGCATGAAGATAAACCCGCCACATCCAAGGAGGCGAGGCAATGACCAAACCGTCCAAGAAACAAGAGGGCGATCCAAACACCACCGGCCATGTGTGGGATGGGATCGAAGAATTCGACAACCCAATGCCACGGTGGTGGTTGTATACGCTTTACGCCTGTATCATCTGGGCTGTGTTGTATTCGATTGCCTATCCGGCGTGGCCAATGGTCAACAAAGCCACCGCTGGTGTGCTCGGTTGGTCGACACGGGCTGACGTTGCAAATGAGATTGCAGCCGCCGAAGAAGCCAACGCAGCGATCAACACTGAGTTGGAAACTGTCGAGTTGGCCTCGATCGCAGGAAATCCTGAGCTGAACGGTTATGCAACCTCTGCCGGGTCTGCTGTGTTCAAGACCTGGTGTGCACAGTGTCACGGTTCTGGTGCAGCTGGGTTCAAGGGGTATCCCAACCTGTTGGATGACAACTGGTTGTGGGGGGGCGACATTGAGGCGATCCACACCACGATTACCCATGGTATCCGCAATGAAGATAGCGACGATGCACGCTATTCTGAAATGCCAGCCTTTGGTCGTGATGAACTGCTTGAAGATGAAGAAATCGATCAAGTTGTGAATTACGTGATGTCGTTGTCGGGTGAACCGATGGATGCCAGCAAAGTGGCCGCAGGGACTGAGGTCTTTGCTGACAACTGTGCATCCTGCCATGCCGAAGACGGCACCGGGGATCGTGAACAAGGCGCGCCAAACCTGACGGATGCGATCTGGCTCTATGGTGGGGATCACGAGACGTTGACCGAAACCGTATACAATGCGCGTTACGGTGTGATGCCTGCATGGAACACTCGTTTGACCGAAGCACAGATCCGTGCCGTGTCGATCTATGTTCACCAGCTTGGTGGCGGTGAATAACGGGTAAAAGAGATACCTTCGGACCTAAGGGTCCGAAGGTGCGGCGTTGGCTATTCGATCTGTTCGCGCGTTTCCTGAATAGCCAACGCTGATTTACATATTTCTCTTACAACGCCGCTCCGATGCAACTGCTTCGGAGTTTTGTTTTTTGGGCAGGCCTTTCACTCAAAGGCAAAGCCGGTGTGCGTCAATATAGAGCAATCATAGTGTTTTATGCTATACATGCGGGCGTGCTGTGCTCAGATTTCTAAAACGTGTGACTCAGATGCGCTTTTTGACCCATGTCAAAGTTTGACAGAATAGGATCTGACAGAACACGCTGAGAAGAGCCCCATATCTGGAGTGAGTCCGTGAGCGATTCCAATCCCACCCCTAGCTTATACGCCGCCCGGGAGCCGATTTTTCCCCGTCGGGTATCTGGTATGTTTCGCAATTTGAAGTGGTTGATCCTGGCTGTGACGCTGGGCATTTACTATCTGACGCCGTGGATTCGTTGGGATCGCGGTCCAAGTTTACCGGATCAGGCGGTGCTGTTGGATTTGGCCAACAGGCGGTTCTATTTCTTCTGGATCGAAATCTGGCCGCATGAATTCTATTTTGTTGCGGGCTTGTTGATCATGGCCGGGTTGGGGTTGTTTTTGTTCACCTCGGCCCTTGGGCGTGTGTGGTGTGGCTATGCCTGTCCCCAGACGGTTTGGACTGACCTCTATATTCTTGTGGAGCGATGGATCGAAGGCGACCGAAACGCGCGTCTGAGATTGCATCACCAAAAGAAAATGGATTTTCGCAAGGCACGACTGCGGATGACCAAGTGGATTGTCTGGCTGTTCATTGGCCTGGCAACTGGCGGGGCTTGGGTCTTTTACTTTGCGGATGCACCGACGTTGTTGGTTGATCTGTTCACGTTGAATGCGCATCCGATCGCCTATGGCACGGTTGCGGTTCTGACGCTGACGACGTTTTTCTTTGGCGGGTTTGCGCGCGAGCAGATCTGTATTTACGCCTGCCCATGGCCGCGTATTCAGGCCGCGATGATGGACGAAGACACTTTGGTCGTTGGTTATCGCGAATGGCGCGGTGAGCCGCGCGGTAAAGGGAAACGGACCACCGATACGGAATTGGGCGATTGCATTGACTGCATGGCCTGCGTGAACGTCTGCCCGGTTGGCATTGATATTCGTGATGGGCAGCAGATGGAATGCATCACCTGTGCGCTTTGCATTGATGCCTGTGATGACATGATGGCCAAAGTGGGCAAGCCACGCGGTCTGATCGATTACATGGCACTGAGTGATGAGCCCAATGAACGGGCTGGCAAGCCGCCTAAGAACATTTGGAAACACATCCTGCGTCCGCGTACGATCATGTACACATCGTTGTGGTCCTTTGTTGGGATCGCGTTGGTCTTTGCTCTGTTTATTCGCCCCGAGATCGAATTGACGGTGGCGCCTGAGAGAAACCCAACGTTTGTGACCTTGTCTGATGGATCGATCCGCAACACCTATGATGTGCGGTTGCGCAACAAGCATGGGGAAGAGCGCCAGTTTAAACTGTCTCTGAAAGGGGATCCGGCGATGCGGATCCAGCTGGAAGGCACGCCCTATACATCTGTTCCTGTTCCACCGGATGCATCTTACTTGCAGCGGGTTTATATTGTGACACCAAAGACGGCGGCCCCATCTGGTGCCGAGGCGACGGATGTGCGGATTTGGGTTGAAGATCTGACCAATGGGGAACGTGTCTACAAGGACACCACCTTTAACGGGCGAGGGAACTGACCATGGCTGAGCGTAAATTCACTGGCAAACATGCATTGGCTGTGTTTGTCGGGGCCTTTGGGGTCATCATTTCTGTGAACCTTGTGTTGGCTTATAGTGCGGTGAAAACCTTCCCGGGGCTGGAGGTCAAGAACTCGTACGTTGCGTCGCAGGAATTCGATGTGCGGCGCGATGCGCAAGAGGCGCTTGGCTGGAATGTCCGCGCTGACGCAGCTGGGGGATTGGTCTTTTTGTCGATCACAGATCGTGCGGGCCAGCCGGTTGAGTTGTCTGAGTTAAAGGCTACCTTGGGTCGGGCAACCCATGTGAATGACGATCAAAAGCCAGATTTCAAATTTGACGGATCGACCTATGTTGCCAAGGCGGAATTGGGCGATGGGAATTGGAACATTCGCATGACGGCCAAGGCGCTTGATGGGACTGAGTTCAGCCAGCGCGTTATTCTGCACGTGAAAGGGTAGGGACCATGACGGCTCAGCTGAGTCCTCCGTCTGCGGCGGCGTGTCCTGGGTGTTTGGCCGCCCCGGCAGAGGCGGTACGGCCGATCCCCGAGGACGTGCAAATCGCACTGTCTTTGCCGACGATCCATTGTCAGGCGTGCATTTCGAAAGTGGAACGCACGCTGAATGGCTATCCGGGGATTGAATCCGCGCGAGTTAATCTGACGCTGAAACGCGCGATGATTCAGGCAGAGGCCGAGGTGCAGGCGCGGGATTTGATCCCGGTTTTGGAGGGCATCGGGTTTGAGGCACATGAGCTGGACGCCGGGGCGCTGTCGGCGACGCAGAACGACAAAGTAGGGCGTGATCTGTTGATGCGGCTGGCGGTTGCTGGTTTTGCGTCGATGAATGTGATGCTGTTGTCGGTTTCGGTCTGGGCTGGGGCCACAGATGCCACGCGGGATATGTTCCACTGGATCTCGGCTGTGATCACTTTGCCGGCGATTGCCTTTAGCGCGCAGCCGTTTTTCCGCAACGCCTGGAGCGCGCTGCGGGTGCGTCAGTTGAACATGGATGTGCCGATTGTGTTGGCGATCGTGCTGACGTTGGTGACATCGCTGTGGGAAACATCGCTGTCTGGGGAACATGCCTATTTCGATGCGGCCCTAACGCTGACGTTTTTGCTGCTGATTGGGCGCTATCTGGATTACCGCACGCGGGCGGTTGCGCGATCTGCGGCCGAGGAGCTGGCCGCGTTGGAGGTGCCACGCGCCATCCGTGTGGTTGATGGAGTTGAAGAGGAAGTAGCAGTTTCCGCGCTGGAAGTGGGCGATCTGATACTGGTGCGCCCGGGTGGGCGGATGCCGGTGGACGGTGAAATCGTTCTGGGGCAGTCGGAATTGGACCGGTCTTTGTTGACTGGGGAAACCTTGCCCGTCTTTGCCGAGCCGGGTTTGGCTGTGAACGCAGGTGAGGTGAACCTGACGGGACCGTTGACCATTCGGGCCGCTGCTGTGGGGCAGGATACGTCTTTGCATCGGATGGCAGATCTGGTCGCAATCGCGGAAAGCGGTCGGTCGCGGTATACCTCGTTGGCAGACAGCGCCGCCAAGCTTTATGCGCCGGGGGTGCATATTCTGTCAGCGCTCAGCTTTGTTGGCTGGTATCTGTATTCTGGTGATTTTCGGGTCGCTCTGAACATTGCGGCGGCGGTTTTGATTATCACCTGCCCGTGTGCCTTGGGGCTTGCGGTTCCGGCGGTGACGACAGCGGCGTCGGGGCGTTTGTTTCGCCGTGGGATGCTGATTAAACACGCAACGGCGCTGGAACGTCTGGCCGAGGTCGATACGGTCGTCTTTGATAAGACCGGCACGTTGACAGCGGGCACGCCCGAGCTGGTTAATCTTGGGGATCATGGGCGGCAGGATCTTGAGATTGCATTGGCGTTGGCTGAGGGATCATCGCATCCTTTGTCCGTATCAGTAACGCGATCAGCGCGGGCCGCGGGGATTAAGCCAGCGGATGTCAGTGATATCCGCGAAGTGCCCGGTTTCGGCACGGAGGGCCTGTTGCGTGGTCAACGCGTGCGATTGGGACGTGCCGCATGGACAGGCGCTGATCAAGGGACGCAGACGTCGGCTTGGCTTGCGGTTGGTGAGAGAGCCCCAACTGCCTTTTTGTTCACCGACGCACTGCGTCCGGGAGCCGAAGAGGCGGTGCAAGGCCTACAGGCGGCTGGCAAGTCGGTGTTGTTGATTTCGGGGGATACCACTGGGGCAGTGTCAGATTTGGCAGCACGGTTGGGCATTACGGATTGGGTAGCCGAAGCGTTGCCAGAAGAGAAAGCCGACCGAGTTCAAGCCTTGGCAAACGAAGGCCGTAAGGTTCTGATGGTTGGGGATGGGTTGAATGATACGGCGGCCTTGGCTGCGGCCCATGTTTCGATCTCACCGGCCTCAGCTTTGGACGCGGCGCGCGTGGCCTCTGACATCGTATTGTTGGGGTCTGATCTGTCGCCGATTTCGGATGCCTGTGATACGGCTGTTCGGGCTACCAAACGTATTCGTGAAAATTTCAGGATCGCGACGTTGTACAATGTGATTGCAGTGCCGCTGGCTGTTGTTGGATTGGCGACTCCGTTGATTGCTGCCTTGGCGATGTCGAGTTCTTCGATTACCGTTTCTCTAAACGCATTGCGGTTGAGGTGACCAGATGAGTGTCCTGACGTATTTGATCCCAATTTCCCTGATACTCGGCAGTGCCGGGTTGGCCGCGTTTATCTACACGGTGCGGTCGAATCAGTACGACGACCCAGAAGGGGACGCGCGGCGCATTCTGAGCGATGAATGGGATGATCATCCCAAACCCTGATCATTGAACCGCACCCGGTTTGGGGCAAATAAAGGGACTGATTGGTTATGGACATCTACAAAGCAGGATCACGGCCAACCCGTCGTGCGAATGAGGAGTGGTTTACCGGGACTGTTTTGCAGGACCCGGTGATCGAAGCGCCAGAGCCCGCAAGAGTGCGCGCGCTGCGTGTTGAATTTGAACCCGGCGCACGAACTGCATGGCACACGCACCCGTTGGGTCAGACGCTGCATGTGTTGTCTGGGGTTGGTCTGGTTGGACTGCGCGATGAGGCGCCTTGGTATATCCGGGCAGGCGACACAGTCTGGATCCCACCGGGCGAAGAACACTGGCACGGGGCCACACCCGAAACGGGGATGGTGCATCTGGCCATCCAAGAAGCACAAGACGGTCAGGTTGCGGATTGGTTGGAAAAGGTCAGCGATGACGACTATCTGATGCCTGCGGATTGAGGCCCGTTCAAAACGGTGGCGTGCGCGCCATCGTTTGATGTTAGAAAATTGGTGGGCTACAAAGCGGCCTTGAATTCGCCACGTAGTCCCGTTATGTGCCGTTCAGTCGGTAAAGAAGGAAATACAGCCTCATGGCCACCACCAATCCAGTTCAATTCGTCCAGCAGGTCCGTGCTGAGATCTCCAAGGTTGTCTGGCCGACACGTCGCGAAGTACTGCTGACGACGGTTATGGTGTTTATCATGGCCGCGTTGACAGCTGTTTTCTTTGCCATGGTCGACCTGCTGATCCGTGGTGGTCTGCAGATGATCCTTACATCATTCGGCTAAGTTAGACGGTCAGGACACAGCGCCCTCTTGCGCAAAGGGTCTTGGCAGAGTAGGTGACGCGATACCTCTGGTATGGTGTGCAGCGATTCGAGTTGCGTGCTGAATTGGGCCGGGGGCGGGCAATTTATTTGCCAGAGATTTAGTGAATTCGGGATCTGCCAATCGATGGTGATCCACGCAGAACAAGGACGACAGCGGCATGGCGAAACGGTGGTACTCGGTGAGCGTACTCTCGAACTTCGAAAAGAAGATCGCGGAACAGATCCGGACCTCGGTCGCGGAGCACGGTCTTGAAGAAGAATTTGGCGAAGTGCTGGTCCCCACCGAAGAGGTGATCGAAATCCGTCGTGGTAAAAAGGTTACGACTGAGCGCCGCTTTATGCCCGGTTATGTTCTGGTGCATATGGAAATGAGCGATCAGGGTTACCACTTGGTCAATTCGATCAACCGCGTCACCGGTTTCTTGGGCCCTCAGGGTCGCCCGATGCCAATGCGCGATGCCGAAGTGAACCAGATCCTGAACCGTGTTCAGGAAGGTGAAGAAGCACCACGCACGCTGATCTCGTTCGAGATTGGTGAAAAGGTCAAAGTCAACGACGGTCCGTTCGAAGATTTCGACGGCATGGTCGAAGGTGTCGACGACGAAAGCCAAAAGCTGAAGGTCACTGTATCGATCTTTGGTCGGGAAACTCCGGTCGAGCTGGATTTCACTCAGGTTACCAAGCAAGTTTAATAAGCTTTGTCTGGAAATTTCTGACGCCGCAGTGCTTGAAGCACTGTGGCGTTTTTTTGTGCTCGTTTACCAATTCAAAGTGACAAGTTCGAGGTCCACATGATCGCAATTCAGGTATCGAGTTTCGTTTTTTCTTAACCTAGTTCTGGGTGTTTTTGTCTTTTAGGCAGCTTCAAAAGCACATGTCTGATAGTGCGGCGCGAATAGTCGTATTGAGCGCTGCGGCGGCACAGGCAAAGATCGCGCGCTGGATTGGGATTGCCCTCATGGCGGTTGGGGCACTTTTTCTTATTATGCATCAAGATTGGACAACTTTTACTTTCGTTCTGCTGGCTTCGTCGGGGCTTTGTGTTTGTGCATTTTCCTTGGTTCAAGTGGGGCAGGTCATTTGGGCTGGGCTGGTTGAAAGTGGATGTGACGTTGGAATGTCAAAGCGCAAAACTCTCTTGGAGGCCGTTGCCTTCACAGTGGGAGCCTGGGTGTTACTTAGGTTAGACCTGATTTGAAGGGTACGGCGGTAGGCTTTGAGTGGTGAGCGCTGGTATTAGGCTCGTATTCAGATCGCTGATGTTGCTGGGTCGCCCTATCTCAGACCACTTGCCAATCTCGTGGTTCCTCTGTATTGGCCGGCTCTATCGTCTTTGGGCGAGATTCTCTTGTGGGAGATTCGGAGATCGCGATCTCTGATCGGACCACGCAACCAAATGTGGATAGGACGCGTCCTATCCTTGTTGAAAGGAAAACCAAATGGCTAAGAAGCTTGTTGGTTCGATGAAGCTGCAGGTTCCTGCAGGTCAGGCAAACCCATCCCCGCCAGTCGGCCCCGCATTGGGTCAGCGCGGCATTAACATCATGGAATTCTGTAAGGCGTTCAACGCTAAGACAGCAGACCTGGAGCCAGGCGCTCCTTGCCCGACCGTGATCACCTACTATCAGGACAAGTCCTTTACCATGGACATCAAGACGCCACCTGCGTCTTACTACCTGAAGAAGGCTGCCAAGGTTAAGTCTGGCGCGAAAACTCCTTCGCGTGAAACTGTTGGCTCCGTGACCGCGGCTCAGGTGAAAGAAATCGCCGAAGCCAAGATGAAAGATCTGAACGCGAACGATATCGAAGCCGCGATGCAGATTATCCTGGGCTCTGCCCGCTCTATGGGCATCGAGGTGAAGTAAGATGGCTAAATTGGGTAAACGCACAACCGCCGCTCGCGAAGCATTCGCTGGCAAAGAAAACCTGACCGTTGAAGAAGCTGTAACATTGCTGAAAGCAAATGCAGTTGCAAAATTCGACGAGACCATCGAAATCGCAATGTCGCTGGGTGTTGATACGCGTCACGCGGACCAGATGGTTCGTGGCGTAATCGGCTTGCCTAACGGCACCGGTAAATCCATGCGCGTTGCAGTCTTCGCACGTGGCCCGAAAGCTGAAGAAGCTCAGGCCGCTGGTGCAGACATCGTTGGCGCAGAAGACCTGATGGAATCCATTCAGGGCGGCAACATCGATTTCGATCGTTGTATCGCTACGCCTGACATGATGCCTATCGTAGGTCGTCTGGGTAAAGTTCTGGGCCCCCGTAACCTGATGCCAAACCCTAAGGTTGGCACTGTGACTATGGACGTGAAAGCGGCCGTAGAAGCAGCCAAAGGTGGCGAAGTTCAGTTCAAAGCTGAAAAAGGTGGTGTTGTTCACGCGGGCATCGGCAAAGCGTCTTTCGACGAAGCCAAGCTGGTTGAAAACATCCGTGCCTTTGTTGGTGCTGTTCAGAAGGCTCGTCCTTCGGGCGCCAAAGGTGCGTACATGAAGAAAATCGCGCTGTCCTCGACCATGGGTCCTGGCTTGACCGTTTCGGTCGACAACGCGACAGCTGCTGAATAATTTATTCATCTGCGACTGATTGGAAAGAGCGTCCCCTTGGGGGCGCTCTTTTCGTTTTGAGATGCGCTGTCGAAAATACCTCAGAAAATGGAAATTTAAGAGGGCGGTAAGTCCTCTCTATGTAAGTAATAGGCGGTGTGTTATAGAATTGAAAAAAATAGCCGCCCTGTGTTTCATTGAAGTTGACAGGTTTATGCGCCCAAAGGGCGGACATTGAGAGCGGTGAATAGAGATTGAGCAACCCTTGCGCCCTTGTGGGCGACGAAACAGGTATAGGCATGTCAAACGAATTGGTCGATGGGGCTGGGTCCAACGTGACGGCCGAGTTACAGCAGGTGATTGACACCCGAGACGTGTGTGTCGCAGCACTGGAAAGCACACCTGAGGGGTTCGATCCCTGGGTGCATTACAATGTATTGTTCGACAACCGCATGGAGGCAGTTGCGGCGTGGCACGAGGCCGTTGTCGCGACCTGTGTGGCGGGACGTATTCGGCCGGGAAAGGCGACGAAGTCCCTGCACAAGCTCAAGACATTGTGCGAAGCGGCAGGGGATGTCGCGCGCAGTGATCGCCTGATCGCGCTGGTAGATCAGAACCTAGATGGGGAAACGATGGCGGTGCATGGCTTTGGCACCCAGCGTTTTGCCGAGGCCGACCACGATGCCATCTGGAAGGACCTGAAAGGCATTATTGAATATTTCGAAGACGCCGGGCACAAGGTTTTCATCAATTCTGGAACCTTGTTGGGCATGGTGCGTGACGGACGGTTGATCGACCACGACGATGATATTGATATTGCCTGTATGTTGCAGGCGAAAAACCAAGTTCGTGTTGCGCACGAGTGGCGTGAACTTCGGGATAAATTGCAGGACGATGGCATTTTGCTCCCTAAGGCGGGTCGCATGGGGGGCATTCACAAGCTGAAAACCGCTGGCGGGTTCTCGGTTGATTTGTTTCCGGGGTGGATCCGGAAAGAGCGGGTTTTTGTGTACCCTCATACCAAGGGAGAGTTGCATCAGGATGAAGTTTTCCCGCTCAAATCGTGCCCAATTTCCGGTGCGCCCATTCCGGCGCAGCCTGAAAAGATGCTGGAATTGAACTATGGACCCGGATGGCAGACGCCTGATCCGCACTATCGTTTCGATTTTGGCGAAGCGAAATTTAAGTACTTTCGTGTTCTTGTGAGAGAGTTCCGCAAAATGCGTGAGGGTGCCAACTGATGTATCAGCAGAAACCATATGGGGTCGTGTTGACCTACGGCACGTTTGATCTGTTCCATGCGGGGCATGTGCGTTTGTTGGAGCGCATTGCGGCTTTGGGATCTTATGTGATTGTTGGGTGTTCGACTGATGAGTTCAATGCGGGCAAGGGGAAGGTTACGGCCATTCCCTACGAAGACCGCGTTGAGGTTCTTAATGCTTGCAAGTTTGTGGATCTGGTCATTCCAGAGACGGCTTGGGATCAGAAGCCGGGCGATATCAAAACGCATGGTGCTGAGTTGTTTGTGATGGGCGATGATTGGGCGGGCGAGTTTGATGATCTGAAGGCGCATTGTGAGGTTTTGTATTTGCCACGCACGCCTGATATTTCCAGCACGCAGATCAAACATACGGTTAAATGCGCCTCGGCTTCGTCCTAAGATGTTCAGGGTCAACAGGCCCAAATTCCTGGACGGAAACAGGGCCTGACGCGTCACCTCAAAAACCGCTTGGATTTCCCTGATAAAACGCCTAATGCTCTAGGCGCAACTCAGCGTGCGATTCGTCGTGCGCTGTGTTGCGTTTCGTCCTAGACGGTGGGTGAGGCTGGTGTTTGTTGTTAAGTGGGCTGTTAGGTTAACTTAAGAACGTGCCAAAATCATAATTCCTGCCAGAGACGGGAAAGACCAGATTATTCGAGGGTTTTACCTTCGGGCGATTTTTGGCTCCACCCCGTAATAACGGACCTGAACGCCGGGTTAGCGCCCGGCAAAATTGAGCCGGGATGTTCGACATCCCAAACTTGGAGAGAACTGTGGATAGAGCCCAGAAAGAGAAAGTGGTCGAGGAACTCGGCCAAATCTTCGAAAGCTCTGGCGTCGTAGTGGTTGCCCACTACGTCGGTCTGACAGTTGCTGAAATGCAAGATCTGCGCGCGCGTGCACGCGATGCGGGTGGATCTGTGCGTGTTGCCAAAAACAGGCTCGCCAAAATCGCCCTTGAGGGTAAGACATGTGAAAGCATTTCTGACCTGCTGACAGGGATGACCGTTCTAACCTATTCTGAGGATCCCGTGGCAGCAGCCAAGGTAGCCGAAGACTTCGCCAAGGAGAACAAAAAGTTCGAAATCCTTGGCGGTGCAATGGGTGAAAACGCTCTGGATCGTGCTGGCGTTACCGCCGTGTCGAAAATGCCTTCGCGGGACGAGCTTATTGCTCAGATCGCAAGCTGCATTGGCGCACCGGCATCCAACATCGCTGGCGCAATTGGCGCACCTGCAAGCAACATCGCAAGCATCCTTTCGACCATCGAAGAGAAGGCGGAAGCTGCGTAAGCGGTTGGCACTGAATGACCGATGTGGGGCACGTGCCCTGACGTTGGAACACACACACTGTAAACGGAAAGAGCTGATACAATGGCTGATCTGAAAGCACTCGCAGAAAGCATCGTGGGTCTGACCCTGCTGGAAGCACAAGAACTGAAAACCATCCTGAAGGATGAGTACGGCATCGAGCCCGCAGCTGGCGGCGCAGTTGTCATGGCAGCCGCCGAAGGTGGCGCTGCTGAAGAAGAAAAAACCGAATTCGACGTCGTTCTGAAGAACGCCGGCGCTTCGAAAATCAACGTGATCAAAGAAGTTCGCGGCATCACCGGTCTTGGCCTGAAAGAAGCCAAAGAGCTGGTCGAAGCTGGCGGCAAGATCAAAGAAGGCGTGTCGAAAGACGAAGCCGAAGAAGTAAAAGGCAAGCTGGAAGCAGCTGGCGCCGAAGTAGAAGTGGCCTAAGCCGCTTGGTGGGAATTTCCCACCGCAAGAATTTGGCTGGGCCCGGAGAAATCCGGGTCCAGCCTAACCTGTCTTAGAAAAGGCTTTCGTGGAAAAGCGTTTTCTAAGGCAAGTTTGAAAGGATCGGGAGGCCGCCAATCGGGACGGTGGCCATGAATTGATCCAAACATGCTGTCTCGTATGGGCAAGGCGCCGGAGCCCGGCGGCGTCCTTGACCGGTGAGAAACTAAAAAGGTGACCTCAGACATGGCTCAATCGTTCCTTGGCCAGAAACGTCTTCGGAAATACTATGGCAAAATCCGCGAAGTGCTGGATATGCCTAACCTCATCGAGGTTCAGAAATCATCTTATGATCTCTTCCTGCGCTCTGGTGATGCGCTGCAGCCGCTTGACGGCGAAGGCATCATGGGTGTGTTTCAGTCAGTTTTCCCGATCAAAGATTTCAACGAAACTTCTGTATTGGAGTTCGTGAAATACGATCTGGAAAAACCCAAGTACGACGTCGAAGAGTGCATGCAGCGCGACATGACCTACAGCGCACCGCTGAAGGTGACGTTGCGTCTGATCGTGTTTGATATTGATGAAGATACCGGTGCCAAATCGGTCAAGGACATCAAAGAACAAGACGTGTTCATGGGCGACATGCCCCTGATGACGCCGAACGGCACATTTGTTGTGAACGGCACAGAGCGTGTAATCGTATCCCAGATGCACCGCTCGCCAGGCGTGTTCTTTGATCACGACAAGGGCAAAACGCATTCTTCGGGCAAATTGCTGTTTGCTTGCCGCATCATCCCGTACCGCGGCAGCTGGCTGGACTTTGAATTCGACGCCAAAGATATCGTGTACGCGCGTATCGACCGTCGTCGTAAGCTGCCTGTGACCACCCTGCTGTACGCACTGGGGCTGGACCAAGAAGCGATCATGGATGCCTATTATGACACCGTGTCCTTCAAGCTTGAAAAGAACAAAGGTTGGGTCACACCGTTCTTCCCGAACCGTGTTCGTGGCACACGACCGACTTATGATCTAGTTGACGCGGCAACAGGTGAAATCATTGCCGACGCTGGCAAGAAGGTTACACCGCGCGCTGTTAAAAAGCTGATCGACGAAGGCACAGTCACCGACTTGTTGGTTCCTTTTGAGCATATCGTTGGCAAATTTGTTGCCGAAGATCTGATCAATGAAGAAACTGGTGCCATCTATGTTGAAGCTGGTGATGAGCTGACGCTGGAGTATGACAAGGACGGCGATCTGATCGGCGGCACTGTCAAAGAGCTGATCGATGCTGGCGTGACCGAGATTCCCGTTCTCGACATCGACAACATCAATGTCGGCCCTTACATGCGCAACACCATGGCGATGGATAAAAACATGGGTCGCGACACCGCGCTTATGGACATCTACCGCGTCATGCGTCCGGGCGAGCCACCCACCGTCGAAGCGGCTTCGTCGCTGTTTGACACGTTGTTCTTCGATAGCGAACGCTATGACCTGTCCGCCGTTGGCCGGGTGAAAATGAACATGCGTCTGGCTCTGGATGCCGAAGATACTCAGCGGACCCTGCGCAAAGCAGACATCGTTGCCTGTATCAAAGCTCTGGTTATGCTGCGCGACGGCAAAGGCGACATCGACGACATTGACCACCTTGGCAACCGTCGTGTGCGTTCTGTTGGCGAACTGATGGAAAACCAGTACCGCGTTGGTCTGCTGCGCATGGAACGTGCGATCAAAGAGCGTATGTCCAGCGTCGAAATCGACACTGTGATGCCGCAGGATCTTATCAACGCCAAGCCAGCTGCTGCTGCTGTTCGCGAATTCTTCGGCTCATCGCAGCTGTCGCAGTTCATGGACCAAACCAACCCGCTGTCCGAAGTGACACACAAACGCCGTCTCTCGGCGCTTGGACCCGGTGGTTTGACTCGTGAGCGCGCTGGCTTTGAGGTACGTGACGTTCACGCCACGCACTATGGTCGTATGTGTCCGATTGAAACGCCCGAAGGTCCGAACATTGGTCTGATCAACTCGTTGGCCACCTTTGCACGCGTCAACAAGTACGGCTTTATCGAAACGCCTTACCGTGTTGTGACCGATGCCAAAGTGACTGATGAAGTTCACTATATGTCGGCCACCGAAGAAATGCGTCACACTGTGGCGCAGGCCAACGCGACGCTGGACGAAGATGGCAAGTTCATCAACGATCTGGTGTCTACACGTCAGTCCGGGGATTACACCTTGGCGCCACGTGAAAACGTTGACCTGATTGACGTTTCGCCAAAGCAGCTGGTCTCGGTCGCGGCCTCGTTGATTCCGTTCCTAGAAAATGACGATGCGAACCGGGCCTTGATGGGTTCGAACATGCAACGTCAGGCGGTTCCGCTGTTGCGGGCCGAAGCTCCGCTGGTTGGGACTGGCATCGAGGAAGTTGTTGCGCGCGATTCAGGCGCGGCGATCATGGCGAAACGTGCGGGTATCATCGACCAAGTTGATGCGCAGCGTATCGTTATTCGTGCGACGTCGGATCTGGAACTGGGTGACGCGGGTGTGGACATCTACCGCATGCGCAAATTCCAGCGTTCGAACCAGAACACCTGCATCAACCAGCGTCCGCTCGTGAAAGTAGGCGACACCGTCATGAAGGGCGAAGTTATCGCTGACGGTCCGTCGACTGATATGGGCGAACTGGCTCTGGGTAAAAACGTGGTTGTCGCGTTTATGCCTTGGAACGGTTACAACTACGAAGACTCCATTCTGATCTCGGAACGCATCGCGCGTGACGACGTGTTTACTTCGGTTCACATCGAAGAATTCGAAGTTGCTGCGCGTGACACGAAACTGGGTCCAGAAGAGATCACACGCGACATTCCAAACGTTGGTGAAGAAGCGCTGCGCAACCTCGACGAGGCTGGTATCGTTTATATCGGTGCGGATGTTGAGCCTGGCGATATTCTGGTTGGTAAGATCACCCCCAAAGGTGAATCGCCAATGACACCGGAAGAGAAGCTGCTGCGCGCCATCTTTGGTGAGAAAGCTTCGGATGTGCGCGATACGTCTATGCGCGTTAAGCCGGGTGACTTTGGTACTGTTGTCGAGGTCCGCGTCTTTAACCGTCACGGTGTTGAAAAAGACGAACGTGCGTTGCAGATCGAGCGTGAGGAAGTAGAACGCCTTGCCCGTGACCGCGACGATGAGATGGTGATCCTGGATCGCAACATCTACGCGCGTCTCAAAGGCATGGTGCTGGGACAAACAGCGGTAAAAGGCCCCAAAGGCGTTCGTCCGGGTTCCGAAATCACCGAAGATCTGCTGAGCACGTTGATCCGTGGCCAGTGGTGGCAGCTGGCTCTGGAAGATGAGCAAAGCGCACAGGTGGTCGAGGCTCTGAACGAGCAGTACGAAGTGCAAAAGCGCGCTTTGGATGCCCGTTTTGAGGACAAGGTCGAGAAAGTCCGCCGTGGTGATGACTTGCCACCGGGTGTGATGAAGATGGTCAAAGTATTCATCGCGGTGAAGCGTAAGCTGCAGCCGGGTGATAAAATGGCCGGTCGTCACGGGAACAAAGGTGTTATTTCCAAGGTTGTACCGATGGAAGACATGCCGTTCCTTGCCGATGGTACGCCGGTTGACTTCTGTCTGAACCCACTTGGTGTTCCATCGCGTATGAACGTTGGTCAGATTCTGGAAACCCACATGGGTTGGGCCGCACGCGGTCTGGGCATCAACGTTGATGAGGCTCTGCAGGAATACCGTCGTTCGGGTGATCTGACACCGGTTCGCGAAGCCATGAACCACGCCTATGGCGATGATGTGTATGCCGAAGGTTTGGCAGACATGTCCGAGGGTGAATTGGTCGAAGCAGCGGGTAACGTGACCCGTGGTGTGCCGATTGCAACGCCGGTCTTTGATGGTGCGAAAGAAGCTGACGTGAACGACGCCCTGATGCGGGCCGGGTTCTCGGAAAGCGGTCAGTCGCAGTTGTTCGACGGTCGTACAGGCGAAATGTTTGCCCGTCCGGTGACTGTTGGCATCAAGTACCTGCTGAAACTGCACCACCTGGTCGACGATAAGATCCACGCGCGTTCAACTGGTCCTTACTCGCTTGTCACACAGCAGCCGCTGGGTGGTAAGGCGCAGTTCGGTGGTCAGCGTTTCGGGGAGATGGAGGTCTGGGCTCTGGAAGCTTATGGCGCTGCATACACCCTGCAGGAAATGTTGACCGTCAAGTCGGATGACGTTGCAGGCCGGACCAAGGTCTATGAATCGATCGTCAAGGGCGAGGACAACTTTGAAGCGGGCATTCCAGAATCGTTTAACGTTCTGGTGAAAGAAGTCCGTGGCCTCGGTCTGAACATGGAACTCCTGGATGCGGAGGAAGAGTAGGGGCGGTCACGCCCCACACTCATCCCATCCCAATTTGTAAGGACGCAAAATGAACCAGGAACTGACGAATAACCCATTCAATCCGCTGACACCTCCAAAGGTGTTTGACGAGATCAAAGTCTCGCTGGCGTCGCCAGAGCGGATTCTGTCGTGGTCGTATGGCGAAATCAAAAAGCCAGAAACCATCAACTACCGGACGTTCAAACCCGAACGTGACGGTCTGTTCTGCGCGCGTATCTTTGGCCCGATCAAAGATTATGAATGCCTGTGCGGCAAATATAAGCGCATGAAATATCGCGGCGTTGTCTGCGAAAAATGTGGTGTCGAAGTCACTCTCCAGAAAGTGCGCCGCGAGCGTATGGGCCACATCGAGCTGGCCTCGCCCGTTGCACACATCTGGTTCCTGAAATCGCTGCCATCCCGCATCGGCCTGATGCTGGACATGACTCTGCGTGATCTGGAGCGGGTTCTGTACTTTGAGAACTACGTTGTGATCGAACCCGGTCTGACGGACCTCACCTACGGTCAGATGATGACCGAAGAAGAGTACATGGATGCCCAGGATGCATTCGGCATGGACGCTTTCACCGCCAATATTGGTGCCGAAGCGATCCGCGAAATGCTGGCCGCGATTGATCTGGAATCTGAGGCTGACCAGCTGCGTGCCGATCTGGCCGAAGCCACCGGTGAGCTGAAGCCTAAGAAGATCATCAAGCGCTTGAAAGTGGTTGAGAGCTTCTTGGAATCTGGCAACCGTCCTGAGTGGATGGTCATGACTGTCATTCCGGTCATTCCACCAGAACTGCGCCCACTGGTGCCTCTGGATGGCGGTCGTTTTGCGACCTCCGATCTGAACGACCTCTATCGTCGTGTGATCAACCGGAACAACCGTCTGAAGCGTCTGATCGAACTGCGCGCGCCTGACATCATCGTCCGTAACGAAAAGCGGATGTTGCAGGAATCTGTGGATGCGCTGTTTGACAACGGTCGTCGTGGTCGTGTCATCACCGGTGCCAACAAGCGTCCGTTGAAGTCGCTGTCCGACATGCTGAAAGGTAAGCAGGGTCGTTTCCGTCAGAACCTTTTGGGTAAGCGGGTCGATTTCTCTGGTCGTTCGGTGATTGTGACGGGTCCGGAACTCAAACTGCACCAATGTGGTTTGCCGAAGAAGATGGCGTTGGAACTGTTCAAGCCGTTCATCTATTCGCGTCTTGAAGCCAAAGGTCTGTCTTCGACTGTTAAGCAGGCGAAGAAGCTGGTTGAAAAAGAGCGCCCCGAAGTTTGGGATATCTTGGACGAAGTCATCCGCGAACACCCTGTCATGCTGAACCGGGCGCCTACGTTGCACCGTCTTGGTATTCAGGCGTTCGAACCCACGCTGATCGAAGGTAAAGCCATCCAGCTGCACCCGCTGGTCTGCTCGGCGTTTAACGCTGACTTTGATGGGGACCAGATGGCTGTTCACGTTCCGCTGAGCCTTGAGGCACAGTTGGAAGCGCGCGTTCTGATGATGTCCACGAACAACGTTCTGTCTCCTGCAAACGGTGCACCGATCATTGTTCCATCGCAGGATATGATCTTGGGTCTCTACTATGTGACTCTGGAACGCGAAGGTATGCCCGGCGAAGGTATGGTGTTCGGCTCGATCGAAGAAGTTCAGCACGCGCTGGATGCTGGTGTCGTTCACCTGCACACTAAGATCACCGCACGGATCACCCAGTACGACGACGAAGGCAATGCCGTTCCGACGCGCTTTGAAACTACACCAGGTCGTGTTCGTCTGGGCGCGCTTCTGCCGCAGAACGCCAAAGCTCCGTTTGAGCTGGTGAACCGTTTGCTGCGGAAGAAAGAAGTGCAGCAGGTCATCGACACCGTCTATCGCTATTGCGGTCAGAAAGAGTCGGTTATCTTCTGTGACCAGATCATGACCATGGGTTTCCGTGAGGCGTTCAAAGCTGGTATCTCGTTTGGTAAAGACGACATGCTGATCCCAGACACCAAATGGCCCATCGTGGACGAAACCCGCGATCAGGTGAAAGACTTTGAACAGCAGTACATGGACGGCCTGATCACTCAGGGTGAAAAGTACAACAAAGTTGTTGATGCCTGGTCGAAGTGTAACGACCGCGTAACTGATGCGATGATGGGGTCGATTTCGGCGTCTCAGCGTAATGAGGCGGGCGCTGAAATGGAACCGAACTCGGTTTACATGATGGCCCACTCTGGCGCGCGTGGTTCTGTTACGCAGATGAAACAGCTCGGCGGGATGCGCGGTCTGATGGCAAAGCCGAACGGCGACATCATCGAGACCCCGATTATCTCGAACTTTAAAGAAGGTCTGACCGTTCTCGAGTACTTTAACTCGACACACGGTGCCCGTAAGGGTCTGTCAGATACGGCTTTGAAAACAGCGAACTCGGGTTACCTGACGCGTCGTCTGGTTGACGTTGCACAGGATTGCATCGTTCGCATGCATGACTGTGGTACCGAAACCGCGATCACTGCAGAAGCGGCTGTAAACGATGGTGAAGTTGTTTCGTCGCTTGCAGAACGTGTTCTGGGTCGTGTGGCTGCGGATGACATTCTGCGTCCGGGCACTGACGAAGTTCTGATTGCTGCGGGCCAGTTGATCGACGAGCGGATGGCGGATCTTGTAGACGAAGCAGGCGTTGCGTCTACGCGGATCCGTTCGCCACTGACATGTGAGGCCGAAGAAGGCGTTTGCGCCATGTGCTATGGTCGTGACCTTGCACGCGGTACAATGGTCAACCAAGGTGAAGCTGTTGGTATTATCGCTGCTCAGTCGATCGGTGAACCCGGTACACAGCTGACAATGCGGACGTTCCACATTGGTGGTGTTGCTCAGGGTGGCCAGCAGTCCTTCCAGGAAGCGGGTCAAGACGGTGTGATCGTGTTCGAAAACCCACAAACTTTGGAAAACGCCGCAGGCGAGACCATGGTTATGGGCCGGAACATGAAGCTGGTCATCAACGACGAGCACGGTGAAGAGCGGGCCAGCCACAAGCTGGGTTATGGCTCCAAGCTGTTCGTCAAAGAAGGCCAGAACATTGCACGCGGCGACAAGCTGTTTGAATGGGACCCCTTCACGCTGCCGATCATCGCTGAGAAAGCCGGTCAGGTTAAGTATGTGGATCTGGTGTCAGGCATTGCTGTCCGTGATGAGACCGATGAAGCAACTGGTATGACACAGAAGATCGTGATCGATTGGCGCGCTGCCCCCAAAGGCAACGAGCTGAAACCAGAAATCCTGTTGGTTGGCGAAGATGGCGAACCTGTCCGTAATGATGCGGGCAATCCAGTTCACTATCCAATGTCGGTTGATGCGATTTTGTCGGTGGAAGAAAGCCAAGATGTTCAGGCTGGTGACATTGTTGCGCGTATCCCGCGCGAAGGCACCAAGACCAAAGACATTACAGGTGGTCTGCCGCGGGTTGCGGAATTGTTCGAAGCACGTCGTCCAAAAGATCACGCGATCATCGCAGAAATCGATGGTTATGTGCGCTTTGGCCGTGACTACAAGAACAAGCGCCGGATTTCGATCGAGCCAGCGGATGAATCGATGGAAACCGTGGAATACATGGTGCCAAAGGGTAAGCACATTCCTGTTCAGGAAGGTGATTTCATCCAGAAGGGTGAATACCTGATGGATGGTAACCCTGCGCCGCATGACATCCTTGGTATTATGGGTGTTGAAGCGCTGGCTGACTACATGATCGACGAAGTTCAGGACGTTTATCGTCTGCAGGGTGTTAAGATTAACGATAAACACATCGAGGTTATCGTTCGTCAGATGCTGCAGAAGTGGGAAATCCAAGACAGCGGTGACACCACCCTGCTCAAGGGCGAACACGTTGATAAACAGGAATTCGATGCGGCCTGTGAAAAGGCTCTGTCGAAGGGCGGACGTCCGGCGAAAGGCGAGCCAATCTTGCTCGGTATCACCAAAGCGTCGTTGCAGACTCGTTCGTTCATCTCGGCGGCATCGTTCCAGGAAACCACCCGTGTTCTTACCGAAGCTTCGGTTCAAGGTAAGAAAGACAAACTGGTTGGTCTCAAGGAAAACGTTATCGTTGGTCGCTTGATCCCAGCCGGTACCGGTGGTGCAACGCAGCAGATGCGTCGTGTTGCTCAGGACCGTGATAGTGTTGTGATCGAAACCCGTCGCGAAGAAGCCGAAGCTGCTGCAGCCTTGGCCGCACCTGTGATGGATGGTGATATTCTGGGTGAAGAATTCGACTCGTTGGTCGATACCCCAGAAAGCCGCGATTAAGATTGCGACATTGAATTTGAAAGGCCCCGTAGCATCCTGCTGCGGGGCCTTTTTCTTTTTGAGGCAGTCGCGGCTTGCCACGAGGATATGCGCACCGCATGGTTGTAGCTGATAGGCAGGACTTGCCTGAGGGTGTGATGATAAGAATGGACTTGCGCATATGACACCAAACACCCGCGGCGCGTTGTTGATGATGGCGAGCATGGCGGCATTTACCATCAACGATTCACTCATGAAGTTCGCAGGTGCGTCAGTTCCCTTGTTTCAGTTGGTAACCTTGCGTGGTGTGCTGGCGACTGTTCTTATTTTTCTGTTGGCCGTTCGTGTAGGTGGATTGCGGTTCAATATTCAAAAGCGCGACTGGGGTCTGATAGGGGTTCGCTGCTTGGGGGAGGTGGTGACTACCTACTTCTTTCTAACAGCTTTGTTGCACATGCCTTTGGCCAATCTGACCGCTGTCTTGCAGGCATTGCCGTTGACCGTCACGCTGGGGGCTGCGCTCTTTTTTGGCGAAAGAGTTGGCTGGAGGCGGATGGTCGCGATTTTGATCGGTTTTGGAGGAATGCTGCTTATCGTTCGGCCGGGTCCAGATGGTTTTAGTATCTATTCCCTTTATGCTGTTGCAGCTGTGATGATGGTGACATTGCGAGATCTGGTTACCCGACGGATGTCGCCAGATGTCCCTTCATTGACGGTGACATTGCTTACGGCGATTTCAGTTACGCTTGCGGCTGCATTGGCATCCATGTCTGTCACATGGGAGTCTGTCTCCGTTGGTACGGCGGGGGTGATCGCAAGTGCATCCATTTTTATTCTGATCGGGTATTTGTGCAGTGTAATGGTCATGCGCAGCGGTGACATCGCGTTTATTGCACCCTTTCGCTATACGAGTTTGGTGTGGGCTTTGATCTTGGGCTGGGTCATGTTTGGCGACTGGCCGGATGCGTTGACGATGACTGGGGCAGCTATTGTTGTTGCAACGGGGATTTTCACATTGTTCCGGGAAAGAGCGCTTGCGCGGGCAGCGCAATAGCGGGCTGGATGTAACGAGTTTGGTCCCGGTCGTGCCGTGTTCTAGATGAGTGCGGCGCTGTAGGGGCTGCACTGTTGACACCACCTGCGACTCCCCCTATACGCGCGTTATCTCGGCATAGGGGGGAACTCCGTCGTCGATTTCTATACTTAGTGGTCAAGATCCAGACACCTATCGTCTCGATCCTCTGATAACCCACCGCATCGTTCACCTCGGAATGGGAACGATCGCGGGTTTTGCGCTTGCGGGAACGTAAGTTGCAGAGAATTCGAACCGCACACCTTGGTGTGCATGAAATGTGTTGATGAGACGGGGAAAGAACCGGAATGCCAACGATCCAACAGCTGATCCGCAAGCCGCGGCAGCCGAAAGTAAAACGCTCGAAATCCATGCACCTGCAGGAATGTCCTCAGAAGCGTGGCGTTTGTACGCGCGTATATACCACCACACCTAAGAAGCCTAACTCCGCGATGCGGAAAGTTGCGAAGGTTCGCCTGACCAACGGTTTCGAAGTGATCTCCTATATCCCAGGTGAAAGCCACAACCTTCAGGAACACTCTGTGGTTCTGATCCGCGGCGGTCGTGTAAAAGACCTTCCGGGTGTCCGTTACCACATCCTGCGTGGTGTGTTGGATACCCAAGGCGTCAAAGACCGTAAGCAACGTCGTTCGAAGTACGGCGCGAAGCGTCCTAAGTAAGAAGGAGAGGCTGATATGTCACGTCGTCACGCCGCTGAAAAACGCGAAATTCTGCCCGACGCCAAATTTGGCGATCTGGTTCTGAGCAAATTCATGAACAACCTGATGATCGACGGTAAAAAGTCGGTCGCAGAACGTATTGTTTACAACGCGATGGATCGCGTTGAGAGCAAGATCAAACGCTCGCCGATCGAAGTTTTCCACGAAGCACTGGACAACATCCAGCCTTCCGTCGAAGTTCGTTCGCGCCGCGTTGGTGGTGCTACCTACCAGGTTCCCGTCGAAGTTCGCCCTGAGCGTCGTCAGGCCTTGGCTATTCGTTGGTTGATCAACGCTTCGCGTGCTCGCAACGAAAACACCATGGAAGAGCGCCTTGCTGGCGAGCTGCTGGACGCTGTTCAGTCGCGCGGTACCGCAGTTAAGAAACGCGAAGACACCCACAAAATGGCCGAAGCCAACAAAGCCTTCAGCCACTATCGTTGGTAATTTCCAGAGGACATTAGACCAATGGCACGCGAGTATACACTCAACCATTACCGTAACTTCGGTATTATGGCGCACATCGATGCAGGTAAAACTACCTGCTCCGAGCGCATCCTGTATTATACCGGCAAATCCCACAACATTGGTGAGGTGCACGATGGTGCAGCCACCATGGACTGGATGGAGCAGGAACAGGAACGCGGGATCACCATCACTTCGGCGGCGACCACCACATTCTGGGAACGCACCGAAGATGGCGAAACTTCGGATTCTGAAAAGCACCGCCTGAACATCATCGACACCCCCGGCCACGTTGACTTCACCATTGAAGTTGAGCGTTCGTTGGCGGTTCTCGATGGTGCCGTCTGTGTTCTTGACGCCAACGCCGGTGTTGAGCCTCAGACTGAAACTGTTTGGCGTCAGGCTGACCGTTACAAAGTTCCACGCATGGTTTTTGTCAACAAAATGGACAAAATCGGTGCGGACTTCTTTAACTGTGTGGCTATGGTCGAAGACCGTACCGGCTCACGTGCTGTACCTGTTGCGTTCCCGATCGGTGCCGAAACCGAGCTGGAAGGTCAAGTTGACCTCGTCACCATGGAAGAATGGCTGTGGCAGGGTGAAGACCTTGGTGCATCATGGATCAAAGCACCGATCCGTGACAGCCTGAAAGACCTGGCCGACGAATGGCGCGGTAAAATGGTTGAAGCGGCCGTCGAAATGGACGACGACGCGATGGAAGCTTACCTGGAAGGCGAAGAGCCTGACGTAGCGACCCTTCGCAAGTTGCTTCGCAAGGGTACTCTCGAGCTGGCATTCGTTCCAGTTTTGGGTGGTTCTGCGTTCAAAAACAAAGGTGTTCAGCCTCTGCTCAACGCCGTAATCGACTATCTGCCCAGCCCGCTGGACGTTGTTGATTACATGGGCTTCAAACCCGGCGATGAAACAGAAACTCGTGACATTGCGCGTCGTGCAGACGACGACATGGCGTTCTCGGGTCTGGCGTTCAAAATCATGAACGATCCCTTTGTTGGCTCGCTGACCTTCACGCGTGTCTACTCTGGCGTTCTGAACAAAGGTGACACACTGCTGAACTCGACCAAAGGTCGTAAAGAGCGTGTTGGCCGGATGATGATGATGCACTCGAATGACCGTGAAGAAATCACGGAAGCATTCGCGGGCGACATCATTGCGCTGGCTGGTCTGAAAGATACCACAACTGGTGACACCCTGTGTGCAACCAGCGATCCAGTGGTTCTGGAAACCATGACCTTCCCCGATCCGGTTATCGAAATCGCGGTTGAGCCTAAAACCAAGGCTGACCAAGAGAAGATGAGCCAAGGTCTGGGTCGTTTGGCTGCCGAGGATCCATCCTTCCGCGTCGAAACCGATATTGAATCGGGTCAGACCATCATGAAGGGCATGGGCGAACTTCACCTCGACATCCTGGTTGACCGTCTGAAGCGTGAATTCAAGGTTGAAGCGAACATTGGTGCGCCTCAGGTTGCGTATCGTGAGACCATCGGTCACGAAGTTGAGCACACCTACACCCACAAGAAACAGTCGGGTGGTTCTGGTCAGTTCGGCGAAGTGAAGATGATCATCTCGCCGACCGAGCCTGGCGAAGGTTACTCGTTTGAGTCGCGCATCGTTGGTGGGTCTATTCCTAAGGAATACATCCCCGGTGTTGAAAAAGGCATCAACTCGGTCATGGATAGCGGCCCATTGGCTGGCTTCCCTGTGATCGACTTCAAAGTTGCTTTGATCGACGGTAAGTTCCACGATGTTGACTCCAGCGTTCTGGCCTTTGAAATCGCAGCACGTATGTGCATGCGTGAAGGTATGCGCAAAGCGGGTGCAAAACTGCTCGAGCCGATCATGAAAGTCGAAGTGATCACACCAGAAGAATACACTGGTGGTATCATTGGCGATCTGACGTCTCGTCGGGGTCAGGTGTCCGGTCAGGAAGCACGCGGCCACGCAATCGCAATCGATGCGTTTGTACCGCTGGCGAACATGTTCGGCTACATCAACACCCTGCGTTCCATGAGCTCGGGCCGTGCCCAGTTCTCGATGCAGTTTGATCACTACGATCCGGTTCCGGGTAACATCTCGGAAGAGATCCAAGCGAAATTCGCGTAAGCGACAGAAATTAGCAGGATGTGCGGGCGCCGCACATCCTCTACATGTTTAAAGGAGGCCACCATGGCTAAGGAAAAGTTTGAACGCAATAAACCTCACGTCAACATCGGCACAATCGGCCACGTTGACCACGGTAAGACCACGCTGACCGCAGCGATCACCAAATACTTTGGTGACTTCAAAGCCTACGACCAGATCGACGGAGCACCCGAAGAAAAAGCCCGCGGCATCACCATCTCAACAGCG